>CAPOZU010000001.1 GCA_948676835.1 uncultured Clostridia bacterium
ATGAATTATATTAAACATAAATTTTCTAAAATATCATATTGGAACTTTGCTATGTCATTATTATAATTAGCAAAATTAACTCACACAAATAGCAATTTATTTATTTAATCTTTCAATTTTTGTAACTTTATTTGTGTTATCATCAATTTCAAAAATACAACTATTAAACATGCCCTTTCCTTCTGCAACTCTATATTTTTCTGGTAAAGATGTAACAAATCTTTTTATTGATGCTTCTACATCCATTCCTATAACAGATTTTTTAGGTCCTGTCATTCCAATATCAGAAATATATGCAGTTCCATTTTCTAATATTTTTTCATCTGCTGTTTGTACATGTGTATGTGTTCCAAAAATAATAGTTGCATCACCATCTAAATAATATCCTAAAGCAATTTTTTCAGCTGTAGCTTCTGCATGAAAATCTATAATTATTATATCTACTGCTTCTTTTATTTCATCTATAATATCTCTAGCAACTATAAAAGGATTCTCGGAAAGAACTGGCATTGTTGTTCTTCCAATCAAATTTATTACAGCAATTGTTTTTCCTTTGCACTCATAAAATTCATATCCCTTTCCAGGATTGTTTGAAGAATAATTTGCTGGTCTTATAATATGCTTATCATCTATGAAATTAAATATTTCTTTTTTTCCCCAGGTATGATTTCCCATTGTTACAACATCAACATTTAATCCTCTTATTTCTTTATACATCTTTTCTGTAAGACCCATACCATCAGCTGCATTTTCTCCATTTACGATAATAAAATCAATTTCATTTTCCTTTATAATATATGGTAACACATCTTTTAATTTTTGAAGACCTGTTTTCCCCACAATATCACCAACTGCTAATACTCTCATATTTTCTCCTAACTAAATAATAAAAAGGAACTATTAGTCCCTACTTTTAATCACTTTATATATTTTAACATAATACTATTGTTTTATCAATAATTTTATTCTAGAACAAATTTTATATAAAAATTTCAAAGAGACTACCTTACAAGGCAGTCTCTTTTTTGGTTAACAAGTTACGCTTTGAATACAATAGCATTGTATGGAGTAAGAACATGCTTCTCTTCAGTTTCCTTCAGAGAAAACACAACCTCATTCATAGTAAATTCCCAAAGCGGAATATAGTTCGAGGTCCTGTTCACAACAAAAATCAAATCGTTCCTTTGATAAACTAATTTGCTCTCATCGATTTCAAGGATTTTGAAATCCACATCAGAAAACACATCTGGATAAGCATTTCTAAATACTCCCATTTTGCGATAGAGCTCATAGCATCTTTGATTGATATTATCCCAAGGAAACGGTTTTCTGTTCATAGGATCTTTGTATCCCATCACACCAGCTTCGTCACCAGCAAAAATCGACGGAAGTCCCGGCAAAGTATACTGAAGGAATACTGTTAATCCCTGCAAATTATATGCCAGTTCCATTTTTTCATCAGGAATCTTGTCATGTTCAAATTCCCATTCACGGAATTTATCTGTATCAAATTGACCATACGTATACCAGTATCCATTTTTCTCCATATCCCAAGGAGTTTCATATTCAATTTCTTCTTTCATGAAATCTCCAACCAGAATATTAAGCATTCTCGGAATATCATGCGATGTACAGAAAATTGGAGAAGCCATAAGAGCCTCTTTAGGATACAATTTACAGATTTTTTTGACAATATGCCTAAAGTTTCTGTAATTTCCCCAGCGAATATATCTATATATCGCAATTGCAAACTGGTAGTTCATAACCGAATCCAACTCATCCCCAAAAAGGAACTCCCGATATTCGCCTGTAACAGCGTTTTTCCAAACTTCACCAGTTATAAGCTTTTTAAAAATAATTCTAATAGCTTTTAGGATAAAGTCTGGTAAATTATCTGCAACATCTAAGCGAATGCCATCAAAATATTGAGCATACAGATTGAGCCACTTTTTAAGATTCTCCATATACCTAGGACTGTTTTTGTTGAATTCAACTAGTGTTTCATATCCCCACCAACAATTAGGCACAGTGTATTTATGTTGCCACGAATACATTTCTGGGTCTTCTTTTAGTAAGGGATTTTCGTTACTGGAATGGTTAAGCACAACATCCAAAATAATTTTCATATTAAGTTTGTGTGCTTCATTTCTCAATGTTTCAACATCATCCCAATCACCGAACATTTCATGAATCTTCTCATAATCAGATGTATCATACCCATTCTGAGACGGGCTTTTAAGAATCGGTGTAAGATAAAGTACAATTGTTGTTTCTTCAGGTACTAAACTTCTGATATATGGCATTTTTTTGATGATACCTTTAATATTGCCACCATATCTTTGATTGTTACGAAATTCTCCATCAGGATCTCTACGCCACTTAGGAAATGTATCCCACGGAACAACTTTGTCGCTGAACTCTTCAGGTAATTCAGACGAACAGAAAGTATCAACAAAAATCTGATACATTACTGCTCCCTTAATCCATTCTGGAGTATTAAAGCGATAGTGAGAAAAACATTCCCAAAACGGCAACGCTCTGCCATCAGCTATAACAGCACAGTCATTATCTGCATCATATTTTATTTCCTCATCCAGACCATTTATTTTCAGTGTTATATAGAATGTTCTATAGCCCGGAGTAGCAAAAGATACAGTACCTACAAAAGTGCTGTTAGTTTCTGTTGACTTACCAGCATCGTACACTAAACTGCATTTAACAGTTCCCGGCTGTTCACCTCTCCGATTGAATAGAGCAGTAACATCGCTTACAAATCCAAGGTCATTGGAGATAGACAAAGTGATGTCCATTTTCTCTCCCAATATGTTAGGCGAACTGTAATGGACGAAAATCTTTTGGTTAACCTTCATTACAACTCCTCCTTTAATTAAAGTACAGGTTTTATATAAAAAAAGTTATGACTTTCACTTATAATTTAATATCTTTTTTACATTTTGTCAACGATTTTCACTTTAAATACACAAAAAAGAAGAATATTGTCGAATTTTGATTTTCTAAATATTCTTCTTTGATTATAGTTATATTAACAATTTATTATAATCTACCAGTATCGTAATCTTTTAGTATTACATCGTGAGCTCCGCCTTCTTTAATACTTACATTAGAAACCATTGTTAATCTTGCTTTTTGATGTAATTCTGGAATTGATATTGAACCACAATTACACATTGTTGATTTTATTTTACTAATTGTTATAGCGACATTATCCTTTAGAGCTCCCGCATAAGGAATTAAAGAATCAACACCTTCTTCAAAAGTCAATTTATTTTTAGCATCTCCACCTAAATCATATCTTTGCCAATTTCTTGCTCTATTTGATCCTTCTCCCCAATATTCTTTCATAAATGTTCCATTTCTTTTTACTTTTCTTGAAGGACTTTCATCAAATCTAGCAAAATATCTTCCCATCATAACAAAATCTGCTCCCATAGCTAAAGCTAAAGTTATATGATGATCATGTACTATTCCACCATCTGAGCAAATTGGAATGTAAACTCCTGTCCTTTCAAAATATTCATTACGTGCTTCAACAACATCCATTAGAGAACTAGCTTGTCCTCTTCCAATTCCTTTTGTTTCACGAGTTATACAAATCGATCCACCGCCTACACCAACTTTTATAAAATCTGCTCCAGCGTCTGCTAAGTAATAAAAACCAGCTTTATCTACAACATTTCCAGCTCCAATTTTAACTGAATCTCCATAATTTTGTCTTACCCAGTCTATTGTATTTTTTTGCCATACAGAATATCCATCTGAAGAATCCATACAAATCATATCAACGCCTGCTTCTACTAAAGCTGGTATTCTTTCTTGATAATCTCTTGTATTTATTCCTGCACCAACTATAAATCTTTTATTGTCATCTAATAAAGAATTTGGATTTTCTTTATCTGATTCATAATCTTTTCTGAATACTAATGTATCTAAATTTCCATTATCATCTAATATTGGAAGACAACTTATTTTGTTATCCCATATTAAATCATTTGCATCATGCAGAGAAATACCTCTTCTAGCATAAACTAATTTTTCTACTGGAACCATATATTGGCTTACTGGTTCATCTAAAGATACTCTTGATATTCTAAAATCTTTATCTGTAACTAATCCTAAAAATTTCCCATTGGCTGAACCATCTTCTGTAATCATAACTGTTGAATGTCCAGTTTCTTCTATTAAATTTAAGACTTCACCAATTGTATTATAAGGCTTTACATTTGAATCACTTGTTATAAATCCAGCCTTATATTTTTTTACATTCCTTACCATTTGTGCTTGTGATTCTATAGATTGTGCTCCATATATAAATGAGCATCCTCCTTCTCTTGCAAGTGCTATAGCCATCTTTTCCCCTGAAACTGATTGCATTATAGCAGAAACCATTGGTATATTAGCACTATACTTTGCCTGTTCTCCTCTTCTAAATTTTACTAGTGGGGTTCTTAAACTAACATTGTTTGGTATACATCTTTCATCAGTTAAATTTGGTAATAATAAAAACTCATTAAAAGTTCTTGATATATCGTTTAGTATTTCAGCCATTAAAAATTTCCTCCTTACATTTTTTATTATGTTTTAATTATAACTATAAATATTTTTTTAATCAAACTTTATTTTATATTTTTTCATTACAAAATTGATACTTTTTACAAATTTGTAATTTTATGATATAATTATTATGTTACTTATAGTATTTTTTTCTTATGGAGGGATTTATATGACACCAACAACAATCGCTTTAGTAAAAATCGTTATTGCATCTGTGCTACTGTTTGTAGTTTGCAAAGTTGAAGGTTACTTAGAGAGCAAACTTACAGAAACATCTGGTACTCGGACAGACATATTAATACTGTCCTCAGTGATTATATCCGCTGCTATAGGCATATTCATATGCTATCAGATATGGATTGTAATCTCCCCTGTATTAGAACCAATAATTTTTACTACATCATAATTAAAACTAAATATTGTCTTGCTCCAAATGTTATAAAAATCTCTGACGCAGTTTTTTGAAACTCAAGGCTGCTATTAACAAAAAGCTAATTAATCAAATGACGTGAACATTTACAAGTTCACGTCACACGTTAATTAGCCTTTTTACTTTACTTCATATTTTTTATTCTTTCTATTGCTTCTATTGTGTTTTCTCTTGTTCCAAATGCTGTTAATCTAAAATATCCTTCACCACTTGGTCCAAAACCAACACCTGGAGTTCCTACTACATTAATTTCATTTAGTAATTTATCAAAAAATTCCCATGAAGTTAATCCATTTGGAACTTTTAGCCATATATATGGAGAATTTACTCCACCATATACAGTATATCCAGCTTCTTCTAATCCATTTTTGATTATTTTAGCATTTTCTTTATAATAATTTATATTTTCTAATACTTGTTTTCTTCCTTCTTCTGTGTATGTAGCTTCAGCACCTCTTTGGCTTATATATGAAGCTCCATTAAATTTTGTACATTGTCTTCTGTCCCATAATTTGTTTAATTCAACAGGTTCTCCATTTTTTGTATAAGCTTTTACTTCTTTAGGAACTACTACATAAGCACATCTTATTCCTGTAAATCCAGCTGTTTTTGAATAACTTTTGAATTCTATTGCAACTTCTTTTGCACCTTCTATTTCATATATACTATGTGGAACATCATCATCTGATATAAATACTTCATAAGCTGCATCAAATAGTATTATTGCCTTATTTTCTCTTGCATAATCTACCCATTTCTTTAATTCTGCTCTTGTTAATACTGTTCCAGTAGGATTATTAGGATAGCATAAATATATCATATCTACTGGTTCTTTTGGTAGTTCAGGTATAAAATTATTTTCCGCAGTAACTGGCAAGTATACTATATTTTCATATTTTTTTGTAGTTTCATTGTATTTTCCACTTCTTCCAGACATTACATTTGTATCTAAATATACAGGATATACTGGGTCTGCAATTGCAACTTTATTATCTTCTGAAAATAAATCTACTATATTCCCACAATCAGAATTTATTCCATCAGAAATAAATATTTCACTTATATCAATATCTACTCCCAATCTTTTGTAATCAAATTCCTTAATTTTTTCTTTTAGGAAATCATATCCTATTTCTGGACCATATCCCTTAAAAGTTTCTTTTACACCCAATTCAGCTGTTGCTTTGTTCATAGCATCTAAAATTGGTTTTGGTATTGGCCTTGTTACATCTCCAACACCTAATTTAATAATTTTTGCATCAGGGTTTTCCTTTGCAAATTCAGCTACTTTTTTTACTATTGTTACAAATAAGTAGCTATTTTGTAAGTTTAAAAAATTTTCATTTACATTAATCATATTTAAATTTTCCTCCATAGGAAACTTGCTTAAAAATTAATAAATTATTATTCAATTTTCTATATTTATATCATTATAAATGAATTTTTTCAATATCTATAAAAAAATAAAGTTTAAAGTAAACAAAATATTTCATCTACTTTAAACTTTACTCATTTATTTTTCATTTTTAACTACAATATCTACACAAAATACTTCTTAACCCAACATCTATATCTATTTTTCCATTTTTTGAATTGTAATCTAAATCTATTAGTGAATTCAAAATCCCTTTCAATTCTTTCATTTTAAAATATGATGCTTGCTTTTTATACTTTGCAACTAAAAAAGTTTGATTTGGTCTTAAACTTAATGAATTTACAATATCTTTATTATTTTCAGAAGCAATTCTGCATAAATATATTTTTTTAAAATGATTATATAAAGTAATTAATATTTTTTGAAGAGCTTCTTTTTGATAAATTAAATTATCCAAAACTTCTAATGCTTTATCAATTTTTCTTATTGCCAAATTATCTGTAAGTTCAAATATAACACTATCTATTTGTTTTATTGATAAACAGTTTACATCATTAATAGTTATTGTTCCACCTATTCCTGCATATTCTATTAGCTTTCTTATTTCATTTATTAAAATTTCAAGATTTGTTCCTGCAATTTCTACTAGATAATTTAATGTAGTTTCATCACAGTTTACTTTATATAAATTGCATATTTGTTTTAGCTTTTTTACTAATTGAACTGGCTTTAACTCTTCTATATTACATACTATTCCGTTTTCTGATATAGCTTCAAAAACACTATTTTTATCTGCTTCTGATTCAGCAAAAATAAGTACAACTGATTCTGAAATTGTATCCATATTATTTTTTATAAAATCTGCAACTTTTTCTTGTATTGGTGTTCCTGATTTCTTTCTTCCGTCTTTTTTAAATAATCCTGAATTTTTTATTATTATTAATTTTTTATCATATCCAAATGCAGGCATTTGGATATCTGAAATTAAATTTTCTATATTCGATTCGCCTAATACTATATAATTTATTCCTAAAAGCAATTCTCCAAATATCTTCTTTATTTTATGTATAGCAGTATCTATTAAATATTGTTCTCCACCATACAAAAAATATATAGGCTTTAATTCAGTTTGAATACTTTTATTTAATGCATCATATGATAAATCCATAATATCCCTCATTTCACAAATATTATATCATAAACAAAAAAAAAAATCATCTTATACAGATGATTTTATTTATCTAAATTTATTATTTTACTAACAAATGCAACTATTACTGTTGAATTTTGTTTCGCAATTTGTTTTGTTGCAGCTTTTCCACCAACAGTAACTGATGCAACTAAGGCACTAAATACAAATTGTATTTGTGAACTCATCCCAAAATTTTCTGTAAGCTTTAATGCTATCATTGCACTAATTGCACCACTAAGTACTCCGGCAAATATCTCCTATAACATCTGCACAAAAGTTTGAAACTTTTGCTGAATTTCTAATCATTTTTATAGATGTTTTAGCACCTTTTATTTTTTTACTTGCTTGTGCGTGGAAATCTTCTTCATTACCAACTGTAACAGCAACACCTATAAGATCAAATAGAATACCTATTGCTATAACCATTATTAATACAATTAATCCAACAATTATACTCAAGTTTGATATTACAGTATTTGATATAAACGAAAATGTTAGTGACAATATAAATGTTACTATTGATATAAATATTACCCATGAATTATTACTGTTTTTCGAGCTGGGTTTATCTTTTTTTTCTTTCATTTGTTATATTTACTCCTAAAATAATTATTATAAAATTGGTAAGAACTTGAGTAAATTTTACGGTTTAGGTCTAGCAGATTTTCTCAATTTTCCACTTTTCATTACTAAAAAGCCGTTTCCGCTTAGGGAAAACCCCATCTTTTAAAAAGATGTCGCCAGATCACCACTTAAATCCGTACCTTAATCCTCAAGTTCTCTTGCTTAATAATCTAAGCAAACACTCTAGAAATTTTCTTTGAGTATCCTAGCCCGTTATTAGTCTTTTTTGCAGTAACAATTTCATAATCAAATATAATAAAGTATTTGGCCAATATCTTATTATACTTGGCGATTAATCCCGAGTCACCACTCAAGACAAGTTATTACCACCATATGCTAGCTAAAAGCCTATGGGTTTACCTATTCTGGAATAAAACGAATAAGTCTCAACGGAAACAGGAATCACCTATATGCCATTACAAGCTATCCTAATTCCTTTACTCCTCAGGACCACGCAAAACTGGGCGTAATGCGCAGAGCTCTAAGAAACTTCGACTGATAACACTTCATAGTAGATTTTTAGGCCCACCCTCATAACAGGAGTATACACTAGAATAATGCACCAACGATGTATAATATTATAACACTTTTTTTAATTCTATTCAACACTTTTTAATGATTCTATCATATCAACTTTTTTCAAAGAGAAAAATGTTATAAGATTAATTATTGCTGTAAATATGATTGTAATTAATGCAGCAAATATATAACTTTGAATTAAAATTGTTTTTTTAAATCGTAAAATACCTATTTCACAAGTTCCTAATATGAAATAATTTAAAACATATCCAAACACTAATCCACATAAAATTCCAATAATTGTTAGTAATACGATTTCTCTTGTTACATAATCATATACTTCTTTATCATAAAATCCTAATACTTTTATTGTTGCAAGTTCTCTTATTCTTTCACTTATATTAATATTAGACAAATTGAAAAGTACTATAAATGCAAGTAATCCTGCTGATATAATTAAAACATATACTACAAAGTTCATGGCACTTAATGTTTCATCCATTATTGTTATTAAATAACTTGTTAATGTAATTGAAGCAATTTTAGAATTTAATAATAATTCTTTTGATAATGCATTTTCAGGCCCTTCATCTAACACACTTGAATATTTTGCAAATATTACATTACTTTCTGCTGTTTCATTATATAATTTTTGATACAATTGATCTGTCATATATACATAATGAGAAATATAATGTTCTGTTATTCCAGAAATCTTAACAGTTATTTCTTTATCATCGGAATCTACAATTTTAATTTCATCTCCTATTTTTACATTTAATAATTGTGAAAGTTTATCTGTAATTATAACTTCATTATCATTTAGTTCTAGTTTTTGTCCATTTTTTAAATCTTTAAGTTTTACTATTTTATCTATAGTATCAGTATTTTTTACAACCATTATTTGACATTCTTCTTCAAGATTTTGATTTTTTACGTCTCCTGCAAAAATATGTGATGTAATACATTTTTCAATTTCATTTTTATTTTCTAATTCTTGAATTAAATTTTCTTTTTCATCTTTTGTTAAAGTGTTTTTCAATCCAATCATCATATCATAATCATAAATATCTTTATATTGAAAATCCATAATTCCTGAAATAGAATCCTTTAATCCAAAACCTGCAACAATTAGAGCTGTACATCCACATATCCCAATAACTGTCATTAAGAATTTCTTCTTATATCTAAACATATTTCTAACAGTTACTTTTTGAGTAAATGATAATCTATTCCATATAAATGGTATTTTTTCAAGTACTACTCTTTTTCCAGGTTTTGGAGCTTTTGGTCTCATCATTTCTGCTGGAGTACTCTTAAGCTCTTTACTTGCTGTATAAATTGTCGCACCTACAATGCATACTGTAATCAAACCTATTCCAATAATTGTATAATACCAGTTAAGTTCTATAACTAAATTCGTAATATCATACATCATTTGATACATTGTTATAATTACATAAGGGAAAAATTTTAATCCAAATATTGCACCCCAAAATCCTCCTATTACTGAAGCTGTTAATGAGTAAATTATATATTTAGACATAATCTGTAATTTATTGTATCCCAAAGCTTTTAATGTTCCTATTTGAACTCTCTCTTCTTCAACCATTCTTGTCATTGTTGTTAAACTAATTAAAGTTGCAATTATAAAAAATACTATTGGAAAAACTTCGCCTAATTTTTCAACATTATCACAATCTTGAGAATAACTATTAAAACCTTTGTTACTATATCTATCTAGTATATACCATTTTGCATTTTCAATATCATTTAATTTTTCTCTTGCATCTACTAATTTATTTTCTGCATCTTTTATTTTTGTATTAAATTCTTCTTTCTTTTCTAGAAGTTCTTTTTCCCCATCTGCTAGTTCTTTTTTTGCATCTTCTAGTTTCCTTTTTCCGTCAGCGATTTCTTTTTCAGCATCTGCAAATTTTTGATTTGTTTCGTTTCTTTTTTCTACTAATTGTGATTTTGAAGCTTCTAATTGTTCATAACCACTAGCAATTTGATTTTGAGCGCTTGCTATCTCATTTTCTCCTTTAGAGATTTCTGAAGTAATATTTAATTTTTGAGCTTCTAGTTCTGATTTCTGTTTTTTACATTCTTCTATTCCAGCATTTATTTGATTTAAATTATCTTCTGTAATTCCATATGATAATAATTCTTGTTTTTGAGAGTTTAATGTTTCTATTTGAGAATTTATATATATTATCATTTTATTTATTTCTGCTTTTTCTTCCTCTGTTGTAGCATTTTCCAATAGTGATTTATCATATTCCAACATATTATTTAAATCTGATAAACCTAAATCAATTTTATTTATTCCTGATAAAACACTTTGAGCAAGCTCTTTATTTTCTTCTAATTCTGCTTGTTTAGTAGTTATAGTTTGTATTCCACTATCTATTTGTGCAATTCCTTGCTCTGCTTCTTTTTTCTTGGCTTCTAAATATGCTTTTCCATCTTGAGCTGCTGTTCTTGCTTCTGCAAGCTTTGTTTCTGCTGCAGAAATTTGCGCTTCTGCATTTGCAAATTCTGTTTTAGCTGTATTTTTTCCATCTTGTAATTCTTTTTCAGCGTCTTTTATTTTTTGCTCATTTTTTTGAATTTCTTTTTTTCCATCAGCAATTTCTTTTTCGCCATCTGCAATCTTCTTTTCTGCATCCATTTTTTCTTCATCAAATTCTTTTTGTGCGTCATCTAATTTGGTTGTTGCTTCTGTAATTACTTCATTGTATCTTGATTTTTGTCTTTCTTCTTTTATTGTATCTAAATCCGTTTTTTTATTTTCTACTAAATTTTTATAATCTTCTGTTAAAGTATTTAATTTTTGAGTATTACTCATAGAGATATCGATTTCTGTATAAATTTCTGAATCTACATTATCTTTATTTCCATATATAAAATAGTCTACTTTTCCATCTCCAAGAATAGTTGTTCCTCTATCTCTAGACATATATAATGGACTTTTAGCAATTCCTACAACTTTTAGTTTAGTATTTTTGAATGTTGCATCTTCATCCTCTTCTAAATTTTCTTCAATTTCTATATAATCTCCTAAATTTACATTTTTTCCAATATTCATGTTATATTCAATAACACATTCATCTGCATTTTGAGGAATACTTCCTTCAATAATTTCTAAATTATTTATTTCATTATTATATGTAATGTTTTTTACAACAACTTCTTCATCTTCAAATTTTATAAATACATCTTCACTATAAATACCAATAACTTTAGTATTTTCTTTAGATAAATTTGATATTGCATTTATATCATCATCTGTTAATCCTAAAGTAGAAACAATACTTATATCGTACATATTTTTACTATCTAAATATACATCTAATGTTTCTCGCATATCAGGACTTGTTGCTCTTACACCAGCAAAAAATCCAACTCCCATAAATGCCATTAGAAGTATTGATATAAAGCGTTTATTAGTTTTCACAATTTGTTTTAAACTATCTTTAATAAGTGCTTTTTTCAACTTAGCAATTCGTCCTTTCTTATATTTTAATATTATTATCAGTTGTTTATTATATAATTATTTTAACATAAAGTAAAGATTAAAATCCCTTTATTCGTACTTGACTAATAATATTTAGAATAATATAATTAAAGCAATGATTTTAGTAAAAAGCACTCTACATTAAAGGAGATATTATTATGTATAATGAAGATTCATATACTCGTCATTTAACTTTATTAAAAGTAAAAAGAGTTTTTTCAATGATTTTGTTTAGTATTATTGGTTGTATTATAGGAGTTTTAGTTAGTTCTTTTGTTGTAACAGTTTTAATGTATAATTCTATGTTTAGTCCCATAATTATTGCTGTTTCAACTTTATTATTTTTCTTTATCTCTTTATTTACAACAGGAAATATAAGTAAAGAAATTGAAGATGGATACTGGAAAGTTGCTGTTTTAAGAAAATTAACTTTGATTTCAAAAAAATTAGATAAATTAGATAATCTTGAAAAATTAGATATGTTTATTGAACAAGAACAAAATGATAATGATAGCAATAAAATTTAATAATATTAAAACCCTTTACAAATCTGTAAAGGGTTTTTTATAGGAATCATATGATCTTTAATATTTATCTTTGCTTCAGTTCCCGAAGTACTGAGGTTGTAAGAATTAAAGTTTAATATCCTGGTTTTTCTAATAGTCTAAACATGTTTTTCTTATATTCTTCAACACCTGGCTGATTAAATGGATTTACTCCAAGAATTGTTCCAGAAATTGCACAAGCTTTTTCAAAGAAATAAATTAATTCTCCAATATTTTCTTCATCTAATTTCTCAATCTCAACCATGAAATTAGGTACATTTCCAGAAACGTGAGCAAGAACAGTTCCTTCCATTGCTTTGTTGTTAACATATCCCAATGTTTTTCCTTGTAGATAATTTAAACCATCTAAGTTTCTATCATCTGGCTGAATTGTTATTTCAGAAGAATTTGTTCCAACTTTTAAAACAGTTTCAATTAAATCTCTTCTACCATCTTGAATATATTGTCCCATAGAATGTAAATCTGTTGTTAAATCAACACCAGCTGGGAATATTCCTTTTAAATCTTTTCCTTCGCTTTCTCCATAAAGTTGTTTCCACCATTCTGTAATATAATGAAGTTTTGGTTCATAATTAGCTAAAATCTCGATTGTTTTCCCTGAGTTATATAAAAGATTTCTTGCTACTGCATATTTATAGCAATCATTATATTTCAAATTAGAATCTGCATATTTATCTTGTGCCATTTTAGCACCATTCATTAATTTATCAATATTAATTCCAGCAATGGCTATTGGTAATAGTCCAACTGCTGTTAATACAGAAAATCTTCCGCCTACATTATCTGGAATTACAAATGTTTCGTATTTTTCTTCGTTTGCTAGAGTTTTTAAAGCACCTCTCGCTTTATCTGTTGTAACATATATTCTTTTTCTTGCCTCTTCCACTCCGTATTTTGTTTCTAATACATCTCTAAAAATTCTAAATGCAATAGCAGGCTCTGTTGTTGTACCAGATTTTGAAATCACATTAACTGAGATGTCTTTATCAGAAACAAATTCTAGTAAATCATTCATATACACCGGGCTTAAATTGTTTCCAGCATAAACTATTTGAGGATATTTTCTCTTCTCCTCTGGCATGTTATTGTAAAATGTATGAGACAAACTATCAATAACAGCTCTAGCTCCTAGATAAGAACCGCCAATTCCAATTACAACTAAAACATCAGAATCTTTTTGAATTTTGCTAGCTGCTTTTTTGATCCTAGCAAATTCTTCTTTATCATAATTTGTTGGAAGTTCTATCCAACCTAAAAATTCTTTTTCATCATTTGCTCTGCT
The DNA here is from genome assembly GCA_948676835.1 of uncultured Clostridia bacterium. Taxonomy (GTDB): domain Bacteria; phylum Bacillota; class Clostridia; order TANB77; family CAG-508; genus Scatovivens. Next base: position 14,081 of record CAPOZU010000001.1, read on the forward strand.
GTGCAAATCTTCATGAATTCTAGCAACCTGTTCACTGTACTCATTAATCACTTTTTCTTCTATACTTGAATTTTCAAAATTAAATTTAATCATATTAACCTCCTATTTTTGGCAATTTAATTTCCATGGTCAGATTATATCACATAGAAAATTTTTTGGATATGTTTTTTGTGTGAAAAATTATTGACCTTTTTAGAAAAAAAGAATATTATATAACTTATTAAAGAAGGGAAATCAAAGGAGAAAATTATGGCATTTGATGGATTTATTACAAAATCAGTTATAACAGAATTAAATAATACAATTATAGGAGCAAAAGTAAATAAAGTATATGAGCCAACAAAAAATGATGTTGTTTTAAGCTTATATAATAATGGAAATAATTACTTATTAGACCTTTGTGCAAATCCTGAGTTTTGTAGAATTTGTTTAACCACACATTCAAAACAAAACCCTCAAAATGCTTATAATTTTTGCATGCTTCTTAGAAAATATCTTGTTGGAGGAAAAATAATTAAAATTTCAAATTACGATTTAGAAAGAACTATTGAAATTCAATTTGAATGCTACAATGATTTAAATGATTTAGTAAAAAGAAAATTATTTGTTGAAATTATGAGTAGACAAAGTAATATAATTTTAACAAATGAAAATAATGTTATTATAGATACTTTAAAACATTTTGATAATAACGTAAGAGAATTACTTCCTGCACATGAATATGTTTTTACTCCAATTAATAAAATTAGTTTCTTAGATACAAGTTTTGATGATTTGATAGAATTAAAAAATAATTCAGAATGTATTTCAATAATACATTTCTTTATGAATACTTTTATCGGATTTAGTAAGCCGCTTATAAAAGAAACACTTACAAATTTAAACATATCTGATTCAGATTTCTCAAATGAAAACCTTCAAGTTCTTTATGATTATTTTACTGAATTAATTTTGAATTTAGGAACAACTAAAGTAAATTGTAAAAAAATTTCTGATAAAGATTATACTTTAGTATTAAATAAAAACGAATTAAATTTTGAAGATGAAATTCGAGAAAATGAAATTTTACATGTTAATTATTTTCTTGATGAATTTTATTACAATAAAGAAGAAAATAGTATTTTTATTAATTCAAGAAACAGTTTGTTAAAAATAGTTTCAACATCTTTAAAAAAAGTATATAAAAAATTAGAAAATATAGATTTGAAATTAAAAGAATGTGACGAAATGGATAAGTTCAGACTTTATGGTGAACTATTAACTGCTAATCTGTATAAAATTAATTCTAGTTTTAATTATGAAAATTTAACAGTTGAAAATTATTATGATAATAATAAAGCAATCACTATACCACTTGATAAAAGTATTTCTGCTCAAAAAAATATTGAAAAATATTTTAAAAAATATAATAAACTAAAAAATGCTTTGGTTATTGTATCTAAGCAAAAAAGAGAAGCTGAACAAGAATTAAATTATATTGAAAGTATAGTTTTTAATTTAAGTAATAGTAAAACTTTAAATGACATAAATGAAGTTTATGAAGAAATTGCAGAAAATGTTTCAACTAAAAAAGCAATTTCAAAACAAGAAAAAAATAAACAAAATAAGAAAAAGGATTCTGATAAAATCGAACTTGATTCAGTAGAAATTGATGGATATACAATTTATATTGGAAAAAATAATATTCAAAATGATTATATTAGTTTAAGATTTTCTAATCCTAATGATATTTGGTTCCATACTCAAAAAATTCATGGAAGCCATGTATTATTAAGAAATCCAGAAAATTTAGATATTGAAGATATCCCAGAAAATGTTTTATTTAATTGTGCTAGGCTCGCCAAAGAAAATAGTAAAGCATCTTCTAGTTTAAATGTTTCTGTTGATTATTGTTATGCAAAATTTGTAAAAAAAGCATCTGGAGCTAGACCTGGAATGGTTATTTATAATAATTTTAAAACTATAATTGTAAAATAATAACTTGAAAAGAGAACCTATGCTTATAGGTTCTCTTTTTTAATATCATTTATTTTATTAATTCATAAGTTTCTTTTGCAATCATTAATTCTTCGTTTGTTGGTATTACATAAATTTTTACTTTAGAATCATCTGTAGAAATACATTTTTCTTTTCCTCTAACTTTATTAGCTTCTAAATCTAATTTAACTCCGAATGGCTCTAAATATTTACAAACTCTTTCTCTTGTCTCAATTCCATTTTCTCCAACTCCACCAGCAAAAGTTAATACATCTAATCCACCAAGTGAAATCATATATTGTCCTATATATTGAGCAACTTTATATGCTTGGCTATCTAGAGTAAGAATAGATCTTTGGTCTCCCATATTATATCCATCTTCTATATCTTTATAGTCTGATGAAACACCAGATACTCCCCAAGCTCCTGCTTGTTTATTTAAAATTTCTTCTATGTCTTCTGGTCCTAAATTATCTCTTTTCATAATGTATGGAATTATTGCTGGATCTATATCTCCACATCTTGTTGCCATTGGAATACCAGCTAGTGGTGTTAATCCCATTGATGTATCAACTGATTTTCCACCATCTATTGCACAAATTGAAGCTCCTTGCCCCAAATGACAATTTATTACTTTTAAATCTTTTTTTCCTTCAAGCTCTTCAACTCTTGAAGCAACATATTTATGACTTGTTCCATGGAATCCATATTTTCTAATTTTATAACTTGTATAGTATCTATATGGTATTTGATAAACATAAGCTTTAGGATCCATTGTTTGATGGAATGCTGTATCAAATACTGCTACCATTGGCACATTTGGAAGTGCATTTTGTGCGGCTTTAATACCTGCAACACCTGCTGGATTGTGTAATGGTGCTAAATCTATACATTTTTCTATTTCTTCTATTACTTCATTATCAATTAGGACTGATTTACTAAACATTTCTCCACCATGTACAATTCTGTGTCCTACTGCTCCTATTTCATCTAAAGATTTTATTAAATCATATTCTGGTTTTAGCAAAACTTCTAATACAAAGCTAATAGCTTCATCATAATCTCTGGCAATATGAAGTAATTCTTCTTTATTTCCTCTTACATTTAGTTTTAGAGTTGTTTTCATTCCTCCAATTCTTTCAAAATTTCCTTTTGCCATTCTCTCATTATTTTCCATATTTATAAGTTGAAATTTTAAAGATGAACTACCACAGTTCAATACTAATATTTTCATAAATTACATCCTCTTTTCATAAAAACTTTTTTCCTAAACAATTTTAACATTAAATTATTGTATTCACAATACTTATTTTTTATTAAAATTTATAAAACCCCAAATTAAAATATTTGGGGTTACTTTCTTATAAGTTTTTAGTTAATTCATATGCATCTGTTGCAATTACAATTTCTTCATTTGTTGGAACTATATAAATTTCTACTTTAGAATCATCAGTCGAAATTTTTGTTTCTTCTCCTCTTGTTAAGTTCTTTTGTTTATCTAGCTTTATTCCAAAACATTCTAGATAGTTACAAATTCTTTCTCTTTCTTCAAATCCGTTTTCTCCAATACCTCCTGCAAAAGTTATTACATCTACTCCATTTAAAGTTACTATAAATTTTGCAATATATTGAGCTATTGTATATGCTCTACTTTCTAGAGCTAGTATTGATCTTTCATCACCTTGAGAAGCCATTCTTTCTATATCTCTAAAATCTGTAGAAACTCCAGATACTCCCCATGCTCCAGATTCTTTATTCATTATTCTAAGCATTTCATCTGGTTTTATATCATATAATTTCATAACAGTTGGAATTATTGATGGGTCAACATCTCCACATCTTGTTCCCATTGGTACACCAGCAAGCGGTGTTAATCCCATTGTCGTATCAACTGATTTTCCATCTTTGATTGCACATAAAGATGCTCCTTGTCCTAAATGACAATTTATAATCTTCAAATCTGTTTTTCCTGTAATTTCTGCAACTCTACCTGCTATATATCTGTGAGAAATTCCATGGAAACCATATTTTCTAATTTTATAATCTTCATAATATTTATATGGTAATTGATAAATAAATGCTTTTTCTTCCATTGTTTGATGAAATGATGTATCAAATACAGCTACCATTGGTGTTTTTGGTAATAATTTTCTGCAAGCAGAAATTCCTGCTAAGCCTGCTGGATTATGTAATGGTGCTAGTGTTATATTATCTTCAATTGCTTTTATAACATCTTCATCTATTATAACTGAATTTTTAAATTTTTCCCCACCATGAACTATTCTATGTCCTACTGCTCCTATTTCACTTAAATCATTTATAACTTTATATTCTTCGCTTGTAAGAAGTCTTAAAATTTCAGAAATTGCCTCTTCAAAATCTCTAGCAGGATGTTCTATTACTGTTTTATTTCCTCTTACATTAAAACGAAGTGAGGATCTTGCTCCACCAATTCTGTCGTAATGGCCTTTCATTATTCTTTCTTTTTTCTCCATGTCTATTAATTGACATTTTAATGATGAACTTCCACAGTTTAATACTAATACTTTCATTAGCAAATCCTCCTTTTCTCTTACACATATTAATGGATGTGTTTTTTACATTATATAAAATTAAAGTTGTATTGTCACTATATAAATTAAAGCAAGCTATAATATGTTCTTTGTGTAAATTTTATGTGAAAATAATTTTCAACAAAGTTTAAAAAATAAATCTCTTATGATATAATATCCGCATAAATAAAAATTTCAGGAGTACAAAATGGATAAAATAGTTGATATAAAAAACAAAATATTAGATTTTATTTATAAGTATAGATTTATTATAGCAATTGTACTTATAGTTTTAGGAGTTTTATTTAAACTTCATGGTTCATCAATTTCTTATTGGAACAATCATATTAATATTGATAAACAAGATACATCTTTAATTATTCGGAACTCCAAGAAGTATTAGAAGTGATGAATGGGCAGTTACTACTCCACTTATTTTTTCACAAAGCTTTAACGGATTTAAATATTTTTCAGATATTTTAAGAGGTGGAACTTCAACTGACGCATTTACAATTTATGGACTTCCAGTTATTAGTTTATTTGAAGTATTCAGACCATTTCATTTAGGTTATTTATTTTTAGGATTAGCAAGAGGATTATCTTTCTTCTGGATTGCAAGATTTATTGTTTTATTTTTAGTAAGCTTTGAATTTTTTATGATTTTTACTAATAAAAATAAAAGATTATCTGTAATTGGTAGTTTTATGATTTCACTTGCACCAATTGTTCAGTGGTGGTTTGCTACAAATGGTACTGCTGAATTATTTATATTTGGACAATTAGCATTAATTCTACTTTATAAATATTTAAATACAGAAAATTTTAAGCATAGATTAATATGCCTTGCCTTTATGATTATATGTGCTGGTGGTTATGTGTTAATTTTATATCCAGCTTTTCAAATTCCAATGTTTTATGTATTTTTAGCATTAGCACTTTACATTATTGCAACAAATTTTAAAAATACTAAAATAAACAAAAAAGATATATTTTCAATAATAATTGCTTTAGTAATATTTATACTTTTGATGACTTCTATTATTTATATATCTAGAGATACTATTTCTGCATTGTTAAATACGGTTTATCCTGGAAATAGGATTTCTGAAGGTGGTGGAGCTTTTAGAAAATATATAAGTTATATGGATAATATATTCCTTCCATATAAAGAAAAAGGAATGGAAACCCATCCAGCAAAAGAAGCCGTTATGTTCGGGTTATTCCCAATGGGAATAATCATTGCTATTATAGCAATGATTAAAAATAAAAAAATAGATTTATCTATAATTATACTTTCAATTCCTTATGTAATAATTGGAGTATTTTGTATGTTTAAAATCCCATATCTTCCACAACTAACACTCTTGAGTTATTCAAGTGTAAATAGAGCTATAATTGCTATTGGATATATAGATATACTTATTTTAATAAGAGCTCTTTCAATAACAGATAAATCTCCAAAAATATTGATATCATTAATAATATCATTTATTACAAGCTTTATATTGGTGTTTATTTGTCATAAATTAAATCCAAATTATGTTGGAAAAATTTTAGCAAGTTTTCTATTTGTAATGTGTTTATATTTGTTTTTTACTGCTATTCAATATAATACCAAATATGGTAAATATTTATTTACATATGGAATAATAGTAACTATGTTTTTATCAGGTTTTACTGTTAATCCAATTAGTTCTGAATTTAATATAATAACAGATAGCCCAATTTTACAAGCAGCACAAGAAATAAATAAAAATGAAAACGGTATTTGGCTTGCTGAAAACTTAGATTTTCCTTGCCAAAATTATCTTGAAATGGCTGGCTGTCCTGTTATAAATGCAACAAATATTTATCCTAATATGGAACTCTGGGAAATGTTAGATAAGGAAAAAGAGAAAAAATATGATGTAATATATAACAGATATGCACATGTAAAAATGATTCTTGTTGATAATGAAGAAGAAATAGAAGATAAATTTGAATTAATATCTACTGATATAATTAAAGTTTATATTACTCCTCAAGACTTAAAAGATATGAATATAAAATACATTTTTACTGTTGGCGTTATGGAAGAATTTAATGATGAAAATCAAGAATTTGAACTTATATATAATGATTCTCATAATTACCATATATATAAAATCAATTATAAATAATTAAATAAAAAAGAATCAATGTTATATTTTTGCATTGATTCTTTTTTACTATTTAAGATTATTATTTTTAAGCTTTCCTTTTTCTTCTTTTTGGTTTTCTCAAGCCATTCACATTTACTTTTTTATTATTACCTTTCAAAAGTATAGATATTATACAAATTGAAATTCCAATAGTTGTTATTTTCTCTATACCAATTCCTCCTGTAATTGGCAAAATAAGTAATTCATTAGTCAATTTGAATGTATTTCCAGATAAATTTAAATATTCGTCTGGTATTATTTCTACATTTGATGTTCCATTTTCTTGATATTTAAATATTGAATTATCTCCTATTGCTTCTATAAGTATTTTTTCTTTGCCTATTTCTAACTCGTTATCTGATCTTATAATTATTTTCCATTGAGTTTTTGATTGTATTCTTCCAAGTGGTGCTTTTGTTTCTATCAACCTATATTCTTGATTTAATAATATATCTTCTATTATAACATTTCCTTTACTACTACTAAATAAAGATTGACTTTCTACATTTTCTCGTATTAAGCTCCAACAATCTGTTTTATCTTTTGATATTAATTCATCATGATTATGCTCTTTATCTGTACATGTTAACTTGTATAAACTAAATTTAGCACCTGATAAATAATTATCTAAATTATCTTTATCTACTTTATAAAATTCAAAATCTACTGTTCTATAAAGTCCTAAATCATTATGTCTATTAGAAAAATACATATCTGTTAAATTATCTACTTTTTCTAAATTTATATCAGCAATTTCTGCATAATTTAATTTATTATTTATATCATCTACTATTAGATTATTTTCAATAGTATATCCTAATCCATCTGAATCTATCAAATCATCTGTTCCTATATCTTTAGGAGATACATTAAAGTTAGATAAATCTACTTTGCTTGAATCACTTTCATTACTCAAGAATACTACTTTATATGTTCCTTTATCCAAATTATAAAATCTATAATATCCTTTTGCTTCACCATTTATAGTATTTTCGTCATTTTTTAAAGCTGTTGGCGGATATGCAAATTCATAATTAGTTGTTTTACCTGTTAATATATCTATTTGCTGATTAGTATGTATTTTTACATCTTCTCCATTATATTTTACATATTCATATTCTCCGTTTTCTGTTTTTTTCATAAGCTTTACAATTATATTTTGTATTTTTTCTTCTGAACTTCCTTGAAGACCATTCCTATTAGAATCTAGCCAAACATTTCCATCAATCATACGTGTTACTATTCCTGACATTGCAAATGTTTCTAATCTATTTTGACTCAAATAATTTGTAATATAATCTCCACGTTTCGCATCAGGTAATCTAATTATATTATGTAATTTTATTTTATCTCTTGGACTTAAATCACCTACTACAACAATTAGTACTGGTGAAAAATTTTCTGGTATATCTAAATAAATTTTATTTCCAATTTTAGACTTTATTCCTAATTCCTTCCATATATTTGTATTTTGAAAATTTTCATTTTTTCCACTTGTTGAATCTACTAAATCTATACTTTTTTTATTTCTATATTCTTCATTTTCTGTATAATAAAATTTATATGTATCTATATTGGTATTTTCAGGAGTTCCACATTCAGCAGTAAATTCAGGAATATATAAATCACCATTAAATTTTGATTTATTATTCTCATCATTATATGGAATCCCTTCAACTAATACTATTTTTTCTGAATTAGATGCCGTATTTTCATAACTCATTGTAAATCCCATATCTTCCCCAAGTTCTATAACTGGCTTATCAGCTGTTTTTATAAGAACAGCCGAATTATTTTTTAAAACTCTAATACTAGTTGTAGATAAATTACCATTTACCTCTGAAATTTCTCTTATATTATCTTCTGTACTTCTAATTTCTGTTTTAGCAAATAATTCTGTACCATTTTGTATTTCATCTGGATTTATAATCTCACAAGAAAAATATAAATTATCTAAAGGTACAATATTATTTAACTCAAATGAAACATTTGGTATCTTCCAGATTAAATCTGTAGTACCATCATCATTTTCAATTACTTCTGCAAATATCTGAGTACCGTTTTCAACACTTCCTTGACCTATATTTGCTTCTTTATAAGTACCTCCCCAGAACGATGAATTTCTTATATACTTTAAGCCTTTACCTAGTTTTGCTTTTAAAGTTAATGTTGTTTCTCTAGTATTTTCTGTACCACTTATTTCAACCTGAGAAGTAACTTCTGAGCTAATTTTAAAATCTACAATACGTTCTCCTAAGTCTAAATTATAATTTTTCTTTTCGCCTTTATTACCGCTTTCATTAATACCTGTTTGAGCTGTTGTTATTTTGTTTTTTACATTATAATCTACAACTAAGCATGAATCTCCAAGTGTATTTCCACCACTTCCTATTATCGATCCATCTTCATTATATTTTGTTTTTATATATCCTTTTATATCTTCAAATGTATCTGCTGTTTTAACCCAATAAGTATCTGGATAATCTCTTTCATAATTTAACATATTCTCTTTTGATTTTTGATTTATTCTCGTAGGAAATTTATCACTTTTTACATAATTGTTATAATCATTATCATCTAATTCTGACACATCTTTTCCACAATATTCAGATACCAATTTTTCAAGATTTGATTTATTCCATACATAATTATTATGTGTAATCATATAAACATTTCCTGATTTGCAATTTTCTTTTACTTTTGTATGAATATCGATACCAATAGTATTCTGAATTCCATCATCCTCAACACCTCTTACTTCTTGTAAAAGTCCTACACATGTATAACCATTTTCTTTCAGTTCATTTAAATTTTCAAAAAAAATTAAATCATCTGCAGTTGCGTTTATTAATTCTTCATCATAACCATTTTCATTAGAGCTTAAACCATTATGGTTCCATCCAGTCTTATCTGGTTTGGCAGCCCATAATAAACGGGCTATACCATCTTCTTTTATAAGTTGTGGAAAGTTTTTCTCTATTTCACAGCCATCTACTTCAACAAAATCACTATCCCATTTTATAAGAGAATCAAAAGCAACTCCTACATATTTTCCTTCTGGAGCAGCATGTGTTATCCATTCAGAAATTGTAAATTTTTGATTTGGAGCTGCATAATCTCGTCCATTATCAAAGCACTCATCTACTAATGATGCATTCCATTGTTCAACTTTATATTTCTTATAAAATACATGAGATGTTATTCCTCCCTCTTTTTCTAAATAACAATCTGTTGTTGCTATATCATCATTTTCTACTGATTGTTTTTCTACATTTTTTCCATCTATACCATACATTTGTAGATTACTATTTTCTATAGAAACATTAAATGTTCCACTACCATATTGGTCTAAAATATGTTTTTTATATGAATCTGATTCTTCATTAGAATTATAAAAAGGTTGAACTAACCATATTTCTCCTGCTCCTATGCATCCTGTTTGTATTTCCCAATAATTATTTATTTCATTTGGATTATAGTAAGTAGTTTTTTCACTATCTAAAATCCCCCATGGTAATTCAACCAAATTAATTTTAAAGTCAGTAATTGTTATAGTTACAGAATTATCTTCATTTACTTTTCCACTCCAAGTTCCACCATTATAACAGGAATCTACTTGATTGTTCCATGGCGCTCTGTAATTTCTTGGGATATCCATACATCCACCTATAGCTGCTGTTATTATTCTACCATCTTCCTGTTTATCTCCCCATGGTTCATTTCCTTCTAAACTATATAACAATGGTTTATATTCTTCTGTTACATCTATAGTGTTTTCACCATGAATATATTTGGAAGATAATTTCAAATTAAAAGTAATTGGTTTACTTGTGTCTGGTAATTCAACTCCTTTTAATCCATGAGATTTTGTTTTCCCAACTAATTGAACTACAATACCATATCCTATTAAACGTCCATTTACTTTTCCTATTCCATAATTAGGCGCCCATTCTTTTCCAACATTAAAATCAAAAACTCCTAATTTTTGATTCCACATTTGATTTCCACTTACTACCTGTAAATTATATCTTGGAACTGCTGTAACCATTATTTCAGGTGGCACACAAGTTTGATATTCCTGAAGTGCCTGTCCATCCTGAGTTTGATGAATACTACACTTGCTACCATTTAAAGTAACTAAAAAACTATTATTCGTTTCATCTGTATACCAATTATTTATTGCTGTATCAAACTCTTGTCCTCCAAATACATCATTATCTTGTAACCAGAAAGTAAATTTAGGCTGTAGTTTATCTCCATTTTTCATTGATAAAACTCTAATTACAACATCAAAAGTTATATACGAATTTCCTATTGAAATTTCGTTATTATTATTAGGTGTACTTAGGAAACTTCCTTTTAGTACTTGCCAATCTTTTCCACCAGTTTGTTCATTATTAATTGTAATTATTTTAAATTCCATTTCTTTTTGACTTAATAATGACCCCATACCATCTGTTTCAAATATAGCTTCATCTTTTGAATATGGTAATAGTAATTCAAAGTAAACTTTACCATATTTAAAACCATTTATGGTACTATCACTCATTGATGTATAAACACTTACTTTATATGAAATTGTATCAAATGTACGTACAATATTGTTTAATGCTGTATTATCATCTCCTGCAACTAATGTTTTGGTATAATCACTATCATCTTCACTATTTTCTGTATCATATGGTGCAGTACCTGTTTTTATATCTTTTCCAGATTCAGTATTTGTGTTCGCTGGTATCTCTATATAACTTACATATGCTTTATCTCCATTAAGAGTTTCACTTATACCTTCTTTCCCCTCTTCTTGAATTTCTAGTGAGGAATCATATTCATTTGAATTCCCAACAATTAAATTTTTTATTGTTCTCTCAACAATTAGAAATCCTTCTATAGAGATAAAAAGTATAAAAATATATATAATTATTAATATAAGTTTCCACAAATAAATGCCTGTTTTCTTATTATTGTTATTATTTTGCTTCATTATAACTCCATTTTTATTTATATCATCTTCAAACTTTATTTTTTTCCAAGTAAATATTATCATATATCAAAAAATGAGTACAATTTATACTCATTTTTTAAGATGATATCAGAATTCAGCAATATCAGCACATACAGGTTTTTGTGATTTTTGTTTACTTTTTCAAAGCGCTCAATCCCTTAATTTCTCTGCAATCTGGATTTCGCATCACATTAGCATCTTCTTTGCTATGCAAGTAAAAAAGAACTTAATTTAATCTAAATTCAATTAAGTTCTTTATAAAAATTCATTAATATAATTTTTGTTCACTATAAATATATACCATAACATTTAAGTATTGTATAGCAGCTGTAAGTTTTATAATTCCATTTATATAATTTATTCCTTTTACTTTCTTAGTATTTAATTGTTGCCATATTAAAAAACTTATTATTATCATTGCAAAATCTAAAAATATCATTGTTCTTGTTTTGGAAACAAACACAGTAGGTGAAAATCCCATAATAACTCTTGAAGCCAATCCTGCCAAATATATTAATACAGCTATATTATTCTTATACTTTTTAGTAAGTAATAATAATGACATTCCAATACAAATGAAATTTGCAAAAGTAAATATAATTGGAAATGTATAATAAATTTTATTACAATTTGCTACTGTAAGCAATACATCTTTAGTTGTTAACAATTCATAAAAAATTTCTAAATTTGGAAATATTTCAAATGTTATGCTTGAAAAATGTCCAAATACTAACATAGAAACTATTGGTACTAATGCTATTACTCTGTATAATTTTTCTTTGTAATTAGCAAAAACATAAATTGCAAGTAAAGATGTAAGTAAAGTATAAACTATATTTTGATTTGCAATTATTTGTCCCAAAGTTGATGTAAATCCTAAAATAAATTTATCTAAAAATGTTAACATTCCAAAATCTATAAATCTACGCATTTCCTCTTCTTGTCTTACATAGTTTCCTGGACAAGTTAAAATAAATATTATTGAACCAATAGCTAAAGCGCTTTGAATAAGCATATATGGTTTTATTTTCTTATCTCTTACAATCATAATTATTGTAAATAATATGTAAAAACAAACTAATAAACTACTTGCTTGTTCATGATTTCCCGCAAATAAAAGAGCTATTGTATAAAATGGGTACTCCCATAATTTAATTTTTTCTCCATACCATATTTTCTTTATAGGTATTAAAGCAAATAAACACATAGCGAGTGGCCACATATAATTTATTGTTGTAGCAGCCCAACCAGCTTGATGCATAATTGTATATGGATAAATTAAAATCATTGATATTAACATGATATTATTTTCTTTTTTATTATCCTTAACAAATATTTTTGATATTGAATAGCAGGCTATTATTACCATTAATGCTTCTAATAAAATCCATAAATATTTTGATGTTTTTAATGTTAAACATAAAATAAACTCTATTATCACTCTTGATGACCATCCAAAATATCTTTCTTGTACAAAACCAGTTATTGTATGTTCAATTACTTCATTTGTTTTTGGATTTATCTCATTTGTTACTTGTTTTATAAACCATTCATCATCGTATAAATTAGGTGTAACAAACATTATTAAAATAATTTCTAAAATAAATAGTAGAATTAATGCGTAATTTCCGTTTTCAAATATTTTTTTCAATTTTTCCTTCATTTTATTTTTCCTCTAAATATCTATATAAATTCCTGTTTTGGCAAATATATTGTTATTATTATTTTTATATATAACATAAACATCATATCTACCTTTTGGCATTTTCTTTGCTATAAAACGAGTATGTATTCCTGAAACTTGATATTCTTCTGGTACATTTAGATTCTCTTCATGTCTTGTTCTTAAAATATACATATCTTCATTTTCTATATTTTTTAATACATAACTACAATTAATTGTTTTTATTTTCTCGCCTTCTTTGTATGCCCATCCAACAATTTCACCTTTGCCATTTTGATAATTCATACTATCTATATGAACACTCATACCTTGCTCACCAATATCTGCAATTACAGTTTCATCTTCCAATTTAAATGTTCTATATGATAACAAAGAAACATAATAAACAGCAAGCATAGTACTAACAAGTATTATACATACACATAATATTTTTATATAATTCTTTTTATCAACTTCTAATTCTAATAACTTCATTTTCTTTCCTTTTCTAGATTTATCTACTAATTTTTGCTACAAATCCATTTTCATTTGAATAAAGTATTTCTGCACTTTGTGTCATGTTTATTTCATTAATATTATTCTTACACTCTTGTATTCTTGTTTGATCTTTGGGATCTAATCTCACTATATATTTTATATTTTCATTTTCTATCGCATCTTGAATCGTATATTTGTCTATCATTTTTATTATATCTCTAAATGTTAAACTCTTACTTGTATATTCTAATGTTGCCATTGCCCACATTGTCCTATAGGATCCATGAGGACCTCCTTCAGTAATTAAAATTGTATTATCTGCAGTCATATCATCTAAATTTTCTCTTGCATATTTTGTAATCAGAATATTATTATTATTGAAATTTTGAATCACATCAACTGCTTTTCTACGATCACAATTTTCTGTATAATACATTCCAACTAAATTAACTAAACCATGTTTCTCTCCTTCTCCAAGGATTTGCCCAGATTTAATCCATGTCCAACTACACACTAATACACCTATTGAAACAACATAAACAAATGGTGTTACTTTTAACTCTTTTATTTTTATTTTCTCTGATAATTTACTAAAATCAGCTTGTTTTAAAATTTGAGGCAATGTTGTAAAAATAGCAAGCAATAATAATAAATAAATTTTAAATATTGATTCTATATTTTTTCCTTTTATTACCAAATACGCAAATAAAGAAATTAAAAGAATTACATCTATTCTAAATACTTTTTTATCTATATTGTTATTTAAAATATCTATAACAACACCAAAAACTATAATCCATTCTGCAAAATAAACCTTTATCATATAATAAGGTGATACTTTGTTAGCTAACATTCCCAAATAAAATAATGCTAAATATCCTGTTAAAATTACACAAAATATATCTGAAAATTTAACTTCTTTTTGTTTTATTTTTTTTACCAATTCATATAAAAAAATTATAGCAAATGGTACATAAGGAATAAAATTAATATATTTTTCTGAGTATATTGCACCATTATCTTGAAGAGCACTAACCAAATTTTTTTGTCCTTCTATTATAAATGATGGTATAAACAAATAACCAATTCCAAATGCAGTAACAAGTAGCAGTAGTGCTGTTACAATTAGAGTGTTTTCTCCAAATATTTTTAAATATTTTTTTGAATTTTTATCTTTTAATTCTTCTAAAAATACATATATACAGATACTTGCGAAAACTGCTGGTACAAATAAACAATATGAGAATATTAGTCCCATTGATGCCATTACAATCATTGTAATAATAACTGATTTTTTTTTATTTTCTTTTGAAAATAACATTTCTACAATTGAAATCAGTAATGTTACCATACAAATTCCAACTGAAAGATATGAAAAGCCATACATCCAAGAATTATATGGATATCCATACATATATAATCCAAATAAAATTAAACTGCCTATTAACCCTCTTTTAGTTTTTATTCTATCTGCAAAAAATGCATATAATGCTAATCCACTTGCAAACAATGTAAGTGTCTCAAATATCTGATAAAGATATATCTTTTCTATCCCTGTTATACTATTTATAACATTCATAAAAATACCATCATTTATATATGCTCCGGTTTGCATTATATTAAAATTAAAAAATGTTTTATCTTCTAAAAAAACAAACAAATTTAAGTTTTTAGAATAATGCTCAGCAGCTCTATAATGAATTGCAGAATCAACTGCCCAATGGCTTATATCTCCATTCCATATGTATAAATCTTTTACAAACATTACTCCAAAAAACACAAATATTATAGCAATTGCAATAATATCTAGTTTTGAACATTTGTATTTTTGGTATTCATGTTTTCTTATTGGTTTATATAAAAGAATTACACCTATAATTATATTTATAAGTGATAAAAGCCATATATTTTGTGTTATATGTAAAACACCTAGTATCATACATAAGCTTATATTGTATGCATAAATTCCTACAACAAAAATACATATCCATTTTATAAAATTTAATTTCTCATCAGACTTTTTAAAAAGCATAAATGCTATTCCTAAAAGTATAAGAGTACATATGTATAAATATCCCATATTTATCCCCTCTTTTGCTACATTTAAAGTAAAAGTGGACAATATTTTTATTTATTAAATTAAATATTGCCCACTGCTATTATTTTAATAACAAATCTTCTGTATATTATAAACTTTCTACAATTCTTTTTGTATCTCTTGCAATAACCATTTCTTCATCTGTTGGTATTACATATGCTAAAACTTTAGAATCTTCTGTTGAAATTTTTGTTTCTTCACTTCTAACATTATTTTTTTCTAAATCAATTTTTAATCCCATCCATTCTAAGTTTTCACAAATTTTCTTTCTTATATTAATTTGATTCTCACCAATACCACCAGTAAATACTATGCTATCTATTCCTTTTAAAGATACAGCATATTTTGCAACAAATTGTGCTATTGTTTTTGTAAATAATTCTATTGCAACTTGAGCCTTTGGTTTATCATCTTCATAAGAAGCAAGCTCTATTTCTCTGAAATCTGGATTTAAACCTGTAATTCCATATAAGCCTGATTTTTTATTTAATAAAGTATTTACTTCTTTAGCTGTTAAATTATCTCTTTCCATAATTTCTGTTACAACAGATGGATCTAAATCACCTGAACGTGTAACCATTGCAATTCCTCCTAAAGGTGAAAGTCCCATTGATGTATCTATAGATTTTCCACCATCAATTGCACATATTGATGCACCTTGACCTAAATGGCAAGTAACTATTTTTAATTCTTCAATTGGTTTTCCAACTAATTCTGCACATCTTCTTGATACATATTGATGTGATGTTCCATGGAAGCCATATTTTCTTATTCTATATTTTTCATAATATTCATAAGGAATTGGATATAAGTAATTTTCTTTTGGCATTGTTTGATGAAATGCTGTATCAAATACTGCTGTCATTGGAATTCCAGGCATTGCACTTTGACAAGCTCTTATTCCTAAAATTCCTGCTGGATTATGAAGTGGAGCTAAACTTGAGCATGCATCAATTTTTTCTATAACATCTTCATCTATTTTTACAGATTCGCTAAATAACTCTCCACCATGAACAACTCTATGTCCAACAGCATCTATTTCAGATAAATCTTTTATAACGCCATAATCTTTGTGAACTAATTGTTCTAATACTATTTTTAAAGCATCTTGATGATTCATTACTGGAGCTTTTATAACATATTTTTCTCCATTTACTTTATGAGTAACAAATGCTTCTTGTTCTCCTATTCTTTCAAAGTTTCCTTTTGCTAAAAGTTTTTCACCATCCATATCTATTAATTGATATTTTAATGATGAACTTCCACAGTTTACTACTAAAATTTTCATTTTTATTTTCACTCCTTATATATAATCTAATAAAATTAATTCATAGATTGCACTGCAGTTATAGCAATTACCCCTGCTACATCTTCTGCTGAACATCCTCTAGATAAATCATTTACAGGTTTAGCAATACCTTGGCAAAGTGGTCCATAAGCTTCTGCTTTACCTAATCTTTGTGTTAATTTATATCCAATATTTCCAGCATTTAAATCTGGGAATATTAATGTATTTGCATTTCCTGCTATTTCGCTTTGAGGTGCTTTACTTTTTCCAACTGATGGAACTATAGCAGCATCTAATTGTAATTCTCCATCTACTTTCATCTCTGGGTATTTTTCTTTTACCATATTTGTTGCATCTATAACTTTTTGTGTAAGTTCAGATTTTGCACTTCCCATTGTAGAGTATGAAAGCATTGCAACTTTTGATTCTTTTCCAACTAATTGTTCAAAACTTTTACTTGAAGAATGTGCTATTTCAACTAATTCTTCAGCTGTTGGATTTTGGTTTAATCCACAATCACCAAATACAAATACTCCATTTTCTCCATATTCGCAATCTGGAACAACCATTAAAAAGAAGGCTGATACTAGTTTTGTTCCAGGTGCTGTTTTTAAAATTTGAAGTGCTGGTCTTAAAGTATCTGATGTTGAATGAATTGCTCCTGAAACTAATCCATCAGCTTCATTCATTTTTACCATCATCATACTAAAATAAACTTCATCTTTTACTAACACTCTTGCATTTTCTAGTGTCATGCCTTTTTCTTTTCTTAATTCATATAATTTATTTGCATAAACTTCAGTTTTTTCAGATTTTAAAGGATTTATTATTCTCGCTTTACTAATATCTAAATTATTCTCATCTGCCATTTTTTTAATAGAAACTTCATCACCTACTAAAACAATATTGGCGTATTTTTCTTGAATAGCCATTGCTGCTGCTTTAACTATTCTCAAATCAGAAGCTTCTGGTAGAATTATAGTTTTTATATTTTGTCTTGCTCTTTCTTTTATACCTTCTATAAAGTTCATTATTGTTCCTCCTATAAAATTTTCTTACGCTGTTATTATATAAAACTATAGAGTTAAAGTCAATAAAATTACTATTTGTGTGAGTAAATTATTATACAATATTTAATTAATAGCATTATTTTTGAGCAATATATTTTCTTCACTACGAATTCTCGGTATTCCGTCGTATTTTATAGTAGATTGTTAAATTTTAAAAGAAGCAGCGCCCTCAAAAGACAAGTTTGAGATTCCCTACTTCTTTTAAAATTAATCTACTAATAAAACACTTTGTTTACATTCGAATTCTTCACTCAGAAAATATATTATTCAAAAATATGCTATTAGTTAGAGAAAGACAACAATTTTTAATATGATATTTTAAGATATTTTTCAATTTTATGTCTTTATCTAAATTCATGAAAATGTTTTATATTATTTTTAAATACACCGCGTAAGCGACCAAACGAACGAAGTGAGTGCGATTTGGAGCAACTATCGAGGCTATGTAAATTATAAAAGAATTTTATAATTTACAACTAGCAAGTTGCGACACCAAGGTGTATAAGAAAATAATATAAAACATTTTCATGAATTATATTAAATATAAATTTTAATAAATATTGTACAATATCATATTAGAAATTTTCTATATCATTATTATAATTAGCAAAATTTACTCACACAAATAGCAATTGCAATATTCCTTTACACAACAATTTTCACAATCTGGTTTTCTTGCATCACAAGTTTTTCTTCCATGCCATACAAATAAATGATTTACATCATAGTAGTATTCTTTTGAAAATACTTTTAATAAATCCTTTTCTATTTTTTCAGGTTCTGTTTCTTTTGAAAAACCGATTCTATTAGAAATTCTTTTAGCATGTGTATCTACTGCAATTCCCTGAGGATTATGGAAAGCTTCTAGCATAACTACATTTGCACTCTTTCTTCCTACTCCTGGTAAACTTTGAAGTTCTTCCATCGTTTCTGGAACAATTCCATTGAATTCTTGAATTAGTTTTTGGCTACAAGCTTTCATATTTTTTGCTTTATTTTTATAAAATCCACATGGATGAATTATTTTTTCTAAATCTTTGATATCTGCAACAGCCATTGCTTCTGCAGTAGGATATTTTGCAAATAGTTCTGGCGTCGTTTTATTTACTCTTTCATCTGTGCACTGAGCTGAAAGCATTACAGCAATTACCATTTGAAATGGTGTTTCAAAGTCCAAACTACATGTTGCATCTGGGTATGTTTTTTTCATAAGTTCTATTATTTCTATTGCTACTTTTTTGCTTTTCATTATTGCTCCTATTTATTATTTTCTTCTATAACTACTTCATTTTCTTTCTTTACTTTTTTATTTTGTGAAGGAAAAATATATTTTACTAAACTTTCAATTCCATATAAAACAACTAAGAAGCTTACTATTCCTCCAATTACAGGTATATATGCAACAACTTTTATCACAACATATACAGCAATTGCATATAAAAGTAATATTATTTTATTATCTTTTGGTTTATTAGCAAAAATCATTTCTGCAATTCTTAATGATGCCACAGGTATACTTATACAAATTGCTATAATATACATTGTAATTGCAAGTAATGCAACTGGTATTCCTATTACTGTACATAATAGTATAATTGAAATTACTGGTGTTGCAACTAACCATAAAAATCCTTTTCCAATTCCGAATCCTATTTCACGTGTGTAATTTTCTACTTTTTCAATTTGTCTATTTTTAATTACCAAATATATTATTCCAATAATAATTATTGTAGATATTATTGATATTACTTCACTTTTAACTTGATTTAATACAATTACATTTTTTAAATCTTCTACCTTTTCATCTGAATCTTTATGAATTTCTACATTTACTGATTCTAATATTCCATTTGGATCAGTAAATTCTTTTGAATAAGATACATGACCTTTACCTATATATTCAGATTTGTCAGATACATTTATATTTTCAACATATGCATCAAGTTCACGATTTATATTTCCATTAACATATAAACTTCCTGCTGAAACTTTCAAATCACCTAATATTGTAGCATTTTCTGCTAGTGTTATATTCTTTCCTAATGCATATACAGTACCTGTACATTCAGATTCAATATTAATATTTTCTCCAATTACATATACACTACCATATACATAACCTTTAATTGTAACATCTTGACCAATAATAAAAACATTTCCATTTAAATATTCTGATGAAATATTTACATTTTTTGCAATTGCATAAACATTTCCATTTATCTGGTTTGCAATTGAAACATCTTGCTGACATAAATATACATCACTATCTATAACGTTTCCTGACAATTCAATATCATCACTAATTGGCATAATTCCATCTTCTTCATTTATTAGCATAATTCCTTCATTTTCATTTGAAGAATATAATGCTTCATTTGCTCCATCAAGAATCATATCTTCTTGTGATACATTTGGATCTAAAGTTCTTGCCCATTCTGCTGGTATTCCTTCTTCTTGTCCATTTGATTCTGGTATATTATTTGTTGCATAACAACAGTTTTGTAATAACAATAATAGTATGCTTACTATTATTAGACTTAATTTTAATAATCTTTTCATAATTTTCTCTCCATTTACTTTAATTTTTTTACAGCTTCACTTATATTTTCTGCTGATACAAGATAATTTCCAGCAACTAAAATATTAGCCCCTGCATCAATTGCTTTCTGTGATGTAATATCATTTATTCCACCATCAACTTCAATATCTATGTCTATATTATTTTCAGTAATATATTCTTTTAATTCTCTAACTTTTTCTAATGTTTCAGGAATTAAAGTTTGCCCTCCTTTTCCTGGAACTACAGTCATAACTAGAACCATATGAATACATTCTAAATATGGTTTTATTTCTTCTATTTTAGTTTCTGGACTTATAGCAATTCCTACTCTTGTGCCTGAATTTTTTATTAATTCAATTAAATTTTTGGTTCTTTCTTCATTTTTTGTTGCTTCTATATGAAATGTTAGTACTTCTGGTTCTAACATTAAATATTCATCTGCAATCTCTTCAACATTTTCAACCATTAAATGAACATCCAAACCTAAATTTGAAATATGAGAAATAGTTAATGCATAATCTTTCATTAATTCAAGATTATTTTTTTGTACAAATTTCCCATCCATGGCATCAATGTGAAAATAATTTACTTTTCCTGTCTCTAAATTATAAAAAGTAGTTGTGGCATTATCTTTTTCTACTGTTAAAACTGATGCTGATATCTCTGTCATACTTTCCCTCCTTTCTTCTTGATAAAATGAGGCATGTATTCTGTCATGCCTCACTTATTTTTATTTTACATTTATTACTTGATCACCATTATTGAAATCTACAGTATCTGTAAATCTTGTAACCCCATTTACTTTTACTTTTACTGTTTTGACACCAGTTGCTGTCCATGTTTTTGAAATATCAGTTTTTGTCATTAGGTAAGTATCACTTAATATTGTATCATCTCCAACTTCAATAACAACTGTTCCTTTTTCAATTTCTGGTGTTGTAGTTGTTGGAATTGTATTTCCGTTTTCGTCAACTGATGTTCCTGTTTCTGGTTTTGGTTCTGTATATCCAGTTAAAGATTTCAAGTTAACATTAATTGTTAGTGTGGCTTTTTTAGGTTGTTTGTTTACAGTAATACTAATAGAATCTCCTTCTTTTACTGTTTTATTAGCATTAATACTTTGTGCAGTAACTATTCCATCAGATTTATTGGCATCTTGTTCATATGTTACATCAACTACTAAATTTAAATCTTTTAAAGTTGCAACAGCTTCTGCTTCTGATTTATTCATAACACTTGGTACTACAACATCTTTAAAAGCACTACCTATACTTACTGTAATTTGAATTTCTGTTGCAGCTGTGATTTCTTCTCCTTCTTCTGGGTCTACTTCTAATACTATCCCTGCTTCTACAGTTTCACTATTTGTTTCTATTAATTCATACTTTAATTCTAATGCTTCTAATTCTTTGGTTACATCTTCTACTTTTTTGCCTTTCATTTTCTTTGGAAGTGTAACTATCTTTTGACCTTTACTTACAGTTAAAGTAATTGGTTGTGTAACATTAATTTTAAATGGTGATTTATATTCTGGAGTTTGAGAAATAACATATCCTTCTTCAACTTCATCATGATATTCTTCTTCTATAGTAATTTCTTTAAATCCTAAATCATTTAATAATTTAACAGCCTCATCTTTTGTAAGTCTTGCTTCATTATTAGTTCCTGAAACATTTGGAATTTGTTCTTGAGCTGGTCTCGAACCATTCAAAATTGCTATTGTTCCATACATTGCACCAACAAATAATAAAATTGCAGCTAAAACTATTGTAACTGGTTTTGCCCATTTATGGTTTTTATAAAATTCTTTTACTTTATTTTCTTTTTTTCTGTTTGATTGATTTTCACTTACTCTTGGTGCTTTTCTATCATTGTTTTTTTCCATTTCTAATTCATAAATTGTTGGAATTTTTTGTGTAGGTGAATCATCTGATCTAATAGCTAGTTCAACAAAATCTTCATTTGGTTTTTTTAATGCTAAAGATAAATCTTTAAGCATTTCTGTAGCATTTTGATATCTTAAGTTTGGATCTTTTTGCATTGCTTTTAAAATTATTCTATTTACACTTATAGGAATATTTTCATTATATTTAATTGGATCTACTGGTTCTTCTTGAACTTGTTTTAATGCTACTGATACTGGTGTATCTGCATCAAATGGAACTCTTCCAGTAAGCATTTCATACATTACAATACCTAATGAATATAAATCTGATTTTGCATCTGTGTATCCACCCCTTGCATGTTCTGGTGAAAAATAATGTACTGAACCTATTGTTGTTCCAAAAGCAGTTATTGTTGAATTTGAAACAGCTTTTGCAATACCAAAATCTGTTACTTTTGCAATTCCATCTTCTGTAATTATTATATTATGTGGTTTTATATCTCTATGTATTATATTGTTCTTATGTGCAGTTTCTAATGCAGAAGCTATTTGAATTGCAATATTTACAGACCATTTCCAAGATAAAATCCCATCTTCGTTTATTATTTCTTTTAAAGTTTTTCCTTGGATAAGTTCCATAACTATATAATATAAATTATCTTCATTACATACATCATATATTTGAACTATATTTGGATGTGCAAGGCTTGCTGCTGATTGTGCTTCTGTATTGAATTTTTTTATGAATTCACTATCTGTTGTGAACTCATCTTTTAGAATTTTTATTGCTACATATCTGTTTAAAACATGGCATTTTGCTTTATAAACTGTAGCCATACCACCATTACCTATTTTTTCTAATACTTCATATCTGTTATTCAACATTTTTCCTATAAGATTCATAACTTTATCTCTCCTCATCACTGACATCAATATTATCAACTATAATTGTTGTTATATTGTCATAACCACCAAGATTATTTGCATTTTCTATTAATGCTTCTTCTGGATTATTAGGATTATTTAATAAAAGACTATAGATTTCGCTTTCTCTAAGCATATTTGTTAAACCATCTGAGCACATAAGTAATATATCATCTTTTAAAAATCCTTTACATAGTATATCTGGTTCAACCAAAGCACTGCATCCTAAAGCTTTCATTAACATATTTTTTTTAGGATGATTATAAGCCTCTTCTTTTGTAATTGTTCCTTCTTTTACTAATTTTTCAACATAACTGTGATCTGTAGTAAGTTTTCTCATGATATTTTTTCTAATTCTATAAACTCTACTATCTCCTACGTGCCCTATAAATACCTTATTATTATATATTAAGCAAAGGTCAATTGTAGTCCCCATATCGTGAAGTTCTTCATCTTCCTGAGATTTTTCAAATACTATCATATTTGCGTATTCTATTGCTTCTCTTACTAAACTTGAAATACTTTCTCTATCTTTTCTTGTTTTTTGAAAATTATTAAAAATAAAATTTCTTGCACTTGCAACAGCTAGAGAACTGGCAATTTCTCCACCTTTATATCCACCCATTCCATCTGCTAAAATATATAATTTAATTTCATCTTTTTCTAAATCTGAAACATAGTAACTATCTTGATTCATTTCTCTAGCTTTGCCTATATCAGATTTTGCTAAAATCCTCATCTCATCACCTCTTGCTTACTTAAGATTTTGTTTTCTTAATTGACCACATGCAGCTGCTATGTCTGATCCTAGTTCTCTTCTAATTGTTGCTACAATTCCATGGTCATTTAGGTAATCTCTAAATTTAATTATATTTTCATTTGTACTTTTGGTATATTTTCCATCATCAATTTTATTTATTGGTATTAAATTAACATGTGCAAGCATTCCTTTTAATAATTTTACTAAGTCTTTAGCATCTTCTAAGTTATCGTTATTATCCTTTGCTAAAGCATATTCAAAAGAAATTCTTTTATTAGTCTTTGATATATAATATTTACATGCTTCCATTAATTCTTCAATAGGATAGCAATTGTTTATTGGCATCATTGAACTTCTAGTTTTGTTATTACTACTATGTAATGATACTGATAATGTACATTGCATATGCTTATCTGCTAATTCATATATTCTTGGAACAATTCCACTTGTTGATATACTTATGTGTCTTGCTCCTATATTTAATCCTTTAGGATTATTTACTATTTTAATAGATTCCATTACATTTTCAAAATTGTCTAGTGGTTCACCAATTCCCATAAATACTATATTTGAAATTTTTATATTACAATCTTTTTCAATAGCTAATAGTTGTTCTACAATTTCTCCAGGCTCCAAACTTCTTGAAAATGGTATTCCTGTTGATGCACAGAATTTACATCCCATTTTACAACCAATCTGACTCGATACGCATATAGTATAACCATGATGATACTCCATTAGTACACTTTCAATTAAGTTTCTTTCCCCATCTTGCAAATCAAATAAATATTTTTTTGTTCCATCAACAGATACTAATTTATGAACAATTTTAAAATTACCTAACGTATAGTTTTCATCTAGTTTTTTTCTTAATTCTAATGATAGATTAGTCATTTCATCAAAAGAACTTGCTTTATCTTGATATATCCATTTAAAGATTTGTTCTGCTCTAAATGGCTTTTCTCCAATTAATTTTAATTCTTCTTTTAAATTATCTAAATCGTAGTTTTTTATATTCTTTTTCAAAGGTTTCCCCCAATCTATATATGGCTGTTATATCATATAATACTTTTTTTTACAATATATTTTATAAAGTTTTAACACAAACGTAATGAGTTAATTTACATCAAGAAAGCCAACGGAAAATTCCCCATTGGCTTTTTTTGTTACTTATTTAATAATTTTCTAATTGGTATTTCTATTAGCAATTCTAACTTTCTACATACATTTAATATATGAAATAAAGAAATTTGTAATAAATTAATTTTATTATAAGTTTTATGATAATACATTTTACTCTTAAACATTTGCTTCATTTTTCTATAATAACTTAAAGATTTTCCTATTGTTTGGCTTTCATAATGAATAAAATATTCTGAGTTTAAACTTATAGTTTTATAATTTCTATCTCTTAATTTATGTGCTAGAATATCTTCTTCATAAAATAAAAACACGTTCTCATCTAATAATCCAATTTCTTTTAAAATATTTGCTTTTATTACAAAAAATGCTCCTGAAATTGCTTCTACTTCTAGCTTTTCTACTTCATATTCTTTATTTGAGTATTCACCATTTCTTAAAACTTTATAAAGCAATAATTCTAAAAGCCTTGTTGAATGTACTACATCTAATCCAAATGTTCTAATTTTCCAACTACTTCTTCGTATTGGATTTCTATCTTTATTTAACATTCTAGGACTTATTACAGCAATTTTATCATTCGAGTTAATTACATCTAAGCAATGTTTTATTGCATCTTCTGACACTTCTATATCTGGATTAGAAATAATATAGTAATCAAATTCTTCATTTATGCTGTCTAAGTATTTTATACCAAAATTATTACCATAATCATATCCACCATTTTTATCTGATTCAATTACTTTCACTTTTGAGCTTTCTAATTCTTTTAATTTATCAAAAGTACCTGTAGTAGTAGATTTATTATCTACTACTACAATTCTATTTATTGTTTCATATTCAGTTATTTTTTTTACATATTTTAATGTATCTTCTGCATCATTGTAATTTACAATAATAACTGCTACTTTCATATTTTTCTCCATAAATTATTTTTTCTTTAATATAACTCCAGCATCATTTTGGAATAATAGTTCATATTCATCTGTTGTTTCATATTTTTCTCCAGTATACAACACGAAGTATTCTTTTTCTGCAGTTTCAAGCCAATTTTCTACTGTTGTTTCAACAACTGCTTTTTGAAGATCATTTATAGATTCTCCACCACATTCTATTCTAGATATAACATACATCCATGCCTTACAATTAGTATTCATTCCACCTACTAACATATTTTTTAATGTCATTCCTTCTATTTTTCCCATTTCTTCTGCTAAATCTAATCTATCTGAATTTACTAAACATGAATGATTTATGTTGTTTGTTGCTGATATATTTGTATCAAAATATATTCCAGCAAGTGAATCTAATTTCCATATTTCTATTAATCCAGGACATCTTTCTTGAACAGTAACTTCTATTCTAGAAGTGCAAGCATATATAATTAAAACCCACATAGTAAGTCCTGATATCATTATTACTTTTAATTCTTTGTTATTATCAAGTTCACACATCATATCTACTGCAATCTCTACTGCAATTATCCATATAATGTAATAAATTTTATAATAATAATATGGAGATACAAATCCTTTTGCAAGTCCTATAAATTCTATAATAGTTTGGAATAATAGTAATCCACCTGCAATTAATTTATAATCAATTTTTTTATTTTTAAAACAAGTATATATAAATAATACTATAAATGGAATATAGAATAAAAAGTCTTGATAAAAAGATTTATATATTCCTCCATCAAATCCTATTGCATCTGTTAGCTTATTTTGGTCACTTAATGTAAAAGTTGGTATTACTAAATAACAAATTGAAAGTACTGTAACTATTAAAAGTAAACCAGTTATAATTAAAGTATTTTTTCCAAAGAATTTTAAATATTTCTTTTCTTGCTTTTTTTGTAAATCTTTTATAAAAGCATATATACAAATAAACGCATATAAAGCTGGTACAAATAAGCAGTAAGAAAATATAACTCCAATTCCCATTAAAACTATTAAACCTATTAAAAATTTGTTATTTATACCACTATCATATACTTTTGCAAGATAAAATAACCCAGTAGTAAAAGCTATTGCAACACTTAAATATGAGAATCCATATAATAAGCTTGTATAAGGATATGCAAATGCATATAAAATTAAAAATACAATTCCAATAATATAGTTTGTTTTATTTTTTAATTTATCTGATATAAGCATATAAAATCCTGCTATATTTAATAATAATACAGCCATTTCAAATATCTTAAATGTAGCATATTCTTTATAATCTGGTTTTAAATCTCTCATTATATTCATAAAAATACCAGTATTTATATATGCTCCTGTTTGCATTGTTGTAAAATTATATCCTGTTTTATTATCAATTTTTGCTAAAACTTTCATATTATCTGCAAAATTTGTAGCTGCACTATAATGCATTGAAACATCGACAGATGCATTTGCAACGGTTCTATCAAAAGGCCTATATTGTGTTTTTCCCATATATCCAACAATTGCTAAACATATAATTACTGCCACAATATCTCTTTTTCTTATTTCAAAACTTTGAATTCCTTTATCTTTATAAATTTTGAAACCAAATAATCCAGAAACAACCAAATCTGCAACTGATAAAAATAATAAATTAGTTGTAATATTTAACACTCCAAATATCATGCATACTGCAATATTAAATCCTAGATATGCAATTCCTGAAAAAATGCACCAACTAATTAAATTCACTTTTTCATCATTCTTTTTAACTAATATAAATGCAGTAAGCATTACTACAACAGTTATAATATAAAATAAGGCTATCATAAATTCTCTACCTTTCTTAAAAATAAATTGATAATTATATTTTTTATTTCTTATATAATTCAATCATATAAAATTATTTTTCAAAAGCCCCGCGTAAGCGACCAAACGAACGAAGTGAGTGCGAATTGGAGCAA
The DNA here is from genome assembly GCA_948676835.1 of uncultured Clostridia bacterium. Lineage (GTDB taxonomy): Bacteria > Bacillota > Clostridia > TANB77 > CAG-508 > Scatovivens. The sequence goes on from CAPOZU010000001.1 coordinate 42,574, forward strand.
CTATCATATATGTGTAAATTATAGAATATAATTTACAACTAGCAAGTTGCGACACCAAGGGGCAAAGAAAAATATTATTTTATATTTTGAATTAATATTGAATTACTATTATAATTATCGATTTATTTTTGCCACAAATCCATTTTCATTTTCAAACAAAATCTCTATTTGATCATTTTCTTTTGCTTCTTCTAAACAAGCTTTATATTCAGTCATTCTAACTAATTCATCACTTGAGATTTTTACAATATATTTTTTATCTTCATTTTCTAAAGTTTCTTCTAAGTTATATATATGAGTATCTTGAACTACCATCTCATATGGTAATTTATTACTTGAAATTTCAAGTACAGCCGTTGCCCAAATTCTTTCAAAATATGAACCATTTGTCATTAATTGAGTATTTTCACAGTCCATATCTTTTAAATTTTCTTTTGCATATAAAACAACATCTATTTCATTCTTATTAAAACTATTCATTAGTTCAACTCTATTTCTACGGTCACAGTTCTCTTCAAAATACATTCCGAACAAAATTTGGAAGTGAATTTCTTACATTAACCTCAAGTAGATTTCCTGATTTTAGGCCTGTCCAAGAGCATACAAATATTGCCCAAATAATTATGTAAGTTCCACCTGAAATCTTTATTGATTTTATTTCAATTTTTTTTCTAAATTTTTCAGGTAATTTATTAAATTTTGTTAAATCTATGTATTTTACATACTCTGGTAAAACTGTAAACATTGCAAGTAGTAAAACTAAGAATATTTTTGCAAGTAATATTAAATCAACAACTCTTGCACTGCTTAATACTAATCCTCTAAATACCCATAACACATATATTGCAAAAATTATTATTACATCTATTCTAAATAATTTTTCTTTGCTATATGTATTTACTAAATCTATAGTTGCAGCAAATATTCCTATCCATAATATATAAAATGTTTTCATTAAATAATAAACAGAAACTAATTTATTAAGCATTCCTAAATAAAGAATCGCAGAATATGCAACAATTATTATTGAAAATATATCTTGATATCTTAAACTTCTATTTTTTATTCTCTTAATTATTTCCGAAAAATATAAGACTGCAAATGGAATATAAACTATTAAATTTATTAATTTTCCTGTATAAATTTCACCATCTATTTTAAGAGCATTTATTAAATCAGTTTGTCCTTCTATAAAAAATGATGGTATAAATAAATATCCTATTCCGAGCTGCTGTTACTATTAATAATAATCCAGTTATAATTAATGTTGTTTTTCCAAAGAATTTTAAATATTTTTTTGATTCTTTATTTGATAAATCTTTTAAAAAACAGAATATACATATTGAAGCAAATATTGCTGGTACAAATAAACAATATGAGAAAATTAGTCCAGTAGCTGTCATTACAACAAGTGGTATAGTAATTCTTTTTTTAATTTTTTCGTTTGAGTATAAGCTTTCAACTACTGATAATAATAATGTTGCCATCACTATTCCAACAGAAAGATATGAAAATCCATAAATCCAAGAATTATATGGAAAACCATATATGTATAATCCAATTAATACTAAACTTGCTATTAAACTTCTTTTATTTTTTATCTTTTCTGCAAAAACTGCATACAAAGATAGTCCACATAAAAATAGTGTTAAAGTTTCAAATATTTGATATATGTATACATACTCTAAACCTGTAATACCGTGTATTACATTCATAAAAATACCATCATTTATATATGCTCCAGTTTGCATTATATTAAAATTGAAAAATGTTTTATCTTCAACATTTATAAATATTTTTAAGTTATCTGAATAATGTTTTGCTGCTCTATAATGAACAGCTGTATCTACTGCTTGATGAGCAATATTTCCTTTATATATGTATAAGTCTTTAACAAACATTACTGAAAATATGGCAAATAGAATTACCAAACCTACTATATCATATTTAGTAATTTTATATTTTTGAAAATCTTTTTTTATAACGGCTTTTCCGCCTAAAACAGCACCTATTCCTATATTAATTATTGCTAAAAGCCAAATATGTGCTGTAATATTAAGTAATCCCAAAATCATACCAAGAGTAATATTATATGCATAAATTGATACTACAGCTATAATTATCCATTTTATTAAGTTTAATTTCTCATCAGATTTTTTATAAAATAAAAAACCTAAAACTAAAGCTATTAAACTAAGTATGTAAAATATTCCCATTGTTTTACCTCTACTTTAACTTCATTTTAAACTTTATTGTAAACTCTAAATTATTGTTCTTCTTTTGTATTTTTTATTTTACTAAGCTTTTTCTCTTTATATAAAATTACTTTTGTAACTATTGTGTATAAAACAAATTGGAAAGCAAGCGTTGTTGTACATGAAAATGTTGCTCCATTTATTCCTAAATTTAAATTTCCAACTAAAATATTTGAGCCTGCAAATGCAACTATCATTGAAATTATATAAATAACAAATTGTACAAATGTATGGCGTATTGTTGTTAATGTTACTAAATTTATATATGATATAGCATAGAATATATAAGAACCTATAATTACACATAAATTCATTCTATATGCTGTTAAATCAAGTCCATAAATTAATCCTAAAAATTCTGGTCCAAGTAAAAATGCTGCAAGAACTGCAAATGCTCCAAAAGCTATAACTATTAATTTTATTTTTAAAGTTATTTTTTCGATTTCTTTTAATTTATTTTGTTCATATAATTCTTTTAAATTACCTAAAAATGGCATTACTATAAATTGTGTAAATAATGTCATAACTGTTGCTGGCATCATTATATATCCATAAATAGCTTGGATGTCTTCTGTTAAGAAACTATCTATTGCATATTTTGGAGCATTTAATATATATATTCCAGCAAATGAATTTACAAAAACGAAAAATTCACTTTTTATAATTGATAAAACATTTTCTTTATTTACTTTATCTGGCTCTATTAATTTTTTAGAAATCATTAAATAGTCATATACTATTAAAATAATGAGATTTACTATTATAACAGATAAACAAGCAAGTCTTAAATCTCTTGTAATTAGATCAACAACTAAAAAAGCTGCAATTCCTATAAATCCTTTTAAACTTAAAGACATTCCTGATTTATATAATAAATCATTTTTCTGCATTACACCATAAAGTATATCTGAAAATGCTTCTAAGCCTTTAAATATAGCAAGCAATGCAAATATTGTTGTTTTAAATCCACTATATTGTTTTAGTAGTAAAAATCCTGTCGCACCTATAAGCATTAATATACAAGTTAAAAATCTTGTAACAATGTAATCATTGTCTTTTATTTTATTCTTTATATCTGTTACTTGGCATAGCCTTCCAGAATACATTGCTAAAGTATAAAGAATTGTTGCTGTTGCATAAGCAATTGAAAATATACCAGCAGTTTGTATATCATTAACTCTTGTTACTATAATTAAGAAAAACAATGAGTTAAATGAATTTATTCCAGTTCCTAAACTATTCCAAATAAAGTTCTTTAGAAATAATTTCTTTTCTGAATTCATTATAATACTCCCATCAAAAATATTACTCTTATCATAATATCATCTATTAATCTGTTTCTAATTCTTTTTGGATAAAAAGCTTTCTTAAATGAATTTTCTAAGTTATAATCACTTGAAAATAAATCTATAATCGCTCTATTTTCTTTTGATAATTGATAATAATAATAATCTTTATAATTTATCATTTGTTGCTTTATATCTTGCATTCCATCTTTTAATAAAAGATTTTTTATTCTCCACATTAATAAGCTTATATAACCTTGACCTTCTGATGTTGCATTTTCTTTTCTTCTCCTATATTTTACTGTAGTTACATTGTTGTAAGCAACATTTCCAAGCCCCACACATAAAAGATATGTCCACCAATCATGAAAGAAACATGATTTTGGATTATTTTCTATAATCATATCTCTTGTTTTTTTATTTACTGTCATTGTCATTCCTTGACCACAGCAAGCAAATAATGCTTTTAGGAAAGAATATTTCTTATTTTTCTCTCCTTTACCTATAAACTTCATATCTTCATTGTAATAATCAGAATTTCCAAATACCATATTAGGTTTTGAATCATCTAATTTATTTAATTCTTCAACTGCAAGCTCAATTTTATTTTCAATCCATACATCATCTTGATCTGCATATGAATAATAATCAGCATCTGCTAATTTTAATAGTTCGAAAAAGCTTTTTACAAAACCTAAATTTTTTCCTTCATGTAATGTTATATTCTTATTTGCTTGTTGATATTCTTTTATAATAGCTACTGTATTATCTGAAGAGCCATCATCTCTAACAACTATTTCAACATTTTTATATGTTTGATTTATTATTGAATCTAATTGTTCTCTAACAAATTTTTCTCCATTATAAGTAGACATTATTACAGCGACTTTTTTATTTTCCATTTACTTATTTACCTTCCATTACTTTATATATATAGATTTTATCTTGATTATATATTTCTTCATAAAATTTTTCTTCAAAATCTTTCTCTTCAAAATCTTGTGTTGAAAGAATATATTTTACATTAATTTTTTCTAAGTCTTTATAATTTAATTTGAGCATAATACAATCAGCATGCATTAATTCTACATCTGTTGGTTCATCAACTATTTGAACAATAATATGAGAATATCTATTATAAATTTCACGTTTTTCCTCTGCTTTTTCTTCACCAAGTAGAGTTTTAAATAAATCTATATTTGGATATACTGCTGTAGAATTTAATACTTTAATCCCAGATGCTAATGGATAATCATTAAGATACCAGCCTCCATCAGTAACTATCCATATTGCATCAGGATTATTTTGCTTTATCTCGTTCATTTTAATTGCAACTGGTTTTGTATAAAAAATATTTGTTGTACTAATAACTGGATTTACTGTTAAGCCAGACATTAAAGCAATTATAATCAAACCATATATACAATAATTTCTTATTTTCTCGCTATTTATATTTAAAATAGTATAGATTGCTGCTCCAAAAATTTCTAATGCAACAAGCATTTTAAAACTATCTAAATAATTTGGATCTATTACACTAAGAGTAGACTTAGCTTTATATGCAATAAACACAGTAAATAAAACCGTTAAAACATATGTTAATTTCCTATTTAATAATTTATCTTCTTTTTCAATATTTCCAATTAAGTAAATCAACATATATATACAAGCTGTTCCAAGTGGAATTGATACTCTTCCAGCTGTTGTCATAGACATCTTTGTTATATTTGCAAGCCATACTGGGAATCCATATACACACCAAATACTTAAAAATCCTGAGACAACTAACATTGGAATCCAAAAGTGTAAATCTTTTTTATTTCTTAATACATATACTAATCCAAGTATCATTGGTATTGGAAAAAATGATAACATACTTGAAACTTCACAAGGATTTCCGAAATAATATTTTGGCAAGAAAATATCATAGAAATATGCATATATATTTCTTGCTCCTCCACCAATTTCCTGTCTTTCTCCAGGATAATCTGTACTCATTTCAGCTACTAAAGTATCTTTTGATAAGATATACCATCTTCCAAGTAATAATATGATAGCTAAAATAGTTATACATATAAGAGCTATATCATGAGCTGTAAATTTATAAGAACCATATTTTATATTTTTAATCATTATCCAAATTACTAAGGCTAAAAACAAATATCCAAAAGATACTTGCCAAGCAGGATAAAATACAAATACATAGGATAATCCTGAAACAAGTATTCCCAATGCACATAAGTATTTATTTCTTTTCTTTTCAGTTTGCATAAATTTATTTATAAGAATAACTACAATTTGTCCCCAAATAAGTGTATCCATACAGTACCACCATTGTACTGCTGATGAAAATGTTATAACTAACATTCCACAAAGTGAAACTTTTTTATTTTTCTTAGTTAAAATCAAACATAATTCATAAGACCCCAAAAGCATTGCTACTAAACGAATATACCAATAAAAGCTAAGTCCTATACTATTTCCAAATAACATAAATCCTATTTGAAAAGGTCTTCCAAGCATTAAAATATCAAATACTGGACTATTAGATACTGCAAACATATCTGTATTTGTTCCTCTTAAAACATCTGAAAAATACTTAAATGGAGTATCAGATTGACTTTGAGATAATATATATGTTGTTGATGTAGCCCATTCATCTGTCCTAATCATTCTAGATTGTCCAAGAATAGTGTGATATTTTCTATCATCATTATTAGGTTGTATTAATCTATTAAATTCAACTATGGATGAACCTGATAATTTAAAGACACTTACAAACAACAAAAAGGCACAAGCAATTTTGTACCTATTTTTATGAATAAATTCATACATTTTTGAAATTTTAAATACGAAATGTATCCCTATAAAAGCAAAAATGATTGCAACTATAATCATTCTTACTTTAGAAATATATTCAGGATGCGAAATCCTGAATATCGTATATTCACATACTACTGATAAAATACATGCAAAAGCACAAACTAAAAACGCTTTTGTTTTTGTAAAATTATCTTTACCAATAAATTTTTTCACATTTTTAACAATACTATCATACATTTTATTAATTTTTTCTGTCATATCTAATATCCTTTATAAATTCTAAATTTTGAAAAGAATTATTATATTGCTAGGCAGATGATGATTATTTTCAAAATTTTACCATTTAACTTCTAATTTAAGTATATCTAAAACGAATCTATTAACCCAAATATACACAATTGGCAAATGAATTCTATAGAAGAAGTGTACTCCCCAAATACAAATAAATTTTAATCCTTTAGGGAAACAATGAGAAATCTTATAATGTTTACTATTTTTCCATTCTGGAAAATTCTCATTTAAATATTTTATAACATCTTTTAATGCTTCATTTATTTTAACAGATTTATCATATGAAAGCATAAATGCCCAAGATATTGCCAAATGTAAAAACGCCATACTTGCTAATGTTTCTTTATACTCATCATATTTTCCAATCCTCTCTGCGTGCTCTTTTGTTACTAATAAATATTTTTTTAAGTTTTCAATATCTCTAGAGTTTAAAGAATGTATTTGTGAGCTTGAGCGCAAGTAATAATGATACAAAACATCTGGAATAAATGTTAATTTTTTAACTCCATCCATATAACTATGTATTAAAAATAGAGTATCGTTACATCCTCTAAATGGTAAGAATTCTAGATGTTTTACTTTATCTAATCTATATAATTTATTCCACAAAGAAGGATTTGCATAAACAATAAAATCATCATTCCAATCCACTTCTTTATTCATAGTTCCATATTGAGTCATTTCTGTAGATACAGTTTTTCCTGTGTCTAAATCTACTCTATCATATCCACAAAATGCTATATCAGCATCATTTTCTTTTGCAGCATTATATAATTTTTCTGCCCAAGTAACTTCTGGAACATCATCACTATCAATAAAGCCTACATATTCACCTGTTGCTTGTTTTAATCCATAAGTTCTAGCAGACCATTCTCCACCATTTTCCTTATGAAATGTTTTTACCTTATTTGGATATCTTTTTTTATAATCTTCAATAATTTGTGGTGCTGAATCTTTAGAACCATCATTTACACAAATAATTTCGATATCTTCTAAAGTTTGATTTACTAATGCATCTAAACATCTAGGTACATATTTTTCTAAGTTGTAGATTGGTACAACTATAGACACTTTAACTGAACTCATTTGTCTTATCCTTCCTTTTATTTTGTTCTATCTTTTAATTCTCTTTCACAATCTATTAATCTCATTTCAAAATTTTGTTTTGAATTTTTTATAATATTATCTAATGTTAAACCTGTAAACATTGATTGAAGTGTACATACAAAAAGTAACATACTTAAAATAATTGATGGTACTCTTATTTCTCCTCCTTGGAACATTTCTATAACTGCTGGTATAAAGAATATTAATCCAACTACAGCCATAAAGAATGATATTAAAGAGAAGAAATTTAATGGTTTGTAATTTTTATAGAAACCAAATATTGTTTTAATAACTCTAATTCCATCTGGTATAGTATTTAATTTAGATGGACTATCTGCTGGTCTATCTCTATATTCTATAATTACATTTTTTACTTTTAAGTTTTTATCTAAACAATGAATTGTCATTTCTGTTTCCAATTCAAAGCCTTTAGACATAACCGGAAATGTTTTTACAAATTTATAGCTAAAAGCTCTTAGACCTGTCATAACATCTCTTATATCACTTTTATAAATTCTATTTATTAGAGCTCTTACTGTAACATTTCCAACATTATGGAATGGTCTTTTATTTTCTTTAAAATATGTTGATGAAAGTCTATCTCCAATAACCATATCTACATTTTCTTCTAAAACAGCTTTTACCATTTCTCTAGCACTCTCTGCAGGATATGTGTCGTCTCCGTCTACCATAATGTAAACTTCAGCATCAATTTCTCTAAACATTGTTCTTATTACATTACCTTTTCCTTGTCTTGTTTCATATCTAACAATTGCGCCTGCTTCTTTGGCAATTTTATCTGTTCCATCTTTTGAATTATTATCATAAACGTAAATTGTAGCTTCTGGAAGTTCCTTTTTAAAATCCTCTACTACTTTTTTTACTGTTTTTGCTTCATTATAACATGGTATTAATACTGCTACTTTATCCATATTTTTATCCCTTTCTTCATTTTATTTCAAAATTTGCTATCATTATAACATATATTACTAATTTTTCAAATAATATTATAGTATATTTTAGCATTCATTATGGCATTGGTGGTGTATCACTAAGTTTTACAACCATTGTACCATAAATTTCTTTGCAAGAATTTTGTGCAGGAAAAATTCCCATTTCTTTAAATTCTTCTGAATTTATAACATCATTATAAGTTGTTTCATTTGTAAAGGTTATTTTCATTCCTAGAAAATCTGCAAAAAATTTAGTCCAATTTGCTTCCATTCCTTCATAAGTTATATGAAATGCTGGCAAATCAAAAATTGATCCTAAGGTATATAAATATATATCTGAACTCCTATAAAATTGTGGTCCATTATGATCTATTATGCCAGCTATCATTATTGGTTTTTCAGGAGAATATCCTTCTGTTTGTTCTATTCTATCCATCATTCTTATGCTTGTACTATATATTTGATTATAACTTAATTTTAATGAAGCGTATGATGCATTATCAGCTAAATAATAAGTAAATATAATTAAAAACATACTTATTACAGCTAGCCATTTAAATATACATGTACATTTTTTACCCGACATTTCCAATACTACTGCAACAAATGGAATAATTAATATTAGTTGAGCTGATGTAAGTATATATATATTAGCTTCCGGTGCTAATATTATAATTACATTCAAAGCAATTGGTAATATTATATTCATAAGAATTATAAGCAATATCCTAAATGGATTTTTCCAAATTCCTGATGTAATTATTAAAATTATTTCCAAAATAATCAGAGAAGCAAACATTAATTTATAAAACTCTTGTCTTGCATAATTAGAATTTGTAATTATGTCATCTCCAAAATAAAATTCTATAAATTCGTTATATGCTCGAGGAACGCTCTTATCTAATGAATTTATAATACTTCCTACAGTTATACCATTCATTCCACAATATTCAGCCTTATCTAAATTTTCATATTGTAAAACATATTCTGTAATACATTTATATGACATTCCACCTATTATTACAATTAAGCACATTATAATTAAATTTATAAAAAAGTATTTTATTCTTATATTTTTATCAAATAAATCTTTTATTAATCTAATTACAGTTAATCCAATAGTCACACCTATATAACTTTGGTATATTCCAAGTGAAAGTGTAAATAACACTATTGCAAAAATAAAATTAAATATTTTATATTTTTCTTTAAATATTAGTTTTACTATTAATACTGATAAAAGCATTGCCAAGCAATATGCTACTGATGTATATACATATAGTAATGTTCCTGTTAATGTAGGTGATACAACCATTGCAACTGATACAATAAAAATTGTTATTTTGTTTTTTAATTTTAAAATATCAACAATAAATACTGTAGATATTGCTATTAGAAAAATTGAAACTATTCCTACAAGGTTTGGAAGGGCTAAATTATTTACAATTATATTTACAATAACTAATCCCCATCTTCCAAGTTGTTCTTCCCATATGCCTCCTTGATAATAGCAAATAGAATTCCATAATCCATCTTGACTCATAACCATTTCTGTTAAAAATGTTATATGAGTTATAATTCCTACAATTAATGCAATAAAAAATGCAAATCTTTTATTTGAATCAAACCACATAGAAAAATTTTTTTCCATATCTTCTGGATGAGAAAAAAAAGATTTATACGTTTTTACAATTTCTTGTACAAATATATTTTCAGATAGTTTTTTCTTTTCTTTATTTACGTTTTCAGTTTCTACATGTTCTTCATTACTTTTATTTTCTGTAATTTCTATAATTTCTTCTTCATTTTTATTTTCTATGTTTTCTAAAACTTTTTTCTCATTAATTTCTTCTAAATTGTTATCTACTTGATTTTCCTCTTGCTTTTGTGTATTTTTTTCTTGTAGTTTTTCTTCTAACTCACTAATATTTTCTTTACCCGTAATCTCATCTTCAAGTAGTTCCTGCTCATATTGAAAACATAACTTTTTTTCTAGATTTCCAATACCATCATCTTCTTCAGCTTTAATAGTAAATTTAGGCTTTTCTTTATAAATTTTCTCTTTATAAAGTTCTTCAATTATATTACTATCTGCTTTTTCTGCATTATTTTTACTTGCAGAATTATTAATAATTTTTACATCTACAAGTTTTTTATTACCTTTTTTTATTACTTTTTTTTCTTTTAAAACATATCTTTTAGATGGCATTTTTTCTTTTTTTAATTTCATAAATTTAATTTAGACTCCTAAATATTTTTTTATTTATTTAGTCTTCTTTTGTTTTTTTAAAAATTAATACTTTACTTAAAATAAAATTTAAAACAATTACAACAATATTGGCTATAACTTTCATAACTATATCATTTATGTTAGCATATACTGCATAATTCATCATTCCAATACTAATAATTTCTGTAAATATTCTGCAAGCTATAAATGAAGTAATTTCTTTTAATAAAGATATTACATTTTCGCATTTACTGTTAAATACAATAGTTTTATTAACCCAATATGCAAATATCAAAGCCATAATAAAAGCAAATATTTCACTCAAGTTTACTCTAAGTGTTGCATCACTAACTCCTATAAAAAAGGCATAGCTTCCTAAAACATATGCTAAAATATTTACAATTGTTGATAATCCACCACAAATTAAATATCTCATTCCTTCAATATGATTTCTATATAAATCAGCTAATCTTTTTAAAAATAATTTTTCTAAAATCCATAGCCCAAAATTTTCCAAAGCTTCAAAAACTTTTAGCGTTATATTTTTGTTTTCTTTTTTATTTTCTTCCATAATTTTCCTCATTATTTTTTGAATATTCATTTATGTTTAATTAATATTAATATCAAAATTACATGTATCTAAAGAAAAGTTTTTATTGTAATATGGATCACCTTTTTCAATAAACTTTTTCCATTTTTCTTTAAAATTATTACATTCTTTATTAAATCTTTCTTCTTGCTCTTTTGTATATTCATATCCTCTAGTTTTAGATTCATAATGAACTAATTCAATATATGGGTTATATATATTGCGATATCCTTTTTCTAAAAGCTTTAAACAGAAATCGACATCATTAAATGCTACTTTAAAATCTACTTCATCCATAAAACATACTTCTTCATAAAGTTCTCGTCTACAAAATAAACAAGCCCCTGTAACTGCTGATACATTTCTTGTTGCAGCTTCTCTACCAAAATAAGCATGTTTTCCATATGGAAGATTTACTAATGCATTTCCAGCTATCCCTGATAATCCAACTATTATTCCTGCATGCTGAATAGTTTTATCTTCATAATATAATCTTGCTCCAACAGCTCCTATTTCTTTATTTTGTGCATATCCGATAAATTGTTCTAACCAATCTTTTGTTAACAACTTAGTATCATTATTTAATTGTAATATAAATTCTCCATCAACATTTTGCACACCAAAGTTTATTAAAGAGGAATAATTGAATTCTTTATTTATATTATATTCTAAAATTTTTATCTTTGGATTTTGGCTAGCTTCTTTGTAATATTCAAATGTTTCTTTTTGATTGCTATTATTTTCTATAATAGCAATTTCATAATTTTGATAACTTGTATTCTTTACAATAGAATCTATGCAATTTTTTAATAAGTTTATATTATCTTTATTAGGTATTAAAATAGAAACTTTTGGATTTCCTTTTACTTCAAATTTTACTTTATATATTCCTGGAACATCTTGTCCATATTGTACTTCTGCTTTTTTACCAGTTCTTTTCAAATGTTCTTCTATAACTTTTATTCCAGCTTCATAAGCATATGGTTTTGCGTCTGCAACATTTGCTGTTGAACTTTTATGTACTCTCCAATGATATAAAATTTTAGATATATGTATAATCTTGTTTGCTTTTTCAGTAGCTCTTAAAACAAAATCAAAATCTTGTGCTCCATTAAATTTTGAATTTAGAACTCCAACTTTTTTTAGCAAGTCCTTTTTTACCACAACAAAGTGAGTAATATAATTATTACATTCTAGTGTTTCCGGTGAAAAATCTGGTTTAAAATACGGTTCAAATCTTTCACCATCTTCATCTATTTTATCTTCATCTGTATATATAAAATCTACATTTTTTATTTTATTTATTGTTTTAGCAACTTCATATAAACAATCTTGAGAAAGTAAATCATCATGATCTAGAAACCCTATAAAATCTCCTGTTGTAAGTTTTATTGCTTCATTAGTATTTTCTGAAATTCCTTTATTAGAATTTAAAAATTTATATTTTATTTTTTCATTTCCTTCATAATATTTTTTTAAGTTTTCATTTTTTTCTTGACTGCCATCTGCTAAACAAAGTTCCCAATTTGAATATGTTTGTTTTTCAAGAGATTCTACTAGTTCTTTAAAAAACTTTTCATCTGTATTATACATTGGAACGACAATACTTATTTTTGGTTTATATTCAAATTTAAAATTTCTTTGAAACTCTAATTCTCCTTGTTTAGGATTATTCTTTTCCATCCAAATTTTATATTGCTCTTGATTTGTTTTTCTATTTTCCTTAATATGAAGTATTCTTTTTAAAACCTTTTGCAAGGTTTTAAAAAAGCCATATCGTCTGAAATAATATTTAACTTTATTAAAATTATTTTTTAAACTCATTTTCTCTTCTTTCTTTTTATTTCTTCTTCTCCATAATAATTAACTTTAATATTTTTCATGTGATAAACTTCTGTATCTAAGCTTAAATTGATATTATAATATGGGTCTCCACTATCTAAAATTTCTGGCCATCTTTGTTCAAATCTGCAAATTTCACCTTGGAATCTTTTTATTTTTTCAGGAGTATTTTCTTGCCCTCTTGATTTTGATTCATAATGCCAAAATTCTACAAATGGATTATATACAACTAAATATCCCTTTTCTCTTATCTTCATACAAAAATCTACATCATTAAATGCAACAGCCAAATCTTCATCCATCCAGCCAACTTCTTCATAAATTCTTTTTTTAGCAAATAAACAAGCTCCTGTAACAGCACTTAGGTTTTCTATCATAGATTCTTTTGCAAAATATCCATGTCCATCTTTTGGAATGCTTTTAAATCTATTTCCTGCAATTCCACCTATACCAACTATAATTCCAGCATGTTGTATTGTTTCATCTGGAAAATATAATTTAGCACCAACTGCTCCAACATCATCTCTTTGGCAGAAGCCAAGCATTAATTCTAACCAATTTGATGTTATTAATTCTGTATCATTATTTAGTTGAACTACATATTCTCCATTTGAATTTCTAGTTCCAAAATTAATAACTGCTGAATAATTAAATCCAGGTTTTACTTTTATTCTATTATTATTTGTATATTCAAGAGAAGCTTCTTCCTCTGAGTTTATTTCTTTTCCAGTATTATAATTTACAACTCTAATTTTTTCATTTTTAATTAATTCTTTGTAATATTCAAATATTTCTTCTGAATCACTATTGTTTTCAACAACAATAATTTCATAATTTTCATAAGTAGTTTTTTCTAAAATAGAATCTATACAAACCTTTAAAATGTCTTTTCCATCTTTGTTTGGAATTACTATAGAAACTTTTGGATTTCCTTTAACTTTATAGTCAACTCTATAAATTCCTTCTATACATCCTTCTTTTACTTCTCCATCTAATCCAACTCTTTTTAAATGGTCTTCAATTGCTTTTTTTCCGGCTTCAAATGCATAATTTTTAGCATGACTATTTAATTTTGCTGTTGACTGGCTATGAACTCTCCAATGATATAAAATCTTTGGAATATGTGTTATGTTTTCTGGTTTTGCAGTTTCAGACATTCTAAAGAAAATATCATAATCTTGTGCTCCATCATAATCTGCTTTAAAACCATTTAATTTTTCCATTAGTTCTTTTTTGAATATACTAAAATGACATATATAATTTTGACATCTTAATGTATCTGGTGCAAAATCAGGTTTAAAATAAGCATCATATCTATTATCATTTTCATCTATTTTATCTTCATCTGAATATAAGAATTCTGAATTAGGAAATTTATTAATAGCATACACTACTTCATATAAAGCATAATCTGCAAGAATATCATCATGGTCTAAAAGTGCTATATAATCTCCTGTCGCCATTTCAATTGCAGCATTTGTGTTACCAGCAATTCCTTTGTTCTCTCCTAAGAATTTATATTTTATTCTTTCATCTTTTTCATAATATTTTTTCAAATTTTCATTTTGTTTTGGACTTCCGATCAGCTAAACAAAGTTCCCAATTTGAGTATGTTTGATTAATCATACAATTTACTAAGTCTTTAAAAAACTTTTCTTTTGTATTATACATTGGTACTATTACACTGATTTTAGGAGCAATCTTAAATTTCTTTTTCATTTGGATTTTTAAATCTGCATCTTTAGGTTCATTATGTTTTATCCATCCACCATAATCTCCATATTGCAGATCCTTTTCACCTTTTAAAAATCTTATAATTTTTCTAAGTACAGTTTTTATACATTTTTTTATAGTTTTAATAAAACCGTATTTTTTAATATAAAACTTAATTTGATTAATTCTATGTACTATTATGTTCATTTAATTTTCCCTTTCATCTACTTTTTATTGCCAGAGTGCAACTTTTCAGATACACTTCTTAATGGTTTTGTAATTTTCCATGATAATGAATTTGATATATTTCTTAATTGATCTGCATAACTTACAAGTTCTGCATCTTTATCATGTATACGATTTGTAAGTTCTTCTATCTGTTTTTTATATTCTTCAATAAGGTTATTCGCAATTCCTAATCTTTCTTCTAGATTTTCTGTCATGTGTTTTGTAGTACCAACTCTTCTAATTGAACTTATATGTAAATCCCAAATATTTTTATCAACTATTTGGCTCTGTATTTTTTCCTCTAAAATATAAAAACAATTTGCATAATCTTCTAAATTTAGTACTTTTAAAATTTTATCAATATTTTCAACATTTTTTAGTTCTGTAAAATATAGTATATCTCTATATAAAATGAATTCTATAGGAACATTTTCTTCAAACCATTCTTGATCATATATATATAATTTATTATTTTTTACTAAACAATTTTGAAAAATTAAATCTAAAACACCATATTTTGTAAAATGTAATTTTTTCTTCTTTTCTCCTGAAATTTCAACATCATATTTTTCAAAAACCGTTTTTTCTGGAATATCTTTTTCTATTGGTAATTTATTTAAAATGTTATTTTGAAACTCTTTTATTTTTTCTAAACAGCAATCTAATCCGTTTTGATTGTAATATTGCATTAAAAGCTCATCATAAGATATTGCATCTTTTAAAAATTCGCATTCTATAATATTATTTTTTGTATTTCCTAAAACTTCTATTTTACACTCATTTAATATTTTAATGATATTCGCTATTTTATTTATATGATTTATTGCATCTTTATTATCTGCATATTTATATACCTTGTCTTTTCTAATAATAGTTTTAATTCTATTCTCTTTTTTTCTTGTAATACTAAAACTTACAAATCTAATATCTTCAAAATTTTCATTTTTTGATACTTCTATAAAAAATGAATTTGCAAAAAAAGGAAACATTTTTTTATCTGCACTTACTAATTGCTTATAAGCATCTCTTTCTGAAAAATTCAAAAATTCTTCTTCACCACAAAATGTTAATACTCGTGCATCTATATTATCATTATTAGGTAAAAAATCATCTGTATATATTACATTAGTTATTTCATAATCTGGTAATGGATAATAGAATTTATATTTTAGATTTAAATTTTCTAGTATTTTCTTTATTTGTGATAAACTCAAAATATTATCATTAGACTTAACAATACTATCAAAAGCTTCTGCATCTAAATTTATTCTATCTCCTGCGAAATATTTCATTGCAAATTTATTCTTCATAGCTAAAAGAATTTTTCCATTTTCATTTAATTTATTCGTAGCACATTCTAATAAATCTTTTATTTCATCTAGACTTAATTTTTCAAAAGTTCCAATTAATGTAATATAATCAAATTTATCTGTTATTTCTTTAAGGTTTTCTGTAACCTTAACTTTACTTGTTTTTAATTTTAATTCTTGCAGAATATAACTATTTTCTCCTACTTGCAAAACAGTATCTTCTTCTTTAATTGGATACCATGATATAATATTTTTTTTAAATTCAAGTAATTCTTCCATACTTATTTCCTTTTTATTTTAAATTTTAGAAATTTTAATTTCTGAATCTAGTCTAACTAAACCAACTGTATTTTTAGTTGTTATTATTTCAATTAAAAGCGCATCATATTTTCTACTTAATGCCTCTAAATCTCCTTGAAGATTATATTTAGTACAACTAAATGAAACTGTATATTTTCCAGGAGCTATAGGAATTTTTTGAGTAAATTCTGCAATTGCAGTTTCTCCAGCTTCAAATTTTCCAGTAATAACTTTCTCTATATTAGTATTTGTTCCAGCAACATCTTTTCCTGCAAAATCTTTTATTGTTAAAGTAAAAATTGGATCTTTAACTTGAGTATAAAACTTCACTTTAGATTTAAAAGTTATTGTATCTTGATTATCAAAAACATTCACTAAATTTTCTTCACTATCAAAACTTCCATAATCTATAACTTCTGCTTCATTATTTCCATATTCAATCATGTTTGGATTTTTGTTTAATTTATCCTTCCAAAATTCAGCACTATTATTTTCATTTTCTTTTTTTATAATTTTCTTTGTTTCATCTTCATCTGGATTTATTCCAACAATTATTTTTTTATATCTATTTACTCCATCTTTAACAGATCCATCGAATGTTTTTCTACCATTTTCTAAGATAATTGCTCTATTACAATTTGATAAAACATCTGCAACATTATGTGTAACAAATATAATTGTTTTTCCTTTTTCTTTAAATTGTTCAAATTTTTTAAAACATTTTAATTGAAATGCCATATCTCCAACAGATAAAACTTCATCTACTATAAGAATATCTGGATCAACATTTATTGCACAGGCAAAAGCTAAACGAGCAAACATACCTGATGAATATGTTTTTACTGGTTGTGACAAATGCTCGCCAATGTCTGCAAATTCAATAATTTCTTTTTCTTTTTGTTTTATTTCTTCATCTGAAAGCCCCATAACTTGTCCATGTTGATATATATTTTCATATCCTGTAAGTTCTGGGTTGAAAGCAGCTCCAAGTTCTAAAAGCGAACTTATTTTTCCATTAACTTCTATTGTTCCAGAGCTCTGAGTTGCTACACCAGTAATCATTTTTAAAAGAGTAGATTTTCCTGCTCCATTTTTCCCAAGTATACCAAGAACTTCTCCCTTTTTTAATTCCAAATTTAAATTATCTAAAGCTCTAAAAGTATCATGTTTTTCATATCCTGGAATAATTGTTTCAAACAATCTATCTTTCTTGCTTTTAAACATTTTATATTCTTTTACTAAATTGGTAATTTTTATTACAGTATCACTCATATAATAGATATCCTTTCGAAATTTACTTTCTAAATTTTAATAGAAATCTTACTAAAAATGGAACATTAAGTATTAAAAAATTTTCTAAATTATAAACAAATCCTTCATACTTATACAATTTGAAAAATAAGTTCCATTTTCTGAAATTGATATTTTTCTTTTTCTCTAGCATTTTATAGTATTCTAATGCTTCTTTATTTAATTTTTTGATTTTTTCATCTATAAATTTATCTTCATTTTCAATAAAAACTGTAAAGTGTTCTATTTTTACACTAATAAATAAACTTCTAATTTCTTCAAAACTTTTTAATTCATCTGTTTTTTTCTTAGATCCTACTTTATTATTTTTATGTTGTCTGTATTTTATTAAAGGTTCTTCTATATATGTTATTTTATATTTCTGACTTAATATTAATGGAATCCAATAATCATGTAATACAAATTTACTTGTATTTGGAAGTGGAAGAACTTCACTTATAAGTTCTCCTTTGGAAAGAATCGTACACCCTGTAACAAAATTATTTAAATATAAACTCTCGAAATTATTATATTTTTTTATTTTATTATAAATCCCTTTAAGTTTCCAATATGATTCATAAGTTACATTTAAATTTTCATCCACAACTTCTAAATCTGTATATACTAAATCACTATTTGTTTCTTCAAGAGTTTGTATTGATTTTTCTATTTTATTTTCTTTCCAAATATCATCTTGGTCTGAAAACATATAATATTTACTCTCTACTTTTTTTAATAAGAATTCAAAGTTTTTTACAACTCCTAAGTTTTTTTCTTGATTAAATACTATAATTCTTTTATCTTTTTCTACATATTCAGCTAAAATTTCTCTTGTACTATCTACTGATAAATCATCTGAAATTAGTAATCTAAAATTAGAATAACTCTGTGATAAAATACTATCTAATTGTTCTCTTAAATATTGCTGTCCATTATATGTTGCAAGTAATATATCTATTTTTTCCATTTGTTAAACCTTCCATTTTATAATACATCTGCAAAATCTTTTTTAGATTTTTTAAATATAACATTTCCCCAACAAAATAAAAGTACTGTTATAACCCAAAAAATTATTGTAAATAATCCATTATTATCTGTTATAATAGTTGAATTTTCCATAAATGCTTGTCTAAATCCTTCTACTAAATAAGTAAATGGAAATGCTTTAAAAACATATATTAATTTTCCACCCATTTTGTCTGCTATCATATCTAAATTCCAAATTATAGGTGTAAACCACATACATAATTGAATAACTATGTTTAATAATTGTGCAAAATCTGGTACTAATGTTGTTATGCTTGATGTAAACCTTGTTAGTGCAATTATAAAACATATTAAGCAAAATAATATATAAATTACATTTAAAATATTTGGTATATATCCAAAAAGCGATGATATGACAATTGCAATTGCCATTAAAAATATTCCTACAAAACATGACGATGTTAATGAAATAACTGGAATAATATCTATTGGAAATACTACTTTTTTTACTAAGTAACTATAATTTCTTATTGAATTACTTGCAGTTAATATTGCATCACTACAAAAAAGCCATATAGACATTCCTGGTAAAAACCAGACTACATAAGGATAATTTCCATTACTTCCTGTATGCAAAATATATTGAAATACTATTACATAAGTAAGCATAAATACAAATGGCTGTGCAAATCCCCATATGGCACCTAGACCAGTGCCTGCAAATCTATTTCTAAAATCATTTTTTCCTAATTTAATTACTAGTTTTCTATTATTAAAAAGTGTTTTAAAAAAATCCATATTTACTTCCTTTTCCACCACTAAAAATTCGAAGTTATTATATCATTAAGCACTTTGAATATCAACACTTTAATGTGTTTTCTTTGTAACTTCTTTGCATTTTTTAATAATTGATTTTTTTATAAAAAAGTTGTATAATATTCTTATGTAAACACATTTTTCGATAGCAATTTATTCTAAGGGGTATATCCCAAAAGGAGAATGATTATGGCAAGACGGAACGACAAGAAACTCGCAGATCTCATGAACGCAAGAACTTTCGTCCAACACGTAGTCGATCAACTGGAAAGATACGGCAAAACCAAACAGCAGAATTCCGCTATGGAAAGCTGTATCCAAATGCTGCCTGCGCTAAGCACCCAACCCGCCCTAAGGAGAAGATATCTGGACATGCTCAACCGTGTCATCAAAGATAAATATTCTCCCAACATCGTACTCACTTACTTTAAGCGCGAAGACAGTAATCTGCGTGCAAAAATCGCAGAGTTTTAATCAAAACACAATACAAAACGAGGTGTGCCAATCCTGGCATACCTCGTTTTGCTATCTTTTTATTTTTCTAAACTTTTTTCATAATTCCAAGAATCCCTACAAATATCTTCTATAGTTTTTTCTGTTTTCCATTTTAATTCTTTTAGTGCTTTTGTGCTATCAGCAAAATATTCTGGCAAATCTCCTGGTCTTCTATCAACAATTTTATAATTCACTTTTATATTATTTACTTTTTCAAATGTTGTTACAAGTTCTAATACACTAACACCTTTTCCTGAACCCAAATTATAAACATTCAGTCCGTCTGGAGCATTTTGCAAAGCTTTTACATGTCCTTTCGCCAAATCTACAACATGTATGTAATCTCTTACTCCTGTTCCATCTACTGTTGGGTAATCATTTCCAAAAATATTTAAAGTATCTAATTTTCCACTAGCAACTTTCATTACATATGGCATTAAATTATTTGGAATCCCATTTGGTTCTTCTCCAATTAATCCTGATTCATGTGCACCAACTGGATTGAAATATCTTAATAAAGTTATATTCCATGAATTATCTGAAAAGTACAAATCTTCTAATATTTTTTCAATCATAGCTTTTGTTGTTCCATATGGGCTTGTAGTTTTTCCTCTTCCCATAGTTTCAATATATTTTATTTCTCCATTATCTCCATATACTGTTGCAGAAGATGAAAAAATAAATTTTCTAACATTATATTTTTGCATAACTTCTAAAAGATTTGTTGTTGATATTAAATTGTTTGAATAATACATTAATGGCTTTTTTACAGATTCTCCTACTGCCTTATATCCAGCAAAATGAATTACTGCCTCTATATTTTTTTCAATTTCAAATATTTCATCAACCTTTGATTTATCAGTTAAATCATATTTATATAATTTAATCTTCTTTCCTGTTATTTTCTCAAGTTTTTCTAAAACCTCTTCCTTACTATTATAAAGATTGTCTACAATTATTACATCAAAATTAGAATTTACAAGTTCAACTACTGTATGTGAACCTATAAAGCCTAATCCTCCTGTTACTAATATTTTCATTTTTATTCCCCTTTCATTACTCTATAAATAATAAAGTTTGCAGTTTCAGCAATTCTTTCAAATCCGAAATAATGTAATTCTACATTTATTACTAGGCCTCTATCTAATACTATGTAGTTACAGTCATTATCAAATGCCATTTGCACTATATCTTCTGAAATTCCAGAATGCATTATTCTTACATATTCATTATCCTGATATCCTGTAGGTTCTCTTCTATATGCAAGTTTTATACTTGGTTCAACTTGTCTTATATATGGAACTAGCTGTTCAGATGTAAGTGCTTTTTTATTTTCTTCATCACCTTGCCTTATTATTTCTACAACTTCCAAAACTTCATCTGGTACTTTATATAAATTATTAACTTTTTTATAATTATCCTTATTATAAATAAGTTTTCCACTTATAATTATAACTACAATTACTGCTAATGTTGAAATTACCTGTTTCGTTTTTCCATTTATACTATTTATAAATTTTACTCCTGCATATGCAATTACAATCCCAAGTGGTAACATCCAATATACTCTCCAATATACTGCATCTGTAAGTATACTTCCTACTAACTTATTAAAAATTGGATTTAAAGTTATTAATAGAATTATAATAGAAAAATAAATTAAAAAGGCTTTTATCTTTTTATCCTTTTCTTTTATAAAAATATATATCATTGATATAAAAAATAATACAATATACATTCCAGAACCTTGAAATTCTAGAAATGTTTGTTTTATTATTTTTATATTTTCTTCAAACATTATTTCCTCCTATTTTCTTACAATCACTTGCACAAAAGATTATATAAATAACTTCCAGTTTCTAAAAAATATGGTGCAAAATGAAAAATTCCACAAATAATAGATGGCACGCAGCTTATTAAACATACAACCATACTTTTTATTGCTTTACCAACTTTAAATTGTTTAGATAAAATTTTATATATTTCATACGAAAACCATAAAACCATTATTATAATTGGTGGAAGTGCAGCCCCTAATGTCGTTGTGAATGTTCCCGCAAAGTTTAAAATAAGTAATAATAAAAAGTCTACAAATTTAAATCCGTTATCTTCTGCTTTCATCATAATTAACCAGGTAGCTGGTATTATTATATTTGCAAGTACAGATTTTCCTTGCCATATACGGAAAAATAAAAATGCAAAATTAGTTCTTCCAGAATAGCCTCCCCATATAAATACAATATTTATTATTAGTAAAAATAGTATACTTGATTTTATATCTTTTTTAAACAATTCATTTGCTATTAATAAATATATAGAATAAACGATTGGAACAAATATAAAAGGTAAAATCGTATGCGATACAATTGCAGGTTGTATATTTATTAATTTTGATACTATTGCAGAATATATTGGAAATGGTCCTAATCTGTATCTTAAAAGAAATTGCTCTCCATCATCTAATCCAGTAGTTCCTGAATATTTAAATAAAGAATCAGTTTCAAGTGTAGTAGTTGCGGTTCCGACATAAAAAGAATCATCTTCATCTATATGTGTATAAACCAAAAATCCATATAATTGAATTCCTACTACAATTATTACTAATATTGTTAATAGTTTAGGCAATTCTTTTATAGTTTGTATTGCATATTGAAAAATTTCTTTTATTCTTATAGTATTAACAAGTAAAGATATTGCAGCAAGTACTAGCATTATTATAGAATATGTTTTTAATAATATTGTAAAAGATACTTCATAAAGAATCATTGGGACTGTAAGAATTTGCGCAATTGCAAATTCTACTAGATATCCAATTACAAATGCATAAATAAGATTATTTTTATCATTTTTATTAAATCTTACAACTAATAATCCTACTAACTCTGGAATAATAAATAAAACTAGTAGTGACATTAACATTTTTAAAATAATCATTCTTCTTTTTCATTTTCTCCTTTAATTTCTTCTGTATTATCCTGCTTTTTAGCTTCTATTATTTTTATACTATTTGCATGTAACAATGGTATAGTTAAAAAGAATATTAAACAAATAGTATCTGAACTTCCTATTGAAAATCTTCCAAAACTTTCAAACATAATATATATTCCATAAGTAATATACATTACCAAATATAATCTTTTGAATTTTTTATCCAAATCTGATTTTAATACTTTTTTTATAATAGTAAAATAGATAAATCCGAAATATAAGAATCCTACTAATCCTGCTGTTAATAATAAATCAATATAAATATTATGAAATTGAGTAAATACTTTTCCATCAATATTTAATAATTTAGTGGATTGAAATCTTCCAACACCAAATATAAAATTTATTGGTGATGAAAATAATAAATCTGTACCTACTTTCCAAATTTCGGTTCTACCAGATAAATCTTTAATTCGTTCAATCCTTAAGAAATATTTATCAATAGTATTCCATAGTTTTGGAATATACATTTTAATTGCAATAAACGCTATTATTGCCAAAATGCATAAACTTACTATTGTAATTATTTTTGTTTTTTTACTAATTTTATCTGTAAACAAAAACATTAATCCAAATAAAATTATAATAGCCATTATACCTGTTCTAGACATTGTTAATAATAAATTAAGTAAAAATATAGGTAATGTTATTTTATATATTAATTTGTTTGATTTTTGCATAACAAAAAAGTCTGAAATAATTCCTAAATATAAGAAAAAGGCAAATTGATTTCTATTGGCAAAAAAGCTTTTTATATTAACCCATTCTTTAGATTTTATAAATCCCATTGTAATTAAAATTTCTTTAAAATATAAAATAACATTTACTAAACAAGCTGCTAAGCTCATATATATTATGCATTTAAAAAAACTATAGATATATTCTTCTTTAATTTTTACATTTAGTAGTAACACTATTAGTAATAAAATATTAATGAAAATACAACCAATATTTATTATATCCATAAATGAAACTTGCCCTGTTGTAAAAAAGTTTATTGCTTGGAATGCTAATAAAACAAATGTAATAATTGATAATAAAATTAAATTGAATTTTGTTTCTTTTTCTATTTTTACTTTTTTAAATAGATATCCTACTAACATTAATATTTCTATAATAAAACAAATCATCATCGGAATAGTTCCTACTCCAAAAGATTCTTTACTAACCATATTAGGTAAAATTAATGGTATATAATTTATTAAAATAATCATAAATAAAATTATTGGCAAATTTAATTTTTCTCTAATTTTCTTTAAAAACATTTTCTTTTTTTCCTTCTATATCTTCTATATTTTCATTCTCTAAATATGTGGAATTTTGTATTTCACATTTATCAATTTTTGCAATACTATTAGAATGTAATAAAGGTATTGTTATAAAAAAGATTATTCCTAAACAGTCTGAACCACCTATTGAAAATCTTCCTAAACTTTCTGAAATCATATATATAAAATAAGTTATGTATAATATCACATATATTATTTTATATCTTTTATCCATTTTTTTAGATATTATTACCTTTACAAAAACAAATAAATATATTGATATAAAATACACAAGTTCAATTATACCACCAGAAACTAAAAATTCTATGTAAGTATTATGAAATTGAGTAAATGGTAATTTAGCATTATTTATAGCCTCTACACCCTTAAATCTTCCTGCGCCAAAAATAAGCGTTTGTTTGCTTTCTTTTGCAACAGATAATGCAACATCCCATATGTTCGTTCTTCCAGTTAATGTATCAATACTTTTTACTCTTATAAGCTTATCCATTAGTAGTTCTGGATTATACTCATATAAATAGGAAATTCCTTTGTATCCTACTATTCCTAAAATGATAATTAAAGCAATTTTAGGTAAAATTTTTATTCTATCAGTAAATATTAAATATAATCCTAAAAATAATGCAGTAACTACTAGTCCTGTTCTTGATTGTGTAAATACCATATTAAATAAAAATAGTAATATACAAGCTATATAAAATACTACACGTAACACGCGATATACTTTTGATTTTATTGTTGGGGTTTTAGCAATTAAAATAACTGCAGAAACTACACAAGTAAATAATACATACGCAAACTGATTTTTTTGAGCAAAAAAGCTTTTTGATTCTATTATTTTTGTATCTATTGTTATTATTTTTAAAGAAGCTAAAATATCTTCTTTATAAATAATATAGTTATATACACAAGATACAATTCCAAATACAATCATAAGTCTCATAAAATTATATATATACTTTTCGTCCAATTCCATATTCATTAATACTACAAATAAAAATAATACATTAACAAATTTACAAGCTATATTAAATATATCATATAAATAATATGTTCCTGTTTTTACATTTAAATATTGAACTATTGTCCACATTATAGTAACACTAAGTAATATTACAAATTGTATAATCATTGCTTTAGAAATTTTTATCTTTTTTATATAAAAGATACATAATATTATAAATCCAATTCCAAATGCTGGTACTAATGTATCTGTCCCTGCAGCAAAGGATTCTTTGGTATTATAATTTAATTTTATCAATGTAAAATAATTTAAAAATATCATAATAAATAGAATAATTGGTAATAGATTTTTACTCCAAATTCTTTGTATAATATTTTCTTCTTTTCTTCTTTTTAATTTTCTGCTATCCATTTTTCCTCCTAAGTATTTTCTTTTTGTGGAAGATTATTTTCTTTTTCTTTTGCTGTTAATAATAATACTATAAATAAAATCCATAAAATAATTTGTGATATAAGATTTGCAATTGTGAATCCTAATATTCCAATATTTCTACTTAAAAAGTACGCTAAGCCAGCAAATGCTGAAAAATAAACTATATATGTAATTACAAGTTTGTTTGTATTACTATATTTTAATAAAACTGACTTTATAAGCGCAGATGCTGTACCAAATGCTGTAGTTAATGAAATCGGAATAATTAATACAATAGCTTCTTTGGAATAAATATATTCATGATATAAAATCCATAATGCTATATAACTACATGGTATTGTTAACAGCGTTACTAATATTATAACTGGAATATTAGAAAATAAAGTCATCTTTAATATTTTTGTTTTGCTTTTTTCATCACTTGCATTTGATACCCATGACAAAATAACATTTGACATCGGATTTGTTACCAAGCTTGCAACTTTTGCCATCGAATTAACTGCATAATACATTGCAATTGCTGTAGCACCAAACATTGGATATATTAAAAATCTATCAAAATAATTCATTAAATTTGTTAAAAATGATACAAATCCTAATTGAAAAAATTTTTTTACTGTTTCAAACATTTCTTTAGTTTTAGTAAATTTCATTTCCAAAATATCTGAGTTTTTTAATGCATAAAATACAGATATTAATTCTGGAATAAATAATAAAACATACATATTCTTACTTGTTACAAATACTACTAAACCTATAATAATTCCTACTAAATATAAAATATTTTGTATTATTACTTTTTTATATGTTTGTCTTAATCTATAAAAACAAGTAGCATATAATCTAATATTTGCAAGTAATATTGTAATTGTAAATATTATACTTCCAATCACAGAATATTGTAAATATATGAAAAGTGGAAAAACTATAATAGCAATTATTGGAGATAATAGTACCAAAATTCTAGTAAAGTCACCAATAATATTTCTAGATTTATATTCACTATCTCTCACAAGTCTTACATTTCCAAGTTCTCCTCCTGTAGTATTACATACCACATTTAAAATTGATATATATAATACAATATTTGCGTATATATCTTCTGAAACCATTTTATCTAAAATTGGAAGCAAAATAATTTGCTGTGAAATTATATATATTCCGAATCCAATCATATTTAAAATCATATCTGATGCAAAGTTTTTATACTTTTTTAAAAAATTTTTTATCATATTTTTATCCTTTTATTTATAAATAGAAATTTTAAATTTCTAATATGTTTTTTATAGCAATATATGTATTTTTTCTATCAAATTTATCTTCTGCTAATCGTCTGTTATTAGAACCTAATCTTTTTCTTAGTTCTTTGTCATTATATAATATTTCAATTTTTTCAGCTAGTTCTTCTGCATTTCCATTCTCAACATTAAAACCAATTTGATAGTCTTCAACTAACTTTCTATACTCTACACTCTCTTGAGTATTTATAACAGGAAGTCCACTTGCAGCATAATCCCCAACTTTATTTATTATACTTCCTGCTGATCCAGCCCTTATAGGATTTACTGCAATATCACAAGAACATAATTTTCCTACCATTTCTCCATAGCTTAGTCTTCCAGTAAAATCACAATTTACTTCTTTTTCTTTACCATATGCTTCAAAAACTTCTTGTAATGGACCATTTCCCATTACAGCAAATAATATATTTTTTATTCCTTTTTCATTTAATATATGTATACTATCAATTACACATTTTATATCATAACTATTACCTAAAGTTCCTATATATGCTATTCTTATTACATCATCAAATGGTACAATTTCGAATTCTTTTTTTACTTTATCAAAATTATCTAAATCTGTTCCTAAAAAAACACTTAATTTTTGTTCATATTTTTTATTAACAGTACTTGCTCTATCTGCATAAGTATTTGAAACTGCCACAATTGAATCTGCTCTAGAATATATATAATCTGCTGACTTTTTCATTGGATAAAATATTAAATTACTAATTACTAGTATGTTAAATACCATTTTAAATGCTTCTGGCCATAAATCTTGAACATCTATTATAAATTTAATATTATTTTTTTCTGCATATTTACTTGCTACTTTTGCAACTGCAAGAGATGGAACTGCTGCATATATAATATCTGGTTTTTCAATGGTTTCTAAATATTTCTTAACATTTTTTGCAAATATATGATGTGAATAAAATCGTTTTAGTGATACATTCTTTTTATATCCTGGTTCCTTTATTAAAGTTATATCATAATCTAAATTTAATGCTGAATCATTTTCTTGTCTTTGAATTTTATTTTCATGCCAAAAACTTGAAGTTATTAATTCAACATCATATTTTTCTTTATCTAATAAATCTATTATATATGTGAATCTACTATTTCCATTTTCCCATGGTAATGAAACAAAATTTGCAATTATAAGAATTTTCTTTTTCATTTTATAATTCCTCTCTTTAATATTTTAATTTTTTCTATATGCTGGAAAAAATGACTCTTCTTTGCTTACATTTTTTATATTACACAATTTATTATAAATATCATTATTCCATATTTTCTTGGCTATATAAAAATCTCTATTTTCTATTCTTGCAAAATTTCTTTTAAATTGATATAAGGAATCTTCCTCTAAATTAGAACGTCCTCCTCCACGATGTATCAATTCATAACCATTTTCTTTTCCCCAAATAGTTATTGCATATTGTAATATATATTCTGGTGATAAATATAAATAATCTGTAATTGTTCCAGATAAATGTACATGTATTGTCTTATTATACACAAAATATAAACACACGCCAATCACTTTTTCTTCAAAGATTGCTTCTATTAAAACGATATTATCTTTATAAAATTTTAACATTTCATCAAAATATTCATCATCAAAATAATAATACTCTGTTGCATTATTTCTGCTCATTGTTTCATAATATATTTGTTTGAATGAATTTAAGTTTTCTGGTGCTTCAGTTATTTTATAGGTTACTCCTTTATTAGTTGCTTGTCTTATACTTTTTCTGCAATTTTTACTAAATTGTGCTTGTACTGGATCCTCATAATCTTTCAAGTTTGTTACTAATGTTTTCCTCATATAAATCGGATTATACACTTTTTCAAAATCTAAAGCATTTCCTACTACTGGATGAAATCTAATAAATTCACTTACTATATTATTTTGATCACAATATTCTTTAAATTTTAATTCATAATTTTTAAGTAATTTTTCTTTATCTCCGTAAACAATAGTTTATTACAGGACCACCATATCCATATGGTGTAACTATATCAAAATATTCTTTTTCATCTATTTTTATATCTATTTTTCTTTTAATAAATTGATTAGAAATTTTCCCATTTTCATCTTCATACTCAAAAACCTCTTGAATTCCAGATTCTACTTTTTCATATAATTTTCCATAATTTCTATCAAAATAGAAATCTATATTATTGTTATTATTGTCCAATTTTTTCTCCCTTTAATTTATTTGCTAGCTTACAAAACTTTGTATTAAATCTATATACCATTGTATTTGATTTTCATCATATCTTTGATCACAGATTAATGATAATTCTTGTTCAAATATATTATTAATTTTTTCATCTAATGGCCAATGTACTGGTAAATAAACTTTATTTTCAATTAAATATTTTCTTAAAAGATTTCTGATTTCTTTTTCTAGAATTATAGGTACGAATAATAATCCATCTTGCCTATTAAACTCGTCTATCAAAAATTCAATATGCTTATTAAATTTTAATTTTTTATAAATAACTTCCGCATTTTTAATTCGTGATTTTTTTATCTTTTCAATGTCAATTCCCATTATTACTTTTAAAGATTCATCGTCTATTGAATAGTTTTTATAATCTTCATCTAGAATTTTACCACTTTCGTTATATTGATTTAAAAAAAGTTCTTTTGAAACCTCTTCTTGATTATCTAAATATTTTTTCTTGTTTTCCATAGCAGATTTTTTTACATCTACCATTTTTTCATTTGATTTTGAATCTAAATTAATTTCAAAATCAGAATTCATATTTACTGCAATTCCTCCGACTTGCAATTGGAAACCATTTTCTTAAACTTCCTACTAAATAATCTGAATATTCACTATATATTTTACTAGATAAAATACTATGTGTTATATCTTCAATTATAATTTTCCCTTTTTCTTTAAATTTCTTAATATATATATCCATATTAGTTGAAGAATATCCAAAATAATTCATTGCTAAAAAAATATCTATATCTTCATCAAAATTTATATTATATTTTAGTCCTTTATTATAATAAACATCATAATATATTACTTCAATTCCTAAATCCCAAAATGGCTGTGCCATTGAATCACAACTATATGATGGTAAATAAGCTTTTTTTATTTTATTTTTTTTAATTATATTTTCTAATACATAATATATTGATGTCCTTCCTGATAAGGTAAATTTATTGTCTTTTCCAAAATTCCAAAAATTAATATTATTTGAATTTAGATTTTCTTCACATTTCCAATATTCACTGCCTATTTCCATTTTTAATCCTCTTAATTTTGATTTATTTTATAAATTCTATATTCTTGATCTAGTTCATATCCTAATTTTTGTGCTAATCCTACTGAATTTAAATTAGCAGCATCCCAACTAGGATATATATTTCTACTAATACATTCTAAAATCATTTTCGCAGAAATAGCTGTAGCAATTCCTTTTCTTCTCTCTGTATCTTTTACCTTTATATTTACATCAATACCACCATTAAATATTCCATCTGATGTTATAACTGCTATAATTTCTCCATTTTCATTTAATGCACAAAATCCAATTCCATTTTTCTCATATTGCTCAGACATTCCTAAATTTGTAACATATGAATCTGTTTTTTGAATAATGTTATACATTTTCTTATCTATCTTTTTTATATCATAATGCGAATCTAATTTTTCAATATATTCACTAAGGAGCTTTTTATTGAACTTAGTATCTTTTTTTATTGAATATCTAGAAGAAATTTCGAAATTATTTTTATAAACTTTTTCTATTAGTTCGAACCATCTTTCATTTGCTATAATTACTTTATAACACTCATCAATTTCATTCAAAGCTTTTTGCGCCAATTCGCTTTTGGGATTTCCATCAATAAAGCACAATCTTTCTACAAAAGCAAATGAGAATTCTGGTTTTTCTGTATTATCTACAAAAACTTCTCCCATATATCCTTCTAATGCTGTTTTTGCCATATAAAATTTTATATCTTGAAAAAAACCATTTACTAAGTTTAAATTATTTTTATTTAACTTTATCATAACACATACCTTATAATATTTTAATATTTCCAATCAATTAAAGCTTCAAGTATACTATTTGAAAAACAGTAAAATTTTTGATTATATTTTCTAATTTCATTTTTTAAATCATCATTATTAGATAAAAAAATTGATTTTTCATCTAACATATTTATTATATTACTTTTATTACATTCAATAATTTCGTTAAAAATCATTTTATCTATTTTATTTATCTTTAAATAATCTAGAGCTTTTTCTTTACTTTCTACTAAAAGTTTTATTTCTATTTTTTTATTAATACACTGATATAAATATAACATTAGAAAAGTATCTAGTTTTTCTTTTTCTAAAAAACAACTCTCAAAATCTATATAAACAAGATTATAATCAATTCCCAAAAAGTACTTTCCCGAAAATTGTTTATCTGTTTCTATAGGTATATTATTAAAAGTAATTTCCACATCTTTTCCATCCATATCTCTTAATTGCATTAATAATAGATTTACATCTAAGCATCTACTTAAACTAAATGTCCCAGCAAGCCTTGTAGAAATTTCTAATAGCTTAAATTTTCCATTTTCATCTTTTTTTATTTGAAAAAACCAACAACCTCTAAATACAATTTCTTTATTTAAAGATTCTGCAATATACTTTATTTCTTCATCTAATTTTATTCTTCTTGAGTGGACATCAATTCCTGCAAGCATTCTATCAGTAGCTCTCGGATTGCAAAAAATTAATTTTCTATCTTTATTTGTAAAGCAATCAACAGTAACTTCATCTCCAGGCAAGAATTCACAAATTATCATATCTGAATTTTTAGTATATAAATCTAATTCTTGTTTATTATTTACTTTATAACAGTTTCTTGCTCCCTGGTCAGTATCTTTTTTTACAAAAACAGGATATTTCTCCACTTCTTCTTTTCTATATACTTTAGGAATAAAATTATAATTTTTCATTTTTTCATATGTTTTAGTTTTATATCTACAAATTAATGATGTTTCATAATTAGAAGATAATGTAATTGCATTTATTTTTTCTTTGTTTTCTTGTAAAAATAAACACATATCTTCATGAGTTGGAACTAAATAACTTATATTGTACTTTTTTATTTTTTGATTTAAAACTTGTATAAAATTGCTCTCGCTAATTTTAGGAATATCTGGTATATAATTTTTGTAAGTATATATACCATGATCTTTATATATTGATGTTCCCCACAATTCATATTCATCATTATCTTTTAAAGATACACTCATATCTGTTGCAGTAAGTGAACCACAAGACAAAACTAAAACTCTTTTTTTCATAAAAAACCTTAAAACCTTTATTTTTTTTCCTGGTTTAATTGATTCATTCTATATTCATCAAAATCTATTACAGTTCCTGTTCCAGTTACTACAACATCATCCCTTTTTAAAACTTTATAAAAAGTTTTAAAAAGAATTTTACAATCATTAATAAATGTAATATTATTCACATATTCAATATCATAAGCGAATCTTTCATCCCAATTTATTGCATTTCTGCCATTTATTTGAGCAAGACCTGTAAGTCCAGGTCTCACATCATGTCTATGTTTTTCTTCTTCATTATAATATGGTAAATAAGAAACAGCCAGTGGTCTTGGACCAATCAAACTCATATCACCCTTTAAAATATTAACTAATTCTGGAAGTTCATCTAAACTAGTTGCTCTTAATATCTTACCAAACTTAGTTAATCTTTCAGAATCTGGTAATAATTTTCCATTCTCATCTTTTCGGTCAGACATACTTCTAAATTTATATAATTTAAATATTTTTTCATCTTTTCCAGGTCTATCTTGCTTAAATATTATTGGGCTTCCTAGCTTAATTCTGACTAATATTGCTACAATTAATATTACTGGCGATAATATAATTAATCCTAGTAAACTAATTATAATATCTAAAAATCTTTTAAAAAAATTCTTATACATATAATTCTCTCTTAAAATAAACTTTTTATTATTTGAATTACTTTATTTTGCTCTTCTTCTGTCATTTTTGTATCTGAAGGTAAGCAAACACCTCTATTAAAAAGGTCTTCCCCAACACTTATTCCGTTATCATTATGATTTATAAAATCATATTTTTCAAATATTGGTTGCATATGCATTGGTTTCCATACTGGTCTTGATTCTATATTTTCTTTTTCCAAGCTTTCAATAATATCTAAGTATTTTACCTTTGAATTTTCTTTTAATGTTAAGCTTGACAACCATTGATTTGATCTTTCATCTTCATTTTCTGGCATCATTTCAATATCTTTAATATCTTTAAATGCTTCTTTGTATCTACTAAATATTTCGTTTTTCTTAGCAATTCTTCTCTCCAAAACTTGAATTTGTCCTCTTCCTATTCCAGCTAATACATTACTCATTCTATAATTATATCCAATTTCTGAATGTTGATAATGCCTTGCTGGGTCTTTGCTTTGAGTAGACCAAAAACGAGCTTTAGCAATTTTTTCTTCATCATTAGAAACAAGCATTCCTCCACCTGTTGTTGTTATTATTTTGTTTCCATTAAATGAAAGAGCTCCAAATTTTCCATATGTTCCTAAATATTTACCTTTATAAATTGTTCCCAATCCTTCTGCTGCATCTTCTAAAATTGGAACATTATGTTTTTCACATATTCTAACGATTTCTTCCATTCTTGCAGCTCTACCATACAAATGAACGACAACTACAGCTTTAGGAGTATATTTTTCAAATGCTTTTTCTAAAGCTTTTGGACTCATGTTCCATGTAGCAGGCTCAGAATCTATAAATACTGGTGTTGCATCTTGATATATAATTGGATTTACACTTGCAGAAAATGTTAAATCTGAAACAAATACTATATCACCTTTTCCTACTCCTAATGCTTTTAATCCTAAGTGTATAGCGGAGGTTCCACTTGCTAATGCTACACTTGCTTTAACTCCTAAATATTCTCTTACACTTTCTTCAAATTTATTCAAATTTTCTCCAACTGTTGATAACCAATTTGTATCAAATGCTTCTTTTACATATTTTTCCTCATATTTTTCTTCTGACATATGTGGTGATGCCAAATAAATCTTTTTCATATTTAATTCCTTTCTTTTTATTTATTAACTTCATCAGGTTCTTTATATGTTGGAACTATTTCTTTAAAAGTATTTTTTACTTCTTGTTTATCGAAATCTTCTTTCTCTAGTAATTTATTTAAAGAATCTAATTTTTCTTCAATCTTTTCCATTGTTATATCTAATGGTTCTGCAACAAATATTTTGTCATGTGCTGTCTTTTCTAGTCCTTCTTCTCCCATTAAAAGTTCTTCATATAATTTTTCACCTGGTCTTAATCCAGTAACTTTAATTTCTATATCTTCATCTGGAACATATCCAGAAAGTTTTATAAGACTTACTGCTAAATCATATATTTTAACAGGTTCTCCCATGTCTAAAACAAATATTTCTCCACCATCAGCATATGTCATTGCTTGCAATACAAGTTCTACTGCTTCTGGAATTGTCATAAAAAATCTTGTTATCTCTTTATGTGTTACTGTAACAGGACCGCCATCTGCAATTTGTTTTTTAAATAAAGGAACTACTGACCCATTACTTCCTAAAACATTTCCAAAACGTACAGCTGCAAATTCAGTTTTACTTACTTTATTTTTAGCTTGTACTATCATTTCACACATTCTTTTAGTGGCTCCCATTATATTAGTTGGATTTACAGCTTTATCTGTTGAAATTAAAATAAATCTTTTTACCTCAAACTCATCACATGCACATACAACATTATATGTTCCAAAAATATTATTTTTTATAGCTTCTAATGGACTGTTTTCCATTAATGGAACATGCTTATGTGCAGCTGCATGAAATACTAAATAAGGTCTATATTTTTCAAAAACTTGATTTAATCTTTTTTTATCTCTAACACTTGCTATTACAGCATCTATACACATTTTTGGAAACTTAAACTTTAATTCTTGTTCTATATCATATAAATTGTTCTCGTAAATATCTAACATTACTAATTTCTGTGGTTTATATTTTACAATTTGACGGCAAAGTTCTGATCCTATTGAACCACCAGCACCAGTAACAAGAATAACTTTTTCTTTTATTAGACTTTCTATGTTCTTGTTATCTAGTTTTATTGGATCTCTTCCTAAAATATCTTCAATTTCTACATCTCTTAGATTTTCAAATAATTTCTTTTCTCTAATTATTTCGTTCATTCCAGGAAGTATCCTAACTTTTGCATTTGTTTTTTGACAAATATTTAAAAGTTGTTTTTTATTTTCGTTATCAATATTAGCTATTGAAAAGAAAATTAAATCTACATCATTTTCTTTACATATTCTTTCTATATCATTTCTGTTTCCTATTATTTTTACTCCTGAAACAGTATAATTTAATCTTTTTTTATTATCATCTATAATTCCAATTATATTGTATTTTTCTTGCATACGTACTTTTATTGTTTTTATAATTTCATGAGCAGCATTACCAGCACCAATTATAATTAGATTTTGCTGTCCTTCCTCTTTTTTCTTATTTATATTAATTCCTTTATTAACTAAATCTGAAACTAGTATATATCTAGCTATTATTCTATATGAAATCATTAAAAATGATATAAACACTCCTGCAAGTATTATTAATTTTGGTGTTGCTATATGAAGTCCAAAAGTTTTTCTAATTACACATACAATTATAGAAGAAAGCATACTAAGTCCAAAATATTTTAAGTAATCTTTTCCCTCTTCATATCTAATTATACTTTTATATCCTTGTGCAAATTGAAATACAAGTTGATATATAATTACTGATATAATTACAGTTCTTGAAATTCTGTATGCATAATAATGTGATACTTCAAATAGAGTTGTATCTGTTGTTAAAATAGCTCCTAAATAATATGCAATTGTTATACATAATGTATCCATTAATATAAGTATTATTGTTCTATATTTACTTATCTTTTTTATTCTTTCCATTTTTTACTATTCCTCATAATGTATTAAATTATTTTTTCGATTTTTCACTTTTTTCGCTTAATTATTAGGTTTCAAAATCTTTTTAAATTCTATCATTATATGCTATATTTTTCAACAAAAAACAAATTTTATATACAAAAAATTCACAATTTTTTTTATTTTTTTATAAAAAATAAAACTCTAACTGTATACAAGTTACAGTTAAAGTTTTATACCTTTTATTATTTTATTTCATTAAATATTCTGGATGTGCAATATACCAATCTATTGTTTTTACTATTCCATCTTTAAACATTGTTTTTGGTTCCCATCCAAATTCATTTTTTAATTTTGTAGGATCTATAGCATATCTATAATCATGTCCTTTTCTATCTTCAACATGTGAAATTAATGTTTCTGGTTTTCCAAGTCTTTCTAATATTAATTTTACAATTTCAATATTTCTTTTTTCATTGTGTCCACCAATATTATATCTTTCACCTTTTTTACCTTGGTGTAAAATTATATCAATTGCTTCACAGTGATCTTCAACAAATAACCAATCTCTAATATTTAAACCTTCTCCATAAACTGGTAATGGTTTATCTTGAAGTGCTAAAGAAATCATGTGTGGTATTAATTTTTCATGATGTTGGTATGGTCCATAGTTATTTGAACAGTTTGTTACACTTACATTCATTTTAAATGTTTCTGCATATGCAAATGCTATTAAGTCTGAAGAAGCTTTTGATGCTGAATATGGGCTGTTTGGCTTAATTGGAGAAGTTTCTGTGAAATAACCTGTTTCTCCAAGTGTTCCATATACTTCATCGGTTGATACATGTACAAATTTATTTGTACTTCCTTCTCCCCAGAATTGTTTTGCGGCTTCAAGTAATGTATGTGTTCCAATTACATTTGTATGTGTAAATATAAATGGATTTTTAATACTGTTATCAACATGAGATTCTGCTGCAAAGTGAACAACGCTATCAATATCATATTTTTTGTATGTTTCCATTACAAAATCAAAATCACAAATGTCTCCTTGTACAAATGTTATTTTGTCTTTTATTGCATCTAAATTATGAATATTTCCTGCATAAGTTAGTTTATCAAATACAACTATATTGTATTTTCCTTCATATTTTTTTACCATTAATTCTGCAAAGTTTGCTCCTATAAAACCTGCAGCACCTGTTACTAAAATGTTTTTCATTTCTATTTCTCCTTTATACATCTATTTTATTATAATCTCTTATTGTTTCAGATAAAGATAAATCAAATGAATATCCATCTTCATCTATTGCAGCAACTGTCATCCAGCCACCCATTCTTTCTCCGTCTTCACTAATTTCTTCCGCATCAAGATGAACAAATTTTACAATATTAGAAAGTTCTTTTATTTTTCCAGCAGAGTTGAATTCCTCATTTTTTAATACTTTTAATGAATCAGCAAATTCTACACTTCCATCTTTCATTAAAAATAATATAATTGGGTATGGGTCGCCATTTCCCATATGAGCATAATACACTTCTTTAACTTCTTGATTAAATCCTGTTATTTCTTTATTTTTTACTGGTTCTGTTAATTCTGAAAATAAAAATTTATAATTTTTATCTTCAATATTTGTTGTTAAAAAAGGTTTACCATCTTTTATTTCTATTTCTAATCCATCACTCGTAGCATACATTTCTGCAACTTCATAATTTACAAAACTAGAATCTGATTTCATTTTACTTGAATCGAATTCTACATCATTACTTTTTTGGGTTTCTTTGGCTTCATTTTGATTAGAAGTTTGATTTGTTATCTTATCTTTTAATTCTGCATTTTCAGCTTGCAATTTCCACATTTCTTCTGCTGTTTGTAATTCTTTTTCAAGTTGTTTTTTATTGATATCTACTTGATATAAATAAAAAACAATTCCAAAAATAGCTAATAATATAATTACTAGTATTAATACTTTACTTTTTTTCATCTTACACCTATACTCGAAAAATAAACTATAATAAATAGTTTATTTTCGTTTTTTCTATTTTAAATTTTTAAATAAATCTGTGTTTTTTAATTCTTCTAATGTTGGCCAAACCGCATCTTTTTCAGATGTTAAATATTCCTCTGGTTTCATTCCTGGAACTTCTGGCCATACGATTCCTATTTCTGGATCATTCCATTTTAATCCACCTTCTGCAGCATGATTATAAACATCATCGCATTTATAGCTAAATTCTGCTTCATCAGATAATACTAAGAATCCATGTGCAAATCCTCTTGGTATCATGAACATTTTTTTATTTTCCTCAGAAAGAATAACTCCTTCCCATTTACCATATGTTTTACTTCCTGGTCTTAAATCTACTGCAACATCAAACACTTCACCTTTTATGCATCTAACAAGTTTTGCTTGAGTATTTTCCTTTTGAAAATGTAGCCCTCTTAAAACACCTTTTTTTGATTTTGATTGATTGTCTTGTACAAATTCGTTTGTAATTCCAATTTCAGCAAAATCTGGTTTACTGTATGTCTCCATAAAGTAACCTCTGTTATCTCCAAAAACTGTAGGTTCAATTACATAAACACCATCTATTGATGTATCTAATCTTTTAAATTTTCCCATATTATCCTTTTCTCCTTTATATAATGTTGTTAAAGAATTGTTACAACTTAATTTGCATTAAATAAATCACTCTCATAAATTTCTCTATATTGTTTATAATCTTGTTCTGCAATTCTTTTTAGATACTTTCCATATTCAGTTTTCTTATATTTTTCTGCTTCTACTAACAAATCTTCTTTTGAAATCCATTCATTTCTATAAGCAATTTCTTCTAAGCAAGCTATTTGTGTACCTTGTCTTAATTCAATTGCTTTAACATAATCAGAAGCATCTGATAATCTGTCTGCTGAACCTGTATCAAACCAAGCATATCCATTTCCTAAAGGAATAACTTGTAGTTTTCCATTTTCCATATATACTCTATTAACATCTGTTATTTCTAATTCTCCTCTTTCAGATGGTTTAATAGATTTTGCAATTTTAACAACTTCATTATCATAAAAATAAATTCCTGGAACTGCAAAATGTGACTTTGGATGTTCTGGTTTTTCTTCTATTGATAAAGCTTTTCCTGTTTTATCAATTTCAACAACACCATAAGAAGTTGGATCTGCAACTTGATATCCAAATATAATTCCACCTTCTTTTAAATGACTTGCTGCTTTTAAAACTCTTTCAACTCTTGAACCGTATATCATATTATCTCCTAATATTAATGATACACTATCATTTCCAATAAAGTCTTCTCCAAGTATAAAAGCGTCTGCTAATCCTACTGGTTTTTCTTGAACTTTGTATTCAAATTTCATTCCAAATCTAGAACCATCTCCTAATAAACTTTTAAATGCTGGTAAATGAACTGGTGTAGAAATTATTAAAACTTCTCTAATTCCAGCCATCATTAATGTAGATAATGGGTAATAAATCATTGGTTTATCGTACACTGGTAACATTTGTTTTGAAACTGCTAATGTTACTGGATATAGTCTTGTGGCACTACCACCTGCTAATATAATACCTTTCATTTAATTAAATCCTCCTTTATTGCTCCTCTCTAGAGCATTTTTTATTTTAATTCCTCTTTTAAATAATTTGCCAATGCATCTTCCCAATTACTTGGCACTATTCCAGCATTTTTTAACTTTTCTTTTGATAACATACTGTTTTTTGGTCTATCTGATGAAGCTGGATTCATTTGTTTATATTCTTCAGAAGTTACAGGATATACTTTTGTACTTCTTCCTGCTAATTCCATTATTTTTACTGTAAAATCATACCATGTTGTAAATCCTTCGTTTGTTGAATGGTACACACCATAAGTTGGTTCTTTTTCCATTATTTGTTCTATTATCTCGCATAATGTTGTTGTAGAAGTTGGGCTTCCATGTTGATCACATACAACTTTTAATTCGTCATGTGTTTCTGAAAGTTTTAACATTGTTTTTACAAAATTTTTTCCACCTATTCCATAAAGCCAAGCTGTTCTTAAAATATAATATTTTCCTGCTTTAGCTGCGTTTTCTTCACCAACAAGTTTTGTTTTTCCATAAGCACTTATTGGTCCTGGAGTCATGTCTTCTGTATAAATTTTTTCTATATCTAATTTTCCGTCAAATACATAATCTGTACTTATATGAATAAATGTACTATCATTTTCTTTTGCTGCTTCTGCAATATTTGCTACTGCTAGTCCATTTACTTTATTTGCTAAATCATAGTTTACTTCGCAACCATCAACATTTGTATATGCTGCACAATTTATAATGTAATATGGTTTTACTTCATTCGCTTTTGCTAAAACAGCTTCTCTATCTGTAATATCCAAAGTTTGAAGTGTTGTTCCTATTACTTCATATTTTTTTTCTAATCTTTCTCTTAATTCTCCTCCAAGCATTCCATCTGCTCCGATTAATAAAACTTTTCTCATTTTTTTCCTTCCTCTACTTTATAATTTTACTCATTTTTAAGACATACTTATTATAGCATAGAAAACCTTGTTGTCAAAGGTTTTCACAAGGTTTTCACATTTTTACACAAAACATTCACTTAAAGCTTATATAAAAATTATTGGATTTACTGTTATTCCTCCAATTAGAGTAATTAAACATAAGAAAAATAGCAGTACATTCTTATAATTTTTATCATGAAATATTGAATATAAAAATGACAATAAACATATTTCAATCATAAATAAATTTAAATACATTCTTGTTGCAATTTTCTCTGGATAACTTATAAATCCAACTACTATCATTAAAACAACAGATATTCTTATTGCAGATGTTATAGAAAATATTTTATTATCTATATGTTTTAATGTATAAAATAAAATATATACATTAGCTAAATTTACTGCTGCTATACATCTTGAAAGTGAAACATTTGAAAACAAACTTATTTTATTTAGCATTTCTGGAAATCCAGACATACAAAATACTGTTTCTAAAATCGATACTATTGTGATTGGCAACAAAAATTCAACATTATCATCATTTTTATACATATAATATAATGCAAATAGCATTGGTAATGGGAATATAGATATAAAACTACCATATAAACTATTTATTGTTAAATCTTTAAATGGTAATACTATATTGTAAAGATATGTAAATAGGTATTGTATTCCTTTTACTTCACTTGTAATTGTATCATTGTGATGTACTTGGAAAACAATTTTTGTTATTACAGCACAAATTATTGATATTACTAAAGTAGAAATAACAACAGTTAATGTTTTTTTATTTTTTAATAATTCTTTATTTTTTATTAAAACCCAAATAATTAATGCTAAAAATACATATCCAAAAGCTATTGCATAACCTTCAAATGTAAAGCAGTATGCTACTATACTCGCAAAAATACCAGTTGCATATATTACTCTTTTTATCTTTTTATCTTCTTTTAACAATTTATCTAAAAGAACTATAATTAATTGCCCTAAAATTAATGAATCTATTTTTGTAAAATTCCATTGTACAGTTCCAGAAAATGCTACAACAATAGTCCCAACTATTGAATACACCTTATTTTTATCAGTAATCAAACTAAATAGTTCATAACTTACTAACAATAATCCATAAAATTTTATATTCCACCATAAAGATAAAACACTTTCTGTATTTAAAATCCACTCTTTTAATTCAACTTGATTCTGACAAAAGCCAAGTATTGTAGAAATAATTATCATTATTCCTGAAATTTTAAATCTATTTTCTACTATTATTGTGTATAGCTTTTTAAATCCTATAGCAAAATGTAATCCTATAAAAATATATATTCCACAAAATGTTATGTTTCTTGGAATTGAAAATGTATTTCCAGAATTTACAAATATAAATTCTGTGATTCCTGCTAAAATTATTGATATTAATGCTACTATAAAATTTTTCCCTTTTTCTTTTTCTGTTAAAGTTTCACGTTTTATTTGCATTTGTTCTATTTCTTTTTTATTCTTTTTGTTTCCCATTTTATATCCTTTCATTTGTGTAATAACTATTT
The DNA here is from genome assembly GCA_948676835.1 of uncultured Clostridia bacterium. GTDB lineage: Bacteria > Bacillota > Clostridia > TANB77 > CAG-508 > Scatovivens. The sequence continues at coordinate 85,120 of CAPOZU010000001.1, forward strand.
CTTCTTATAAGGTTTATTGGTCTGTCTTTCTCTTGCAATTCCCATATTATTTGATGGTACATCTTCTGTAATTGTAGACCCTGCTGCAATTAATACATCATCTCCTAAAGTTACTGGTGCAACTAAATTTACATTTGAACCTATAAATGCTCTATCTCCAATTACAGTTTTATTTTTATTTTTTCCATCATAATTACATGTAATTGTACCACAACCAACATTGCCATCTTCACCAATTTCAGTATCACCTAAATATATAAAATGAGGCACTTTTGTTCTGTCTCCAATTTTGGCTTTTTTTAGTTCAACAAAGTTTCCAACTTTTACATCATTTCCTATAACGCATCCTTCTCTTACATATGCATTTGGACCAATTTCACAATTATTTCCAATTATAACTCCACTTTTTATAGTAGTATTTGGATGAATTACAGTATCTACTCCAATTATTACATTATCATGAATATATGTTGAATTTGAATCTTCTATTGTAACTCCTTTTCTCATATGTTCTGCATTTATTCTCATTCTTAAAACTCTTGTTAAAAGTTCTAATTGTGCTCTATCATTTACACCTAAGATTTCTGTATTGTCTTCAACAATAACAGCACCAGTTTTTAATCCTTTATCATTCATTATTTTAATAACATCAGTTAAATAATATTCACCTTGTGCGTTATTTGGTTTTATATCCTTTAATGCAGATAATAATTCTTCTATATCAAAACAATAAATGCCTGAGTTTATTTCTTTTATTTCCTTTTCATACATATTAGCATCTTTTTCTTCAACAATTGCCTTAATATTTCCACCTTCATCACGGATAATTCTTCCATATCCTGTAGGATTTTCATATATTGCAGTTAGAAGTGTAGCATATTCTTTATTTTTAAAGCTTTTTACTATTAAATTTTCTAAAGTTTCTTTTCTTATTATCGGAACATCTCCATAAAGAATTACAACTTTACCACTTTTTCCTTCTAAGTACTTTGTTGCCTGCATAACAGCATGACCTGTGCCTAACAGTTCATCTTGATATGCGTATTTTACAGAATCTCCAAGTACTTCTTCTACTTGTTCTCTTAAATGACCTACAACAGTAACAACTTCATCAGATCCAACTTGGAATGCTAATTCTGCTACTCTTTTTACTAATTCTTTATCATATATTTTATGAACTAATTTAGATTTTTCTGACTTCATACGTGTGCCTTTGCCAGCGGCCATAATAACAGTCATTACATATTTCTCTTCTCCATCAATAATCATAAAATCACCTTTCTTAAAACTTTATAGTTTTAAATAAAATTTAACAATATTCAAAAACTTCTTTCAGAGTCTAATTCATTTTATTATATTATTATTAATTAGTCAATTGAGTTTATATAATACTTTATTTACTAACTCTAGTAATTGAAAGTCCGTCACCTATTTCTAATATCTCTGTTTTTAAATTTGGATTTTCAGTTATTTCTTTTATATATTCTCTTAAATGTCTTACAGCAGTTCTTTGTTTATGTTTATTATAATTACTCATAACATAACCTTTATATAAAACATTATCTGCTAAAATTAATCCATTATTTTTTATTAATCTTATTCCCTCATCTAAGAAAATAGAATATTTACTTTTGGCAGCATCTATAAATACAATATCATATTCATTATTTAAAGTTGGCAAAATTTGGGTTGCATCTCCAATCATAATATTTATTCTATTTGCCACACCTATTTTTTCAACATTTACTATTGCTTCTTTTGCTCTTTCTTCGTCTAACTCTATTGTATCAATTATTGCATTTTCTGCATATCTTGCAAAACATGATGCAGAATATCCAACAGCAGTTCCTATTTCTAAAATTCTTGTTGGTTTTTCTTGTTCTAAAATTTCCTTTATTTTTTCTAATGTATCATCCATTATTATTGGAATATGATTCTCTAATGCTCTTTTTTTTACTATTTCAAATTCTTCTTGATTAAACATTTTTTATCCCTCTTTTTGATTTTTTTACAGTATTTTTATATCACAAAACATATATTTTTTCAATTATATATATCAAATTTGATTTTTATGTAAATCTATGATATACTTTTAGAAGCTCAAAAAAATACTTTATAAAGGAGGAACTTCGTATGCGTAGTGATAATCTTGTATTTGCAATTGTTGAAGAAGCTTTACATCGGAAGATTAACCCTATTGACAAAGAACTGATTGAGCGCCACCTCGAGCTTGAAGAATTTTGTCTCACTGTACCTGCTGATATGAATATTCTGAGAGATGCAGAATATTTCTGCAAAAATCAGGATCATTATTACATGGTTCAGCTCGGTGAATTTCTTTCCTACAAGAATTTGGAACTGGATAAGCCGTTTGTGGCATATACCAGAGATCCTGTGGGAAGATGCGTTTTGTCAGGCAATGCCATTCACGAAATGGTAGCATACAGACCTTAACATTTCCTATAACTGTTAGTGGTTTTTAAGTTCGAAAAAAGCGGCGGTCTTTACTTTGACCGCCGCTTTCTTATTATTCTCTATTGATTAGCATTTTGTCTTGCTGCTCTTTCTCTATCTTTATTATTTAAGATTTTCTTTCTTAATCTAATACTTTTTGGTGTTATTTCTACTAATTCATCATCTTGAATAAATTCAATAGCTTTTTCTAAGCTCATTTGAATTGGTGGAACTAAACGAAGTGCTTCATCTGAGCCAGAAGCTCTAGTATTAGTTAAATGTTTTTCTTTACATACATTAATTGCTAAATCTTCACTTCTTGAGTTTAATCCAACAATCATACCTTCATAAACTTCAACACCAGGTCCTATAAATAAATCACCTTTATCTTGAGCATTGTATAAACCATAAGTAATTGATTTTCCTGCTTCAAACGCAACTATTGTTCCTCTTACTCTTGCTTGAACATCTCCTTTATATGGTTCATAGCAATCGAATATGTGATTCATAGTTCCTTCACCTTTTGTATCAGTTAAGAATTCTGTTCTATATCCAATAATTCCTCTTGCTGGTATTTTAAATTCTATTTTTGTATGTCCATCTTCTGCCGGCTCCATATTAAGCATTTCAGCTTTTCTTCTACCTAATTTTTCTATAACATTTCCAACACAATCATCAGGAACATTAACAACAAGTCTTTCCATTGGTTCGCATTTTACGCCATCTATTTCTTTGAAAATAACTTTTGGTCTTGAAACTAAAAGCTCAAATCCTTCTCTTCTCATTGTTTCAATAAGAACTGATAAATGAAGTTCTCCTCTACCTGAAACTTCAAATGAATCTGGTGTATCTGCTTCTTTAACTCTTAAACTAACATTTCTATCTAATTCCTTAAATAATCTATCTCTAATATGTCTTGATGTAACAAACTGACCTTCTTTTCCTGCAAATGGTCCATTATTAACACTAAATGTCATAGAAACTGTTGGTTCATCTATATCTACAAATGGTATTTTTTCAGGATGTTCATAATCACAAATTGTATCTCCAATGTTTATGTCTGCAACTCCAGATAATGCAACTATATCTCCTGCTTCTGCATGTTCAACTTCAATTCTTTTTAATCCATCATATACATAAAGTTTTGCAACTCTTGCATTTAAAACTTTATCTTCTGATTTACAGATTGCAACTGGCATATTTAAATCTATTGCTCCTCTTTCTACTCTACCAATAGAAATTCTACCAATATAATCATCATAATCTATATTAGAAACTAGCATTTGCATAGTACCATCCATATCGCATTGTGGTGCATCTATTTGGTTTATAATTGTTTCAAATAAACATTCTAAATTTTCACCTGGTTTATCTAAATCTAAAGTAGCTGTACCTTGTTTTCCAGAAGCATATACAACTGGGAATTCTAATTGATCATCATCAGCTCCAAGTTCTATAAATAAATCTAAAACACTATCAACAACTTTAAGTGGTTGTGCTCCTGGTCTATCTATTTTGTTTATTACAACAATTGGTTTTAATTTTAATGCTAAAGATTTCTTCAAAACCTCTCTTGTTTGAGGCATTGCTCCTTCAAAAGCATCTACTAATAAAACAACACCATCAACCATTTTTAAAACACGTTCTACTTCTCCTCCAAAGTCTGCGTGTCCTGGTGTGTCTACTATATTAATTTTGATATCTTTATAATGAACTGCTGTATTTTTTGAAAGTATAGTAATTCCTCTTTCTTTTTCAAGATCATTAGAGTCCATAACTCTTTCTGCAACTTGTTCATTTGCTCTAAAAATACCACTCTGTCTAAGCATAGCATCTACTAAAGTTGTTTTTCCATGGTCAACGTGTGCAATTATTGCTACATTTCTAATTTTTTGGTTATTCATTTTTATTTACCCCTTTTTATTTAAAGATTTACATAATTCTCTTTTACAACCATAATATTATATACTATTAGCATTTTTTTGTCAACGATTGTAGATTTATATTTTATATAATTTAAAATTGGAAAGCGCCCCGTTATCATTTGATAACGGGGCGCAGAGCCTTTTTCCATTTGAAACTTATTTGGAAGATTTGCTGCTACTTCCGCCTCTGCCAAGCAGTCTGATGAAAATATTAATCATATCCAAATACAGACCAGCGCAGCTGTTTACAGCATTCTCCAGAGTTTTCCTTTTCTCCTGAGCAAGTGCCCAATCATAGCCCACATATCCGCAAAACAGAATCACAATGGCAAAATCCCAAAGTGTCGGAATGTGGATTCTAAACAGCAACATGATAATCTCAACAATAATTGCTGCCGACAGGCAAATAAACAGTGTTTTGCCCATAGACAAAAAGACATCCGGTTTGACTGTTGAAAAACCAATCATAACCAAAGTCACAATTACAGTGATTACACATGCGTTCAGAATTGACACATTGCTAAACTGCGGTACGCTGATTGCAAGCAGAGTTCCTACTGCAAATACAATGAGATGATATCCGAGAAGCGTTGTACCAAGCCCTCTCTCTCCGTGGCAGATTACAATTCCCGCAATCGCCACCACAAAGTAGGCGACGATGAAGAGAAACGGACTTGCCTCATACAGCTGGGTGAAAAAATCGCTGGTAAAGGCACACATCATCGCATTGATGATGAACCCCCAGAGCAGGACAAAGCCGATGCTCAGGTTGTAGGCCCGTGCAGACATTTTGTCACCTCTCGAATAGTTTCCGCGTGAACGGTACTCATTAGTTGTGTAATTGGCTCTCATCATAATTCCTCCTGTTATTATTTGAAAAGTAGGTTTCGTGAGATATCTCACAGTTACCTGTTTATTATATCATATTTTTATACATAATACAATCCCACTTAAATATAAGAAAAAATAACTGCTAAATTATAGTAGTTATTCTCCTATTTATACTTCTGAACTTGATAAAAGCAATATTTGTTCTTTTAATAAATTACTTACTTTATCTTCATCTTCTTTTTCAACTTTTTTATTTGTAAATTCAGCTAAATCTAATGGCTTTCCATATATAATTGCATTTTTAGAAAATGGCTTTGCAGGTCCTACAATACCTATTGGAACAATTTGTGCTCCAGTTTTTAATGCCATATATGCCGCACCATTTTTTATAGACCCCTCATTTTTCTCAAATCCATTTCTTGTTCCTTCTGGGAAAAGACCTATACATCCTCCATTTTTTAAAGTTTTTAATGCAGTCTTAAGTGATGCTATATCTTTTGAATCTCTTTTTACATATATTCCTTCAAAAAGTACACCTAATAAAGCAAATAGTGGATTTTTTCTTAGTTCTTCTTTGGCCATAAATCTCATATGTCTTCCTGCTGTTACAACAATTAATGGTGGGTCCAAATATGTTCTATGATTTCCACAAAATATTACTGGACCTTCTTGTGGAACATTTTCTTTTCCTATAATTTTTACTCTATATACAATTTTACAATATGTATATATACATCCTCTTACAAAAACTCTACCTATCTTTTTTAAAATTTCTTTCATATTTTTGTTTATAAATTTTAAGTTTTAAAATTTATTTCTCCTTTTTATTTATTATTTTCTCTTTGAATTTACTATATTTACAATCTCTTGGGCAACTTCTTCAATTGTCATATTAGTTGTATCTAGATATATAGCATCTTCTGCTTGTTTTAATGGAGCAACAGGACTTGTTTTATCATTATTATCCCTAAATTTTATATTTTCTAAAATTTCCTCATAACTCATTTGTATACCTTTTTCTTCATTTTGTTTTAATCTACGTTTGGCTCTTTCTTCTGCACTTGCATCCAAATATATTTTTACATCCGCCATTGGAAATACATTTGTACCAATATCTCTTCCTTCCATTACTATATCTGCATTTTTTCCCATTTTTCTTTGAAGTTCAACCATACGCTGTCTTACAATAGGTATATGTGAAACTTGCGAAACAATACTATTTACATCTTTTTCTCTTATTTTATCTGAAACATCTTCACCATTTAAATAAAATTTATCTATATCATTAATTTTTTCTTGCTTTATTTCTATTTTTTTAAGCATTTCATTAATTTTATCTATTTCATCTAAATGTATATTATTTCTTATCATGTATAAACTTGCACATCTATACATTGCACCTGTATCTATATTCACTAAATTTAATCTTTTTCCAACTAATTTTGTAATTGTTCCTTTTCCACTTCCAGCTGGTCCATCTATTGCTACTATGAATGCCATAAAATAACCCTCCATTATTTTAAGTAAGCTTTATTTTTTTCTTATTTATTATAATTTACACCTTTTACTACAATATCCATATTAAGTACATTCATTGCTGTTAAGTTTTCTATTTCCTTTATAATTTTCTTTCTTAGTAAAGACATTGTTTCATTAATATTAAATCCAAATTCAATTATAACTTCTATATAAATATACATTCCATCATCAAAGCCTTCATGCTTTTTAATAATTGTTCTATATATTTTATTAACACCTTTTGTTTTATCTGCAACACAATCTATTATCTGTTTAAAAACTGTATCTGAAATTTTAAAATTTCCCATATAACTAAATGTTGGTCTGATAATTGATTTTTCCGAAACATATGGTGCTTTACCTTTTCCAGTTGATTTAAATATTTGAAGTGGGTCTAACAAATATCCTGAAAAATCTTTTTTTATTGCAAATGTTGGAACTGGTATTACATGTTTACCTTGGGTAACCCTAACATTTCTTGCAGTTGCCATTTCTTCTTCTGTTGCCACATCTGTTATATATATAGTTTCTGAAATTAGAGGAAATCCTAAATTTTCTGCAATCCTTCTAACCATTTCATCTGAAGTTCCTAAAATTAATATACTATCAGGTTTTTTCTTTTTGATTACTGTTTGTACTTCCTTTTTTCTTTGTTCATTTTGAAATAATGCATTTCTTACTGTTTCAATTTTAGTTGGAGCCTTTTTGGCAGAAATTCCAGCTAATACTTCGTTTCCACTTATCAAAAGCCCATCATCAATTATATAATTAATTCCTCTTTCATTGGCTACCATCTGTGCTCTATAACTTTTACCAGTTCCTGATGGTCCAACAAAAGCATATACTTTCATTTTGTGTGTATCAAATAATAACATATTAATCTCCTACAAAATTTCTATGATTGATATTATATCAAATAAATACAACTCTATCAAGTAAGTGTTATCTTATTTTAATATAAAAAGCTCAAGAGGCTACAATGTAGCCTCTTGAGCGAAAGTTGCAAAATATAAATATTTCTGAAAATTAAATGTTGTGTTCCAATATTACCTTAATAATATTTTCATCTGCCTCAAGCGGATTAAAACTTCTCAAATAATCAATCCCCTTATATACAGCAAATGGATCAACATATGAAAATTGCTTATCCTCAATGAAGTTTACAACTCCAAGTTCTAAAACTTCTGAAGAAAGAATAACATCAGGATATCTGTCACGCACACATGCATTTAACCTATCCCAATCACTATGCAATTTCTTGGTTTCAGCTTTTCTAAGCTCATCAATATCCACATCTTTAGGAGTCTGCCTCATCACCTGCTCAAATTTCTTATCAATATCAAGCAAAGCATATACCATCTCATCTGTAATCAGATGCCACAAATACCCTTTATAAAAAGGATTTGCCTTTTCCTGATTAGACAAACTCTGCCAAAAAGTTAAAACATCCGGCTGGCTGCTTACACCATAGTGCAATCCGTCAGTACTTCCGATTTTCTCTTTCTGCTTAATCCTTTCCTCCAAGATTTTATAATCCGGCATATCAGGAGTTTTCAGAGAATTGTACTTTTCGCAGGCACCACTGATTCCATACATTCTAAAATGTTTTTTAAGAATATCAGGTGCTTCAATTCCCCGTAAAAAACTCAGATTTTCCCGTGCCTTTGGGGTACATGCTGCAAAATGAATATAATAGCCTGGCATATAATGCTCCTTTCTTAAACCGCGTACTGCAAAAACAGTACTTACAACATTTACGACATCGGATAGTATAACACGCATATATTTTAATGTCAACTTAATTATTAGGATATATTATTCTAGCTTCAAATTTCCATCTTGCCACACCACTTTCAATTTTCGTTTTTGTTTCACCAAAATATGTATTTTTTAATACATAAAATTTCTCTCCACTCCTAAAACTAGTTATTAAAATTAGCAATATTAATAAAATTAAAATTAATAGTTTTATAAGTAATTCTTTATTATAATTCTGTAATTTCATAATTACTATTTTCTCCTGTATTTAAATTTTCTTCAATTGTAAATCTGACTTTAATTGTATCTAAAACTTCGTAATATCTTGCAATAGCTTTATTTTGTATTAATAATAAAATAATAGCAAACAATATTGTTATTCTTATCATCTTAATTTTTTTCATTAATCTCTCCCTCCTTTTTAATCTCTTCTAATTCTACTTTTTCTTCTGTGTTTTCATTTATAGTGTTTTTACTATTTCTTTTAATAATTATAAAATATAAATTTACTACAATGAATGAAATTACATAAACTACTACTATAGGTTTTAAAAAATATAAAACAAAACTTCCGAGTATTTTTGAATGATAAATAACTTTTCCTTTTATATTATTATTTGAATTTTCTCCATCACTTAAATTGTTAGCATCTCCTTTTGCAATAAAAGTATCTTGATTCATTTCAATTATTCTATGAGTTACTAAAAAACCTTCATCGTCTTGATATGTAATAATATCTCCTATTTTATAATATTCTCTATCAGATATAATTACTAAATCACCTGCGTTTATTTCTGGCTCCATACTCCCTGTTGTAACTATTACAACTGATTTTCCAAATATTTTTATTAAATTATCTTTTAAAATAAATTTTGAATAAAATATATTAATAAAAAAAATAATTATTAAAAAAATTAGAATATTGCTTATTAATTTTTTCATATTTTCTCCTTTTCTAATAAAAGCCTTCTGCTAAAAATATTTAAATATTGGATTTAAAATTTATTCTTAGCAGAGGGCTTTTAAATAAGATTTCCCCCTGCTTTTAATTTTTAATATATAAAGTTTTATAGGATTTTATTGGTAAATATTGTCTTTTGTATTATAGAAAGGTAACTTTTCTTAATTAGTTTAAATTGGCTTGCTTGCCAATAATTTGGATATCAAACCCACAATCTAAAGATACTATTTCGTTGGTTGTATCTAATGTAGCATCTTCACTATCTGTAGATGATTCATCATCTTCATTAAATGGCCAATTCCAATAAACAACTATTGTTCTCTTTTGATTATTGGTTTCAACTGGAATTGTTCCTTTTAGATTTTCTGCTGCTATTTCTGCAAAAGAATTCTTTTCTTCTGTTTTAGCAACATTACCATTTTCATCTTTTGTTTCTGTATAAAATGTCATGTTTCTAGGAATATTAGTTTCATTTTCTACTTTGATTTCATATTCAACTGGTACTTCAGAGTCTGTGGCATCCACTTCAATTTCAAATTGACCACTAGAGCCAGGAGCAATTTTCTCGTTTGATAGATTTATATTAGCTAATGTATTTTTAGAATTAAAATTCCATCTAGCTATACTTGTTTTTATTGTATCTATTTTTATAGATTTATAATATCTAGCAAAAGAATATCCTGCTAAAAACATAGTTGAAATAAGAAGGATACAAACTAATACTCCAATTACTCTTTTTTTATTTTTCATTAAACCTCCTTTTATTAAATTTTAAGTTAAATATTAAAACTGTATTTAAAAAATTTATGATTATTAGTTTAGGGGCATAAAAAAACAAACTATCACATGAATTAAATTTTGTAAGAATTTCCGTGCTTGGGGGCGCAACAAAAAAACATTTAATTATATTATTTAATTTTAATTTTTTGGAAAATCTGTAAATATCAGAACGATATCTACTTCTTAGATTATTAAATACAGTTAAAATATTTAACTTGCCCCAGATTATAACATCATATTTTTTATTTGTAAATACTTTTATTAAAAATTTTATTATTTTTTATAGAATTTTAACTAAACTCATATTTAATCGCAATAAAACACAATATATATAAAAGAAACGTCTAATGTATAGACGTTTCTTTTTAATTTATTTTGTAATCCATTTTACTAAATTCAAGTTCTCAGCATCCATTAACATCTCATGTTTTGGCATAACTCTAAATGTATATCCAAAATTTCCACCAGATTTTAAATCAATTACAGCTTCATAATTGTATTTATGTTCTGCCTTATTCTCTGAAATTTTATTCATTGTACATGTATAAACATTTCTAACAGTTCCATTATCTAAGAATTGTCCAAAGTAAACTTGAATATCTGTATTTTCCTCATCAATATTTGGAAGATATACTTCGCAGTTAACTGTTATTTGTGTTCCTGCTACTAATTTTGCATTGTCCACATTTCTATCTTGTTTTATTTCGATTTTTTCCCAATTCTCTTTTACATTTTTCTTCCATTTAGTAAACTCGCCAACTTTTTCTAAATCATCAAAGTATTTTCTTTTTAAATCACAAAGTGGCATATATAAATCTCTAACATAATCTGTAACCATTCTTGCTGTACTATATTTTCCAGCAGTTGTTTTAATTGAATTTTTCATATATGTTAGCCATTCTTTTGAAACTCCATTATTATCTTGATTATAATATGCTGGAATTATTTTGTTTTCTAAAGTATGATATAAACTATTACTATCAGCTTTATCTTGCTCTTCATATGAATCATATTGTGCATTAGTTCCAATAGTCCATCCATTTGTTCCATCATAACCTTCGCACCACCAACCATCTAGTACACTAAAGTTTACAACACCATTTACTGATGCTTTTTCTCCTGATGTACCAGAAGCTTCCATAGGTCTTCTTGGATTATTTAGCCAAACATCAACACCACTTACTAAATATCTAGATACACCAATATTATAATTTTCTAATATAAATATTTTTCCTTTAAATTGTGGCATTAAAGAAATTTCGTGTATAAATTTTATTAAATCTTGTCCTTCTTTATCTGCTGGATGTGCTTTTCCTGCAAATACTAACTGTACTGGTCTTCTTTCATCATTTAATATTTGTGTAAGTCTTGCTATATCTTTAAAAATTAATGTTGCTCTTTTATATGTTGCAAATCTTCTTGCAAATCCTATTGTTAAAGCTTTAGGATTTAAGCAATTTACAACTTCAGCTATTTGATCATAACCAATTCCACTATTTACATATCTTTGTGTAATATTTTCTTTAAGCACTCTCATTAATTTTTCTTTTCTAGCAATATGTTCTTCCCATAACTTAACATCTGGTATATTATCAATTTTTTCCCATGTTGAATCAAGTTCAATTCTATCTTGCCAATATGGTGGTAAATATTCATTAAATAATTCTTTTAGGTTTGGAGCAAGCCATGAGCAAGTATGAATACCATTTGTTACATAAGTAATTGGAGATTCATCTTCTGCAATATTTGGCCATACATCACTAAACAATTCTCTTGAAACTTCTCCATGTAATTTACTTACACCATTTTTCTTTCCAGCAATTTTTAAAGCAAGTATTCCCATATTAAATCCAGGTTCTAATTCTTCTCCTGGCATACCCATTTTTAAGAATTCTTCTTTAGTAATTCCTAAAGTATCCCAGAACCCATTGAAATATTTTTCAACTAACCATAGTTCAAATATGTCATTTCCAGCTGGAACTGGTGTATGTGTTGTAAATACAGTTTTTACTGTTGCAATTTCTTTTGCCATTTCGAAAGAAATTTGCTTTTCTTTCATTATATTTTTTATTAATTCTAATATTAAGAATGATGAATGTCCTTCATTCATATGATATACAGAAGGATCATAACCTAAAGATTTTAAAAGACTAACTCCTGCCATTCCTAAAACTATTTCTTGGCGAATTCTCATTTCTTTATCTCCACCATATAGACGTAGAGTTATTCCTCTGAAATCTTCATCGTTTTTTTCTATATCTGAATCCATTAAATATAGTTTTATTCTTCCAACATTTATTTGCCATATTTTTAGATATAGCGTTCTTCCATCCATTGGAATATCTATTACCATATCTTCTCCTACATTGTTCTTAACTGTAGTAATAGGTAAATTATATAAATCTATATTATGATATTCTGAACACTGTTCTCCTCTAGAATTAATTCTTTGATGAAAATATCCATTTTTATATAATAAACCAACAGCAACAAATGGTAATCCTAAATCACTTGCAGATTTTAAATGATCACCAGATAAAATTCCAAGACCACCAGAATAAATAGGTAAAATTTCATCTAACCCATATTCAGCAGAAAAGTATGCAATTAAATCTTTTTTATTATTTGGATAATTTTTATTGAACCAAGTATCTGTGCTATTCATATAATTTTCATAATTATTAACAACAGCATCATATTCTTTTAAGAAATTTTGATCATTAACGACTTCTTCTATTTTTTCTTGGCTAACCATTTTTAGAAATTTTACTGGATTCTTTTCACTGCATTCCCATAAATCGTTGTCAATTAATTTGAATAATCTTAAAAATTCAGTATTCCAAGACCACCATAAATTATTTGCTATTTCTGAAAGTTTTATAATTCTTGATGGAAGTTGTGGAACAACTGTAACTCTATTGAATATATACATTATATATTCCTCCTTCGTATTCTTTAAAATTTAATTTCTTCTGTTATCACAATAATAATTATCTATTAAAATGCATTTTTTGTCAATTCCTTTCTAATAATTATTACCAGTTTTATATTATAGTAAATAATACTTTTTCTTGCAATATAACAAAAGTATTTTTTTTATTACTTTTATGTAACATTAGAGTTTATTTGATTTATTTAATATATAATTATATATATTATTGGAGGTTTTTAAATGAAATTAAATAATAATAAAAATGTAATACTTTGTACAAAAGCATTATATGCTGAACAATTAAAATGTTATGCAGCATTATGTGAATGTTATGAAGCTTTAGCAAATTCTTTAGGGAGAAATGCCACAGCAGAAGATGTTCAAAAAAGATATGCTCCATATTTAAGTTTAGCTGCCAAAGGCGATTTAAGTTTTTTGGATAAAGAAAATAATTATGTATTTTCTGAAGAGTATCTTGGAGCTAGATTTCAAAACAGTGAAGCCAAAATATTTAAAGAATATGCCAAACAAACTAGAAGACTTTATCAATTTAAAGAAGGAGCTGCAATTCTTTCTCAAGCAATCTCTTCTGAGGGTTCACCATATAAAGAAGATATAGATGCTTATACAGAATATATGAAAAAAGCTTCACCTGCAACTAGAAAATTTGATAAACAAATTTCTGAGCATTCACCAACATATATTGGACATTCTTATTATGTAACTACTCGTAAAGCTATATCAGATATAAGAAGCATTGATTCTTCACATTTAGATGGTATACCAGTTTCAATGGAAATGGCTCCACATCAATTTGGTGCAAATATATCTGGATACACAACAATAGATAAACTTATGGAAGAAACTAGACAAGAAGCTCGTTATATGGATACTAAAGAAGAACGTACAGAATATGCTCAAAAAGTTAATCCTATTGCAGAACATGGTTATAGATTTTTTGCGAAAAACCAAAAAGGTCTTGCATTATCACTCGCAGCAATTATGGCTCTTGGATTAACAACTGGAGTTGCAAATGGAATAAGAACAGCTCATGACTATAATTCTTTATCTATAGATACATTATCTGAAAAGGGTTATGAAACAGATTTATCTGCACAAACAATTCAATCTATAAAAAATATTGAAACATTAGTTAATGAAGCTCAAAATCAAGGTACTATTCCTACTGAAACACAGTTAAGAGATTTAGGAACTACGATAGATGATTTATTTGATGATATTTTAGAAGAAAAAATCACACCTTCGTTTTTAGAATCTCACCCTGATGCAAAAAATGTTACTGTTGATCATTATTATAACTATACTGATCCAGATGATCCCTATAAAGCAATTATAATTTCTTATACAGATAAAGATGGAAAACAACAAGAAGAAAGAGTTACTCACTTTAGTTCTGTTGGAGCTTTTACTCCTAATGATGTTGCAAATGTTTTTGAACATGAATATGCAACAGATAGTTCTTATTCAGAAATCAGTAACATTTTTTCAGGATCTGGAAATTATATTGATACTGGAAAAGATGTACAAGATGTTTTAAAAGGATATAGTAATAGTATTGATTTTATGAAACATTTAGCAGCACTTGATTTAAATTATAAAGATGGTGCATTGCTTGGGATTATTCCATCTTCAATTAAAGCTGATTTTCCTGAAAAAGTTGAGAATCAAAGAGATTTTGATGATGATGAAAGATAATATGTAAAAAAAGAACAGTTTTAAATAAAAGCTGTTCTTTTTTCATTATAAGAACAAAAATAAACTGCTACAATTTAAAGTAACAGTTTATTTTTATTTATTTTCTTTTATTTGATTTTAAACAAATCACTGCAATTATCATTATGCTTAAACCAACTATTGTAAATATTATTGTACCAATTCCACCAGTTACAGGAAGTGTTGCTCCAGAAGTGTTTTCTATCTCTATAAATATAGACCTATAACTTACTCCATCTTTTTCAACAACTTTTGTTCCATTATAATCTGGGTTTTCTTCAGTTTTCTCATTTGTTAAATGTACTAATTTATTAACCTCTGGAGTTTTTTTAATTGACACATTCCACTTTATTGTATCATTTTCCATTGCACTTTCAATTGTTAACTCAATCTCTTCATTTAACTTATTATATCCATCTGGTGCCTTATATTCTTTTATATAATATTTTCCTGCTGCTAAGCTTGTATATTTTGCATATCCTTTTATATCACCTTCATCACCACAAGTTAATGTAGCAATTTTTACTTTTTCATCATTATATATTTCAAAAATTGCATTTGATAAAGTTGTTCTTTCATCATCTTGAGATTTTAATTCTGCGATTTTTGATAATTCTAAATCAATTGAATATGTATATGTTTTATTTTCTGTTGTACGAGATTTTGAAGTACTATCATGTGGATTATCTGAATAAATTAAATATGCCTCATTTATATTAGGAACATCTCCTACATTATGATTTCCATTTAATTTGGCTTTATATTCAAAAGTTACTATATCACCTGGATTTAATTTTCCATTAGTTACTTCAGTTTTTAAATCTCTCATAGCAATTTTAAATACTTTTTTTCCTGCATAAGATGTTATATCATCTAATTTAAACTCTGATTTATTAGCTTCTGTTAAATTTATTTCTTCTACTGAAAAATCAATTTCTAATGGTTTACCATCTTCATCTTTTGCTGTAACTGCAATTTTTCCATTTTCATCTTTATATAAATCAAAACCTTTATCTATAATATCTATTATATAATATTCATAGTCTGTATATTCAGCTAAATATTCTTTAAAGTGATTATTTTCAGCATTCTTAGTTTGGTTTGTTGGTATCATTGCTTGCAAACTAAATGTTAATCCGTAAATTTCATTTTCTTTTCCATAATATGTTTCTGTATTATGTGTTTCGTCAATTTTTGCTCCACCACTAACTGTTTTTCCTAAATGTGGTACGATTGATTTTACTTCCATAATAACATTACTTACAACGTTTAAGAAATATCTACTATATGCATCATCTTTATCTGGAATTTGTGAATCTACAACTATATAATAACCAGGCTCTAATCCTGTTATCTTGTAATCATCTTTTGAACTATCTGTTTTATGTGTTGTAGTAATTCCTTTATCTTTTATTATTTTTCCAATTATTATAGAAAATTCTTTTGCATGATCTTCATGCTGAGATAAAATATCTGCTACATCTGCTGCTGTTTTGCAATTATCATAAGAACCTTGAAGAGCATATTTTTCTTTTAGTTCACTTATAATTTCATTAGCATATGGTTCAAACGCATTTCCCCATTTAATATTTGATAATACTTTTTTATCTGCTTCTGGTTGTTCATATAAATCACCTTGGAATATTTGATAAGCTTCATAAACATGTCCTTTTATTGCATTGTCTATTGTAATTGTATATCCAGATGTTGCATCAGGAGTTGTAGTATTTTCTGGTGGTATTGGTTGATCTGTATTATTATCAGTAACTGGTTCATTTGGTTTTTCACTAGGAGTTGGTGTTACTGGTGTTTGTGTTGTGCCACCATCTGATGGTGTTGTTTGAGAACTATTAGAACTTGATTGTGTTGTTGATGATGGTGTTTTACTACTAGTTGTTTGTTTAGTAGTTGTTCTTTGTGTAGTGCTTTGTTCTGTAGCATTTCTACTATTTGTAGAATTCTCGCTACTTGAAGAAGTTCTATATGTAACTCTTCCTGAAGAAGATTCCTCTTCATCTCCTTCTGCTTGTCTTATATTAAATAAATTAGAAATTTTACTTTTCTCAAGCGATTCAACACTTGATTCTGTAGTTGAATTATTTACTAATTTTAAAATTCCAGCTGTAATAAGAACTGTACAAACTGTTACAATTCCAATTGCCACTAGTATTTTCTTATTTTTAATAGATTTTTTCTTCATTTTACCGCCTCTATTACCCAATATTTTTCTTCTACTATATGATATATCAATTTAAGTTATTTGAATATAAAAAATATTTAACGGTTATGTTACAAAAGCGTTACATTCTTTCTTTGCCATTCTGCTCTTACCTTTCCTTATTTTTTAAATTTTACATTTTTTTACAAAAAAAGACTTCATACTTGAAGTCTTTTTCTTTCCTATAATTTAAATCCATATGGAAGTAATTCCTCAATACTATATTCTTCTACTTTTTTATCATATACTGTGTATATTTTAAAATCTTTATCTACAAACTCACTCATAAATTGTCTGCAGTATCCACATGGTAAACATTGTTCAGGAGCTTTATCTTTCGGTCCTCCAATTACAACTATACAATCAAATTCTCTCTCACCTTCTGATATTGCTTTTGCAAAGGCTGTTCTCTCTGCACAAATACTTTGAATTCCTTGATTTTCAATATTACATCCATAATATCTTTTTCCGTTTTTACATCTTAGAGCAGCTCCTACTGTATATCCAGAATGTGGTGAATAAGCTCTTGTTCTAGCATCAGTTGCAAGCATTATTTCATCTTTTATATTAATCATATGTACCTCCTATTTATACTTTCTTATATTTACTAAAAACTTTCCACTTTTAGTTTCTTTTTCTATTTCATCAAAAATAAATTTTCCTTTTCCTCTAATTGTTATTATATCATTTAATTCTATTTTTTTGGAATCTTTAAATTCATTTACTGAATTTATAAATACCTTTCCTCCTTCAATAATTTCTGAAGCACGAGTTCTTGAGCATTTTGCAAGTTCTGAAACAAAATTATCTAATCTCATAGAAGAAATAACTATTTTTATATCTTCAAATTCATTTTCCACTTTTTCAATATTTTTTATATTTTCTATAGTAATTATAGATTTTTTAAATCTAGTTAAGTCATTTAAACCTTCTTGTAAATATTTTGATACATCACATAAAGAAATTATATCAGCACCAGTATTTGTAACTAAAATATCTCCAAACTTTTCTCTTTTTATCCCCAATTTCATTATTCCGCTCAAGAATTCTCTGTGTTCATAATTAAGATTATTAGGTAACTTAATTCTTATAACTTCTAAAATTTTACTATAATTTTTCTCAACCATTTCTTTTGAAAATTTTTCTGGATAAAAAATTATAATATTTCTATCAGCATTTTCTCTTCCACCAAATATAATCCAATTATTAATTTTTTCTTCTAAAAGTATCCTTTTTACTACGCTCATTTCAGAAATATCAAGAAAGTCTGTATATGTAATTTTATTTCTTGTTTTGCAAAATTCAAACTTATCTGCTATTTTGGCTACTAATAATTTGTTTTCACTATCTTTATATTTTTCTCTTGATTTTTCAAACATTTCACAATACTTCCCACATCTAATCCATATTTTTCTTCAATTTCATCAACATTTCCATGTTTTACAAATTCGTCTGGATATGCAAATTTTTCCAATTTTGAATTTAATTTATTTTCAAAAATCAAATTTTCTACTTTATCTCCAAGCCCACCTATTATTGTTCCATCTTCAATTGTAATAACTTGTTTTATCCCAACAAGATTTCTTAAAATTGTATCCTCATCAAAAGGCTTTAAAAATCTTGCATTTATAACAGTAGGATTTATCCCATCTTCTTTCAATTTTTCTGATACTTTTATAGCTTTCGAAACCATTTTCCCAATTGCTATAATTGCAATGTCATTTCCTTCTTCTAAAACTTCTGCTTTCCCACATTCAATTTCTTTACATTCTTTAAATGATATTTCTTCTCCTCCACGAGGATATCTTATTAATACTGGCTTATTTAATTTTACAGCAAAATCTAACATTTTTTCCAATTCATTAAAATCTTTTGGAGCCATAATATGAAAATTTGGAATTGTATTTGTAAAAGCCATATCTAATAACCCTTGATGAGTTTCTCCATCATTACCAACTATTCCACTTCTGTCTGAACATATTACAACAGGTAAATTTTGAATTGCAACATCATGAACTAATTGATCATATGCTCTTTGTATAAATGATGAATATAACGGAACCACTGGCACAAGTCCTGCTTTTGCCATTCCAGCTGCCAATCCAACTGCATGTTGTTCTGCAATTCCTACATCAAAAAATCTAGTTGGATATTTTTTTGCAAATTCTGTAAGTCCTGTTCCATCTTTCATTGCTGCTGTAATTGCAACAACTTTTGGATTTTCTTTTGCAATTTGAACTAATTTTTCACCAAATACTTTAGAATAATCTTTTTTTCCTTTTCCTAATTTTTCTCCACTTTCGATATCAAACTTTGAAGTACTATGAAATTTATCTGGATTTACTTCTGCTGGTTTATATCCTTTTCCTTTTTTAGTTAAAACATGAACTAAAATTGGTCCTTCTTGTTCTTTGCAAATATTAAAGATATTTTCTAATTTTTCAATGTTATGTCCATCAACTGGACCTAAATATCTAAAACCAATATCTTCAAAATACATTTTTGGAATTACAAGTTGCTTAATTCCTCTTTTAGCTCTTTGAACTAATTTAACAACTTTTTTTCCAACAAAAGGAATCTTGCCAATCAGTTTTTTACCTTTTAAACTAGTATTTACATATATACTTTTAGTTCTTAATTTTGAAAGCATCATTGAGATTCCTCCAACATTTTTGGAAATACTCATTTCATTATCATTCAAAATAACTATCATATTAGTATTGCTAGACCCAACATCATTTAGTGCTTCTAATGCCATTCCACCAGTTAAAGCACCATCACCTATAACTGCTATAATTTTATTATTCTCGCACTTTATATCTCTTGCTCTTGCCATTCCAAGTGCTATTGAAATTGATGTACTACTATGTCCTGTATTAAAATTATCATATACACTTTCGGTTGTTTTTGGAAAACCTGCAATTCCATTCATTTTTCTTAATGAATCTAATTTATTTTTTCTACCAGTTAAAATTTTATGTACATAAGTTTGATGTCCAACATCCCAAATAACTTTATCTAATGGTGTATTAAACACTGAATGAAGTGCTATTGTAAGTTCAACAACTCCCAAGTTAGAAGCTAAATGTCCTCCTGTTTCTGCTACAGTATTTATTATTTTTTCTCTTATCTCTTGTGCTAAGATTTTTTTATCCTCTATTCTTAAAGGTTTCAAATCTTCTGGATAATCAACTTTTTCTAAAATCATAATTCAACTTCCCCAATTTTGATTTCTATACCATTAAAAAAGCCATTAATGATGTTAATAATGGTACAGTTATATTATCTGTTCCTTTTATTGAAACTGCCTCTACAATAGTCATAAGTGCAGCAATTAATATTGATTTAATTGCAACATAATCTGCCATACTATATTGCAAAAATCCTGCAATTATAAGCAATGTTACAAAAAACATTGTACATGAACCTGCTAATGTTTTTGTACTATCTTTTATTTTATATTCTGGACTTTTTACTGATTGACCAATTACTGCTGCTAATCCGTCACCATATCCCATAACAGCAATTCCACATAAACCTATTAGTGGATTTTTTATTGGTCCAAAAGTAATTAAAGATAAAATTAATAAAGATAATGCATAATATACTGTTCCTAAGCTTTCTTTATTTTCGTCATCTTCATCTCTTTCCATAACTTTTATAATATTCATTTTATAAGATGCATAATTTATAACAACAAATGCTGCTGGCATTATTGCTGCAATCCATGGGCTTTCAAAAAATACCATTGCAATAATCCACCAATTTGAAAGCATTATGTGTATAAATTTTCTACTTGCTTCTTTACCTGCTTTTTCAAATAACCTTCCTGATAACATTATTACTGCTATAAATGCTATTGAAACAATTATTCCAAATATATTATTCATTTTTATTCTCCTTTTAAAAGCTAGTCGTATTTTAAGCTATTACATTATACAAAAAAAAGTGCCTAATTAAAAGCACTTTTTTTTATTTTCACATATAATTCACATTATTTTATAATATCTTTTTTATTTCTTCATGTCTTTTTACTTTTCCTGTTGTTGTTTTTATCATTTCTTCATCTGTTACTATTATATCTCTTATATGTTTATATGCTGGCATATTTTTATTTATTTCTGCAATATGTTTTTTCATATGACTATATACATCATCTTTTTGAACATATCCCATTATATCTTTTATTGCATCTGTATCATAAACAATTTTTACACAAACATCTAGGTCTCCGTCTTGAGTTGGTTTTCCATAAACCATACTTTCTTTAACCCCAGGTATATGATCTATTAATATTTCTAGTTCTTCTGGGAAAATATTTTTACCATTTTTTTGAACTATAACATTTTTCTTTCTTCCAGTTATATATAAATAACCATTTTCTATATATCCTAAATCACCTGTATGGAACCAATCTCCATCTGAAAATACTTCTTCTGTTGCACTATTATTTTTATAGTATCCAATCATTACATTTGGACCCTTTACAACAATTTCACCAATTCCTTTTTCATCCTTATTTTCTATTTTTACTTCTACTGAAGGTAATGGTTTTCCAACAGAACCGACCTTCATTGCATGATCATTTTCAACTGCAATTACTGGTGAAGTTTCTGTTAATCCATATCCTTGATATACTTGAAGCCCAATACCAGATAAAGATTTTGAAAGTTCTTCATCCATAGCTGCTGCTCCACTTACTATTAATCTAATATTTCCTCCAAGTGCTTCATGTATATCCTTAAATACCTTTCTTTTTATTTTTATATGAACTTTATCTAACACATTTGTAACTTTTATCATATTGTTAACAAGTTTTAATTTTCCTTGCTTTTCAACATTTTTCATTATTCTTTTATAAATACTTTCTAATATTAAAGGAACACATACAAGTACTGTTGGTTTATATTCGCAAAGATTTTGCTGAATATATTTTAAACCATCGCAAAAACACATAAATCCTCCAATATATACAACAACATGATTTATTGTTGATTGAAAAGTATGATGGAATGGAAGAAGTGCAAGCATACCATCATTTTCATCAAATTTTATAACTTTATTTAAATCCATAACATTAGAACATACATTTTTTTGAGAAAGCATTACTGCTTTTGATATTGAAGTAGTCCCTGAGGTAAATAACATAATAGTCATTTTATCTGGATCAATTTTACTATCTAAATGGCTTGTATCTCCGTTCTCTAATAATTCATTTCCTCTTTGTATCATCTTTTTATAAGAAAGAATTCCACCTTTATCTTCTTCAAAATCAAAGCATATAAATTTTTCAATTGACGATAATTTATTATCTTTAATTTTTTTCATTACCTCTAAATATTTTTCTTCAAAAAATATAGCTTTTGCTTCACTACGTTCTGCTAGTGAAATTATTTCATTATCTGGTAGAGATTTATCTAAAGGTACTATAATTTTATCTCCTGTTGTAACAGCATAATATGCTACATTCCATTCATATCTATCTTTTGCTATTAATGCAACATTCTCATCATTTTTAATTCCTAAATCATTTAAAGCTGTTCCTATACAATCAATTTCATGTTTAAATTCCTTATAGCTCATTGTATAAAATTCTGGTGTCTCACCCTTTTTATACATTCTTTTCTTGAATTTAAAAGCTGGTCTATCTCCATACAATTCTACTGTTTGATTTAACAAATCCTTAAAATCTGTAATTTTTCTTACATTTTCATAATATATTTCCTTCATTTAAATCCTCCAATTAAAATATACATTTTTATTATATACCTAATGTAAAAAAAATTCTAGTAGAATAAGTGGTCAGTTTTTCAATTTATCTTTGCAATCTAAGTATACTCTATTTTCAATCCAATTTTTCTTTTCTTCTATATTATTTCTTATCTGACTGGCACTAATTGGAACTATTTGTCTGTCATTATCAACACGTCTATCTATAATATTCATATATTCAGCAACACTTTTTCCATATTTTTCGCTACTATAAAAATGTGTTGGTTTTTCATTTTCCATAATCTTTGTTAAATACTTCATTTGAATATTTACACTTTTTTTATCTAAACCATATTGAGATGGTGGATTATGAGCAAATTTTATTTGAACATTGGGATATTTTTCTTTTATCCATTCAGCTCTCTTTTCAGTATCAACATCTATTACATCTGTATCATATACTACAACAATAAGCTTATCCATTTCTTTTAAGGCTGTTTCTATTAAAAATTCGTGCCCTTTATGAAACGGAGCAAATTTTCCGATTGTAAAACCTATTTTTTCATTTTTCATATTTTAATATTCCTCATTATTCATATCTTAATGCATCAATTGGATTCATTTTAGCCGCTTTATTAGCTGGATAATATCCGAAAAATACTCCTATAGACATAGAGAATATTAGTGAGACAATTATTCCTGAAACAGAAGGTTTTGCTGGATATCCAAGTAAATTTGAAGCAAGGATTCCTCCACCTACTCCTAAAATTACACCAATTGCTCCACCAATTAAACAAATAATCATTGCCTCCACAATAAATTGTGTTCTAATAGAAGCATTTGTAGCTCCAAGTGCTTTTCTTGTACCAATTTCTCTAGTTCTTTCTGTAATTGAAACAAGCATTATATTCATAACACCAATACCACCAACAACTAAAGCAATTCCTGCAACAATTGATATTGCAAGTGTTATTGTAGAAAGCATATCTGTAAGCATTGTAACCATTGATCCCATAGTAATAGCTTCTATTTCATAATTTCTATTTGCTCTATAATATGGTTCAAAAAAAGCTTCAACCTTTTTGGCTAATATATCAGCATCTGTACCAACAGTTGTTATAATTTGAAAATTAGTATACCCATTAGTTTCATGAGTAAAATTCATTGCAGATTTTAATGGAACATATAAATCTGTTGCACTACTATCTCCAGACATATTCATTCCCATCATTGCCATGCCTTGATTTTTATAAACACCTATAATGGTATATGTCTGTATCTTACCATCAATATTAACTTCTATATCTTTTCCAAGTGCTTTGTTTACATCTTCATCAAATAAATTCTTTACCACTTTATCTGAAACAATTGTTACATTTCTCATCTCTGTGTAATCAGATTCTGAAAACATTTTTCCACCAAGCATTTCTAATTTATTGGTTACAAAATATCCAACACTATTTCCATATAAAGTAATGTTTGCTGATTTATTTCCAAGATTTGCTGTTCCTCTTCCTGCCCAATATTGAGCATTAATTGCATAAATATCATTTGGAAATTTATCTATCATTTCTTTTATCATTTCTTCAGTTATGTAATCACTTTCATGTAAATCCATACTATCATTTGAAATTGTACCAAATTTAGCTCCATCTATTTTTCTACTTTCTTCTTCAGATACTTTTCTGGAATTTAGCATTACATATACATCGTTTGCACCCATTGATTGCATATTTTCTGAAACAGAAAGTGTTAAAGAATCACCAACTGTTATAATTGCAATAACAGAACCTATACCAATTATAATTCCAAGCATTGTAAGAAGTGCTCTCATTTTATTTGAAAGAAGGCTATTTATAGCAAGAATAATATTTTCTATTAGAAGCATTATTTTTCGCCTCCTTCTTCATTATTTTCATTTTCTATATTACTTTCATCGTTTGCATTCATTAATTCCCTATTTCTAGTGATATTTTTTTCTTTATCATCAAGGTTATTTTTTACATTAATTATTTTTCCATCTCTTATTGAAATAATTCTATCAGTTTCACCTGCTAATTCATTTGAGTGAGTAATTAATATTATTGTCTTATTTTTTTCTCTATTTAATTTATGAAATAAATCCATAACTAATCTACCAGTTTTAGAATCTAATGCACCTGTTGGTTCATCTGCAAGAATAATTGCAGGATCATTTGCCATCGCTCTTGCAATAGCAACTCTTTGTTTTTGGCCACCAGATAGTTCTTCTGGTAAATGTTTTGCTCTATCTCCCATTTCAACTAATTCTAAAAGTTCCTTAGCTCTTTTTACTCTTTCTGTTCTTTCCATTCCAGCATATAACATTGGTAATTCTATATTTTTTAAAGCATTTGTTTTTGAAATTAGATTATATGTTTGAAAAACAAAACCTATTTTTTGATTTCTTATATTAGATAATTCAGATTCTTCCGCTTCACCAACATCTATTCCATCTAAAATATATGTTCCTGAAGTTGGCCTATCTAAAACTCCTATTGTATTCATTAATGTTGATTTACCAGAACCAGAAGGTCCAACAATAGAAACAAATTCTCCTTCTTCTACTTCTAATGATATTCCATGAAGAATTTCAAGTTCATTTGGCTGACCAACATAAAACTTTTTTACTATATTTTCTAATTTTATAATTGAACTCATTTTTGTTCCTTTCTACATTCCTGCGTCTGCACCCATCATTTCAAGTAATTCTTTCATTGAATCCCCTGCTTCTACTTTTGGTAAAACAACTCTCATATCAGATTTTAATTTATCTGATTTTATTTCAGCATAATAAGAACCTTCTATACCTTTTATAACATCTAGTTCTTCTTTGTTTTCTCCTGTTTCGTCTTTGGCAATTTCTATATAATTAGTACCATCTTCTCTTTCATATATTGCATTATATGGTACTGACCAAACATTTTCTTCCATCTCAGTAATTATACTTAATTTAGCATTCATACCTAAACGTAATCTATCATTTTGACTATCTAAAGAAATTTCTATTTTATATGTAGCACTTCCTCCAGTAGTTGTTGTTGTCATTCCAGCCATTGCAGTATTGTTAGTAGCACTAGAAGCAACATATGTTATTCTTCCTTCTAATTCTTCTTCTCTAGTTGCATCTGTTTTTATTAGTACTTTCATTCCAACTTCTACATCAGGTATATCATACTCATCAATTTCTGCTTCTATAATAAATTCTTCTGTTCCTTCTATAGTTGCAATTGTTGTTCCTGTGTATAAATCACCTTTTTTTACATTAACTTCTGTAATAGTACCAGCAACAGTTGCCTTAACTATTCCATTTTCAATTTGATCTTTATATGCATTTATTTGAGTTCTACCTGCAAGAGAGCTTGAATTTGCAGCAAGTTGAGAATTTGTTAAATTATCTCTCATTGATGCTATAGTACTATCTGATGTAGAAACTACACTATTATGTGCTGTTACCATTTTATCGTAAGTTGTTTTTAATTGTGATATTGTTGGCTCTACTTGAGCTTTTTGTGCTTCTAGACTTGCAATTTCAGTTGTTAACGAATTATATTTACTTTGAACACCATTAGCTGAATTATAACTTGATTCAGCAGTATCTAATAGACTTTTTGCATTATCCATATTTACTTTTCTTGAGTTAACTTCTATTGTTAATTCTATTATTTTACTATCTATAGTAGTATCTGTAGAATTTTGATTTTTAAGCGCTTTTAAATACTCAAGTTCATTGTTTTTTGATAGATATTCATTATTTGCTTGAGTAAAAGCTAATTTTTTAGCTTCGTAATCAGCTTTCAAAGCTTGATATTCATTTAAAACTTGACCATTTACTTGTGCATAGTTTTTTAATTCATTTTGTTTTTGATTTAAGTTTGAATTTATATTATTTAATTGATTTATAGCATCATCATAAGCATTTTTTGCATTATTTAAGTCCTTTTGACTACTTGAAATTTGTGTATCCTTATTTGCAATTGCATCATTTAAGCTTCTTTGAGCAGATTGAACACCAAGATTTGCTTGCGCCTCACTATTATTTTGGCTTGCTTGTGCAATACTTAAATTTTCTTGAATAGTTGATGTATCAAATGTGCAAATTACATCCCCAACATTTACTTTATCACCTTTTTTCACATTTACTGATTTTATTTCTGAACCAGTAAGTGTTGCAACTACGTTTTTAGTATTACTAGAATTTATTGTTCCTGTTGCACTTATACTTTTGGCAATTGTTCTTTTTTCAATTGTTTCAATTTCAACTTTTGTAACATCTTCTTGATTATTCTTATTAAAATTTGAATAAATAGCTATAGCTAAAATAACTAATATTACAGCAATCACTATTTTCTTTTTTGTAATTTTTTTCTTCTTTTTCATAACTAATTCTCCTTTAAAACTTTGTAATTATATCATATTTATAGTCAAAAATCCACTTAATTAGTGCAAATTTTATAATAGAAAAAATTAATATTTTATTAATATCTCTATTTACATTACATTATTTCATTTTTGTAACATAATTTTAACACTTTTGTTATATTTGTTTTTCAAATATTATGTTATAATTACTTTATTGTAACAGATCAATAATATATCTATGTTTTTGAACAAATCAATTTATTGATTTTAAGGGGGATTTAAAATGCTAGACATGCCTACATTAAAATTTGACAAAAGTATAAAATACTTAGAGTCACAAATTAATATTCAAAAAAATAATAAAAATCTAATTCTAGATATAATTTCAAATATTGGATTAATTTTAAATACATCTTCTAAAAATGACAATACTAAATTGCAATCTGTTCTAGATAAAGCAAATAATTTTTTGCAAAATATTTCAAATAATATAACAAATCTAGAACAATTAAATATAGAAATTTCTAATATAACAGCTGATTTAAATGAAATTGTGTCTTCAAAATCAAAATCTACAAAAACAAAAGAATATTATATTGCTGCTTTTTCTAATATAAAAAATAATATTATTCAATATACACAAAATTTCCAAGAACTTGAAAATAAATTAGATATTGATAATAATGCATTTAATGACTTTATAAAAGATAACGATTTTAAATATACATTTAATACCGTAAATAATGAAACTGAAAACACATATGAACTTGCAAGTTTTTCTATTAATAATGAATCTACTTCTATATCTGCTGATATTGAGAATAAAGAGCTAAGTGAAGATGATATTATTGATAATGGTATTGAGGAAGCTATTGCTGAAAATGAAAAAAATGCTGAAGTAGAAGCTTCTATTCAAGAAGAAACAACTTCTTCTGAAGTTAGCACTGAAAGCACTAAAGAAATTAATACTACTAATACTATTGAAGAAGTAAATTCAGCTGAAGAAATTCTTATAGATGCTTCAAACAATATTGAGGAAACAAATTCTACCGAAGACGTTATTGAAGAAACTTTAGATAACAGTGAAGAAACAGATTCTACCGAAGACGTTATTGAAGAAACTTTAGATAACAGTGAAGAAGCAGATTCTACCGAAGACGTTATTGAAGAAACTTTAGATAACAGTGAAGAAGCAGATTCTACCAAAGGTGCTGTTGATGAGACTTCTGATAATATCGAAGAAACAGATATTGATAAATTTTTTGACGAAGATTTTGATTATGATTCTGATGATGTCATTGATAATATCATTATTGAAAATAACGAAGGAGAAGTAAATTCTGTTGAAGAAAAAAACGATATAAATTCAAATCTAAATGTAATATTAAATGACTTATTTGATGAAAATGCATCTAATATAAAATCAGAAAAAGAAACTCACATTACTTCAATAGAAAATCCAAAAACTGAAATTACTAAGCCATCTATTGACGAAATAATAAAGAAAATAGAAAGTGCTACAGAAAAAAATAAAACATTATTAATATCTGAAAAAACAAATAAGATATACTTACCATACAGAATTTCTGAATTACAAAACTATATGGATTATTATCCAAATGAATATAAAAATCTGTCAGATGTTGTTGAACAAGAATTTATTATAAATTTGGATACATTTATAAAACATCCTTCACAAACTAGATTTTCAGAAACATATAATTTAGTAAGAAACCGTTCTGGTAAATCTAGACTAAAAGCATTATCATATGCCTTAAAATTAAGAAATAATGGAAATATTAATCCAGCAATTATAGCTGCTTGCAAAAATGAATATGAATTACATTGCTACTTATATTGCCTAGAGCAAAATAAAACAGAAGCATTTAAGTTTTTCAATATTATATATGATATAAGCTTATATTAAAAAGAAATCCCCTCTAAATATTAGAGGGGAAATTTTATTTTATAGAATTATGCAAATTAGTCCTCCACTACCTTCATTAACAATTCTTTCTAATGTTTCTTGTAGCTTCATTTGTGCTTCTTCTGGCATCTTAGCTAATTTATTTTGTAATCCTTCATTAATCAACTCATGCAAACTCTTTCCAAAAATATTAGAATTCCATATTTCTTTAGGATCATTTTCGAATCCAGAAAGTAAATATTTCACTAAATCTTCTGATTGTTTTTCACTACCAACTATAGGAGATATTTCTGTTTCTGTATTTATTTTTATCATATGAATTGATGGTGCTTTAGCTTTTAGTTTTACACCATATTTTGATCCTTGTTTCACAATCTCAGGCTCATCTAAAATTAAATCTTCTATTCCTGGAGTAACAATTCCATACCCTTTTTGATTAACTTCATGTATTGCATAAGACATCTTATCATATTCTGTTTTAATTTTTGCAAAGTTTGATATACAAGAGAAAAGCTCTCCCTCATTTTTTATATCAACTCCTGTAATTTTTGTTAACATATTATAAAATAATGATTCATTTAATTCAGCTTTTACACTTACTACTCCTCTTCCCAAATCAATTTCCTCAATATATGATTTTTTTATTTCATCACTATTTTCTAAATTCAAATAACATTCATTAACATCTTTTAGTCTTTTTGTATTTTCAAATGTTTTTTTAACTGTATTAAATAAAGAAACTTTCAATTCATTATCTAAATCTAATCCATCTATCCATCTAGGGAATTTTACTTCTATATTTTCTATCATAAATTCATATAATAATTTTGAAAAAATCAAATTTATATCATCTAAATTTAGATTTAAACAATTAATCGGAACCACTGTTGTACCATATTTATTTGACAAATCATTAGCCATATTAATACTATATGGATCATTTGGATTTTGACAATTCATAAGCATTATAAATGGTTTATTTAATTCTTGCAGTTCTCTTACAACTCTTTCTTCAGCCAAAACATAATCTTCTCTTGGAATATCTGTAATTGTACCATCTGTTGTTATAATAATTCCCACAGTTGAATGTTCTACAATTACTTTTTTAGTTCCAAGTTCTGCTGCTGTTTCAAAGGGAATTTCATTTTCAGACCATGGTGTTTTTACCATTCTTGGTAAATCATCTTCTAAATAACCAATTGCATTATTAACTAAATATCCTACACAATCTACTAATCTAGTTTTCATTTTAACATTTCCATTTAAGCTAATTTCTACAGCTTCATTTGGAATAAATTTAGGCTCTGTTGTCATTATTGTTCTTCCACTTGCACTTTGTGGAAGTTCATCAATAGCCCTTTCTTTTTTATATTCATTATCAATATTAGGCAAAACCAATAATTCCATAAATTTCTTTATAAAAGTTGATTTTCCAGTTCTTACTGGTCCAACTACTCCTATGTAAATGTCTCCATCAGTTCTTTGAGCTATATCTTGATATATTTCAAAATTCTCCATAAAAAATATCCTCCTATAAATTTGTACACATCATCTTTTACTAATTTATATTTGGATATTTAAAATTTATGACTATTTATTTCACAAAAAGTTTAGATTTTATCTGTTACAGTTTGTGAACTCCTATATTTATAATAATAAATATAGAAACTACATATTATCTTTTACTAAAATATAAAATTCTCCTTTGCTTGTATCTAATTCATTTATATGATTTTTAAAAACATTTATACTTTCTAAATTTCTAGGTATTATTGGTTGTTCATCTTGATAAATACTTATAATCTCCCCTTTTTCATTTTTTATAATATATAAAAATTCTAATTCAGAACTTCTAAAATTATATTTATTTAAAATAGAAAATTTATTATTTTCATAAATATCACTTTTTATTAATTCACTATTTTTATCAAACTTTTGATATACAATAGCTTTCCAATATAAATTATTATAAAAATAGTAATAATCATATATTGATTTATCAATATTATAAGTATCTGAATAAAATTTATAATCATAAAATCCTATATTAACAGAACTCAAATCTTCATTTACATCTACTATAATATTGTTTTGTAATTCATAACTTTTATTAATAGAGCATTGATAAATCTTCCCATTTATTTCACTATATGATCCTGTTCCAATATTTTTAAATTCATTAACATTATATATAGGAATAATACTGTCACTTTCTGCATATAAATTTCGCTCTATTTCATTTTCATTTTTTGAATACATTTGCTTTATTTCTATATCTTTTGAAATTTGTATTTTTTCTTTATCACTAATTATTGAATAAATTGTTAATGTAAATATAAGCAAAAAAAGCATTATAAATAAAACAATTAGTGAAATAATTCCATTTTCCTTTTTCATTTTTTCCTCTTTTCTAATTAATTATATTATAGAATAAAACAATTTGTAAAGTAAGACAGAATATTTAGAAAGAAATTGTAAATAATAGATAAAAAGTAAATTTAGTATGGAGAAATAAATGAAAAAAAATTTTTTTAATAATTTATTTGAATATAAAGAGCAAGATGAATACGAATTTATTCTTCCCAAGACAGCTAACAATATTAATCTTGAAGAATTTGATAAAAAAGATACTCATACAGTATCTCCTGATTTGAAAAAGAACTTAGATTATTTGAAAGTAAAATTTAATATGTTAATTAACAGTGATATAAAAATTAGAGAATTCACTATTAGTATAAAACCAAAAAAATATTCTGCCTTTATTATTTATATAGATGGAATGGTAAGTGGCACTGCAATAAATGATTTTATACTAAAACCGCTTCTATTAAAAAATTCTATTAAAATGAAAGCTGAAAGTACTGAAATAATTCAAAAGAAACTTTTAAACTTCAATTTAGAAAAATTTTTATATGCAAACCTTATACCTCAAAATAGTATAAATGCTGAAAAAGAATTAGAGAAAATAGTTTCTAATATAAATGCAGGATTTTGTGTTTTATTTGTAGATACTTTAGATACTGCAATAGCGATTGAAACTAAAGGGTTTGAAGGAAGAAGTGTTGCTGAACCTGTTACAGAAACTGTTGTTAAAGGTTCTCATGAAGCATTTGTTGAAAATTTAAGAACAAATACATCTATGCTTAGAAAAATTATCAATAACGAAAATTTAATTATTGAGGAATCCACTGTAGGCTCAATTAGTAATACAAAAGTCGCAATATGCTATATGAAAAATATAACAAATGATGATTTAGTAGCAGAAGCAAAATACAGAATAAATAATCTAGAAATAGATTCTCTTCTTTCTTCTGGACAATTAGAGCAATTTATTAAAGATTCTGCCAAAACTTCTTTTCCTCAAACAATATCAACCGAACGTCCAGATAAAACTTGTAATTACTTGTTAGAAGGAAGAGTAGCAATTATAGTAAATGGATCACCATTTTCCATAATTTTACCTGCAGTATTAGTGGATTTTTTATATTCACCAGAAGATATTAACTTAGATTATAATTATACAAATTTTCTAAGGACATTAAGATTTTTTGCTCTATGCAGTGCACTATTACTACCCGGATTATATATTGCAATCACGACCTACCATTGTGAACTGCTACCATCAGAATTATTATTTGCAATAATTGCAGCAAGAGAAGCGATACCTTTCCCAGTATTTTTTGAAATAATTATAATGGAATTATCTTTTGAATTAATTCAAGAAGCAAGTATTAGAGTTCCATCATCTTTTAGTACTACTGTACGGAATTATTGGTGCATTAATTTTAGGTGATGCAGCCGTTTCTGCAAGTATTGTAAGTCCAATTCTTATAATAATTGTTGCTTTCACTGGAATTTCCGCATTTGCAATACCAGATAATTCTCTTAGATTTTCAATTAGAATGTTTCGATTTATGTATACTGTTTTAGGATATTTAGCAGGATTTTTAGGAATAGCTTTTGGTTTTTTTATTCATTTTCTATTAATTTCAAATAAAACATCTTTTGGACTTCCATTCTTTGCTCCATATATACCTTATAGCAATATTAATGAAAATGAAAACTTATATATTAAACCTGTATGGAAAAGAGAAAGAAGAAACAGAAATATAAATACAAAAAAACCTTCTTCTGAAAAACATATTAGTATGTCTTGGAGGGAAAATGGAAAATAATTTTAAATTAAAAAAACATCAAGCTATTGCCTTGATAATAATAATAATGATAAATAAGTTAATACTGAATGTTCCTTTTTATATTGTAGATTTAGTAGGAAATGGTGCAATTGTTAATATAGTTTATATTTCTATAATAGATCTTATTGGTCTTTTAGTAATAATAAAATTATTTGAAAAGTTTGATGGAAAAGATATACTAGATATTTCAGAATTTGTAGGAACCTCAAAATTAAAAGCTATAGTAGGAGTATTAAGTATTATTTTACTATTTTCTGTTGCATTTATAACAATAATAGACTTTTCAAATGTTCTTCATACAATATATTTTTCGAGTTTTCCACTTATTTATATTTTAATTTTTTTTATTACAGGAATACTAATTGCAAATTTAATTAATTTTAGAGCAATATCAAATATAATTTCTCTTATTGCTCCATTTGCAATAATCAGTATTTTAATAACATTTTTTGCACGAATTGGAGATTTTGATATAACAAATTTAACACCGGTTTTAGGAGAAAATTATCATACTACATTTGTTATGGGACTTCTTAACACATTTGCTATGTATTTTATAGTTTACATCTATTTTTTAAAACCACTCTTACAAAATCAAACAGAATTTAAAAAAATTTCTATAATCTCTTATATTATTTCAGTTATAATGATACTTTTAACTGTTGTACCAATTCTCACCTTGTTTAATACAGCAGATGGAAATGAACCAATAAATTCTCTTTTTCTTTTAGCAAGACAAATTGAATTTGGAAATTTTATTCAACGTGTTGATGCTATTTTCATTATGCTTTGGATTTTATCTATATATGCTTATTTGAGTTTCGTAATATTTTTAATAAACAG
The DNA here is from genome assembly GCA_948676835.1 of uncultured Clostridia bacterium. Classification (GTDB taxonomy): domain Bacteria; phylum Bacillota; class Clostridia; order TANB77; family CAG-508; genus Scatovivens. The sequence continues at coordinate 119,289 of CAPOZU010000001.1, forward strand.
AATAATAAAGAAGATTATTAATATTTCTAATGAAAAAATGCTCACATTTTCTACTTGTAGCTTACTTTTTGGACTTGCACTTATTCCACTTAACATGTCTCACATACATTTTATTGAAGATACAATATATAGGTATATGGTTATTGGTTTTATTTTCGGACTTGGAATTATACTTTTAATTTGGGCAAATATAAAATACAGAAAGGTGAATTCAGATGATAAAAAATAAAATAATATGTGTATTTTTATTGACATTAATTTTATTAACCTTTACTGGTTGCAATTCTACAAACACAGGAATAGATAATTACTATTTTGTTGTATCTCTTGCAATTGATAAAACAGAAAATGATAACTTAAAAGTAAGTATTCAAATTCCTGCCTCTTCAAAATCTTCAGAAGGTTCTGGTTCTTCTCAAGCAAGTACAGCAAATATCTACACTGTTGAAGCCAAAACTATTGATGAAGCATTTATAATTTTAGATAATTATTTAAATAAAAAAATTAATTTATCACATTGCTCTGCTTTAATTTTTTCAGAAGAGCTTGCTAAAGAAGGAATTAAAGAATATATCTACACTTTAAGTAATAATACTGAACTTAGACACACTTGTCAATTAGTTGTAAGTTCTAAAACAGCTTACGATGTTCTTGAAAAAATATCTAATTCAGAAGAATCTTTTTCATCAAAATTATTTGATTATTTAACAACAAGTAGTGATTATACTGGTCTTACAATTAGTTCTACTTTTGGAGACTTTTTCCAGAATCTTCATGATGATAACATTCAGCCAACAGCTATATATACAAAATTCTTTGAAGATACTGTACAGTCTTCTGGTATTGCACTATTTAAAGATGAATTTATGATTACACATGTAGATTCATTGTGTACTCTTGCTCATTCTATATGTACAAATAAATTAGAATCTGCAACTATAACAATTGATAACCCATTTGATGAAGGTCATTATGTTGATTTAGATATTGAATTATATAAAAAAACCGATGTTGCTATTAATATCATTAATGGTACTCCTTATATTGAATTAGATGTATATCCAAAAGGAGCTATTAGAAGTTCTGGAAGTGTGTTCAACTATATAGATAATGATAATATCACAAAACTAGAAGATGCTACTAACAAATATTTAAAAAATGTAATAACTGATTACTTATATGATATTACGAAAGAATATAATACTGATGTTATTGGTTTTAAAGGAATTTGTCAATCAAAATACTTTACCGAAGATGAATTCGATACAGTTCATTGGGATGATGTTTTTCAAGATTCATTTTTTAATGTGAATGTAAAAAGTGAAGTAAATTCTAGTAATTTATTTAATAAAGAATAGAATTTAGAAGGGATTTAAACTTATGAAATATTTATTTATTTTTATTTTAATTCTTGGTTTTTTAAAATCTTTTTATTATGGACTATTTGAAATTAAAGAAAAAGAGAATAAGTATGGTGGAATTGCTGTAATTTTTATAGCAATTCTTGGACTTATTCTCCCAACTGCATTATTATTTATCTTATACTAGTCTTTCTTTACTTTAATTTCTAATAATTTGTCTTTTAACTCTTTTTCAATATTAACAAGTTCTTTTTCTGCTTCAATTCTCTTTTCTCTTCCTTTTTCATGAATTTCAAGAACTTTATCTAAAGTTTCGATTATATCTTTATTAGTTTGTTGAAGAGTTTCTACATTTACTATTGCTTTTTCTGATTCTTCTGCAATCTCAATAGTGCCTTGTTTTAGCATTTCACTATTTTTCTTTAGCATTTCATTAGTTGTATCTGTTACAGACTTTTGAACTTCTAATGCACTTTTTGAATTAGCAAGGCCTAAAGCTATAACTATTTGATTTTTCCATAGTGGAATTGTATTTATTAAAGAACTTTGTATTTTCTCAACTAATTCACTATCATTGTTTTGAATTAGTCTTATTTGTGGTGCCATTTGAATTGAAATAATTCTTGTTGTTTTTAAATCATAAATTTTCTTTTCAAATCTATTTATCATATTTACCATATCATTTGCTTTTTGAGCATCAGCTTGGTCCCCAGTTTCTGTTGCTTTTTTTTGTAATTCTGGTAAAATAACATTTCTTAATTCTTCTAATTTCTTTTCACCAGCTATAATATAAAGTGAAATTTCTTTAAAATATTCTAAATTTTTATCATACATTGTATCAAAAATTGTGATATCCTTTAGCATTTTTATTTTTTGTGTTTCTAATTGCTTTTCAATTTTATCAACATTATGAGAAACTTGATCATATTTTGCTATCATTTTCTCAATTTGTTTCTTAGCATTAAAAAATATTGCTTTTAATCCTTTAGGACTCATTGTTTCTGGTACATCTGTATCAAAGTTTTTCACTTGAACAACTAAATCAGTTAATAATTCTCCAACTTCTCCTGCATTTTTTGTTTTAACACTGTTTAATACACTATCAGAAAAATCTGATATTTTATTTTGAGCAGCTGCTCCAAATTGTAATACTTGAGTAGAATCTGTTACATCAATTTTTGTACAAAATTCATCTATTGCATCTTTTTCTTCTTTTGAAAGTAATTCATAATTTAATGAACTTTCTACTTTTTCATCTGTTACCTTTTCTCCTGTTAAAATTTCCTTTTCAATTTTTTCTGATTCCATTTTGGGCTCAACTTTTAACTCTAATACTTCACTCATTATTTTTCCTCCATATTTTTTATTTATGATTAATTGCCTAGATATTCTATTAATCTATCATACATAGACATTTTTAAACTTGAAACAGTTTTTGTTATTGTTTGTGGAATACCTGAAATTCCTACTTTTGAAACATCATAATTTCCAATTCCTACACCAGTTCTAAATCCATACTTTTCCCAAGCAATTTGACATATTTCTTGATCATCAAAAATTTTATTATATTCGTTTCCGTTTTCAGTAAATGTTGCTATACAATGAGAATTCCATATTGTTGGTGATGGATAAAGAATTCTTATATGGTCTTTTACTTGTTTAAAACCTTCTGGATTTGAAGTTGCAAATTCAATTATTGACTTTTCATAATCAACAATGATTGGTTCTCCACCCATACCAGTTTTTAAATATCTTTCAAATAAATCTGCTGGTGTATTATTCATATATCCAGACTTTACATAGAATTCTTTTAGTTTAGGTAAATTTTCCTCTAAATTACCTTCTGTAACACTTCCTCCACTCATAATAGAAAGTAATAATCCATAATAAGTAGCTCCTGGTGATGAAGTAACTGGATCTGTAGATGCTATATTAATATTTCCATATAACATATCTAATCCTATATCTGACCATTTTTTACCTTCTAGAATGTATGTTAAAAGCTTATCCATATCTGTTATATAATATACACCATCTTGATTTGTAACTATATTCTCAAGTACTAAGCTATCCACAATTGTATCCCAACTATAAATTACAATAGGAGTATTTAATGTTAGTCCACCTTCTAAAACTCTATTTCTATCAGCTTCTCCTTTTGATTTATCTGGTGATAATCTATAATAATCTAAAAATCTTTGATCAGAACAAAACATTAAATCATAATTTGATCCATCTTTTCTAACTAATGGTTCTTTTACAATTTTTCCATTACTCCAAGAATCATATATAGCATTTATTCCATACTTTTCTCTCATAATTTCATTAACTCTAGTATCTGCTATAAAATCTTCTTTTCCTCCTCCAACAGCAATTGTTACATCTGTTAGTGCTTTATTATCTAAATCAGATACATTTGGATCGCTATTATATTCTGTAAACACCTTTATTCCAATCATTAAGCATATTAAAACAGCTAATATTGCAATTCCTAAAACCTTTTTATTCACTTAGCTTTCCCCCTTCTATTTTATATCAAAATCATTATCTGTATTTAAACCTTCTGATTTAAGCATTGTTTCAAAAACTTTTAATTCTGCATCTGTATCAATAATTTCTGATTGAAATAAATTTGATAATTGCATTTTTAAAGAATTATTTATTTTTATAATCATTTGCTTTGTATTTTCCATTGATTTATTTATTTCTTTTGTATTTAAATATTGATTTTCCATATTATCATATGTTATTAAAATCTTTAATGTTGTTGGTAAATAATAATTTAAAAAGTTTTGAGCCTTATTTAATTTTGATGGATTTTTAGAAATTTCATCTATTATTTTGGCTGATGTATCATGAATTTCATCTATATTTCTTACCAATTCTTTATCATCAATTTTATTCATAACTTCATATATTTTAGCATTTTGCTTTTTAGCAGTATTTAAAATATCATAAAAGTTTTGCATACTATCTTTTTTTACATAGTTACTTTTGGCATCTGATAACAATAAGTTTCCTGCTCCATAGGCTATAGCAGCAATTCCTAATGATGGTAATAATGATACATTTAAAGCTAAATATGGTATTGCAAAAAAAGTACCGCCTATTAGAGCTGAAATTATAGGTTTTTTACTATTCTCATTCTTATTCATTTTAATTGTATCCTCTCACCTCTTTAAAAGCTTTTAATAAATCTGTTTTTCCATCAAAAATTTTTCCATTTGTTAAATCTGCAATATCTTGCAATTCATATTCATATGCATCCCCAAACATAATTGAATATATTGGAATTTGCTTATTTACAATTTTATAGTAGCTAGAAAGATTAGAAAAACTTCCCATATTAGACTGTCCATCTGTCATTAAAACTATTGAAACATTATATTTATCTAAATGTTCTTTATTTAGTAATTCTATTGCTTCTACTGATGTTTCATATATATTTGTAGATCCTTTCGGAATCTGACTTGTTATTTTATTCTTTAATTCTGAAATTGTATATCCTTCTTTAGTACTCCATGTTGCTAAAACATTTGTACTAAATGGTATTATTGTTATTTGATCTTTTTCTGTAAATTGCAATAAATCTTTTTTGGCAAGATCTTCATTTAATATATAATTCATTGCATCAACTAACTCTTTATTTCCTTGACCTTTCATACTTCCTGAATAATCTAAACAGAAGACTGTATGAACTGGCTTTCTAAGTTCTGACTGGTACATAGCCAGTGCTTCTTGTATAATATCTGTACTTGGAAATTTTATTGGTACTATATATCTATTTGTATCTATTCCCCAATTTGGATTAAATATTGTTTTATCAGCATTTGAATTTATTCCACCATACCAAGTTCTTCTTCCAAGTTTTGCAAGTTCGTTTTGTCCTTCTGAACTTAATATATAATTTTGAATAACTTCAAAACTATCTTTTTTTTCTTCTATTCCATTATCAATATATGCAAATGGAGAATCCGAAATTGAAACTCCATCAATTGGATAAAGCGCATATAATGTTTCTTTATTATCCTGAGATAATTTTTGGTTTATATTTATTATTGAAGATTCATATGTTACTACAGCTTCATAAGAACCATTTATAAATAATTCTTCTAAAAAATCTTCACTACCAGATGATCTTTCTAATCCTTCAAACAATGAAATAAGTTCATTTTTAACATTATTATTTTCTATATTTTCTAATTTCAAGACTTCTGGACTACCAGCAATAGAAGATAATAACCCTAAATATGCTGTTGCTCCAGAGTTTGTTTGTGTGGGATTTGACATACTAAATTTTAATTTTCTATTCTTTATTGCATTTACAATATCTGATATATAAATTTCTTTATTTTTAAATCCAAGCTCATCTGCTTTAGATTCTTTTATAGCAAATACAACTGGATTAGTACTTGTTGATTTTGAATTTGAAACAATAACATTTTTATTTAACATATATAACCATATTGAATTTGAAGTCCATACTGCATCATATTCTTCGCCAGAATTCAATTTTTCCATAATATCTAATGTTCCAGCATATTCAAAAGATACATCTATTCCTTTAGTTTCTGCATATTCTGTTATCATTTGCTCCATATCTTCATTTTCTGAACTAGATATTATTCTAAAAGTATCATCTTCAATAATTTCACTATTATCTTGATTATCTATATAATCTATCTTTCCATCATTAAAATCATTTACAGCAATTATTATACATCCCATTAATATAATAAATAATGGAATTATTACACTATTTAAGCTCTTTTGTTGTTTCAAATTAAATCCTCCAAAAATAAATTTCAATACTATTTTATTTTATTTTTACTTTTTTGTAAACAAAATAAATGAATTATTTTTATCTACTTTTACTTTCTACATTTAATATAATTATTTTCCGAAAAACACCATTATTCATGAAACTTTCTTATAAAGTATTGATTCAAAAGGAAAAATATGTTACTATAATATGTAGTTTAAATAAAATGAAAAGGGGAGAAAATAATATGGCAGATGTATATATGGCTGGAGATTTAAGAAACAATACAACATTTGAATTAGATGGAAATGTTTTTAAAGTTGTTGAATTCCAACACGTAAAACCTGGAAAAGGAGCAGCTTTTGTTAGAGTAAAAATGAAAAATGTAATAACAGGTGCTGTTATTGAAAGAACATTCAATCCATCAGAAAAATTACAAGGTGCAGAAATCGAAAAAAGAGATATGCAATATCTATATCAAGATGAAGGTTTATACTATTTTATGGATAATGAAACATACGAACAAATACCTTTAAATCAAGAACAACTTGGAGATGCTTTAAAATATATCAAAGAAAATATGAATGTTACAGTATTATCTTTTAAAGGGAAAGTATTTAATGTCGAACCACCAATGTTTGTTGAACTAGAAGTTACATACACAGAACCTGGATTTAGTGGAAACACAACTACAACTTCTGGAAAACCAGCAACATTAGAAAATGGTTTAGAAATCTCAGTTCCACTATTTGTAAATATAGGTGATGTTATCAGAATAGATACAAGAACTGGTGAATACATGGAAAGAATTTAATAAAAAAATTCTAAAGGATTGACGGCTATGCCGTCTTTTTTTATTGTAAGATGCAAATGACAACCTGTAGTAGCTCCGATTAGTTGGATTCCCATTTGAATCTTTATATGGATTATTAGGAATAGAAAATACATTTTTAGGTCCTACTCTAGCAACGATACTCCCCTTGCTTATATTATCTCCAACATTAACAATATAGTTTGGTGATATATGGCAGTATAAAACATTAATATTGTCATTTTCTGTTATAATTGTACATCCGATTTGCTCCATTAAATCCCACATAAGAAATAATCCCATCAATTACAGAATAGATATTTGTTCCTTCTGGAGCTGCAATGTCTATTCCTGAATGATTAGAAGAACTACCTGTTGTTGGAGATTTTCTTGGTCCGAAGTGCGAAGTTATAGTATGAAATCCAGGTAATGGCCAGAAAAAATCTCTATTTGAAAAAAAGAAATCAGATTGTATTTTTTTTGAGGAAGGTAGCCTAGATGAAACCTCATTTGCATAATTAATAATATTTGAAAAAATTATAAGGAAAATAAGAAAAAAATATAAAGAATAAATAAATTTATTTATAAAATCACCTCCATTTAAATAATAAAAAAGAAGCTAAACTTAAACAAAGTTTTAGCTTCTTTTTATGGCAGGGGTAGTAGGATTCGAACCCACACAGGCGGTTTTGGAGACCGATGTGCTACCATTGACACTATACCCCTATTTGAATTTAACAATAGTAATAATAACATAAAAAAAAATATAATTCAAGTAATATTAAAAAATATTTCTAATATTACTTGAATTATTTTATTTTCCCAATTTTACAACTGTATAATCTCTATTTGAATGAGTTAAACTAATACATCCACTTTTTCCTACCAAAAATGTATCTTCTATTCTTATTCCAAATTTTCCTGGCTTATAAACGCCTGGTTCTATTGCAATAACAGAATTTTCTTTTAATATACAATCTTGTTTTGATCTTAATACTGGTCTTTCATGTATATCAAGACCTACCCCATGACCAAATGCATGTAATACATCATAATTCTTTAATTTATAATCTGTTTCTCTATCCTTTATTATTGTTTTAATATTGGAACCATCTTTTAACATTATACTTAATTTTTCTTGCTGGCTTAAAACAAAATCATACACTTCTTTATATTCTTCTTTTACTTCTTCTACAAATATTACTCTAGAAAAATCTGAACAATATCCATTATATTTACATCCAATATCAAACTGAATTATATCACCTTTTCTTATTTTTCTATCAGTTGGAACTGCGTGTGGCATTGACGAATTTTCACCAAAAGCAACTATTGAATCAAAAGCTAAAGCATCTGCTCCATTTTGAATCATAAATTTTTCTATTTCAAAAGCGACATCTTTTTCAGACATTCCCTCTTTAAGATTTCTTATAATATATTCAAATGCTTTATCTGTAATTTCACAAGCTTTAGCTATACAATCAATTTCTTCTTTATCCTTTATAACTCGAGCATTTTCTATTAAACCTTCTGTTTCCATTAAATTTACCTGATAAGTACGCAAGTAATTTTTATATTTTTCATATGTAACATAATTTTCCTCAAATCCAACATTATCATTTGTTGTAAAAATTGATTCATAATCATACTTACTAAGATTTTTAGAATCATAGCTAACTATTTCATCACTTATTGTTAAATTTCTATTTACACTCTCAATATATCTACTATCTGTAACAAATATATTTTCTTTAGGTGCAACAATAAAAAATCCTTCTTCTGAAAGACCTGTTAAGTATCTAACATTTATAGGATTAGAAATTATCATTCCTTCTAATTTTGAAGAAATTAACTGATTTCTAAGCCATTTGATTTTTGCATTCATATAAATCATCCTCTCATAATTTTTTATAAAATTGTGTTACTGATGGCGCTACAAAACTCTAAAAAAGTATCTAATATTGAATTTGGTGGTAAGAATATACAAATCATTGCAGATATCGATAAAAATGGCCCAAACGCAATATAATCATCCTTTTTCTTAAGAATTAAAATTCTTACTAAAATTAAAAGTATTGAAAATACTGCTGCCACTATAAATGCTAATAAAGAAATTTCTACAATAGCATTTGGTCCAAAAAACAATCCTATTGCTCCCATAAATTTAATATCTCCAAGTCCCATTGCTTCTTTTCCTGTTATTATCCATCCTAAAAGTGTTATAATTCCAAAAATTGCTATTCCAGTAAACATTCCTAAAATATAATCTTTTGCCATATTCACATTTGAAATACCATATACAAATGTAATTATTAATCCAAATTCTAATATACTCAAGTTTATTCTATTTGGAAGAATTCTATGTGAAGAATCAATTGAAAATGATATTACAAGCAATGGTGTTAATATTAAAAATTTAAGTAAATCCAAATTTTTAAAAATATCTTCCTTATGAATTCCAAATTTATATAATAAAACTATATACACAATCGCCATTATAATCATAAATACATAATTTAATTTTAATCCGCTTTTATTTGCTTTAAAAAATTCGCTAGAAAAAATCCTTTTATTTTCAGGAATTCTCATATTACACCAAGCTACCAATTTTCCTACAATTAATCCGATAAAAGCAATTAAAACATAATATCCAATAAATACATTATTAAAATACATTCTTTCCTACCCATTTATTTTCTTCAAATATTTTTTTATTATTAAATTTTCTATAGGTCTTTTTACTTTTGTCATCCATATATCTTTTTCAGCTAATGGTTCTACTAAAATTGATACCATTTTCATACGATTAGAACCAATTACGTCTGTAAATATCTGATCTCCAACAGCAGCAATACTTTCCGCTGGTAGATTTATTTGTTTTATTGCTTTTTTAAAGCCTCTTTTTAAAGGTTTGGTAGCAAATTTTATATAAGGTATTTCTAAAAAATTCGCCACCATTTCAACTTTTTTTGTTTTATTACTGTTTGAAACAATCATACACTTTATATTATTTTCTTTAATACTTTTGTACCATTCATCTAAACCTTCTACATAATTTAAATCAAAATCTAACAATGTGTTATCAACATCTAATATTAAAGCTTTTATATTATTTTCTTTTAAAAATTCTGGATTTATATCTGTAATTTTTTTAAAATAAAATCTAGGGTATATTGACATTTTTTTCTCCTCAACTTTTCTATCCCTATATTACCAATTTGTTGAGTTTTTGTCAAATGTTTATTGTTTCATTTATGTTTATTTACAAAAGATATGACTACCTATTGTCATAACTTGAGGTCTACTCCAAATCCATCCAGATGTTGCTGTATTAGGATTAAAATAATATATACATCCTGAAGTAGGATCCCATCCATTTATTGCATCTTGAGCTGCTTTCCTTGATTGTTCATTTGCTGCTAAATTAATTTGTCCATCAGAAACACAAGTATATGCTCCTGATTGATAAATTACACCAGCAATAGTATTAGGAAATTTTGAATTCGCCACTCTATTTAATACTGTTGCAGCAACAGCAACCATTCCTTTGTAAGGTTCTCCTCTTGCCTCTGCATGAACTAATTTACTTAACAAATTTAAATCTGTATTATTACTTGTTGTTTGATTTTTGTTGCTACTATTTCCTCCTGAGGTTATTCCTAATGCAGCAAGTGTTTTCTGTCCAGCAATTCCATCTACTGATAAATTATTTTTTCTTTGAAATTTTTTGACAGCTTCAAATGTTTGACTTCCATAAATACCATCTACACTTCCAGAATAATATCCCCATGCTTTAAGTTTTTCTTGAATTTTTTTAACTTCTTCTCCTCTAGAGCCATATTTAGATAATGCATAGTTGCATACTGGAAATGCAATAATTAATATCATTAATAAAATTAAAATTATGCATAAATGTTTAATTTTCATATTTTTTCCTTTCATTATAAGATTTTTTATTATTTTCTTCCAAAATTTTAAATTTATGCAAAAAATTGTTATTTGTATGAGTAAATTTAACTTTCTATAGTATTGCTTAGAAGTAAATATGAATTTTTTAAAAGTTTTCGCCCATTATTTTTGAAATAAATTTCAAAAATAACGGTTCCCGCCATTCAGGCCCCGAACTTTTAAAAAATTATATATTACTTCTAAGCATATAAAAATAGTATATTAAATTTCTCCCTCAAATAAACAACTCAGATAGCCTAAGAAATTGCTATATTGCTATAAATTATTGTTGAGTAGAAAGCTATGTCTTTATCTAAATTCATGAAAGTATTTTATATTATTTTCAAATACACCGCGTAAGCGACCAAACGAACGAAGTGAGTGCGATTTGGAGCAACTATCGAGGCTATGTAAATTATAAAAGAATTTTATAATTTACAACTAGCAAGTTGCGACACCAAGGTGTATAAGAAAATAATATAAAACACTTTCATGAATTATATTAAACATAAATTTTCTAAAATATCATATTGGAACTTTGCTATGTCATTATTATAATTAGCAAAATTTACTCACACAAATTACAATTTTGTTACAAAAATGTAATAAATATTTACTCATATTATGTTGAAAAAAAAAGAATTTATTAATATAATGCTACTAAGAAATATTATGAGAAATTGTAATATAAATTTAAGTTTAGGAGTACAAATTATGGAATTTTCTGCTGGTATAAAATTTAGTAGTAACCCAATGGAAAACAAAGAAGTTACAATCACATATTCTGGTTATCTATTTAAAAATAACTCATCTTCACTTACAATAGTTTATGGTTTTGGTGATAATTGGATGTATACAAATGAACAAAAAATGGAAAAAACAGAAAATGGATTTATTGCTAATGTAAAAATGTTAAACTTCTCAAAATTTTGTTTTTGTTTTAAAAATGAAAATAATTTTTGGGATAATAATTATAACTTAAACTTTGTTGCCCCTATATCTGAATTTAAAGTTCATGACGAATCATTTGTTTTAAATGAAAATGCAGCAGAAGAAATTATAACAAATTTAGTAGAATATGATGTTTCAAAAGCAACTGTAGAAGATACTTCATTTGAAGTTTATTTTGAGCCAAATGAAAATATAGATATTTCAGATACAATAGTAAATGTAACTCCAGAAGAATCTTTAAATGAGAATTTAAATAAAGTATTTTCAGAATTTTATGAAGGAACAAAAGAAATCAATCAGGTTGCTGAAGTTCAAGAAGAAACTCCTAAATCTCAAGTATTTGATATAAATGATTTTGCAGATCTTTTTGAAGACTTTGAAGAAGAATCAATCTTTAATGATTACTATAAAATGTCTAATGAACCTAATAATATTGAAAATGCAATAGCTAATTCTCCTGATAATACAGTAGATAATGTTGTAACAAATATAATTGATGATTTATATGAAGGCTCAAGAGCACAAGAACATGCTCAAGATGTTCATCCAGCACATATTTTAAAAGAAAATAAGCATAATGAAGAAACTGCTTTAGTTGTTAGCCCAAGAGCATTAGGAAAATTCTATTCTTTTAAAAAGAAAATGAGAATTGCAGTTTATAAATTTTTCTCTGTACTTCCAAAAATTCTTAGTGGTACTTATAATGAAGAAAATAATAAATAATATATAGAAAAATAACGATTTTCCTATTATAAAAGAGAAGAAAGTATAGTATCTTTACTATACTTTCTTCTCTTTTTATTGATTTTAAAAAATACCTTCAACTTCACCTTTTTCATTAATATAAATATTTTCTGCTGCTGGATGTTTTGGCAATCCTGGCATTGTAAATATTTTACCTATTTTAACAACAACAAATTCTGCTCCATTTTTTAGAATTACTTCCCTTATATGTATATTGTATGGTTCATTACATAATAAATTTTTTTCATTATCTGAAAATGAATATTGCGTTTTAGCAATACATACAGGGTATTTTCCATATCCCAATTTTTCTATTTGTTCTATTTGTTCTACTGCTTCATCTGTATATTCTACACCTTCTGCACCATAAACTTGTTTTGCAACTTTTTCAATTTTTTCTTTTATACTTTCATTATCATTATAAACAAAATTTACTGTAGACTTACTTTCACAGTGTTTTACTATTTTTTCGGCTAGATCAATTGCTCCTTCTCCGCCTTTAGCCCAAACATCAAGTAAACTTAATTCTACTCCAATTTCATCTAATTTATTCTTTAAAAATTCTATTTCCTTTTCAGAATCATTTTTATATCTATTTATACCTACTATTGGTGTAATTCCATACCTGTTTTTTATGTTGTCAACATGTCTTAATAAATTTTCTATTCCAACCTCTAAAGCTTCTAGATTTTCTTCTATACACTCATCTTTACTTGCTCCACCATGATATTTTAATGCTTTTAATGTTGCCACACATACAGCAGCTTTTGGTTTTAATCCAGCTTTTCTACATTTAATATTAACAAATTTTTCTGCTCCTAAATCTGCTCCAAAACCTGCTTCTGTTATAACATAATCTCCAAGTTTTAATGCTAGTTTTGTTGCTATTACACTATTGCATCCATGAGCAATATTAGCAAATGGACCACCATGAACTATTGCTAAATTATGTTCTAATGTTTGTACAATATTAGGATTAATAGCATCTTTTAGTAAAACTGTTAAAGCTCCTTCTGCCTTTAAATCTTTTGCGAAAATTGGTTTATCGTCTTCATTGTATCCAACTAAAATATTTCCAAGTCTTCTTTCTAAATCTTTAATATCTTTTGCCAAACATAAAATAGCCATAATTTCAGAAGCAACTGATATATCAAATCCATCATCTCTAGGAACCATTTTCTTTTCTTTTGATAATCCTATTTTAACTTCTCTTAAAATTCTATCATTTAAATCTACACATCTTTTCCAAATTACTTTTTTAAATTTCAATTCATTTCCATAGTAAATATGATTATCTATTATTGCAGATAATAGGTTATTGGCAGTTGTTATTGCATGTATATCTCCTGTAAAATGCAAATTTATATCTACCATAGGAGATATTTGTGCATATCCTCCCCCTGTTGCTCCACCTTTTATTCCAAAAACAGGACCTAATGATGGTTCCCTTAAAGCTAAAACTGATTTTTTACCTATTCTATTTAGTCCATCTGACAATCCAATTGCAACAGTTGTTTTTCCTTCTCCAAGAGGTGTTGGATTAATTGCTGTAACTAATACTAAATTTCCCTCTTTGTTATCTTTGGTTTTTTCAATAAATTCTGGAGATATTTTGGCTTTATATTTTCCATATAATTCAATATCCTCTTCACCTATTCCAAATTTTTGTGCTACATCAGTTATTTTGTCTAATTTTACACTTCTAGCGATTTCAATATCAGTCATAATTTACCTCCTATTTTATTATTTCATATAAATATGCTCTTCTTGATAAACATTCTCCATTTGTATAATATATTAATTTTAATTTATCTTTTGATTTCTTAAATGAATTTAATTCTTCTGTATCAGAAGCCAAATTTAAGAAATATACATTTTGATTTGAGTCCTTAAATTTATTAATTGCATTTTCTAAATCCATTTCTTTTGTTTTATCTAAAAATTTATCCCAAACAGCAAATGTTACATAAGAATCATTTTGTGCATCATAGAATTTGTAATCCATATCTGAAAGATAAACTTCAGCAGATGAAATTGTATCCCAATTTATAGTTACAAAGATACTTCCTTCTTCAATATTATCTTTTATATATTCTGCAACATTTTTAGAATCTGTATATGGATATTTTATTTCATCTGAAATTATTCTAATTGTATGAGGAATACTTAATGCACATATAATAACAATTACAACTTCAATTATATCGGTTTTATTTTTTTCTATAGAAATTCTCTTTGTATTCCATGAAAAGTATAATAGAAGAATAAATAATAATACAGTTCTTTGATTTGCCAAAATTCCAAATACAAGTAATTGTACAAACAAATAGAATGCTAGTCCTATAAAAAATATTATTCCCTGTTTTTTATCTGTTTTTATTGATTGAACTACTACTAAAACTAAAATAATTATATCTATAATGACTATTAACAAATTAGGCATATTTATATTTATTAACGTACTATGTAAATTTAAAGCTAAATTAAACATTCTTTCTAATGCTTCCTCTGGCACATCTGTTCCATGTGTTGGGGCAATTGAACTCAAAAATCCAGAAATTGCACATCCTATTACAATTATCATTCCTATAATAGCTATAAATGTTCCTATAATTAATTTTATATTTTGTTTTTTACTATTTTTTTCATATTTATCAACAAATTGTTCCATAAAAAATTTAAAGTATATAATAAAAGCAAGTCCAAGTATAATAATATGTGCATTTGCTAAAATCGCAATTGCAATCCCATACAAGACTGGATACTTTTCTGGATTTTCGTTCATAATACTAATACATATTAACATTAATGGTATTATTGAATATGGTCTTAAAAAAACTGGCATATAATATAAAAATACTGTATTAAATAAAATAAGTAACTTAACCCAATTATTATATGGTGATTTTGTTAGTATTAAAAATCCAGTAATTCCTGCAATTACTATCATTATAATTTTGGAAAATTCATATGGCAATAATTTAGCAAAAATAGCTAATATGTAATACCATAAGAATGAATGCCCTTCATATTTCATTTGATTAATAATTTCAATAAAATTTAAATCTCTTGCGATAAGCCATCCTTGACTTTCATCTTCCCATGACTCATGATAATAAGAAGTCACTAATACTATTAAAAAATATATAATAAAAATAGTAAAAATAAAAAATTTATTTTTCTTCATTTATCTCCTTATAATAGTAAACCAGAAACAATTCCAATAGCAGCACCTACAAAAACTTGAATTGGTGTATGTCCTAATGCTTCTATTAATTTTTCTTGTACTTCAACAGTACTCATTCCTGGAGTTTCTAATATTTTATTTAATATTCTTGCTTGTTTTCCTGAAGCTCTTCTGACTCCTGCTGCATCATACATAACAACACAAGCCATAATTAATGATACTGCAAAAATTCCAGAACCAAATCCATATTCTCTACCTATTAGAGCTGCTAATGAACATACTACTGCAGAATGTGAGCTTGGCATACCACCAGCTCCAATAATTCTTTTTATGTTTAGTTTCTTGTTTATAATCAAATCTGTTAATACTTTGAATACTTGTATACAAGCCCAAAGTATTAGTGGAATATATATACATTTATTAGTAAAAATTTGATTTAAGTTATTCATTTTGCCAATTAAACTTCTGTGTTGAAGTCTTCCTCCTTAATCTCATTATTTTCATTTATAAGTATAGTAATTTTCTTTTCTGCATCTTCAAGTTTATTATTACATTCTTTAGAAATCTCCATTCCTTCTTCAAATAATTTTACTGATTCATCTAAAGATAATTTTTCATTTTCCAATCTATTTGTAATATCTTCTAGCTTAATCATTAATTCTTCAAAATTTAATTCCTCTTTTTTACTCATAAAATTTCCCTTCTTACTCTAATATTCTACGTCTACCGTTTTCTTATCTAAATTTACTCTAAAATATCCTTTTACAGAAGCTGATTGAATTGAACTAACTGCAATTATATATTCTCCATTAGAATCAACATAGTCACATCTAAAAGTAGCATCTGAATCTTCTCCCCAATAATTTTTTACAAGATTAATTGCATCTTGTTTTTTATCTGTAGTTCCAACATCTGAATTAGATTCATAAATTGCACTTGATGGTACCACAGATGTTCCTGTATTAGGTTCTGTAATTGGCGCTTCTTCTTTCTCTACTATTTCATTTTTTACTTTATTTTCTATTGTAGTATTTTCTACTGTTTTATTCTCTTTTACTTTATTTTCTTGAACTGTATTGTTATTTATATCAGTTTCATTGTTTTTTCTAGTAACCTCAAAACTAACACGAAAAGCGACAATTGCTAAAACTATTGCTATAACAATACATATTAGTGCAATTATTATTTTCTTTTTCATTTTATTACTCCTTTTTAAATAACTTTTGCCTTAGCTGTTCCATCTTGAAATCTTAAATCTATTTCCATATCTTTTTTTAATTCTTGAGCCTTTGTAATAATATTTCCATTACTTTCTGTTAAACAAAATCCTCTTGTTAATGTTTTTAATGGGCTTAATGTATCTAATTTAGTAATAGCTTTAGCTGCTTCTATTTTTGAATCTTTTAATTTCTTTATTGTTGAATTTTCAATTGATTTCATCAATTTATCTATTTCAAGATAAGCATCATTTATTCTTTGAAGTGGCTCTTTATACACTTTAGAATTTAAGCATTTTTCATATCTTAATCTCATTATTTCAGTTTTTCTTTTCAAAGCCATTTTTAATCTTCGATTAAATAAATTAATATTATATTCAAGGTCAAGAATATCTGTCACAGCAAGTTCAGCTGCTGCTGATGGTGTAGGTGCCCTTAAATCTGCTACAAAATCCGCTATTGTAAAATCTGTTTCATGTCCAACTGCAGATATTATTGGGATGTTAGATTCATAAATTGCTCTTGCAACTATTTCTTCATTAAATGGCCATAAATCTTCTAATGATCCCCCACCTCTTCCTAAAATAATTACATCAGCTAAATTTTTATCATTCATCAACTTTATTGCTTTTACTATCTTTTCTGCTGCTCCTTCTCCTTGAACTGGTACAGGTAATAATCTTATATATACATTGGGATTTCTTCTAGTAGATACATTAATAATATCTCTAATTACTGCACCTGTATTTGAAGTTAAAACACCTATTATTTTAGGCATAAATGGAATTTTCTTTTTATGTGATTCATCAAATAAACCTTCTGCTTCAAGTTTAGCTTTTAATTTTTCGAATGCAACATATAAGCTACCCATTCCATCTTCTTGCATAGCTTTACAGTATATTTGATATACTCCATCTCTTTCATAAACACCAACAGACCCCAGAACAATAACTTTCATTCCATCTTTTGGAGCAAAATTTAAAGTAACTGTTGATGATTTAAACATAACGCATTTAACAAGAGAATTTTCATCTTTTAATGTAAAATACATATGACCTGTATAATGATGTTTAAAATTAGAAATTTCCCCTTTAACTAAAACGCTATTTAAGAACTCATCCTCAGCTACTCTATCTTTAACGTACATATTTAATTCTGTTACAGTAATTGGATTAATTTTCATTAATATCTCCATTTAGATTTTTTTCTTTAACAACACTTGCTAAGATTCCATTAATAAATACTGGTGCAGACTCATCTGCATATTTTTTAGCAAGTTCTACAACTTCATTTATTGCAACTTTATATGGAAGTTTTTTATATACCATCTCATAAATTGCAATTTTTATTAAGCTTAAATTAATTTTTGAAATTCTATTTAAACTCCAATTATCTTTTAAGTTAGTAGTAATTAATTTATTTATTTCTTCTGAATTTGTATTTATACCATCTTTTATATCTCTTAAATACTCTATTACACTTTTATCTGTTATTTCATTATTTTCTAAGAATATTTCAAACTGTTCTTCTTTATTTTCCTTTTGTACTTCGATTTCGTAAACTAACTTAAAAGCTAGCTCTCTCATTGCAGACCTTTGCATCATATCCTCCTAAAATTTATCTATAAAATCTTTTAATACTTGTTTTACTTTTGATTTATTTTTTTGTACATAATTTCCTACAAAAACTCCAGCAAGTACAATTACTATATATAATAAAAATTTATATATTTCTGTAAAGCATAATAACAATGCTATTAATCCACCTATTATGGCTCCACCATATTGGCTTAAAAATACATTTTTTTCTTCTTTATCATCATTCATTTTAAATAACTCTCCTTCTATTCTTCTTCTGATGATGTTTCTTCACTACTTTCTTCTGTTACTTCTGGTTCTACATTTGGTGAAGGTAATCCTTTTACTTTTTTTGAAGTAATATTTTTAATTCTAATATTAACTTCTTTAACCTCAAGATCAGCTGTCCTTCTCATTGCTTCCTTTACTTTGTTTTGTAGTTCACTTGAAACATCTTTTATCATTACATCTTTACTTACTAAAGCTGTAACATATACTATTAAATTTTTATTCTTATCTACTATAGTTCTGCTTGAAACTGTTTCAGCTCCTGGTATTTCTTTAGTAACACTTGCAATTAAGTTTTCTAAACTTTCTTTAGAAATAACTAATTTACCATTATCATTTTCTAGTATAACGCCTTCTTTACCTTTTGAATTTGGTTTACTAGCAAAAAATAGTCCTTTTATTGCTAGTAATATTAAAACTCCAGAAATACCTAATAATATTCTTGTTCCATATTCTCCATTTGCAAAATTAACAAAATCTGTAATAATTTGACCAAGAGAAACAAATCCTGTTATTACTAAAATAATTCCTACAGCTATTGTAAAAATAATTAGTGAAAATATTTTTAAAGCTAATCTATCAAAAATTTTCATTTTATCCTCCATATTATATCTTTAATTTTCTTCATTTGATTCTGTTTCTAGATTTTCTTCTGGCTCTTTATCTGTTATCGCATGAACTCCTTGAACATGTACATTTACCTCAGCAACTTTTAATCCTGTCATATTTTCTACTGATTTTTTTACACCATTTTGAATTTCAAATGCAACATCTGGTATTCTTGCACCATATTCAACAATTATATTTACATCTATTTTTGCACTTTTTTCATCTACATCAACTTTAATACCCTTTGCTAGATTTTTCTTTCCACTTAATGCCTCTGTAATTCCAGCAAATCCTCCTGCCATTCCATAAACTCCTGATACTTCTGAAACAGCTATTCCTGCATATGTTGCAACTGCTTCGTTAGAAATTCTAATTGAATTAGTTCCTTCAGTTACAATTTCTTCAGTAGTTTCAATTAATTCATTTTCATTATTTTCTTCCATAAAAAATACCTCCTTATAAATATTTTTTGTCTATTAAAGTATATCAATATAATAGCTTTTTTACAAGCACTTATTATTCAAATTTTTCACCAATATTAATATTATTCCCTCTTAAAAAATCACTAATATTCATTCTTTTAGCATTTTCTCCTTGTATTTCAAGAACTGAAATTATACCATTTTCTGCTTTTATAAATAAACCTTTTTTTTCATTTGCAAGTAATACTACTCCATTTTCTTCATTTTTATAATTTAAATGTTCGATATTATTTGCAATTTCATAATATTCATCTTCATTTAATTTTTGAACTTTCCAAAATTTTATTTTTTTGTTTTTTAGAAAAGCATATGTTCCCATAATTGGATTTAAGCCTCTTACAAGATTTTTTATTTGAATAGCATCTTGTTTTTGCCACTCTATTTTTGCCATTTCTTTATTAAGCATTGGAGCTAAAGTAAATTCCTCTGGTTGAGGAGTTCTTTCTATTTTTCCTTTTGCTATGTTGTTAACAACTTGAAGTAAAAGTTTAGCTCCCAACTCAGATAATCTATTCCACAAATCTCCTGTTGTTTCATCTTCATCAATTTCTACTTCTTTTTGAGCAATTATATCTCCTGCATCCATTTTTTCGTTCAAATACATTATTGTTACTCCAGTTTTCTTGTCTCCATTTAAGATTGCCCATTGGATTGGAGCTGGTCCTCTATAATTTGGAAGCATTGAAGGATGAAGATTTATACATCCAAGTGGTGGGATTTTTAAAAATGATTTTGGAAGAATAACTCCATATGCCACAACACATACTAAATCTGGATTTAAACTTCTGATTTCATCTTTAAATTCATTATTATTTACTATTTTTTCAGGTTGAAATACTTTTAAATTTTTTTCTATAGCATATTCTTTTACTGGTGATGATATTATTTTCATTCCTCTTCCAGCTGGTCTATCTGGTGCTGTTACAACTCCACATATTTCAAATCCTGCATTATATAAATTATCTAAAGACTCTCTTGCAATATCAGGAGTCCCCATAAAAAGAATTCTCATTAGCATCTCCTCTATTTTATTTTTTCTCTTCTTTTGGTTTTACAACTTCTAAAGTTCCTGGTTCTACTTTATCAGTAAATAAAATTCCATTTAAATGGTCTATTTCATGACATAAAGCTTGAGCAAGTAAATCTTTTGCTTTTAATTTTACTTTTTTACCATCTAAATCTAAAGCTTCTACAACAACTTCTTTTGGTCTTTCAACTTTGCCAAATTTATTTGGAAAACTTAAGCATCCTTCTTCCACATTTTGAACACCTTTTTCTTTAATTATTACTGGATTTATTAAAGTAAATTGCATATCATCTTCATACAAATCTATTACTATTATTCTTTTTAGTACTCCAACTTGAGGTCCTGCTAAACCCAATCCATCCCATTTATGCATTGTTTCCATCATATCCTCTGCAAGCTCTTTTATTTTATCATCTATTACTTCTATTTCTCTTGAACGTTTTCTTAGTATTTCATCTCCATCATATCTCAAATTTCTAATAGCCATTTTTATACCCCTTTTATTTTAATTCATTGTATTTGGATTAATATCCACTGTAATTTTTATTTCTTTGCTTTTCTTGATTTTTTCATCGTTTATAGCATAATTTATAATATCTAAAACTTTTGATGTAACTTTACTACTTTTAATAATAATTCTCCATCTGTAATTATTTTGAATTTTATCTACAGGTGAAGGTACTGGTTTATAAATACTCATATTATCATTTTGAACTGATAATAATCTTTTATGTACTAAACTTGATATATTTTTTATTTTGTCTAAATTTTTTCCTGAAAAGCTAATAAGTATTATATCGTAAAATGGCGGATATTTCAACATTTTTCTTAAGGAGATTTCTTGATTATAAAACAAATCATAATCTTGTTTTTGAGCTTCTATAATTGCATAGTGATCTGGATTATAAGTTTGTATTATAACATTTCCATTTTCTTCCCTTCCAGCACGTCCTGCAACTTGTACTAGTGTTTGAAATGTTCTTTCAACAGCTCTGTAATCATCCATATTCAAACTGCTATCTGCTGAAACAACTCCAACTAAAGTTACATTTGGAAAATGATGTCCTTTTACAATCATCTGAGTTCCAATTAAAATATCTATATTTTCATTTTTAAATTTATTTAAAATTTCTTCATGAGAATTTTTCTTTGTTACTGTATCCAAATCCATTCTAATGGTACTAGCATTAGGAAACAACTTATGAACTTCATTTTCTAGCTTTTGTGTTCCTGTTCCAAAATATTTAACTTTTTTACTTTGACATTCTGGACATTCTTTTATGATAGGTGTTTCATATCCACAATAATGGCACTTTAATTTATTTTCGCTCATATGGTATGTTAAACTTATGTTGCAATTTTTGCATTTAGCAACATATCCACACTCTCTACACATTATGAAAGTTGAATATCCCCTTCTATTTAAAAATAAAATTGTTTGTTTCTTTTTTTCTATATTTTTATTTATTTCATCTTGCAATTTAAAACTAATCATTGATCTATTTCCAATTGCAAGTTCATTTCTCATATCTACAATATCTACAATTGGAAGTTTTGCATTATTTGCTCTATTTTTTAGTGTATATAAAGTAATTTCATTTTCTTTGGCTTTTTTCATTGTTGTAATATCTGGTGTCGCACTTCCTAAAACTAATGGGCAAGATTTTTGCTCAGCTATGTATTTTGCTAAATCTTTTGCATTATATCTAGGTGTATTTTCTGCTTTATATGACATATCATGTTCTTCATCTATTATAATTATTCCCAAATTTTTCACTGGCGCAAAAATCGCAGATCTTGCACCTATTACTATTTTCTTTTTTCCACTTGCGATATTTTGCCACTCATCATATCTTTCCCCATCTGACAATTTACTATGTAAAACTGCAACAACATCTCCAAATCTTGCCAAAAATCTATCAACCATTTGAGGTGTTAAAGAAATCTCTGGAACAAGCATTATTGCATCTTTTCCTTTTTCTAAGACTTTACCTATAAGTTGCATATAAATTTCTGTTTTTCCTGAACCTGTAATTCCATAAATTAAGTTCTTAGAAAATTCATTATTTTGAATACAAAAATTAATCCCATCAAAACATTTTTTTTGTTCTTCTGTTAATTCTTTTGGATTATCTTTTTCTATCTTTTTATTTATAAATGGATTTCTTTCAATTTGTTTTTCTATTATTTTTATATAACCATTTTTTTCAAGAGTTTTAAATACAGCTTTACTAACTTCTGTTACTATTTCTAAATCTGAAATATAAACTCCATCGTTCTTTTCTAAAAATCTTAATACTTTAATATGGTTATCTCTTTTTATTTTTCCTTCTTCTATTAAAATTTCAATTTCATCTGCTTCTCTATTTAAAAATACAAAATTACCAGTTTTCTCTTTTATCCTATTTTTTAATTCTTTACTTGAAGTTCCTGGGGGAAGCAAAAGTTTTATACAATCTGAAATATTACAAAAGTATTTTCTTGCCATAAGTTTTGCTAATATAATGTTATCTTCTGTTAAACTATTTTCTACTTCAATCTTAGCTATTTCTTTATTTGCAAATTCTGATTCTTTCTTAAAATTAATAACAAATCCATCTGCAAGTTTTGAGCCCATTCCAAAAGGCACAAAAACTCTAGCTCCAATTTTTATAGTATTTTCCATACAACTTGGAACTATATAATCAAATATTCTATTTAAGTCTTTAGCATTGCTATTAATAATTACTTCTGCGTACATTGTTTTCCTTTCAAAATAGCGATATTATTTATGAATTATATCATTTTACAAAAAAAAGAACAATATTTATAAACAATATTGCTCTTTTAATATTTATTACATCTTACTGTAATTCTCTTATCTTTAGCATAATTACATGTAAATAGTGTTAAATCATATTCTGTATCTGTCATGCCTTCTACATCTGTTCCTTCTAGTGCTTCTGTTTCTTTAACTTTATATTGGATTCTTTTTCCATCTAACATTCTAAAATAGATATCATCATCTTTTTTCAAATATTTTAAATTGCCAAAAAATTTCGGATAATTATGTGCTGCAAATACTACTGGTTCCTCTAAATATATATCTCCAAAAAATCTACAAGGTGCCAATTTTAAGTTTTCTTCTGTACAATTTCTTAAAATAGGTAACTTTAAATTTAAAGCAGGTATTTCTATTAAACCTATATATACTTTTCCCTTATATTCAACTTCTTCTAAATTACTAATTTCATTATCTATAGTATCTTGTATCTCTGCAACTGTAGTTTCTGAAAAAATATATGCATTTTTCGCTTCATAATATCCATATCCAATAAGCATAACTGCAACAATTAATAATTGCCATCCTAATACTATACAAATCTTTCCAATTATATTTCTAGGCTTTAATTTGTTTTTCTCCATTTTAATTCCTTATATATATTTTATAAATAAAAAGTAAACCATACAGGATTATACTATATAGTTTACTTTTTCTTATTTTTATCTAGAAAGCATCCTAATACTATTAATAGTAAACCTGATATACTAATAACAATAATTAAAACAAATGGAAGACCTGTATCTGGCAGTCTTTTTATTTCAGTTACATCTTTATCGTAACTTTCTGTAGGTTGCTTTGTTACCATAGAAGATTTGATATTGGCAGTTATTGAAAAATTATAATTACCTTCTGTTTCTTCAGATGGCACATCGACAATTAATGGATTACATTGATATTCTTTTCCATTAACATTGTAATT
Organism: uncultured Clostridia bacterium; assembly: GCA_948676835.1. Taxonomy (GTDB): domain Bacteria; phylum Bacillota; class Clostridia; order TANB77; family CAG-508; genus Scatovivens. Next base: position 143,996 of record CAPOZU010000001.1, read on the forward strand.
ATCTACAATAATCAAATATTTTCCAAGTGACATATCCATAAATCCAGATTCACCAGGATAATCTAACGAAAAATCTATACTTTGAATTTCATTATTTTTAATAAATTTTTTCAATTCTGATATATAAGCTTCAGTATTTTCATCCCATTTTTCATCTATATAGGATACTGCTTCAAAGTCTTCTGTAAATTCAAATCCAACAGTTGTTTCATCAATATCTACTGCCTTTTTAATATAGTAAATATGTACATTTACCTTAATATTTCCATCTGGTTTTTCTATATCTTCTAATTTAATTTTTAAAGATCCAATATTATCTTTACTAGTTATGGCAAATACATTACTACTACTTGATAAAACAAATAGTAAAACAAAGAAAGTTATAGTAAATTTTACTAAAATACTATTTTTCTTTATCATATTGTTTTACCTCCTTTTTTTCTCCTTCTTTTAAGTTTTGCTGATGAAGGATCATTTTCTTTTTTTATTTTTCTTTCATGCATTAAAGTAATAATTGTACTAATTAATATTATAGTACATACAATAATAGTTACTATAATTAAAATATTATTTTTATAATTCTTATTTAAAATTGTTTGAAGATCATCATCTTCAATTTGATCTTCTGTTCTTACTCCTTTAATTAATAATCTATGTGAATTTATTCCATAAGGAGTACATGTAATTAAAGTAACTTGGTCTTTGCTTTCTTCTATTTCAATTTCATCTGTGACTTTATCTGGTTCTACAACTTGTATTTCATCTACTTTATAATAATACTTTTCTCTTAATACTTTTAAAACAAAAGTATTTCCAATTTCCATTCTATCTAAATTAGTAAATAATTTTGCTGTTGGCAAACCTCTATGTCCCATTAAAACAGAATGTGTTGAATTACCACCTACTGGCAATGAACTTACTGGCAAATGTCCAATTCCAACTTGCAACACAGCTTCATCAACAGTATGGTATATTGGTAAATCTATATTTAACTTTTTTATATAAATATATCCCATAATATCAGTATTAGGAACTTTTAGTTGTTTTAAATAGTCTTCATCATCATCTTCAACTACTTTTCCTTCATATAATTCTTCATTATATTTATGAGCAGCTTCTAGATAATTTGTATAATCTTCAACTGAAATTTCATTAATACCTTGTTCATACATTTTGATTTTCCACAAACCATTTTGGTATGAAATATATCCAGTTATAATTGGATATAAAAAGATAGAGAGACCAATCAAAAATATTATGAACAATAGAATATTCTTTATATTTTTCTTCATGATCCCTCCACTTATTTAATCATTATATAAATTTTATATATAATTATTTTTTATTTGATTTAACAGCTATAACTACAACTGCTGCCATAACTAATATACCAACAACTGTGAAAATTACTGTACCAACACCACCTGTTGATGGTAATTGAGCACCAGTACTGTTAGTAATTAATAAATATAATTCATTTGCATTAGCAAATTTTACATCTGGATTTGTATCGTAAGATTCTGGAATTATTCCGATACTAGCTTCATTTTTTGCATCACTTGGAGCATCAGCTTTAAGTTCTGCATTATTTACCTCAACAACTTTTTTGTCTGCATCATATTTAGCAGAAATTGTGAAATAGATTTTTCCTAAAACTTTGTTATATCCAGCATGAGCTTCTGTTTCTATTAAATAATATTTTCCATTTGCTAAACCTGGTAATTCAATTTGACCATTAGCATTTGTTGTATATGTAGTTCCTATTTTTTCAGATGTTTCTTCAGTAGCATCTTCTGCAGATGTTACTCTATGTAATGTAAAAGTAACATCACTTAAAGCTCCTTCTGTTTTAATGTGGCTACCAACAGGTTGTTCTTGAGAATTTCCCCAAGCAGCATCTTTATTTTTATAGTCTACTTTGTTTATTGTTACATTATATGTATATGTTTCTGTAGTTACATCTGGTGTTGTTCCATAAGAGTTAGTAGTTCTTGGATCATTTGAATATGTTAATTTAGCTGTATTTGTATTTGCTTCTTGATTTCCTTTTGCATTTTCATTTAATGTTGCTGAATATTCAATAACAATTGTTTTATTAACTAAATCTTTATTTGCGTCATATTTTTGAAGTATTGTATCAAAGCTAATTGTTATTTCTCCTGGATTTTCAGTACTTTCTACAACAGTAAAATCTGTATCTTTTACTAATTCCATATCTGTTGTAACAGCATTTTCTCCTTCACCAGTTGTAACACCATCAAGTATTTTCATTGTTACATTTTTATCAAATGTAAGACCTGCACTTAAAGTATCTGTTACTTCAAATTTATATGAAGTATATTCAGCTAAATTTGGGAAATTAATTTCAAGTTTAAATGGAACTGAGTCTCCTACATTAGCTGTATTATGTTTTTCATCCATATTTGCTTCTGGAGTATAATCTGCAACACCATCAGCATCTTTTTTACCAACAACTTTGTCTAATGTTGGTTTTCCTTCTACTTTTGCAGTTGCTTCAACATCTCCTGCAACTTCTAGAATAAATCTACTATAAATACTTCCTTCTGGTTCAACAGTAGATTGATTTTCATCGATAATTAAATAGTAACCTGGTTCTATATTAGAAACAGAATATGTAATAGTTTCTCCAACAGTATTTTCAGCTAAATCATATGATGTACTTTTAAACTCATTTACTGCTGTTGCAAATTTTACAGCTGCTTCTTGTCTTCCTTCTGTTAAACCACTTAAATAATCAGCCACTTCAGCTGCTGTTTTAAATAGATTGTTTTTTTCTTCTGTTCTTTCAAATTCAAGGTTAATTGCAGCTAGCATATCTTCTGCTTGTGCTTCATCTGCAAATTCAACGTTAGATAATGTTTTTACGCCTTCTACTACGTTTAAATCTGCTGCAAAAATTCTATATGCAACAAATTTATGTCCAGTAACTTGATTAGAAATTGTTATGCTGCATAATTTTTCATCTCTACCAATAGATCCATCAGCTGCATTTACTGTTGTTGGTAGAACGAAGCTTAAACATAATACTATAGATAATAGTATTGATGTTAACATTTTAAGTTTTTTCATAAACTTATCTCCTCCTATTTATATATATATTTTAATTTTAAATATTAAAACCTATATTAAACATCCCATTATAATAAATTCCTCTTTTTCTACAATTTATTTTTCTTAGGGGAATGTATTATTTGGTAAATAATATTTTCATATACTTTATACCATATCTACATTTTTTTTTCTAGTTTTACAAAATTTGTATAATATAAACAAATTTTTACTTTTTTTCTCTATACCCTTTATATTTCACAGGTTTTAGAGTTTTCATTATTTTAGTGACGTAAATTCAAATTTCTTTGTATTTACTGATATTACTAGTTTATACGTTTTTGTATTACATTTTGATTTCTTTTTTGTTACTTTTACATTTTTCTTTGTGATAATCTCACTAATCTTTTGATAATACTGCGCTTTCTTTTGCAATTGTGAATGCATTGCAAATATTGAATTTACAAATTTTTTTATAAAAAAGAAAATAAAAAAAGTATTACTTAATTTTGTAATACTTTTTATTTTCTTTCCTATTTTTCAAATTTACTTTCTTGTCTTATAATTTCTTCAATTATATTTACTGCTTTTTCTAAGTTGTCATTTTTTAATACATAATCATATAAACTAATTTTTGATTCTTCATAATCAAACCTGTTTAATCGTAATATAATTTCACCTTCTGAAGGTTTATCCACTCTATTTTCTAATCTATGTCTAAGTTCTTCTTTTGGAACTCTTAAAAAGATTGTTACAATTTTAATATCTTTTAATGTATTTTTTAGAATTTCAGTTCCATTAACATCAATATCTTTAATGATAATTCCATGTTTTGCCCCTTCATCTAAAAATTGTTTTGAAGTTCCATAATAATGATTATGATGAATATCATATTCATAAATTTCATTGTTTCTTATTTTTTCTTCGAATTCTTCTTTACTCAAAAATACGTATGTTTGTCCTGGAACATCTCCTTCTCTAGGTGGTCTTGTTGTATAAGCTGGAATAGATTTAACATTATCCATTCTTTTTATTATTTCTCTTTTTATTGTGTCTTTTCCTGCGCCTGCTACACCAGATAATATAACTAACATAATTTTACCTCTTCTACTACTTATATTTGGTCTAAATTCGTTACTAAGAATAATTAGTTATTCTCAGTATCTACATCAGCTTTAGTAACTTTTCCTTCAATTATCTCATCAGCTGCTAAAGTAACAGGTGATCTATCTGTTTCATTTGTTTTTAGTGGAGATCCAGAAGCTATTTGTCTAGCTCTTCTAGATGTCATTATTACTAATGCATATCTATTATCTCCTACCTTTTCTAATAAATCTGATACTGTTGGTTTTACTAACATTTTAAAATTCCTCCCTTAAAAATTAAATTTATTCAACATCATTATCTAAACCATTATCAACTCTTCCTGCTATTGTTTCAGGTTGAACTGCTGATAATATAATATGTCCTGAATCCATTATAATAACTGATCTTGTTCTTCTTCCATAAGTAGCATCAATTGCCATTTTAGAATCTTTTGCTTCTTGTACAATTCTTTTTATTGGCGCAGATTCTGGGCTAACAATTGAAATCATTCTTTCTGCTGAAACCATATTACCAAAACCTATGTTTATAAGTTGCATATTTTTACCTCTTTCTTAATAAATTTGCTGAGCTTGTTAAGCTTTAGCTATTCTATGTTTTGTATTTGTTCTCTTATATTTTCTACTTCTGTTTTTATTTCAATAACTCTATTAGTTATTTCTAAACAATTTGCTTTTGAACCTATTGTATTTACTTCTCTATTAATTTCTTGAATTAAGAAATCTATTTTTTTACCTATAGGAGAACTTTGTTTTATTAATTCTAAAAATTGTGCTATATGACTCTTTAGTCTTGTAAGTTCTTCTTCTATAGAAGATTTGTCTGAAAATATAACTATTTCTTGCATTAATCTATTTTCATCTACAGTACCTGGTTCCAATAATTCACTTACTCTTTGTTTTAATTTTTCCATATATTCTTTAACTAGAGTACTTGAATATTCTGTTATTTCATTTACTTTGTTTTGAATTGAATATATTCTACTTTCAATATCTTCAATTAACCTTGTTCCTTCAACTTCTCTCATACTGATAAATTTATTTAATGCATCATCAACTGCAAACATTAACTCTTTACCAATTAGTTCCTCATCTTGTTCATCTTCGATTTTTAATATTTCTGGAAATTTAGAAATATCTATAACATCTACATTAAATTTTAATTCTGTTTCTTCAGCTAAAGATTTTAATTCTCTTATATAATCTTTGGCTAAATCCTTATTTATTCTTATATTAGTTCCTTTACTACTATAATTTTCAAATGTAACAAGAACATCAACTTTTCCTCTTGATATTGCACTACTTATTCTTTTTCTAATTTTATCTTCTTCACTATTTAAAAATCTTGGTAGCCTAACTGATATATCTGTGTATTTATGATTTACAGATTTTATATCTACTGTATAGTTTCTGCCTTCATTCTCATATTTTCCACGGCCGAAGCCTGTCATACTTTTAATCAATTTTTTTTCCTCTTTTCTTATTTACTTTTTTACCTTTTGTATTTTTGTTTATACTTTGTTTTTGGGCTTGTTCTTGCCTTCTTTTTCTTTTAATTGCTTGTTCTTTTAAAATAACTGTTTTAATAACTTCCTCTTCTTCTGTTTTTGCTCTATATGTTTTGGTACTTTCTTCATCTAAATAACTTTTCTTTTCATCATATTTCATTAATTCTTTAACATCACTTAAGTTGTTTTGATAATGAAATTTCTTTTGCTTATATATAATAAGTGATTTAAATAAATAATAAATAACTAATATTGCTGGTAAAATCATTATTATAATTCTAAGTATATTATTGGTATGCAAATATATATATGGAATATATAATGATACAACTCCAATTATTAAGAATTCAATTCCTATAATCCAAAGTCTAATACTATTTTTTCTATAAGCAATTTCTATATCCAATACAGTTATTAAAATCATTCCTAAAGCAAAATATTTCATGTATTCTTCAAAAATATTGTTTTCAAAATTATAATAACTAACATTTATAAGGCAAAAATATGCCATTATAATAGTAGCTGCTAATAGATTCTGAAAAATAATTGTATTTATATTATCTTTAACTTCTTTAGGTAATTTTCTTTGCTGTTCAATCTCAAGTTGCATTAGCTTTGCTTTTTCCAATTACTCATTTCCCCCATTTTCTAATTCATACATAATTATAGAAGAAACTTGAAGTGCTACTGTTTCTGTTCTTAAAATTCTTTTTCCTAGACTAATTACTTTTGCTCCACTCTCTTGCATTACACTTACTTCATCTTGTTCTAATCCACCTTCTGGACCAATAATAATAGCTATTTTGTAATTTTTATTTTTTCTTTTTAACTTTTGTAATTCATTTTTTATGTAATTATTTTCTTCTAGTTCATATGCTAATAATACTATATCATAATCTTTAATTTCATTACATATATTTTTTATATTTTCTACATTTCTAACAATAGGAACTAAATCTCTACCACTTTGTTTTGCAGCAACCTCAGCAATTTTATTCCATCTATCTATTTTTTTGGCTTCATCTTTACCTGAAATCTTAACTATAGATCTTTTTAATGATACTGGTATAAATTCAGTTACTCCAAGTTCAGTACCTTTTTGAATAATTAATTCCATTTTATCTGCTTTAGGTAAACCTTGAAAAATATGTAGTTCAACATTTCCTTCTGCTTCATTTTTTGCAATTTCTAATATATTACAAAAAACTTCTTTTGAAGTTATTTCAGTAATTTCAGAAATGTAATTTACTTTGTTTGTTTTATCACATATTTTGATTTTTTCTCCTATATTTAGTCTTAAAACATTTTTTATGTGATTAACATCTTCTCCTAGTATTATTATTTGATTATTTTCTATTTGATTAGATTCTACAAAAAACTTTCTCAAACTATTCTTCTCCTAAGTTTACTGATTTTATTATTATATCATAGATTTTATAAGAAAGAAAGAGCTTTTTAAAGATTTTACAAGAAAAAATAAGGTAACTGATATAATAAGTTACCTTATTTAAAACATAATTGTTATTCATTTACTTTTTCTATTACATCCTTTATATGTTTTTTTACAATTTCAGGTGCTGGTCCTCCAATTACTTTACGTTTTTTTACACAGTTTTCTAAAGAAATTTCTTCATAAATATCTTTTTCAAATAAATCATTCGTTTCCTTATATTCTTCTAATGTTAAACTTTCTAATGTTTTATTATTGTTTTCACAATATGATACAAGTTTTCCTGTAACTTTATAAGCATCTCTAAAAGGCATTCCTTTTTTTACTAAATAGTCTGCACAATCTGTTGCATTTATAAAACCTTTACTTGCCGCTTCTCTCATATTTTTTGAAAGTATTCTCATGCTTTCAAGCATCGGAATAAAAGTATCTATACATATTTTTACTGTTTCTATACTATCGAAAATAGCTTCTTTATCTTCTTGCATATCTTTATTATATGCAAGTGGAAGACCTTTCATTGTTGTTAATAATCCCATTAAATTCCCATATACTCTTCCTGTTTTTCCTCTTATTAATTCAGTTATATCTGGATTCTTTTTCTGAGGCATTATTGATGAACCAGTTGAGAATGCATCATCTAATTCAATAAATTTGAATTCCCAAGATGACCATAAAATAATTTCTTCGCTTATTCTTGACAAATGCATCATTATAATTGATATTGTATTTGCAAGTTCAATTACATAATCTCTGTCAGAAACGCCATCTAAACTATTTTGCGTTATACTATCAAATTCTAATAGCTCTTTTACTAAATTTCTGTTTATATTATATGTAGTTCCAGCCAAAGCACAGCTTCCAAGAGGTAATACATTAAGTCTTTTATTAGTATCTTTTAATCTATCTAAATCACGCAAAAACATTTCTGTATATGCCATTAAATGGTGAGCAAGAGTAATTGGCTGAGCTCTTTGCATATGAGTATATCCTGGCATAACTGTTTCTAAATTTTCTTCAGCTTTGTTGCAAAATGCTTTTATCAATAGAATTAATTTTTCAGAAATTTCATTAATTTCATTTCTTAGATACAATTTTAAATCTAATGTTACTTGATCATTTCTGCTTCTTGCTGTATGAAGTTTTTTTCCTATGTCACCAATTCTTTTAGTTAATTCAGTTTCAACAAACATATGTATATCTTCTGCATTTTCATCTATTTCTAAATTTCCACTTTCAATATCTCTTTGTATTTTTTCTAGTTCATTTTTTATAATTTTACTATCTTGTTCACTTATAATATTTTGCTTTCCAAGCATTGTACTATGAGCAATACTTCCTCCGAATATCTTCTTTATAGAATTTAGAATCAAATTTTATTGAAGAATTAAAATCATTTACTTTACTATTTAATTCTTTTTTAAATCTTGCTCCCCATAATGCCATACTATTTTCCTCCTTTTAATTTTGCTTCCATTTCTGCTTTCACTTTCATTTGAAGTCCATATAAATTTATAAATCCTTCTGCATCTTTTTGATTATATGAATTATCTTCACCAAAAGTAGCTATTTCTTCTGAATATAATGAATATTTGCTACTTATTCCTGCAGGTATTATATTTCCTTTATATAATTTTAATTTAACTTGACCTGTTACATTTTCTTGTGTTGTTTCAATAAATGCAAGTAAGGATTTTGTTAATAAAGTTTCCCATTTTCCATTATATACTTGGTCTGCAAATTGATTTGATAAGTTTAATTTATAATGCATTGTATCTTTATCTAGGCAAATACTTTCTAATAATTCATGTGCTTGATATAAAATTGTTCCTCCTGGTGTTTCATATACCCCTCTTGATTTCATTCCAACTAGTCTGTTTTCAACAAGATCTAAAATTCCAATTCCATTTTTTCCACCAATTTCATTCAAGTTTTGAAGAATTTTTATTACAGACATTTTTTTACCATTTAATGATACTGGCTTTCCTTTTTCAAAAGATATTTCAATATATGTTGGAAGATCTGGAGCATTTTCTGGTGATACTCCCATTTCTAATATTTCATCATATTTTGGTTCATTTGATGGATCTTCTAAATCTAAACCTTCATGAGATAAATGCCATATATTCTTATCTTTTGAATAGTTCGTTTCTTTTGTTATTTTTAATGGAACATTATGTTTTTGGGCATATTCATACTCTTCTTCTCTACTTTTTATATTCCAAATTCTCCAAGGTGCAATAATTTGAGCTTCTGGCATACAAGCTTTTATTGTAAGTTCAAAACGTACTTGGTCATTTCCTTTACCCGTACAACCATGACAAATTATATTTGTATTTTCCTTTTTGGCAACTTCTACTAATTTTTTTGCTATAAGTGGTCTTGCAAGCGATGTGCCTAATAAATACTTATTTTCATATTTGCAACCTGCTTTAATTGCTGGAACAATGTATTCTTCAACAAATTCATCTTTTATATCTTCTATGTATATTTTTGAAGCTCCTGATTTTATTGCTTTTTCTTTTATTCCTTCTAATTCACTTTCTTGTCCAACATCAGCAACTACTGCAATTACTTCACAATTATCATAATTTTCCTTAAGCCATGGAATAATAACTGAAGTATCTAGTCCTCCTGAATAAGCAAGAACTATTTTTTTAATATTTTTTTCTTTCATTTTCTACACACTCCTTTTTTCAAATTTGTTGCATATTCATATACAACAAAAAACGCCTCTAGATATAATCTAGAGACGAATAAATCGCGGTACCACTCAAATTGCATATAACTTTTATATGTTATATGCCACTCATTTCCATTAACGCAGGTTCACGTCTTACTATACTCTCCACATATTTTGCAGATTTCCAATAAGCACTCATAAGCTCTCTTCACTTATCCTTACACCGATAGACTCTCACTCTGTTCTATCTCGCTGTTGCTTACAGATAAGTTACTCTCTTAATCGACGTTTTTAATATTAATATTACTTCTCAGTATAAAGCTTTTTTAAATTATTGTCAACTACTTATTGTAAACTTTTTAATAATTTATCCAATCTTTTACAAAATCTTTTTGTATACATACATTATTATATTTTCCTGTACCTAGCATAATATCAGGTTTATTTTGAGCATGATAATCTGTTCCACCAGACATATATTTATTATGTTTTTTGCACAAATTAATTGCAATTTCTCTTTCTTCTTCTGAAAAAAGTGGATATATGCATTCCAAACCATCAATATCTGTAGTAGTTAAAATTTCTTCAAGTGTTTTTGCTTTATCTTTAAATGGATATACAAAACCATGTGCTAAAAATGCCAAACCACCTGTTTCATGAATTCTTGAAATTGTTTCATTTATATCAATTGAACTATATGATTCATCATAGTAAAATACACTATCTTTATTGCTTTGATGTACCCTAAAAAATGATGTTGGATTAAATTCTCCTATTTTTTCTATTATTTCTTTATTTTCGTCATGTTTTAAAACTTCTGTTGCAAGTACAAATGATGCCCATTGTTTACATGGATTGCTTCTATCTATATACATTTCATTTTCATCATATTTTAATCCAAGTTCTTGTGCAATTTTTTTATATTTTTCAAGAATTTCATTTTGCAATTTAGACGCATCATATTTATGAATTCTTATTTTTTTATAATCAATCCCATAAGCTAAAATTTCTATTGAAACTTTATTATAAAACGTCTTTAATTCTGCTCCAGTAATTAATTTTCCGCTAAATAGCTGTCTTAGATTTGGATTTCTTTCTAGTTCAAAATATGCATCAACAGAATCATGATCTGTTATAGAAAGAATTTCTATATTATTTTTTTCCGCATTTTTTAAAATTTCTTCTACTGAATCTGTTCCATCAGAATGGTTTGTATGTGTATGTAAATCTATCATAATTTTCTCCTAAAAATTAAGACTGCATTAATTTTGCAGTCTACTTTATTTATTTTTTACTATCTGCTTCTAGTAATTTATCTATTAATCCACAACATTCTCTACCTTCTCCACAATATCTATCTGTCATACATGTTGCTCCTAATCCTTTACCTATAAGAGGCGCTACCTCTTGAACTTGCATTCTTATATCATTTGCAATATATCTAATTTGCCATTGAGCTTTGTTACAACAACGAAGTCTTGTTACCCATTGAATATTTCTAGCATTCATTGTTGTAATAACATTTACCATTTGATTGCTTAAATAGAAATATACTAAATCTCCTTCATTTACATCTAAGGATTTAAATTTTTCTACCATTTCAATATTTTTTCTAACTGCTTCTTGATATATGTCATTTGCTTTTTCTTTAACAGCTACTGGTGTTATATAATTTTCCATATTCCACATTGGTAAAAATTCTGGTACTAGTAATGAATGCATTCTATGTCTTGTTAAGTGTGTAAGAACAGCAAGTGATATTGGTATTTGGAAAGTAAAGCTTACTTGTTCTAATTCTCTTCTTTCTTCTTTATGAAGAATATCATACATCATTTTTTCTTTTGCTTTTTCATCTTTTTTTACCATATTATTCAATATTTCTTTTGCCATTTCTTTTGAGCATTGATAATGATACATTATGCTACTTTCTAGCACAACATCATCACTATTTGGAGTATAGCTTATCATTTTAGTTTTATCTAATATTTTAATTTCTGGTCTTTCTTCCATACTTTCTAAATATTCAAAATCTGTTTTTAAATTAGTTTCTTGTTTCTTTAAATTTGGAATTAAATATGGTACATACTCTTTCACTAAATCATATAAAGCATCTCCAACTTCTTTTAAATCTGGAATATTGCTTAATTTTCCATTTCTTAAAGCAATAATCATTCTTTCTAATTCTCTGCCATTTACCCCCATAATAAAATTACTATGATATGAGTATGGTAATAAAAATCTTGCATCTTCTACATTTACACCTTTATCTACAATATCTCCATATGTGCTGAATAACATTTTCATATGTTTATTATATTCTTCTTTTAGTTCTTCATTTTTTTCGTGTAATTCTCCTGCTTTATTTCTAAATTCTGGTGTGTAAAAACCTGCTGTTCTAAAATCTACTTCTCTTCTAGATTTTACTGTAAAAGATGTTAATCTATATCCTATTAAAGTTTGTTCTACTATAGGTGTTACATCATTTAGAGCAAATACTAAATAATCATGTTCTATAATTGATTTATGTCCCATTTTTATGATTCTTTTAATTAGCTTTAGATTTGATTCATAATCATTACAACTTTCTAAAACTTCTGTTACATTTCCTGGAAATCTTGATAATTTTCCTGCTCCTGCTACATATTGTATTCTTGATTCTAGTTCTTCTTTTGTACATCCACCAATTAATTCAATTTTCATTTTTTGCTCCTTTTTCTATTTTCCTTCACTTATTTCAGAAAACTTCTTTAATTTTTCATATACTAAATAATTAATTGTTCCAAGTGGGAATTTTCCATTTTTATCTTTCTTTCCTGCAGGAACTCCTGTTAAAATTTCTATTCCTTCATCTATTGTTCCTACTGCATAAATATGGAATTTTCCTTTTTTTACTGACTCAATAATTTCATCATTTAAACTTAAGTTTCTAACATTTTGCTTTGGTATTATAACTCCTTGCTCTCCATTAAATCCTCTCAATTTACATATTTGATAGAAGCCTTCAATTTTCTCATTAACTCCACCAATTGGTTGAATATATCCTTTTTGATTTATTGAACCAGTTACTGCTATAGATTGATTAATAGGAATTCCAGATAAACTAGATAAAATTGCATATGCTTCTGTACTTGATGCACTATCCCCATCTACTCCACCATATAATTGTTCAAAACATAAATTTGCAGTTAATGAAAGTGGTATATCTTGAGCAAATTGTTCACCTAAATATCCAGTTAATATTAATACACCTTTTGAATGTGATGAACCAGACATTTCGACTTCTCTTTCAATGTTTACAATTCCATTTTTTCCAACATAAGTACTAGCTGTAATTCTTGCTGGTTTACCAAAAGAAAAATCTCCAACACTAATTACAGTTAAACCATTTATTTGTCCAACTTCAAATCCATCTGTATCTATTAAAAGTGATTCTTCTTTAATCATTTGTATATATTTTGTATCATATTTTCTTATTCTTTCAGTTCTTTCATCAAGAGCTTTTTGTATATATTTTGGTGTAATTACTTTTTGTCTTTCCTTCTTTGCCCAAACAGAAGCTTCACCAACAATTTCCCCAATTTCACTAAATTGCGTTGATAACTTTTCTTTATCTCCAGCTAATTTTGATGCAAATTCAACAACTTTTGCCATTGCTTCTTTATCTAAATCTAATAAGTTCTCTTGAACACAAAAACTTCTAACAAAATTACTTAATCTTTCTATATTGTCTTTATCTTTTGGAGCATCTTCTTCAAATTCTACTTTAATTTTAAATAATTTTCTAAAATCATCATCCATAGATAATAATGTATGATAAATATTAGAATTTCCAACTAATAATACTTTAATATCTAATGGTATTGGTTCTGGTTTTAAAGAAATCAAAAGCATTCCAGCTTTTTGCTCCGAAGAATTTTCTATAGATAATTCTTTAATTTTTAATGCTTTTTTTAATGCTTCATAACAAACACCATTAGCAAGCAAATCTTTCGCTTGGAAAATTATATATCCACCATTTGCTTGATGTAATAATCCAGGTTTTATCATCATATAGTCTGTTTTTAATGCTCCATATTGGTTTTCATATTCTAAACCACCAAAAATGTTAAAATATGAATAGTTAGTATCCATAATTACTGGAGCACCTTCTAATTTACTATTATCTATAAATAAATTAACTCTATAGTTAAGCCATGGTTCCTTAAGTTCAGGTCTTTGCATTTGTTGTACCGTTGGTTGCTGTGGATTTTTAGGATCTGGATCTGGGGCTAAAAAGCAATTAATATTTTTTAATATATCCTTTTTAACTCCATCTAAATATGTTCCTACTTTTTTATTTCTTTTATAATTTGCTTTTATTGAATTAATATGAACATTTATTGTCATTAATGCAATATTAGCTTGCCATTCGTCAACTTTCTTTTCAGATTCTCTTTCAATATTTTTAATTTCAGCTAATGCTTGAAATATTTGTTCTTGAACTAAAGCAGATCTTTCTTCAAATTCTTTTTTTATTGATTCATCTAATTCTTCAAATTCTTCTTCTGCTAAAGTTTTTCCATCTAATACTGGCATCATATAAACACCATTTTCAGTAGATTTTACTTGGAATCCTTGAATTAAAGTTTTTTGATTTAATTTTTCTAATAAATTTTCTCTTTTTTCTTCATATTCTTGTTTAATTATTTGCTTTTCTTTTTCAAAATCATCATTGTTAAATGTTTTTTTGATATCTCTTCTTATATCCTTAACAAAATTTTCCATTGTTTGAGCAAAAACTCTACCTTGCCCAGCAGGAAAAGATACTGCCACTGGCTCATTAGGATTTTCGAAATTATATATATATACCCAATCATGAGGAACTTTTCCCTTTTGAGCTTTTTCAGTTAAATATCTTTTTGTATACATTGTTTTTCCAACACCAGTAGGTCCCTCAAGATATAAGTTATATCCTTTTATATTTACATCTGCTCCAAATTCAAGCGCTTTGATTGCTCTATCTTGTCCATAAATTAATTCATTTTCAACTAAAAGTTCCTTTGTTGTTTCAAATTTGAATAAATTTGGATTACAAATATCTTTCAAGTCTCTTGGCGTTAGTTCATTTCTCTTTCTCATTAGTACATTCCTCCGAATAAAATTCAATTACAGTGTAATTTTATATCAAATAAAATAAAATAGCAATTACTATTTTACAAAATTTTACATTATTTTTGAGCAAAAAAACAATAATTTAATTTGTTCATTTTTTATAAAACTTTTGTCATAATAATTGCATTATCTTTTCCATTATAATATTTTTTTCTTAGTCCAACTTTTCTAAATCCATAACTTTCATATAAATGAATTGCTATGCTATTATTCTCATTAACTTCTAAACTTATTGATTCAGAATTTATTTCTTTTGCCATTTTTATTAGTTTGTCTAAAAGTGATTTTCCTATTCCTTTTTTTCGATTTCTTTTTTTAGTAACAATATTAGTTATTTCTACATCTACTGGTGTTATAATAATTCCTGCAAATCCAACAATTTCATCATTTTCTTTTGCAATTATATATTTTGAATTTTCATTTTCCAACTCACTTTTTAAAATATTAGGAGTCCAAAATTCATCAAAATCTGTTTGCAGAATATCTTTTATACATTCAAAGTCAGAAAAAGTCATTTTTTCAATAATCATTTTTTTAACCTCTCTGCTTGAGATTTTCTTAAATAAATTGGAACTATTGTATCTGCATTATACAATTCATTTTTTAAAAATTTCTTATACCCTATTTTTCCACAGTTTGCAGCTGACTGTTCATTTTCCTTTGCAAAATCCACAGATTTTAAACAATTAGTTAACAATTCTTTATGTAAAATTGCTCCATTTCCAACAACAGTAATATTTTCATATTTTTTTAAAACTTCAATTACATTATTTATATCATCAGCTAAATATTCTTGTTTTTTATTATATTCTTTATCAAAAATCCCACAATATACTTGATTATTTCTTGCGTCTATTAATGATACTATTGTTTCTGCATTTTCAATATTTCTTGCCAA
This sequence comes from uncultured Clostridia bacterium, assembly GCA_948676835.1. GTDB lineage: Bacteria > Bacillota > Clostridia > TANB77 > CAG-508 > Scatovivens. Next base: position 159,858 of record CAPOZU010000001.1, read on the forward strand.
AATTTCTAAAGATGTTACTGATGCAACTTTTATATTTAAAACTTCTGCTATTGGTTTTATTGTTGCAACACCAATTCTAATTCCTGTAAAAGAACCTGGTCCGCAAGAACATGAAAGCATTTCTATATTCTTTATATCTAATGAATTTCTTTTTAAAATTTCATTTATTAATGGCATTAAATTTTCAGAATGTGTTCTTCCATCATCTAAATTTATTTCATCTATTAATTTATCATCTTCTAAAATTGCAACTGAACATATTGAACTTGAAGTATCTATAGCTAAATTTTTCATATATTTTCCTTTCCTACATATTCTATATCTATATTTCTTAGATTTTCATTTGACAAATCTCTTGAAAAATTTATTTTTATATATTCTTTTGGTAAAGCCTCTTCGATTAATTCTCCCCATTCTATTATACTTGCACCTTTATCAAAATACTCTTCACCACCAATTGCATAAAACTCTTCTACATCTTCTAATCTATAAACATCAAAATGATATATATTTAAATTTTCTGTATTATATTCATTAACAATAGTAAATGTAGGGCTAGAAATTTCATTTTCTAATCCAAAATAAGTTAATATTCCTTCTGTTAACTTTGTTTTACCAGAGCCTAAATCTCCCGTTAAAACAATTACAGTACCTTTTTCTAATTTTTCTGCAATTTTTTTTCCAAGCTCTATTGTATCTTGTTCTGATTTTGATATAACTCTCATAATTTGCCTTTCTAAATAATATCTATTATTTCTTGTGGTAAGTATTTTGAAACATCTTTTCCATTATTAATTAAATCCATAACTAAACTAGAACTAATATATCCTAAGTATCCAGATCTAATATAAATTGTATCTAATCCTGAAATTTCTTCATTTACTAAAGCAATATTTTCCTCATATTGATAATCCATACCATTTCTAATTCCTCTAATCAAATATGCAGCCTCATGTTCTTTAGCAACATCAACTGAAAGATTATCATATGTTATTACTGTTGCATTAGTTATATTTTCTCTAATTAACACTTTTTCCATAGCTTCTCTCATTTTTTCTTGATTAAAGCATCTTACTTTTTTTGGATTAACTCCAATTCCAACAACAACTTTATCAAAAAGTTTTGCTGATTTTTTTATAATATGTAAATGACCATATGTGAATGGATCAAAGCTTCCTGCATAAAAACCAATTTTCATATAAACCTCTTATATTTTATAAAATATTATTTTGCAATTTTGAGTATAACATATTTCGGTAAAAATTTGTACTATTTTTGTAATCTTTTTTATGTAATAGTCTCTAATATTCTTTATTTATGAGGAATTGTGTGCTATAATATTGATGTTTTTATAATAAATTAACTTTGGAGGAAATATGAAATTAAAAATATTAGGAAGTCAATCACCATATAATACATCTGGTCACAATTGTCCAGGATATCTAGTTCAAGAAGGTAATACTAAACTTTTATTAGATTCTGGAAGTGGAAGTCACAGCCTGCTAAGTTATCCAAATGATTTAGAAAATCTATCTGTTATCTTAAGCCATTTACATAGAGATCATTATAATGATATTTATAATCTTCAATATTCTTCTTTTGTTTTTCATAATCAAAAAAGAATCCAAAAACCTATAGATATCATTTTACCTGCAACACCAGTTTCTATACATGATGATATTTTAAGTGAAGATAACTCATTTGCAACTTACCAAACAATAGATCCATCTTCAAATATGCAAATTGGTAGTATGAATGTTAGTTTTTGTCCTACTGATCATCCTGTTGAAACATATGCAATTAAAGTCAAATGTGGAAATAGGACTATTGTATATACATCTGATACTTCTTATTCTGCAAAAAATAGATTAGTAGATTTTTCTAAAGGAGCAGATTTATTAATTTGTGAAGCAAGTTTATTAAAAGAACATGGCTTTCCAGAAATTAATTCGCACTTAACAGCTTATCAAGCTTCAACTATTGCAAAAGAGGCTGGTGTAAAAGGATTAATTTTAACTCATTTTTGGCCTGAAGAACCAGTAGAAAAATATATTCAAGAAGCAAAAGAAGTATTTCCAAATGTAGTGCCAGCAGTTGAAGGATTATCTATTGACATACCAGTTGTTCATAAAGAACGTAATTTAGAAAGATAAGAACAATAGTGGACGATATATAATCTGCAAAAGACAAATTTTATTAAATCGTCCACGTAATTGTTCGTGTGCCAAATTTTACTTTGTAAAATTTGTGTACAAATATTGGCGTAAGCCTTTATTTAATAGGAAGTGCATAGCACTTTCCTATTAAATAAAAAAATGCCAAAGGCGTGGGAACAAAAGTCCCACGCCTTTTATTTTGGTTTTTATCGGATTACAATCTGATATACTTCTTCAGGCAGGTATTTAGAAACATCTTTTCCATATTTCAAAAGTTCCATTACCATGCTTGAACTAATGTATCCAAATTTTCCCGCTCTTACAAAAACAGTATCATAACCAGAAACTTCTTCATTGATTAGAGCCAAGTTTTCTTCTGACTCATAATCCATACCATTTCTTAGACCTCTGATCAAAAATGTAGCACCATTGTCCTTTGCAGCATCAGAAGTCATATTATCGTAACTTATAATTGACACATTTGTCAAATTATAACGATTCATTATCTGCTGCATTGCCTCTTTCATTTTTTGAACTTCAAATCTCCGTTTCTTGTCAGGATTAACTCCAATTCCTACAACTACCTCATCAAACATCTTTGCAGACCTTTGTACTACGCTAAGATGTCCAACAGTAAATGGATCAAAGCTCCCTGCATAAAAACCTTTAATCATTTAAAAGCCTCCTTTTATTTTCTTGGAGGTTTTACCCTCCAAGATTTTGCTCCTTTTGGGTAACTACTAATTTTAATACTTATATATCTTATCATTATTTTATGTAAATTTCAATACCATGATTGCAATTTTATGTAAAGTGTGTTATAATTTTACTGTTACTAACGTACTTCTTAACATTCCTTTTTGCAACATCCTAGGGATAACAAGAAGAATATTTCAAAATTATGGAGGAATGAATATGTTAAACTTAGTTGGAAAAAACCTGTCTGTAACCGCACCTATTGCTGCTCTCAAGAAAATGGGACATGTTGATGGTTCTGAAGGCATCCAGGAATTCTTTGATAAGATGCTGGCTCGGGTGGAAAATTCGATGACAGATGAGCAAAAACAGCAGATGGCAGAGTACAAACCGTATCTTGCCAACTCTCCGATTTTACCTATCGTCATCACCAACATGATTGAGCAGGATCTGAATTTCACCAATAGTCTCAAAGCTTCCAAGTCTGAGATTACCATGAGTTGTCTTCAGATGAAGTTTGTTTTCGGCATGATGAGCATCATCCCTGGTGCTACTGAAATGTTTGAATCCGTTATTGGTGAAATCATTGATGCTCTTTCTGACATCAACACTCAAAAAACAACTTCTTCTGATGTAAGCGTTTTCGGCTGCCCAATCAAGGAAATGTCTCCTGAATTCTGTGCAGCTCTCGAAAAGCTCGGTATAACTGCTCTTGGTGAGAAAATCTCCAATATGGAAAAAGTAACCACAGCAATTCGGGTAAATATGATTGATCCGGTATTCGATTCTATCATTAACGCCATTCTCAAGGAAGAGAATATCACTATGGAAGACATGGATGCGGATGACAAAGCTGAAATTCAGCAGGCAATTACATCTACTGCCGAGGAAGCTGCCACAACATTTCCGATTCAGACAATTTTTTCTACCGTTTTAGCAAAAGCCATAGAAGATGATATCACTATGGCAGAAGCAATGGCTACCTTTGATACGGATCAACTGGTTGAGTCAACCGTTGAAAAAATCGTTTTCTCTGAAACCCTTGCTAAATATGCTGATCAGCTGGAAAAGGCAATGGCAATCGCATATAGATTGGCTTAAATTTCTTATACAAAGCTGCTGTCAGGTAACAAAAATGAGCCTCCTAGGAAACTAGGAGGCTCATTTGCTTTTATTCGTAATCTACTACATCTATCCATTTATTTAATAGTTCTTTGTTTTCAGTGCTTGAAAGTTGTGCTGCTGCAACTATTGAAACCCATCTTTGAATATTTGATTTTTCAATTCCACTTTTCTCTGAGAATAAATTTAAATATTTTTCAGCTAAATTTTCTTTTCCATCCATTGAGAAAAGTAAAAATGTTCTTGCGCTATCTGCTGAAGCATTTCCAACTGTAACGTGAGCCCAGTCAATAATATATGCTGTTCCATCATTTTTAATAATTACATTACTTGGATTAAAATCACCATGACATAATTTAGTATGATTTTTCATTCCTTCTAATCTTTGTAATAATTCATATTTTATATTATCATGAATATCTGTTTCATTTATTTTTCTTCTATATTTTTCTTTCATTCTGTTTAATAATGGAACATTGTTTGATAATATTTCAAGTTGAATATCTACAAATCTATTTAAATATTCATCTTCTTTTTCTGGATGCTCAGCCATTAATTTATCTAGAGGTGTACCTTCAATATGTTCTGAAACTAAAGCCCATCTATTTCCAACTTTAGTTACAGCTACAAGTTTTGGAATATTTAAAGAAGTACCTTCTTCAACTCTTGCTTGATTTAAAGCTTCATTTAAAATATTTCCTTTTGAATAATTTTCTACAAATAATTTTATTGTTTTATCATTATCTCTATAAACTGTTTTAGTTTTTCTTTCCATTATTGGATTTTCTAAATTTAATTCCATTATCTTTCACCTCCATAATATGCTTCTAAATACATATCTTTAATTTCACTCATAAGTGGTAATCTTGGGTTAGCTCCTGTACATTGATCATCAAATGCTTGCTCTGTCATTTCATCTAATCTATCTAAGAAATCTTTTTCGTCAACACCATAATCTTTAATTGTTTTTTTGATTCCGATTTTTTCTTTTAATTCTTCAATTGCTTTTATTAAGTTTTCTAATGCTTCTTCATCTGTATTTCCACCAAATCCCAAAGCTCTTGAAACTTTAGCATATCTTTCTAATGTGTGTGGATGATCATATTGTGGAAATGTTCCCATTTTTACTGGAACTTCTGCTGCGTTAAATCTTAATACTATATTTATCATTAATGCATTTGCAACACCATGTGGTAAGTGGTGGAATGCACCTAGTTTATGAGCCATTGAATGACATACACCTAAAAATGCATTTGCAAAAGCCATACCAGCCATTGTTGCTGCATTTGCCATTTTCTCTCTTGCTTCTGGATCATTTGCACCATTATCATAAGCTCTTGGTAAATATTTAAATATATTTTTTAAACTCTCTATTGCTAAGGCATCTGTATATTCTGTTGCCATCATTGAAGCAATTGCTTCTAATGCGTGAGTTACAGCATCTATACCTGAAGCTGATGTTAAACCTTTTGGAGCATTCATCATCATATTAGCGTCTACTATTGCCATTTTAGGTAGTAACTCGTAATCTGCTAAAGGATATTTTGTTCCTGTTTTTTCGTCTGTAATAACTGCAAATGGTGTTACTTCTGAACCTGTACCTGCTGATGTTGGAACAGCTATAAAGTAAGCTTTTTCTCCCATTTTAGGGAATGTGTAAACTCTTTTTCTAATATCCATAAATCTCATTGCCATATCCATGAAATCTACTTCTGGATGTTCATACATTACCCACATAATTTTAGCAGCATCCATTGCTGAACCACCACCTATTGCTATAATGCAATCTGGTTTAAAACTATTCATTGCTTTTGTTCCTTCAATAGCGCAAGCAAGTGTTGGATCTGGAGCAACATTTGAGAATGTTGTATGTGCAATTCCCATTTCATCTAATTTATCTGTTACAACTTTTGTGTATCCATTTTCAAATAAAAATGTATCTGTTACTATAAATACTTTCTTTTTACCCATTACATTTCTTAATTCTTCTAAGGCAACTGGTAAACAACCTCTTTTAATATATACCTTTTCAGGTGCTCTAAACCATAACATGTTTTCTCTCCTTTCAGCTACTGTTTTTATATTTAATAAATGTTTAATTCCTACATTTTCTGATACTGAGTTTCCTCCCCAAGAACCACAACCAAGTGTTAAAGATGGAGCAAGTTTAAAGTTATATAAATCACCAATTCCACCTTGTGATGATGGCGTATTTATTAATACTCTACAAGTTTTCATATTGCTATAGAATTTTTCCATTTTTTCTTTTTCTGTAATAGTATTTATATAAAGTGATGAAGTGTGACCAAGTCCACCATCTTCAATTAAATGAGCTGCCTTTTCAACTGCATCATTAAAATCTTTTGCTCTATACATAGCTAAAACTGGTGATAATTTTTCATGAGCAAATTCTTCAGATAATTCAACAGATTCAACTTCACCTATTAAAATTTTTGCATTTTCTGGAACTTCTACATCAGCTAGTTTAGCTATAGTATGAGCTTTCTGTCCTACTATTTTTGCATTTAATGCACCATTTATAATTATTGTTTTTCTTACTTTTTCTGTTTCTTCTGCATTTAAGAAATAGCAGCCTCTTTTTTCAAATTCTGCTCTTACTTTATCATAAACTGAATCTAGTGCAATTACAGATTGTTCAGATGCACAAATCATACCATTATCAAATGTTTTTGAATGTATTATAGAATTTACTGCTAAAATTATGTCTGCTGATTCATCTATAATTGCAGGTGTATTTCCTGCTCCAACTCCAAGTGCAGGTTTTCCACTAGAATAAGCTGATTTTACCATTCCAGGTCCACCTGTTGCTAAAATTGTATCTGCTGTTTGCATTAATGTATTTGTAAATTCTAGTGATGGTACATCAATCCATCCAATAATTCCTTCTGGAGCTCCTGCTTCTACTGCTGCTTCTAACACTATTTTTGCTGCTTCTATTGTTGATTTTTTAGCTCTTGGATGTGGACTAATTATAATACCATTTCTTGTTTTTAAAGAAATTAAAGTTTTAAAAATTGCTGTTGATGTCGGATTTGTTGTTGGTATAACTGCTGCAATTAAACCAATTGGTTCTGCAATTTTTTTAATTCCATAAGATTCATCTTCTTCAATAACTCCACAAGTTTTTGTATCTTTATATTGATTATAGATGTATTCTGCTGCATAATTATTTTTTATTACTTTATCTTCTACAACTCCCATTCCAGTTTCTTCAACTGCCATTTTAGCTAGAGGTATTCTAGCTTTATTTGCAGCAATTGCTGCTGCTAAAAATATTTTGTCTACTTGTTCTTGTGAAAATTTAGCAAATTCTTTTTGAGCTTTTTTTACATTTGTAATTAAATTTTGTAAACTCTCCATGCTATCCACAAATTCGTATTCTTTACTCATCTTTTTCCTCCTTGATTTTTTATTTATATAAAAAAATTTATTGACTTTTTATACACCTTTTTCCTTTAATTTTTTCAATAATATTACTAATGAAGTTGATAAATCTTCATTTTTTACTGCAATATTTTCTGGTACTTTTAAATTAATTGGTGCAAAATTCCATATCGCCTTTATTCCAGACTTAATCATTATATCACATACTTTTTGTGCATTTTCTTTAGGAACTGTTATAATTCCAATTTGAATATTATTTTCAATTATTTGTGCTTCCATTTTGTCTATAAAAAATATTTTTTTATTATTACACTTATTTTTATCATTATCAAACGCCATTAAAATATTCAAGTTATTTTCAAAACCCTTGTAATTTAATAATGCTTGCCCTAATTTACCTGCTCCAACTATTACTGCATCTGTTATATTGTTTAAGTTTAGAACATCTTCTAAATCTTGTATTAATTCCTCAGTATTAAACCCAACTCCTGGTTTTCCATCAGCTCTACTAACTAATGCTAAATCTTTTCTTACTTGAACCTGATTTAATCTTAAAATTGTTGCAATTTCAGTTGATGAAATATTTTTTACATTTTCATTTTTTTTATCTTTTATAATTCTAAGATATTGTGGTAACCTTTTTAATGTTGCTTGTGATATATATTCATTTTTCATTATGTCACCTCGATATTTTTTTATCGAATTAATATTACCATATACTTATTTTAATTTCAATACTTATTTTAATTAATTTTAATTTTTTTATAATCCTAAAACTAAAAAAGCTGCTATAGTAGACTACAGCAGCTTTTTTAGCAATTTTATTTTAATATTTAATTGCTTTTTTTCCTTTCACTAATTAGTAATAAGTACATCAGTACAAAGAAATGTATATTTTGTTGTTAGCCATTTGGATAGTAGATGTCAATTTCAATTCTGATGAGATATATTTTACTCTCTCGAGAAAATAGCTCGGTTCAGCACTTCCAAGTTTAACAGTACTTAAATCTATCGTTATAGGAATTGACATTGGATAATCCCATGACAATTGGCGAAATCTGAAATGAATGTATCCACACATAACAGCATCAAATGCCTTGAGTGTTAAAATACTTCCTTTCAACAGTAATTCGTCCACTAACAGACTTATCCGCTCTTTGTCAAAAAAAATCTCATCATACCTTTCTAAGCAACTTTTTTCCATAATGTAATACCTCCTTAGGTTTTTGATTTTTGCATTTTATCATACACTTTATGTAAATGTCAAATTATATGATTAATTCTGATCAATAATTTCCGTTTTATATAATGTTTGATATGTAATATTTCTACTCAATAATTCTTTATGATTTCCTTCATCTACAATTCTTCCATCTTCAAGTAGCATAATTTTATCACAATTAACTATTGTAGATAATCTATGAGCTATTATTAAAATTGTATAATTATCTTTCAAATTACTAATAGCTTTTTGAATTTCAGTTTGTGTCTCATTATCTAAGCTACTTGTTGCTTCATCAAATAAAATGATTTTTGTTTTTTGTACAAAAGCTCTCGCAATAGCAAGTCTTTGTTTTTGGCCACCAGATAAAATTATACCACCTTCCCCTAAAACTGTATCATATTTATTTGGCAAAGTTTCAATAAAATTATCTAAGCAAGCAATCTTACAAGCTTCAATCATTTCTTCTTCTGTTAAATTTTCTTTTACAAGTTTTAAATTATCTCGAATGCTTAAATTAAAAATATATGGATTTTGACTAATAATGGTTATATTACCTCTAATAGATTCCTCATCTAAATTTTCAATATTCTCATTTTCAATTAATATTTCGCCAGATTCTACAGAATACATTTTACACAATAAATTAAATATTGTTGTTTTTCCAGCTCCGCTTTTTCCAACAATTCCAATCATCTTGCCAGCATCTACTTTAAAGCTTGTATCTTCAAGAATTAATTTATCTTCATTATAGCCAAATGAAACATTTCTAAATTCAATATTTCCTGAAATTTTACCTAAAATTTTTTCTCCAAACTTTTCTTTAGAAAAAGTTTTATCCTCAATTATACTGAACACTCTATCACAAGATATATTAAAATCTTTTGCAAGATCTATAAAGGATGATATATGTTCCATTACTAATTTCATAATTCCTGATTTATAATTAAATAAAGCAATCGCAATTGCTATAGTAATTGTATTATTCTTCACAAGATAAATTAATAATATTATTAAACCTAATTCAAATACACATTTTAAAGTATCAATTATATATGTATAAATCATATTTACTCTTGCCATCTCAAATCTTTTTTCATTTTGCTTTGTAATATTTTCATCTAGCATTGTCATAAAACTATTTTTAGCATTTAGCATTTTTATATCTCTTACACCTCGAACTAGTTCTCCCACAAGACCAGAAACCTTTTCTGTTTGATTGCGAAACTCTTTATCTTTTTTACCTTTTTGCTTAGTTTTCTGATTATATAAAAAAGTTAGAATAATTGATACAAGTAAATAATATAAAAAAACTTGTCTATTAATAATAAGTGTTGCAAACAATGCTCCAACATTAGCTAAAATATGTCTAACATGTTCTAGTCCACCCCACCCAATAAAATTAGCCATTTTTTCTGTATCATTAATAATTCTTTGAGTAAACATTCCAGATGAATTATTTTCAAAATCCTTTTGACTTATCTTTAAAACTTCTTTAACAAGTTCCATCTGTAGATTTTTCATTGTTCCTCTTTGAAAATACCTACTATTTCTTCTCGTAAAAAACATTGCAGCAAAACTTATATAAGCTTGAACTCCAAAAATAACAAGCGAAATAATTATTAATTGATGCCATAAATTAGATGTAAAATAAACAATTTGCTTTGCTGTTAACAATGGTACTATAATACCAATTATAGTACTACTTATAACAGCAATAATCATTTCAATTAAATTCTTTTTATATTCTTTTCCATACTCATATACTTTTTTTATATTTTTAAACATTTCTTTCATTATTTTTACTCCTTTTATAAATTTCATTATATCATTTTTTAGGAATTATTAGCAACGCTATTGGATTTTATATGTTATAATGTAGCTAATAAATTATTAAATGGAGTCTAAATTATGAATAAAGAAAAAACTTTAAAGAATGTAAAAAATCTACTAGCAATGTACAAAAATGGTGAACTTGGTGGAGAAATAATGCCAGAAGATGCAAATCCTAATTTAGAAAAAAGTAGTTTAGAAAATTACTTATATTTTACTTTACCAATGGCACTTAATTATCAAAGAAATTCCTATACTTTATGGGAAAGCTCATTAAAAACTTACCATGATAATGAAACTCAATTTGTTTTTAATCCTAAACTATGTTTAGAAAAAACATTTGAAGAAATTCAATATGCATTAACAAAATATAAAATTGCTCTTCAAAAGCAAAAACAAACTGAAATATGGATTTCTCTATGTAATACATTCATAAATTTATTTGATGGAGATATTAGAAAATTATTTGATAATTTAGATAATGATGTTGAAAAAATAAAATCTTTCATTCAAAAAGAAAATAAAAAAATGTTTCCTTATTTATCTGGAACAAAAATATGTAATTATTGGTTATATGTAATTTATCAATATACTGATAGAACATATAAAAATATCGAACAATTAACAGTTGCTCCAGACACACATGTATGTAAAGCTACTCATAGATTAGGATTAATTAGCGATGATGAATTTAATTCTAGTAATGTTCAATTAATTGTTATAGAGAGATGGAAGAATTTATTTGAAAATACAAATTACAAACCTATTGACATTCATACTCCACTTTGGCTTTGGAGTAGAAATGGTTTTAAAGAAATAAAATAAGAAAGTAAGAGGGTAAAATATCATCCCTCTTACTTTCTTATTTTTCGTTGATTATCTAGTAATTTACATCAATCCCATTGCAATTTTGCACATCATCATAACAGAATCTCTGCTTTCAGCTTTTGCAAAAAATCTTCCATTATGGCAAAATGTTGCATCTGGAATTCCTGAAATTTCAGGCAATGTTTTCTTATTACCGCCTGCCCATTCTTTCGGAAATGAAACCAGTTGTTTGAATTTTTCTTCCATCGATGGTGGCACACAATGTGCAGCCCACCCACCTGCAGGATATGGAAATATAACAAATTTCACAGCATTATTATGTCTTTCATTGTAGTTTAAGATTTCTTCAAGCCACTGCATCCTCTGAGCTGGAATCTCTAGGATTCCGTCTTCAATAGTGCTGTACCTGCTTTGCAATTCTTTTTTTGTAGGAAACTGTGTAATCTTGTTTTTAATATATTCCTTCAAAATATTATATACAAGATTCTCAGCTCTCATAAAAGCCGCATCATAATCTGGAGCTTCAAGCCAAGTTGGAAGGAATTGTGGAACAAAACTGAAAACGTGATTACTCACTTTCTCCCCATTATCTTCCATATCTACAAAAACGATGATTTCTTTATCAATCTGCTCTTTTACAATTTGGATTTCTTCTGCACTGATAGTTATACCATTTTCATTCATAATACTTCTAATGGCCATTTCTCCATACTTTTTCCATACCAACCCTGCACTGGCATATTTTTCTCCAGTAGGTCTACGAACATTAAAACCAGCTATGTGATGATCCAGTTCTCCTCCACCGATATCTATCACAATATCAAGCTTACTTAATTCCTGTTCGTTTTTTGTCCGAACAACGTAAATCTCCTTATCCATGAATGCCATCTCAAAAATTGCAGTTCCTACAACGTCATCACCATGGAAAACATCACCATGTGTTCCAAAGTTCAATGCACATAACAGATTTGCTGTTTGACCTATACCTTTAATCATTTTAGCCCTCCTATATTGTGTTTGGGGTATTAATTACAAAATATATTTTGTTTCTCATATAATGTTACTAGGTGTTTTTATTTGTCACTGGTTCTATCAAAATAAAATTTCATTTCATTTTCTTGACACAAACAATCTAGTACACTATAACTACAATCGAAAAACTCTTCAGAAATGAAATTTTTAATTAACTCTTTGTTCAAATTCATTCTTTCAGTAGCAAATCCCCACCTATCGTGTTCTTCAATTGGAAATTTAATAGAAAGCACAATATCTTTTGGTTTTTTCGAAGGAATATATGGTATAGATACTTCATCTTCTTTTGATATTACTCCTATGGTTCGCAAATCTTCAACAAGCTGTGCTAATCTCCGTAAAAATGTCATATGTTTGTCCTCCTTAGACCTTCTATTCGAGGACATATATGCCCTCGAAACTATTTCTCAAGCATTTAAAAGTTTCCAATTCATGATATTATATCATAAATGAATGGCTGGGTCAAATTTTATGTATACTATTAGTAAATTAGTAAAAGAAGTAAAGGTTAAAACGCCTTTTTTGGAACTCGTAATCATTGTTTTCAGCTTTGTATCCGTATTTTTTAGATATTTTGTTTCCAATACGTTAACCAGTTGAAATTATAACAAATAGTCTTGAATAATGTTGTATAATGTTATTCATAGCAAAAATAAAAAATGGTTATTTAAATAACCATTTTTATTTTATTTAATATTCAATCGTATGTTCAGAAGATATCCATATTTTTTTACTTGCATTTGTCGTTTTAAATTCTATTTGAATACCATCTTTAGCATAATATTGTTTGCAATATGAATTATCTAATCCAATAGCAATTGTAACTTCTTTCATTTCATTTCCCTGTAGATATATAGGAAATTTATTAACATTTTCTAATTTTATTGGTGTAACGCCAGTTGTATAAGATTCAATATCTATCATATCTTCTTTATTAATATATAAATACATTGAATTTCCTTCTTTTCCTAAATAACAAGAAAAGTTTTTAATTGTTACTGGTTGAATGGAACGATTTGTTATTTGAATTTTTAATAAAAGAATATAATCTGAATAATCTTTTTTAATGAAAACAATCTTATTTTTTTCAGAATTATTACTTAAGATAATGGGATTAAACGAGCTATACAATTCTATATTTTCTTTATTAATATTCATTGTTTCTTCTGCAATTTTTATAGAACGTTCAGATAATTTATTTGCATCTTTTGAAATTTTTATTGATTCTTCAGACAATTTGTTAGCATTTCTTGCAATTTCTATAGACTCTTCTGATATTTTTTTTGATTTTTGTGAATAAAACCATGAAATAGCTCCAAAAATTATCGCCACCACAATTCCGATAATTTCTATAATATCTTTCATTTCCATAAACCACTCCTTAATAAATTAGATTATTTTATAATTTCTTTTTCTTCCTCCGTTAATTTATGAACATTTTAGTTATATCATATTTTTTTTGAGTTTTAAAGATTTATCTTGTTTTTTTCAAAATTTGTTGTACTTTTATAACTATTTGTATAATAAAAATCCCCCAACTAAGCTGGGGGATTTTTTACTATTATCGCCTAGAAAGCTCTTATTGATTTCTTACATATTCTGCAATTCTTTTTTCATTTTTACCAACCGTGTCTACATAGTAACCCCAGCATAAAAAAAAGAGCATTCTTATGAGTGTCATTTTTATTTACTTTCATCTTTTTTCCATTGTTCTTTTTGTTGTAACCATGAAGCGAAAATATCTTCTATAAGAATTAGACCAAAAAATAAAAATTGATTTGCAAGTTCTATAGAAAGTCTTTCAAATTCTTTTTCATCTTCAACTCTATTTTTTCGACTTATAAACATTTCAATATCATATTCCCCACTTGCTTTAGCAATATTATTAAAACTATCTGAAGAAAAATGAACAAAACTACAAACCTTTTTATATAAATCATATACTGGTAATTTTAAATACTCTCCTAATAATTCACATAAATAACAATCTTTTAATTTATTACCATTTATATCTGTAATAGTATCAATTCTTTTTTTATCTATTAAAACATTTTTACAAAATTCCCCACTATCTTTAACCAATGTAGTAGCAAAAGCTCGTATTACACAGTCTATTTGAACTCTTGCTAATGTAGCAAGAACCGTAATATTTCTTTTATCCATTGCAAACAAAAAAGAATCTATTAGTTTTATAGATTTATCTATTACAGACATAAAATATAAATCCTCCATATAAAGTTCTTCAATTTTTAAAAGGTATAAGTTTGCAATTTTATCAAGTTGATTAATTTTATTTTTTAACTCTTCCTCATCTTTTATAAATTTATTTTTAATTATTTTCATTTATAAAATTCCTTTCAATTACAAATTATGCTTATTAAATGTCTTTTACAAATAGCTCAATAAATAACATCATTTTTTCGTCATATAAATTTCCTGAATTAATAGCATTTACTACATTTTTGTCATCATTAAAACTTGGATTTAAATGTATTATAAATGAATAAATTAATACTATTTTTCTTACATATTCTCTTAATTCAACTTCATCTTCATAAGTAATATCAACATCTTTTATTCCGTGTATATAATCTAATCTTAATTTATATAGTCTTTTAAAATTATTTATAATAGTTCCATATGTATCATTTAAAATCTTTCCACCATATTCACTTACTGTTTTTGTTACATCATATCTAATAATTTCGCACGTTGGACATTTCGTTCCATTCTTTATATTAAACAAAGACTCAATAGCAGACGTTAACAATATAAATGCAGTTGCTGAATCATTTATTGACATTGCTGAATAATAAAATTTCAAAGTTCTATTAAATCTTACAAATTTCTTTTGTGTATTTTTAATTTCTTCAGAAGATATAGCATATGCTAATCTCTTTTGATTTTCAAGTTTCTTTTTAATCATTTCTATATCAATCATTAGAAATGGTGGTATATTCAATTTTCTAAATTCAATTCTTTGTATTATTTTTTCATTATTTTGATTATAAATTTTTGCTTTAATCACTGAAAATTTTATACAATTATTAATTTTCAAACATGATTCTTTTTCAAAATCATAAATATCTTCATATAAATCTAATTTATTAATTAACTTTGCTTTTTCACTATTTTATAATTTTTTAAATTCTTCTAAACCAATCTCCAATTCAAAATCTTTTTCATATTCAAAATATACAAAACTTATTTTTTTATCTTTACTTGGAAACAAACAATACATTAACAAAAGATTACAATATATTATATCATCTTCGATTATTCTTTTTCTTTTATCTATAGGTTTTATTTTATACTTAAAATTTCCAATTGTTATTTCTTCTTTAAAAAATAATCCTGCCTAAAGATTTTCATACTTAACTTTTATATTCATAAAAAACTCCTAAAATTTATTTAAATAATTATATCATAAAAATTCGTCAATAAAATAAGTAAGTACTCATTTGTTATTTATTTTTAATACTATACAACATTTCCTAACACTATTCATTTGTATTTTTCTCCCACATACACTCCACTTTTTAAAAAAGTGAGTAAAAAATGCAATTTTTACTCACAAAAACGATTTCTGTATTCATTGTGCCAGTTGTGTTTCCATAGTCATTGGTCAATAAAATGGTACTTTTTTGGTCAACAGATTTTCATTTGTTGACCAATAGGTTTCTCACTACTCAAAATCATTGAAAACCATTCAACACTATTGAACGTAAAAAAGCTGATTTTTCAGTACTTTCAAAACTGTTGAAAGACGTTGAGAAAGCTTGAAAATCAGCTATGTTGGAGCGGGTAACCGGATGTGAACTTTCAGATTATCCGCTATTTATTTGATTTTGTTTGTGTTTTTGTGTGAGTTGTTGACAGATTTGTTGACAAAACTATTTATTTACATATTCATTAAACTTTTCCTCTAATAAAATAAAATTACAACATCTTTTTAAGATATTTTCAGTTAAATGTCCTTTTCTAAACATGTTTTGAAAATAATTTATCTTTTTATATAATTCAGCTTTATGATTATTTAAAAATGTTAATTGTTGTTCTAACATCTTTTTATATTTTGCATCTGTTACTGTTGGCAACACTTCTGTTAAATTTTCAATTGGGGTTGGAATCATATTGTTTATATTAACAACTCCAAGTTCTCCATCTTTTATTTTAAAAATATCAATCGCTTTAGGATTTATATTTATATGTTTAGGTTTTGGAGAAGATAAAGGTGCAAAATAATTAAAATTATTGTATGTATAAACAATTCCGATATATGGTCTTGTTGCTGTTTTATTATAAGCAACATTTAAATCAAATTGTCTTAAATATTTTATATATTCTTCATCAATATAGTATAATTTCAAATTTTTCATTCATTTCTCCCTTAATAAAACAATATGGCAATCTTTTCAGATTGCCATATACTGTTTTAAGTTCCTACTTTGGCAAGGATATTCCTACTTTTTTAAATTCTTACTTTGGCAAAGATATTCCTACTTTTTTAAGTCCCTACTTTAGCAAGGGTATTCTAAACTTTTTATCTAATGACAATTAATTATCATTATTATTATATTCATTATAATACTTTTTTATGAATAATGTCAATACATAAATTATTTCTTGAGATTTTAGCTTTATCTAATCAATTAATTGTAAGTTGTGTTACTCTTTGTCTTTTTTGCTATTCCTATATAATATACTAAATGTTAATGTAAATAACATTGGTATAACTGAATAACCAGCATTATCTAATTTATGAGTGATTACCAAGTATCCACCAATCAAAGTTAAAATTGCAAATACAAGACTTAAAATCAAAAATATTTTTACTTTTAATTTTTCTTTATTCATAACTTTTACATCTCCTTTATATATTTAGTTAATAGTTGTTATCACAAATACATTATCCGTTTTAAAATTTTCTTCTGTTATATCTTCGTTGTATAAAACCCAATATAAGTGATTATTATTTTTATATTCTGATATATAATTAAATTCTTTCAGTTCAATTATTCTATCAGTTTCTGCTGAAAATTTATCTCTTGTATTATCAGTAACTATATATAATTTATCTGATTTCTCGTAATATAAAATATCTGTTAAGATTAAATCTCCTTCAACAGTATTTTGTGCTACTCTAATAAATGCAGTTTTTTTATTCTTATAACTTTCCATAAATTCACTATATAGATTATCGTTATGAACCATTGCACCTATAACAAAGCAATTATCTTTTTGAGCATCAAATGAAGTATATTCCTTTGATAGTGTCCTAATATCTCTATCTTTTGTTAATTCGGTATTATAAAAATCTTCTATATTACTTATATTATCTTTTTGTTCTTTATTATTTTGGCTATCTATTGGCAATTCATATTTCATAAACCAATTTCCCATTTTTACCCCGATATTACTCTCATAAGGTTCATTTGGAGATACTCCCACATAGCGAATAACTTTATAACCTAATCCCCAATAAGTTACTTTGCTTCCGTCATTATTAACTACCTTTATGCAATACTTTGGCTCGTGTCCTGTTGCTACTCTACCACTATCTACATAGTTCGTTATAATTCCTGCAACTATAAGTATAATCAAAAATATTCCTACTCCAATACATATTTTCTTTTTCATAAGATTCCTCCTTAAACTTATCATAACGATACATTACTATAAATCTTTCAAACTACAAACTTGTAATTTATCTTTTAAAGTAACCTATAATAGTTCCTTTTTGTAAAATATGCCCATCCATTGCTTTCAATAGTTTCTTTTTCATAATATTAGATGATAATTCCAAAATATTATCTAATGAATATATTGTATATTTATAATTGTGTTTTTGAAACTTTGGTGGTTTTGCTCCTGCATATTTATGAAATCCATAAGCAATTCCTTGCATAACATTATCCATATTTCCAACATTTTCTGGAATTACAGAATTTGCCTTTATATTCCAAGCAATCCAATGAGTAAAGTTCTTTATCGGATGACTTAAATCTTCTAAAATTATTACTAAACTTTTTGCTTTATCTGATAAATTTTTAATTCTAAATTCTGGAGATATATTTTTTCCATAACTAGTATATTCTACTGGAATCATATCCCCTTTCTTAAAAGTTGTTTCAAATTCTAATTTATCATATTCCATAAATAACCTCACTCCTAAATGGTAATTTATCTTTTTAGATAATTTAAGACTTTTTCATTAAAATCTTTTGCTTCTTCATACACTGCATGCCCATAATCTTCATATAAATATAATTCACTATTACTAATTCTATCTGCTATTTCTTTTGAAGAATTTACTCCTACAATACTATCTTGTTTTCCTCCAATTATTAAAGTATGACATTTAATTTTATCTAAATTATCATATACATTATGTGTTAAACATGAATTAGCTTGAATAATAAATCTTTTATAATCTTTTGGTTTGCTAACTCTCCATAGAATATTATAATATTTTCTATATTTCTTTAAATACTTTTCGCTATAAGATTTTTCGGCTGTATCTATGAATATATTTTTAAAATCTTCCTTCTTTGCTAACTGAATCCAGTTTCCAACAACATTATTTATCATTTCATTAGACTTTGAAGATGTTACTGCTAAAACTAATTTATTTACTTTTTCTGGATTGTTAATTGCCATACATTGTGCTATCATTCCACCTTGAGAAACTCCTAATATATCAGCATTTGATATATTAAGTAAATTCATTGCTTGAGCTATATCTTGTGCCATATCTTGCGTTGTAAAGCCATTTGTTAGATTATTTCTCCTACTAAATATATATACTATATATTCTTTTGCAAACTTTTTATACATCAATGCAAGTGGAATAGCCATACCTTTAACAGTTCTTAATCCATCTCCAAGTCCTGGTATTATAATAAGATTTTTATTTCCTTTTCCAAAACTTATATAATCCATATCACTTTGTTCTATTTTTATATTATTATTTTTTGCATTATAAAACATTTTTTGCACTCCTAATTTAATTATTTAACAATAAATCTATAAATTGCATAAGCAACCCATATAACCCAAGAGAATGCCCAAGACTTAAATACAATACTTACTGTTAAATATACGATAGCAACTATTATTGCTATTATCCAGTTCATCAAATTTTTCTTATCCATTATTTTCTATCTCCTAGACAGATTGTAATTTTTACTTTGCTTTTTTCTTTTTTTCATCTTCTAATTGTAATTTATAATATTAGTTCTTATTTCTCAAAAACTACAAAACCACATTCGTAAGGATGGTCACAATACACACTTTCTTGCTTATCATTTAATATACTTCTCAGTATAAGTTGAAAATCTCCGCCACCTGATAAAATCAGGTATTCTGCCGCAAAAAACAGCAGTAACTGATTTGTCATCACCGCAGCCACTACACCCCCACAGCCTAAAACTAATGTAGGCATAACAACTCCCAATAGATATTGCCATTTTTTCAGTGGATTTGAACAAGTGCAGTATGGAGATAAATTACTCCAAATAATTCCGAAATCAATTGCACGAAAATGATTTTTTGCAAAAATCGCCCAGGTAATTCCATGTATTAGCTCATGCAGAATGATTAGACATGAAATAAGCACAATCAATACTACAAGAAATCCCCACGAAAGACAATCCAAATCAAAACCATTCACATGATAATATATCCAAAATGCTAAAGCCATAAACGGTAGCATAATTAAAAGACATAAAGACTTTGCTTGTTGTGTATTGATAATTATAGTCTTCATTTTATATCCTTCTTGTTGCATTTCAGAGCTTAATTTCTCAAAGTCATTTTTACGTTTCAATTCTTTTTCTGTTAATTCTCTTTTTTCATTATTCATTTTTTTATCTCCTTGTTAAATTACTATAAATCTTTCAAACTATAAAATTGTAATTTTCAAAATTTATATAAAACTTTTCTTTAAACTTTTTTTGAAAGTCAAAATTACTTTTTCATTATTATCACAAAAATGATAAGTAACTAATGAATATCCATCTTTATCCATTTTGTTACATAGCTCATCTATTGCTTTTGATATTGTTTCAATATCTCCAATTTTTTCTATTATTTTTGTAATATACATTTTTAATCTCCTTAATAACTTGTAATTTGTTAAATTTATTATAACATAAAAGAACAGATAGTTTTCTGTTCTTTATACAAATACTTTTAATAATTAAATACTTTTTGTTAATTTTGTTCTTTTTTTTTTTCTTCTTTTTTCTTTTTACTCCACCAAGTACCAGTAAGTGAACAGCCTCCACCAATAAATATAAATACTATCATAAATATCCAAAATTCCATATTATTCCTCCTATTTTATAAATATTATAATTAAATTTATAATAAGTGCTATCATACCTGCTAATATTGCAAATAAAATCTTCTGATACATTCTTTTTCCTAGTTCTTGTTGCCTTTCTTCATAGTTCAATTGTTTACTATTAATAAAAGCCAAAATTTCTTTATAAGTTTGAATATTATTATTTTTTTTGATTTTTTCAGCTATTCCAGCAGTAAAAAAAGTTACTAAAAAAAATAAAATCCAAATAATAACACCAATATTTCCTTCAAGCTTAAAAAGAGGATAAGCTGTAATGGCTAAAATTAATAATTCTGCTAAATAAATGTATCCAATAATGTTAAACTCTCTTACTTTTTGAGTATTAACTAAGTTTTTAATTTTCTCAATATCTCCTTTCATAAAATCATCTAAAGATACTTTAAAGATGTCACTAAGTAGTAGTAAGCTTTTTATATCTGGATAACTTTTACTATTTTCCCAATTTGAAATAGTTTGTCTCGAAACAAATATTTTTTCTGCCAATTCATCTTGAGAAATATTCTGTTTTTCTCTATATTTTTTTATCCTTATTCCCACATCCATTTTGTACCTCCAATAATATTTTATATACTAGGTATTTTTTTGTCTATCAAAAGTCTTTTACATTAATATTTTTTAACTTTATTTGTTTGTCAAAAGTTTTTTACATTAATTTTTTATTCGATAAATTGCAATTTATAGGGCTAGTAATTATAAATTCTAGCCCCTGTCTTTGTTATTTATCTTTTTTATTTTTTAACAAATAAATAGATAAACAACTCATTCCTATTCCTAGCATAGTAATAGCATTATTCATATCAATTTGTTTTAATATAGAAGTAACTACAATACAAATTCCCATTGCAAGACCAATTCCAATTAAAGCTATATTGATAATATCTTCTACTTTACTATTGTCTTGTTTAGTTTGTGCATTTAGCAATTCTTCAACAGAAATACTTAAAACTTCTGCTAACTTTGGAATAGAATTAACATCAGGACAAGATAAATTTCTTTCCCATTTTGACACAGCTTTATCTGTAACATTCATCATTTTTGCCAAATCATTTTGCGTCATATTTTTTTCTTTTCTTAAAGAGCTAATCATTTCTCCAAGAGTTTTGTTTGACATATAAAATCCCTCCTTTTATTGTTAATTCCATTTTATTACTGATATTGTGCCGACTCAACCGACAGTTAGTTCACTTTGATAAACCATTAGTTTAGTCGTAGTTTGTACAAAAAATTACTACTATTTTAACAAACTACAAAATTGTAAGTTATCTGTTTCTAAATTCAAATTTGGGTATTACATTATATGTGTTTTTCATATATTGGCTAAAATCTTCTTTAAACATAGTATATCTCCTATCATATTTGTTATTTACTTAACATTTCTACTGCTTCATCTTCATTTTCTACAAAAAATATATCTTTTCCATTATTACTTTCATATATAAAATCTTTTAATGGTTTACTTGTATACTTTGAATAATCTCCATATATAGCAAATTTTGTTTGATAATTTATAAATTTTTGTAAAATTTCTCCTGCTAATCCTTTATATAAAAAAATCTTCTGCTACTGCACTTTTATTTAATGCTATTTTATTACAGTTTGTTTCATATTTTATAGTCATAATAAAATCTATTGCTGATTGAACATCTTTCATTATGATTTCATTACTATTAACTACTGCTATATTATTTATAATTTTTATTTCCATTTTCTCTCCCTCCTCAAAATTATGATTTGTGTTATTGATCATCTTTCAGTTTCTTCTTTATTTTTTTGATTACTTTTGATACTTTTGTTATCTCCTATATCATTTCTCTCAACTTCTGTTGAAACTTTTTCATCTACGACAGATTTGGGGTGTAATTCTCTGATAAAGCAATCTATAAATTTATTTACATCCTCTGGATTATCTGAATTTGAAAAGTGAGCAGCATTTTTTATTATATTTAATGGATAATTAGTATTTTTATGCCAAGCATTACAATATTGTTTTACTTTTCCTGTTCTGTCAAATTCTCCAAGTAATATTATAACTGGAATATCTAATTTCATATCTTGATTTTCATCAACAAATTTACTGTAACCAATCCTCATTTGCTTTGCTATTTTATCTTTTGATACTGTATCTAGCATTTCAATCATAAGTTCATAAGAATATTTTGTTTTAGAAACTGATTTTGCCATACTCTTTTTTAATAATTTTATAGGAATACTTTTTGTCATCCATTCTACTTGTTTTAACCAAAACATATCTGACAATGAGTAATATTGCTTTCCAAATGGCGTTGTATCAATAGCAATAAATCCCGCTGTATTTTCAGGATAAAGATGAGCAAACATTTGACTAGGATACCCACCAAGTGATAAACCTATTAATAAAACTTTTTTTACATTTTCTTTGTCTATTATTTTTTTCATTAATTTAGCACATTCTTCATAAGATATAAAATCACTATTCTCTGATTTTCCATGCATAGGAATATCCCAATTTATAATTTTATATTTATCTTCAAAATATTCTTCTTGTTTTCTAAAACATCTATGGTCAGCAGTTAGTCCATGGGAAAAAAATATACATATATCTGAATTAGTACCATCATTAGTCCAATAATGTATGTCAGTATTATCTAATATTTTTTCTTTCATTTTACATCATCCCCTTTTAATATTGCTATTAATTACAATGATAAATTACTATTTATCGTTATCATTGTAACATTATTATAAAAAAATGTATACAAAAAGAATAAGCCAAAAAGTTTTTTGTAGACTTCTTTTTTGACTTATTCTTCTATCTTTAAAATTATTGTGAAATTTCTCGAATGTTCCTAAATTTCACAACCTTCGCAATGATGTTCTTTCAAATTGCATTTTTCTTTTATTTCTTCCTCTGTAAGTTTTCCTTCTTTCCTGTAATAATCTGCAACAGCTTCATGAATTGCTTCTTCTGCTAAAACAGAGCAATGCAATTTTACTGGTGGAAGTCCACCTAATGAATTTACAACATCTGTGTTTTTAAGTTTTAGTGCTTCTTCTATTGTTTTTCCTTTTATCATTTCTGTTGAAATACTACTTGTTGCAATTGCTGCACCACATCCAAAAGTTTTAAATTTTACATCAACTATAATATCATTTTCTACCTTAATAAACATTTTCATAATGTCTCCGCAAACAGGATTTCCAACTTCTCCTATTCCAGAAGCATCTTCTATTTTTCCTACATTTCGTGGATTTGTATAATGATCAACTACTTTTCCTGAATATTCCATTATTTATTTTCCTCCTCAATAAATTTTTCCCATAATGGTGACATTTCACGTAATCTGCCTACTATTTCCACTAAACTTTCTACAACATAATCAATTTCTTCTTTTGTATTATATTTTCCTATTGAAATTCTTAATGAACCATGTGCTATTTCATGTGAAAGTCCTATTGCAAGTAATACATGAGATGGGTCAAGTGAACCTGAAGTACAAGCACTACCACTTGATGCACAAATTCCTTTTAAGTCTAAATTTAAAAGTAAGCTTTCTCCTTCAATAAATCTAAATGAAATATTGCTATTTCCAGGTAATCTTTTTTCCATATCTCCATTAATATTTATATATGGTATTTTTTCTTTTACTTGACTTACATAATAATCTCTTAATTCTTTAATTTTTTTATTATGCTCTTCTAAATCTCTGTATGCAAGTTCCATAGCTTTAGCAAGTCCTACTATTCCTGCTACATTTTCAGTGCCTGCTCTTTTATTTCTTTCTTGATGACCTCCATTTATAAATTTGTTAAACTTTACTCTTTTTTTTACATATAAAACTCCAATTCCTTTTGGTCCATAAAATTTATGTGCTGATAATGAAAGACTATCAATATTTAATTTTTCTACATCTATTTCTATACTTCCAATTGCCTGTACACTATCTGTATGAAAAATAATATTATTTTCTTTTGCAATTTTTCCTATTTCTTCTATTGGCTGTATTGTTCCAATTTCATTATTTGCAAACATTATTGTAATAAGTGTAGTAGTTGGTCTTATAGCATTTTTTAATTCCTCTAAATTGATGATTCCATTTTCACCTACACCAATATAACTTACTTCAAATCCTTCTTTTTCCAATAGTTTGCAAGTTTCTAAAACTGCTGGATGTTCAATTTTAGATGTAATAATGTGATTTCCTTTATTTTTATAACTGTAAGCAATTCCTCTAATTGCTGTATTATCGCTTTCGCTTCCACCTGAAGTGAAATAAATTTCATCTGGCTTACAATTTAAGATTTCTGCTATTTTTTCTCTTGAGTCTTCAACAACTTTTCTATTTTCTCTTCCTAATTTATATATAGATGATGGATTTCCATAGTTATCTAATAAATATGGCATCATAGCCTTTACAACTTCTTCATCTGTTTTAGTTGTAGCATTATTGTCTAAATATATAGTATTCATTTTTAACTCCTTTTTATTTCCTATTAATCTAGTAGGAATTATAGCATCTATTTCCTAGTAAGTCAATAGGAATTATAAAAACAAAAGAACCACTTTTAAATTTCAAGTGGCTCATATTTGATTTCTATTTTATTAAATCTTCTAATGTTTTACTGTTTACATATTCATTAATTACATCATCTAGCCCTTTCCAAAAAGAATATGTTGTACATTTTTCTTGTCTCCTACATTTTCCTTCTTCTGTTAGACAATCTATTGGTACTAAATCACCCTCTGTTGCTTTTAAAATATCTCCAATTTTATATTCATTCGGTTTTTTAGCTAGTTTATATCCACCTGTATTTCCTCTTGCTGTTTCTAAATAACCAGCTTTATTTAGCATTGCTATAATTTGCTCTAAATATTTATTTGATATTTCTTGCCTATTAGATATTTCTTTTGAAGTTATATATTTTTCACTACTATTTAATGCTAAATCTATCATAACTCTTAAAGCATATCTTCCTTTTGTAGATATTTTCATAGTCATACCTCCACTTTATTAATTATACTACTAGAATGGTAGGAATTGCAAGGAGTTAAAAGTTATTTTCTCTTAATAGGTATCCAAACTTCACTATAATATTTTTCATCGTTAACACCTTTTTTATAATCTTTTGGATTTGAATACATTTCAATATTATAACCCGCAGCTATTTCATAATCATTTGAATTTGGTAGCCATTCTGTAAATATTTTTTCATTGACTTCTGGCATTTTTACACTAGAAGGACCTATACAAGAAAATATAGCCCAAGTAAATTTAGGAATTTCTATTATTTCAAAATCTTTAGGAACTTTCAAATCTTCATTATAGTCATCTCCAATAATGTAATCAAATACATCACTTCCCATATTAGTATCAATATTAACACCATACTTAGGGTTTATTTTTGTGAATGTAGTTTTCATAAAAAATTTTTTCCACATCTTTGGTATATCTTGATTTGCAGTTTCATACTTAAAATTTCCCTTTAGTCCAACAACTTTAAAACTTTCCTTTTCTTCAATTTTATACTCCATAGTATAACCACCTTTCAAACTTAAATTTATTTTTAGAGGTGCAAATTCTTTTATCTTTCCACCTTTTCGAACTTCTGTTGGAGTAGAACCATGGAATCTTGTAAATGCTTTTGTAAAGCTATCTGGAGAATCATATCCATATTTTAAAGCTATATCAATTATTTTATTATCTGTGTTTAATACTTCATAACCTGCACATGATAACTTCCTATTTCTAATGTATTCACTTAACCCATAACCACAAATAATAGAAAATCCTTTTTGAAAATAAAATGATGATATATATGAATAATTTGAAATGTCTTCAATAGTTATATCATTTGTTAAATTATTTTCTATATATTCAATAGCTCTACTTATAGATTCACACCAATTCATATTTTTCTCCTTTCAAGTTCATAAGTAAATTTTAGCTTATAAGTCTCTACTTTACCCGATATTTCTTGTTAATATTTGTCTATAAACTTTAAAGAGCAAATTTAAAAATCTGCTCTTTAAATAATTAATATTCTTGTTGTTCACAATTATCTTCTTTTAATTTTACTCTTAATTGTTTTTCCATAACCATAGATGGTGCCTTATCGTTTGTATTAGGATTTATATAGTTCGTTTTTTGATAACCTCTACTAACATAAAAATCTATTGCTTTGGAATTTTGCATTTTTACCCATATGCTAGATTTTTGATAATTTAGTTCTTTTAGTCTGTTCTCAGCAAAAAAGATAGCCTGACTTCCTATACCGTTTCCTTGATATTCACTCATTATATGTAAGGATTTTATTTCTCCTATACCATCAATATCATCTCTATAATAATTATTTCCATCAGAATAATACTTAATTGGTTTACCAATCTTTAATATTCCAATTGAAATTCCATCAACTGTTAACATATAAAGTTCTGAGTTTCCATTAGATTTATTTACTTCTTCTAAAAAGTTTTCTTTTAATTTTTCAACATTATAATTGTTATCCATATAATCTCTAGAAACATATTCCGAATATATATTTTCAGAAGATCGATGCAATATTTCAGCCCAATCATTTACATCTTCTTCAGTTGCTCTTCTAATTTTTACTGGTAATATCTTTTTTACAAAATTATCCATCTTTTATTCTCCTTATTCAAAAAAATCCTTTACAACTATTCCCATACATATATTATAAATTTCATTTGCTTCTTTTTCAGATACCTTTAATTTTTCAATAAAATCTGATTTTATTCTTTCTTTGTTTTTTCTTCCAATAATACCATTATTATTTAAAACATCATAAATAATATTACATTCATCTGTACTTCTATTAGTATTTTCTATCAATTTATTTATAACTTTTTCTTTATTCATTTTCATCCCCATATATCTTACCTCTTGAATCTAATTGAATTTCGTATCCATATTCAAAAATATATGATATTCCAAATAAGAATAATATTTGTATTACATCAAAAAGTTCAAATCCCACATCTAAATCAGACTTTAATATATTTTCAAATATAAGTCCTCCACCAGTTGGTAAAATTAATGCTATAATCATAAGTTTTGCCATTTCTTTAATGTATTTAACGTTTTCTAAAGTAAATGGTGTATCACCTTGATTTATATTTACAAATAATTTTTCTAATCTATTAAATGTCATTCTATATAATACTAAACAAACAATTAAGCATCCATATCCTAACTCTAAGAAAGCTATTATTTGCCCTTTAGAATTATTTTCTAGTACATTTTTCATTTGCAAAATTGTATCTTGATCTTTAGCATCTGCAACTAAAACATCATTTGCTTTCAATTGTAAGGTTATTCCATCATTTGATTTTTCTTCTGTTATAGTTATTTTGTCATCTATTCTTGCTCCTTTAAATACAATAGTATCATCTTTTAACTCTATATTGCTTATAAATATTGGTGTAACTATTAATAAAAATACTATAATTGGAATTGATATTGTTGTAACAATCTTTCCAATCCTTGCAAGTATATAAATTGCTTTACTAATCCCTTTCATTTTCTTTTGCTTTTCAGCTTTAAATTTAACTACACTCATCTTTATTTCTTCATCTAACGAATTTATATCTGTTAGGTTTTCCTGTACCAATTCATTTATATTACAATGAAATATCTCGCATAAACTCATAATATTATTCATTGTAGGATAGCTTTCGCCTCTTTCCCATTTTGATATACTTTGTCTTGATACATCAATTTTTTCTGCCAATTTTTCTTGTGACATCTTTTTTGATTTTCTTAAATTTTGTAAATTATCTCCAAACTTCATTAGATTACTTCCTCCTTGTAGTTAATTTTAGGATTTTTTATGTTTCTTTTCTAGCAACTTTTGGTTGCAAATCATATTTTTAGTAAAAATTTTTTATTGCAAACTTTTAGTTGCATCATAACAAAGCTTTATATTTTATTAAAAATTACTGTTTTCTCTTTCATTGATATTTTTCCTACTTCATACCCAAATTCTTTTGCTTCTTTTTTATAGGTTAAAAATGAATGATCTATACTAAATCCTAAAATATTTTGAATTTCGTCATAAGATAATTTATAATTTTCTTTATTATTTTCTTTTAAATATTTCCATAGAGATTCATATTTGCTCATAACTTTAATCTCCTTACCATATAAACGGTATTAGTTTATATTTAACTTTCTTTTTATATTCTGAATATCCTACTAAATCTTTTTCTAGAATTTCTTCTTCATTTTTAACTCTTTTTGCAATAATAAAAGGATACATTAAAAAGATTATAAATGAAAAAATAGAACCTAAAATTAAAGGCATCGATAAAAATAGTAAAATTGTTACTGCATACATTGGATGTCTTACTATTCCATATAATCCAGTATCAATGACTTTTTGATTTTCTTGTACTTCAATAATTCGTGATAAATATGTATTTTCTCTTAAGACTTCTGCATATAAAATATAAGCAATTATAAATACAATCGAAGAAATAATTATTATAATATTGGGAATTTCTATCCACTTATATTTATAATTTAGTCCTGCAACAATAAATCCAAATACGAACATTAAACCACTAAATGCAATTACTTTCTTTTGATCATTTTCTTTTTCCTTTGCTTTTAGTCTTTTTCTCAACAATTCTGGATTCTTTATCATCAAAATAATTCCCGCAATAAACATTGGAATAAATAAAAGTCCCATAAATAACCATCCATTCCAATAATAAATAGTATTGGCAGGTACAAATAATAAGATTCCTGTAATTAAAAATCCTAATACAAATTTTACAATTGCTTGAAAAAATAATTTTATATCCAATTTCAAAATTCCTTTCTACTTTCACTGTTAATTATAATTTCTTATACTTATGTCTATTTCCTTTATAAATTGCTGTATGTCTACTAGCTAAATATATCATAAATGAAAAATAAATAACAGTAGAAATTTATAGCTTTCTACTGTTATTTTTATGTTACTATGTTTAATTTTATAAATATTAGTCATCGATTTGTATATATCTCTTTTCAGGCAATTCTTTCTTTTCTTCTTTTTTTGGCACTTCTATTTTTAACATTCCATTTTTGAAAGATGCTTTTATATCTTCAGCTTGTATTTCAGTTCCTACATAAAAGCTTCTTGAACAAGAACCTACATATCTTTCTCTTCTTACGAACTTTCCTTCTTCTTTTTCTTCTTTATTAGAATCAATTTCAGCATGAACAGTTAAATATCCATCTTCTACGTCTATTTTTATATTTTCCTTTTCATATCCAGGTAATTCAACATCAATTAAGTATTTATCTTTTTTCTCCTTAATATCTGTTTTCATTATTTTGCTTTCATGTTCTGTAAAGAATGGATCTTCAAACATTTCTCCTAATAAATCAAATTCATTTTTTCTTCTTGGTATCATCATCATATCAATCTACTTCCTTTCATTTCCATGTGTTGACACCTTTTTAGGTAGCACATATTTAATTTTTAAAAGATATCTTTTACTTTTTACAATATATATTGTACCACTATTTTTAGCAAAGTCAATAGTTGATTGCTAATTTTATATTTTATTTAGTGATATTTCAATATTATCATTTATAAATTATCTTTCTATTTCTTCTTTTTCTTTGTTTCTTCCTAATCTTTTTATAATTTCATCTATATCTTTAGGAAGCAATCCTTCTCCAAAAT
The DNA here is from genome assembly GCA_948676835.1 of uncultured Clostridia bacterium. Lineage (GTDB taxonomy): Bacteria > Bacillota > Clostridia > TANB77 > CAG-508 > Scatovivens. Next base: position 190,192 of record CAPOZU010000001.1, read on the forward strand.
TATGACCATTTCCATTTGATATTTTTACTAATTTCTTTACTAACTCATCATTATAAGAATCAAATATTTCATCATCTACTATAACAAAATCTTCTACATCAGGATGCTCATATAAATATTGTTTTATTTCTAACCCTCTTTCATTTTGTATAAACGGGGTTGAATCTGTAGAAATACCATACTCTGATAATAATTTTCTTAATTCCTGTGCATTTCTCGTATATCTCCATGAGGAAGTTAATACAATTTTTACCTTAGTTTCATTTATTGCTATATTTAATAGCTTAATTTTTTCTACATCTATTTCTGATTGTATTCCATCTATGTTTAAATTTTTAATTTTATCAAAATATTCATCTGAATTTAATACACCGTCAACATCTAAAAAAATAACCTTCATTATATACTCCTATTCCAAGTCATTGTATATTCTACCTCATTTGTATTTTTATCTACACTTTCACTCGTAATTACAAAATCATTTTTCTTATAAAAATTAATAGCATTTATATTTTTCTTATATACATTTAATGTTAAAGTATTTCTGCTTTCTTTTACTTTGTTTAATAATAATGTTCCAATTCCTTTACATTGATTATTTGTATCAATAAAAATTCCTTCTATGTAATTTTGTTCTAATCCAATAAACCCTAATATATTTTCTTCAATAACGTAGACATATATTTCTGCATTAGGCAAAATTTCTTTTACATATCTATAATTGCTTTCCCAATATTTATTTGGAATAAATTGATGAGTTTTTATATTTTCACTTTTCCATATTTTCATTACATTATTTATATCACTTTTTTCAAATTTTCTTATCATAATTTCTCTTATATATTTCTCCATTCTTTTAGATTAATTTATCTATAAACACATTATTCCATGAGTTATAAATGGACTTGCATATATTGTTATATATATTAATGTTATCCAAGGTTGATAATCAATGTAAAATTCTTTAAAAGTTAAAGACCATGGATGTTTTATTAATACCCAACCAATTACATCAAATACTATTGTTATTGTTCCCCAAATAAGTGATGTATAAATAACGTTTTGAAAGCTTACTGTTTCCAATCCACTAAAATAAAAATATGCAAATATTGGAAAGATAATTATATTATATAATGGATGCCAAGGTTTTGTTTTTTCATATCCCTCGCCCATTCCTGGACTATCTTTCATTGATTTCATGTGTAACACAACAATATTAAAAATAGTATGTAATACTCCTATACTTGTAACTATAAAATATGCTATCCAGTAGCATAACATTGAAGTCCCGATTTTTTCCATCTTATTTCTCCTATTTTTACAATTCTAAATCATCTTCATCTTTTGCAATTCCATGTAAATCAGTTTTTCTCTCTTGCATCATTTCTTCTTGGAATAGTTTTAATTCTTCCGGTGAAGCTTTGATAGCATATTTTGGAAATTCTTCTGCAACGCTTTCTTGTAATTCAGCTATTTTTTCAAGAAAAACAGCTGGAGAGTCTTTATAATCACGATATATATCAACATATTCTAAAAACTTACCAATAATAACTTTATCCTTTGTTTTACCTGGAACTCTCATTCCAAAGTTTTCTCTTCTTTCTTCTGGCAAACTATTATACATAAATTGTATAATATCAATCGAATTTGCTGGTTCTTTTCCATCTAATGATAATAACCTAACATCAGAAGCTTTAATTCTTACACCTTTTGGTTCATCAGCTCCTTGTAGTCCCATGCTATCATCTATAACTAAAGTATGACAATTATGTGGATTTTTATGGAAATCTACCCAGGAAATTGCTTCATCATTATAATCTATTCGTGTAAAATTTGCTCCAACTAATGAAATTGGATTTACCTGACCTACTATTTCTTCAACTACTAACTTTTTTGATTCTCTACCTATTTCTATTACCATCTTAGCTCTTAATTGTTTTACTTTTCCTATTAATTGTCTTAAATTTTCTTGTTCTGCAGCTTCTTCTCCTTTTTTTCTATCTGATAAAACATCTACTAGCTTATCTATCCCATAAATAGTTGTTTGTGGTGTTGATATTGATAAAATACCATCTTCTTTAGATGCTAACATTTCTCCAACTTTTCCAAAAGCTGCTTTTTTTCGAGCCACTTTCATCCTGTCCTTTTCGTTTGATTCATGTGTATTTAGTAATATCATCTTTTGTTCATAACTAGAAATTTCTGATGCAACAATTTCTTGTAAACTCTCTATTTCCTCACTTGTAAATATATTTTTTACATCTATTGTTATTCCTGAAATTCCGTCTAATCTTTCATTTATAGAACTTACTTGAGCATCAATTTTATCTTCATCTATTGTTCTTTCATATTGTGGCTCTGTTAAGTTAAATACAAAATATCTATTTCCTATCATATATCTTCTTGCAAATTCAAATGCCTCTATTATACTAAGATTTTGCTCGGCTCTTAATGGCGAACTTTGTGATTCAGTTAAAAATACATTTTTTTCTTTATCATTTTGGAAAGCTTCTAGTTGTGCTTCTCCTGCAACATGTATTACTCTATTAAAAATTTGCATTGTACCATCTATAGACCTTGAAAAATATGTTTTTTCCACTGCTGATTTTCCCAAATCACCTTCTGCATTTGCTCCAATTGTTGGTTTTAATCCAGTTGCAGATATTGATGCACTATTTCTTTGAGGGGTAAAATGAAATCCTAATTTATCTAAATCTGATAATTTAATTTCTTGTGGATTTGTAAAACCTTCACTTACATATTTTTTTTCATCCAATTCCTCTTTATGTGAATCTTCTTTTATTGTGTATAGTTTCATTTTTTATCTCCTCTTATTTACTAGTTTATTATATTTTAATAATATCACTAATAAAATAAGTTATCAATTATAATTAAATTTAGAAAAAGTTTATAATATCATTATAAACTTTTTTATTGTCTTTTTCTGCTAAAATTTCATGTCTCATATTTTCATAATCAATTCTCTTAATTTTACAAAAACCAGCATCATACAAAACTTTATATGAATCATCTGAGCCTCGACTTCCACCTATGCATGGGTCATCCAAGCCTCTTACTAATAAAAGCTCCATATCTTTATTTACATTGTGATACATCTCAGGTTTATGCATCATTACTACAAGATGAAATAAATCATTGTATGCAGAACATGTAAAACCAATTCCACAATATGGATCATCTATATAAGATTTCACGCTTGCTTCATTATAACATATCCAATCATATTTAGTTTTAGGTTTCTTTATTACATGATTAAATGTGTCTTTACTTACATTTAAAATAAATTTTGATTTATATTTTGGTCCATGTATAGCTGTCATTAAATTAGTAAAAAGAATTCCAGTATATGCCCCTTTTTGATAATTTGGATAACCTGAAAGTACAACTTTTTTATATGCTTTTGAATTTTCCTGAAGGAGTACTCTAGCTATAATTGATCCCATAGAATGTGCAAATAAATTAATATTTTGATTTGGAAAATACTTTCGTATAAAATCTGTTATAAATTTTTGGTCTTCAATTAATTCTAAGTATCCTTCTTTTTCTTTAAAATATCCTAAGTCTTTACAAGATTTTCCATGTCCTCTCATATCTGAACTTACTACTGAAAATCCATTTTCGTTTAATACTCTTATGAATTTTTCATAACGTCCTTGATGTTCTTCCATTCCATGTATAACTTGTACAACAGCTTTTGCATTTGGCACTTCAAATATATGAAGTTCTAAATTATATCCGTCTCTAGCTTTAATAAATTGTTTTTTCAAAATATACACCTCTATTTTTGAAAATTTCTAACAATATAATTATGCCTTTATTTTGGTAAATTAAACAAAAATAAGCCGAGAAGTTTCGACTTATTTTACTATTTATATAATTTAATTATTACAACTAGAATCAAGAGCAGATATAGTGGCTAAAGTGTCTCCGAGCTGAGAAAAAAATGTTGACAAAAGATTTATTTCATCTTCTGATTTTCCCTTAGCAATATTAGATGCTAAAATTGAAATAAAAATTACAAATTCACTTGACCCCATTATATCACCTCTATTAAAGTATATGTTTTGTAAGGTGTTTATGTGATTGGTTGATTATTTCGAATACACTTCTTTTAAAATCTAATATTACATCAATTCTTTTCCATCACTAAATGCCTGACCAACTTTTTTAGTAACTTCATAATATCCATGAGTAAATGGATCATAAGCAATTGTATTCATTTTTGCAAAATCTGGATTTCCATTTTCATCTAAATATCTTTCATCAATAGAAAGATTTACTATTTCACCTAGAACTCCATATTCACCATCAACTTCTACTGCTTTGCATTCCATACAAACTGGATAATTTTCTATTATCGGAGCATCTACATGTTCACTTTTTACAGCTTTCATTCCAGTTCTTTCAAATTTATCTTTCACATTATTTCCTGAGGCAATACCAAAATAATCTGATTCTTTTAATGTTTCAGTAGTTGCTAAAGATACTGTAAAACATCCTGTTCTTCTAATATTTTGTGTTGTTTTATGTCCTTCACTAATATTTAATTTTATTTGTGTAAAATCATAAGCCATTCCCCATGCAGCATTCATAACATCAACACTTCCATCTTCATTATATGTTGCTATCATTAAAACTGGCATTGGAAATACTGCTGGTATTATTTTTAAATCTCTTCTCATTTAAAATTCCTCCTTTAACCTATATTATATATAAATTATTTTATATTATCTATCCAAGCATTTATTTCTTCATCTGTAGCATCAGATTGGAAACGGTGTCCATTTTCCCAATTTCCACTATTGGCTTCTCTTTCAAGAATTTTTCCACTTTGTCCTAATCCTGATGAACTTGAAGTGCAAAATGGAATTACTCTTTTTCCATTAAAATCATTTGCTTTTACAAATGTATTTACTGGCCATGCCGCATTTCCCCACCAAATTGGATATCCAATTAATATTGTATCATATTCTTCCCAATTATCTACTGTATCTTTTTCTAATTTTATATTTCTTAAAGATTCATCATCATGCTCTTTAAAAACTCTTGCATTTTCATCTGTATAATCTAAATCATCTGATGTATATTTATCTTCTGGTATAATTTCAAAAATGTCTGCATCTAATTTATCTGCAATTTTTTCTGCAACAGCTTTTGTATGATTTTGAGCTGAAAAATATACCACTAACGTTTTACTTTGATTATTTGAGTTTTCTGTGTTTTCATTTTTCATTACTGATGTATTTTCTTTTTCGATATTTATATTATCATTTAATGATAATGCATTTTGATTTAAATTATCTGATTTTTTCTCTTTATTTGAATTTAGCATAAAATATGCCCCTGCTCCCATAGCAATAATTATTATTGCTATAACAATTCCAATTACTACTTTTTTCATATTAACTCCTTTAGTTTATCATTTCATCATAAATTTTATTAATATCTTTCTCGTCCTTATACTTATTTTCCATTGGACACATTCCTGTTTTGCTGTTATTAATAACATATTCTGTTAAAGTTTTATATTCATATTTTATATTATTTTCTTCTAAAACTGGAATAGCATACTTACTCATAACATCTGCATAAATTTGTTTAACTCCTGCAACTGTTAAAATTGAACCTGCCACTTTTCCAATTACTTTATCAGCTATAATAGCATCTTTTAATGCCTCTTTATTTTCTTTTAAAATATCTCTTATATCATTAATTCTATTTTGATAATATTCTCTGCATTCTCCGTTTGAATATAGAACTACCAAACTTGCATTTTTTTCATACAATTTTTCTTTTACAATTTCTAAATTAGTCATTTTTTAAGTTCATTCCTTTATTCATTATTTTAGCTAAAACTGGAACAAATAGTAATTGTAAAATAATTCCTGGTATTCCCATACTTACACTTTCCATAACTGAAATTCCATAACTTGATAATCCTAAAATATTAACTGCTGAGAATAAAACTCCTGCATATAAAATTCTTCCTAAAACTACAGTCATAACTAATGATACATAAGAATTGAATTTTTTGTTAAAAACACTTAGTAAAATTCCATATATCATAAGTTCGATTAACATATATGGAAGTCTTGCTAAACTTGGCATTCCTGTTAATAAAAAACTAAATAAAATTGAACTTCCAGCAACAACTGTACTACTAACAGCTCCAAATGTTAATGCTGCAATTAAAACACAAATATGCATTGGTAAAAATGTGGCACCAGCTGTGCTACCTGCTAAAACATGAAATATTCTAGGAATAGCAACTCCTAATCCACTTAGAGCAGCTGTTCCAACAGCATATTTAACCTTTCTATTTGATAAAATCTCTACTAGACGATTAGTTTTTTTCATATTTTCTACTTTTTCCATAATTATAAATTACCTCCTAAAATTATTTTAATAAATCTACAAAATTAGACATTGCTTCTGATATTTTTAATTGTTGTGGGCAAACAGCCTCACAAGATTTGCATCCTATACAAGCACTTGGCTTTTTATCATCTGGTAATGCACTTATAGCCATTGGAGCTATAAATCCTCCACCAGTAAATACATGTTCATTATATAATGCTAAAATCTTTGGAATATCAATTCCTTTTGGACAATGTGCTGTACAATATCTGCAAGAAGTACATGGAAGTGTTTTGCTGTTTACCATTTCTCTTGCCATTTCTATTAATTCATTCATTTCATCATTACTTAATTTTTTATCTTCTTCAAATGTTTTAATATTCTGCTCTAATTGCTCCATATTTGACATTCCTGAAAGTACCATGGTAACTTCTGGTATAGATTGTAAAAATCTAAATGCCCAAGCTGGTACTGTTTCATCTGGTCTTAGATCTTTAAGTTTTGCTTCGTTTTCTTCTGAAAGTTTTGCAAGTTTTCCGCCTCTTAATGGCTCCATAACCCAAACAGGTATATTAAGTTCTTTTAATAATTTTAGTTTAGCTTTTGCATCTTGGAATTCATAATCTAAATAGTTTAATTGTACTTGGCAAAATTCCATATGCTCTCCATATCTACTATCTAAGAATTTTTTCATAACGTCAAAACTTCCATGTACTGAAAATCCTAAATGTTTAATTCTTCCATTTTCTTTTTGTTTTAATAAGTAATCTAATATTCCATATTTTTCATCTAAGTATGGATCAACATTTCTTTCATAAACATTATGAATTAAGTAAAAATCAAAATATTCCATTCCTGTTTTTTCTAATTGTTTTTCAAAAATTTCTTCAACTTTATCCATATTAGATACATCATATCCAGGAAATTTAGTTGCTAAATAAAAACTTTCTCTTGGATATTTTTGTAAAACTTTACCTATTACAAGTTCTGATTCTCCATTATGATATCCCCAAGCAGTATCAAAATAGTTTATGCCTTTGTTTATTGCATATTCTACCATTTTGGCTGTTTCTTCTTCATCAATTGGTGTATCCCCATTTACTCCTTTGTTAGGTAATCTCATTGTTCCTAAGCCTAAGCTTGATAATTTTAATCCTTTAAAATCTTTGTAAAGCATTGCTTTTCCTCCTTTTAATTTTATTATAATTTACTATATTCCACCATGTGTTCCTTCATTGTTATCATCTGCATACACTTCATTTATTAATGAAAATGCACTCCATGCTTTAGGCCATCCAGAATAAAATGCAAGTTGTGTTACAATTTCGACTGCCTCTTCTTTTGTTATACCATGTTTTTTCCCCATAATAAAATGAGATTTTAATTGTGGAAATAACCCTTGTGCCATTAAAGCAGATATTGTAATCATACTTCTATCTCTTAAAGATAATTTATCTTCTCTTGACCATACTTCTCCAAATAATACATCATCATTTAATTCTGCAAATTTAGGTGCTAATTCTCCTAAATTCTCTCTTCCCGCTGTTTGTTTCATTATTTTATCCTCCTTAAAAATTTTAAAATATTTTTTCTACTAAAGTGTTTCTGTAAAATCTTTCTTTTTTCCAGAAACAATATCATTATATAGTTCAATTTTATAATCCAATCTTTCTAATGAAACAGTAATATTTTTTTGTTTTTCTAATAACTTTTCTCTCTGCTCCTCTAATATTTCTTTTCTTCTTTTAGCAGTACTTTTTCCTTTTTCAAATAATTGCATATATTCCAATAAGGCTTCAATTTCAACTCCTGCATCTCTCATACATTTTACAAATTCGATTCTTCTGCAAGAATTTTCATCGTAATTTCTTATACCACTCTTGTTTCTTGGAACATTAGAAAGTATACCAATTTTTTCGTAGTATCTTAAAGTATCTTGTGTTAGATTATATTTTTTACTTACTTCTGAAATAGTCATATTTTCCTCCATTTTTTAGATATTACGCCTCCATTTGTTCTTATAGTATCACTTAGAGTTAGCTCCAAGTCAATAGTTTTTTTATAAAAAAATGAAATTTTTGGAGCGTCCCTAAATTTCACAAAAAATGAGTCCAAATTTTAAGTTTGAACTCATTTTACTTTAACTGAAATTTTTCACCTGTCCCTAAATTTCAGTTTTCTCTTAATCTATCAACAATAGATTCTTTATTAAATATTTTTATACAACATATTGCAATAATAGATGGTACAAGAATTGAAATTACAAAATATAGAGCTAATGCTAAAATAGGTAATTTAAATTCCATATAATACATGCCAAACTCTTCGAATATTTTTATCGCAAGATATGCAAAGCTTGGTCCTATAATACTACTTGCTAAGCAGTTTGGTACTGCAAGCCATATATTTTCAAAAATAATCATTTTATTTACTTGCTTTTTTGTCATTCCCATTGATTGTAATATAGCAATTTCTTTTCTACGTGTAACCATACTTGTAATAACTGTATTTATTAAATTAATTATACTAAATATAATTATAAAAATTGAAATTCCTATAAGTCCATTTTTAAAACTGTTTGCTGTTTGCTCAGCTTGTTCATGCCACTCAGAATATGTCATACATGATATATCTTCATATTTTTTGACAATATTTTTAACTTTATTATCTATATCTTCATTATAAATATGATTTTTAGTAGCAACTTCTAAATATCCTGTACTATCAACTCCTTCTGAAATTTGATCATATACATTTTGTGGCACTAATATCCAGCCCATTGCTCTTGCATATTTAGAAAATCCTGAATCTCCAATTCCACCAATAGTTAGTTCTATTTGTTTTTCTCCAGCATTAAAATAATGAAATGTTACTTTATCACCAACTTTAGGAGTATAACCATACACTTCTTCAAAAACATCACTATAACTTAAATATATTTCTCCATTTTCTGTTAATTCATTTATGTCACCTGTTCCGCTTTTTAAAGATTTCTTCATTGCTTCTTGCAAGTTTTCATTCATTGATTCAATTTCTTCATTAATAACATCTTTTTTAGTATCTATTTTTAAAAAGTAAGTTTTTCTAGCATTTATATAATCTACTTCTTCTAAATTTTCTAACTCATCTTTTACTTTTGTAAGATTATTTCCATTACTTATTAAATTATACAATCCATTTTGACTTTCTTCCATAGATTCTTTTGAAAAATTCAAATAATATTCACAATTTCTAAAATAACCATTTCTCGCATATTTTTCAGTATTTATTGAACCTGTAAAAGTTAATGCTCCAATAAATAATGCTCCACCTATAATTAAAGATATAAGTGTAATATTAGTCTTTTTTCTGTTTTTGTAAAATTCAATTTTTCCTAAAGAATTTGGAGTTAAATTTCTACATAATTTATTTGAAGCCTTAACAATTTCGTCATTTCCTGTATATCTTAAGCCTTCTATTGGTGATACATTACTTGCTCTTTTGGCAGGTTTTGTTACAGATATAAAAACTGATATTGTTCCTAAAACACCTGATACAACCGCTAATTTTAGAACATTTAAAATATTCCATCCATTTGAACTTATAACATATGAAATTATACTACCAATTACAATCCCTAACGGTATTGCTATTTTACAATATTCAAGTCCTTCAATTTTAATAAGTTTTCTAATTTGCTTTTTAGACATTCCAATAGTTCTCAATTGTGCATACTCTTTAACTTTAGATGATACTGATAAATAAAATATACTGTAAATTACAATTCCACCTATTATAAGAACTACAATACTTAATCCTACAAACATTTGAAGTTCTGACATATTTATAGAAAAAGTATCAACAAATTTATTATTTGGATTTACATTTTTTCTTTCAATACCATTAGTTTTTCCAAGCTCATAAAAGAAATCTTTAATATATGTTGTACTTGGTATTCTCATATTTGGAGATACTTTTATTAAAGCATCAAGTGTACTGTTTTTAAATACTATTCCTGATTCTGAATATTCTTTTGAAAATAATGTAGGATAATATATAGATTTTCCATAATCAATAAAACCAGATATAATAAACTTTTCTCCTAATATCTCAATAGTCTCTCCTATATTTTCTTCTATTCCCAATTCTTTTGCTACTAATACATCTATAACAACTTCATTTGGTTTTGTAGGAAAATTTCCTTTTGAAAGTTTCTGAGTGTTTATTTCCTGAACTTTATAATCATAATATATTGGTTTAATTTTTATATTCCCAATTTCTTTTTCAAAACCACTTCTATATTCCATCACACAGCTTACATTTTCATTAGATTTTAATCCATCTATTTGCTCTTTACTTACATCATAATAAGCACAATCTTGCATTCCTTTTACAATTTCACGTTCATATGTTTTGTAATTTAATGATGCAAGTCCAAGTACCATAATAAAGCAGATTGCTAAACTTATAGTTACTGTCATAAAAATATTTTTTATTTTAGATTCTTTTAGTGAAGCTTTTGCAATATTATGAATTACTTTGTTATTATTATTTTTTAATAAATTCATTTTCCCCACTCCTTCTAAAAAATCTTTCCATCTTCAATTCTTATAATTCTATCTGCCATTTGAGCAATTTCTTCATTATGGGTAATCATAACTATTGTTTGATTAAAAGCTTTACTAGTATTTTTTAAAAGCCCTATTACTTCTAATGATGTTTTTGTATCAAGATTTCCAGTTGGCTCATCTGCTAAAATTATAGATGGTTTAGTTGAAATTGCTCTTGCTATTGCAACTCTTTGTTGTTGACCACCAGATAATTTATTAGGCATTGTTTTAACTTTTGAAGTTATTCCTAACAAATTAATAATTTCATTTATAAAATCTTTATCTATTTTATTTCCATCTAATTGAATTGGAAGTACAATATTTTCATAAACATTTAACATTGGGACTAAATTATAATTTTGAAATATAAATCCTATTTGTCTTCTTCTAAATATTGTTAATTCTTCATCTGACATTTTTGAAATTTCATTTCCATCTATTTCAATTTTTCCATAACTTGGATTATCTAAACCACCAATCATATTAAGTAATGTTGATTTACCACTTCCTGAAGTTCCTACTACTGCTACAAATTCTCCTCTATTTATTTCTAAAGAAACTCCGTCTAGTGCTTTTACTAAAGCTTCATCACTACCATAATACTTTTTTAAATCTTTTACTTTTAAAATACTTTCCATTTTCATTACCTCTCTTCCATGGTTTAATAATATCATACTAATATATCAAAAAAGTTTCAGTTCAAAAAAAGATTGTTTCAAAACTGAAACAATCTTTTAAAGTGGCAAAAATATTGAAAATGTGCTACCTTCATTTACTTTTGATTTTACTTTTATATATCCATTTTGGTTTTCAATAATCTTTTTGCTCAAATACAATCCAATTCCCACACCTTGAATATCCTTAACTTTTCTTTCTCTAAAAAATCTTTTAAAAATATTAGTTATATTTTCTTCATCAATACCCATTCCATTATCTATAATATCTATTTTTAAAAATGTTTCTAGTTTCTCTAAATTAATAATAATCTTTCCATTTGGATTTGTGTATTTTATTGCATTTTCAAGCAGATTGCAAATTGCTTCTAATGTCCATTTCTTATCATATTCTAATATGCAATTTTCCCCGATTATCTTAATTTCTATATTCTTATTTTCTGCTAATATTTCAACTTGTTCTTTTGCTTGATTTATGCATTCCATAATTTTTGCGCTTTGTTTATTTAAAACAATCATGTTAGTTTCAAGTCTTGACATTTTAGTTAAAGAATCCATTAGAAATTCTAGTTTATCTACTTGATTTGATATTATATTCAAAAACTCTTTTTCTTTATCTTTTGGTAAATCGTTATTAATAATTGTATCGCTGTACATTCTAATATTTGAAATTGGAGTTTTTACTTGATGAGTAATATCAGACACCATTTGTTCTACTTCAGCTTTTGCTCTATTTGATTTTTCTGTTTTTCCTTCAACTACTTCACTTAATTTATATAATTTTGAATCTATTTTTGAATCTAAAGTTTCTTTATTAATATTATCTTTTTCATATCTCCCATTTATAAAATTATCAATGATATTTAGAATTTTATTTGTGAATTTTAAATATTTATATCTAAAAAATAAATACATTAATATTATAGAAACGATTAATATAATTATTTGTAACATTTTTACTCCTCTAAGAACTTATATCCTACACCATAAATTGTTTTTATATATTTATCATTTTCATCATCCAATTTTGAACGTAATCTACTAATATTTAATGTTAAAGTATGCTCATCTACAAAATTTTCTTTACTATCCCATAATTTTTCAAGTAATACTTCTCTTGTAAGCACTGTATTTTTATTTTTAACAAAAATATTTAATAAATCAAATTCAGTTGGAGTTAAACAAATAATCTCGTCATTCTTCTTAAGAATTCTATTATCAAAATCGATAATCAGTTCTTTGATTTTGATAATATTTTCTTGTTTTTTGTTATTTCTATTTAAGATGACTTCTATCTTTTTTAATACAATTTTTATATTAAATGGTTTTGTTATATAGTCATCTGCCCCGAACTTCAAAACCTTCTAAAATTTCTTCATCTAAGTTATGGGCTGTTAAAAATATAAATGGGATATTGTATTCTTGCTTAATTGTATTTGCAAATTCAAAACCATTTCCATCTGGTAAATTTACATCTAATAAAATTAAATCTATTTTAGTTTGTTTTATAATTTCCTTTGCATCTTTTATGCAATATGTGCTTAATGCTTTCCAATTGTTATTTTGAATATTGAAACATATTCCCGCATTTAACATTTCATCATCTTCTATAACTAATATGCTAGACATCGTTTTCTCCTTTTATTTAGTTTGACTTTTAAACTCAATATCTAATTCTATAGGGCAATGATCACTTCCCATTACTTCTGGGTGAATTTTAGCATCTATAATATTTTCCTTTATTCTATCAGAAGTAATAAAATAGTCTATTCTCCAGCCTATATTTTTTTCTCTAGCTCTTCCCATATATGACCACCAAGAATAACTATCTCCTTTTTCTGGATATTTATATCTGAAAGTATCTACAAAACCTGAATTTAGTAAATCAGTCATTTTACCTCTTTCTTCATATGTAAAACCTGAATTTCCTACATTTGATTTAGCATTTTTTATATCTATTTCATTATGAGCGACATTTAAATCTCCACAATATATAACTGGTTTTATTTTATCTAATCCTTTTAAATATTCTCGGGTTGCATCTTCCCAAACCATTCTATATGGAAGTCTTTCCAGTTCTCTTTTAGAATTTGGTGTATAACAATTTACTAAATAATAATTTTCAAATTCTAAAGTAATTAATCTACCTTCATTATCATGTTCTTCTATTCCTAATCCATAGTTAACACTTATTGGTTCGCTTTTCGTAAAAATTGCAGTTCCTGAATATCCTTTCTTCTCTGCACTATTCCAATATTGATAATAACCTTCAAATATTGCATCCATAATCATATCTTTTTGTTCTAATTGCATTTTAGTTTCTTGTACACAAAATATATCTGCATCTATTTCATCAAAAAAATTTTTAAATCCTTTATTTACTACGGCTCTTAATCCGTTAACATTCCAAGATATAAGTTTCATATTTCCCCCTATTTATTTAGAAATTAAATCTTTAACAACTTCCCCCGCAATTATTAATCCTGCAACTGATGGAACAAAAGATATACTTGTGGGTGGTTGTTTTTTTCCCTCTTCTTTTGGTATCACTTTTACTGGCTCTTCTTTTGAATATACAACTTTCAATTTTTTTATGCCTCTTAACTTTAATTCTTTTCTCATTACTTTAGCAAGTGGACATACTTCTGTTTTATAAATATCTGTTACTTCAAATCTAGTTGGGTCTAATTTATTACCAGTTCCCATGCTTGATATAATTGGAATATTTAATTTATTCGCACGCATTACAAGTTCAATTTTTGCTGTAACAGTATCTACTGCATCTACAATATAGTCTACTGTTTCATCTAATATTCCTTCACTTTCTGGCATAAAAAATTCTTCATGAATTTTCACTTCTGCATCTGGATTTATTTCAAGAATTCTTTCTTTGCTAACTTCAACTTTAGCTTTTCCAACTGTTTTATGAGTAGCAATTATTTGCCTATTTAAATTAGTTATATCTACTTTGTCTTTATCAATTAGTACAAATTTTCCTACACCTGCTCTTGCTAGTCCCTCAACAACATAAGAACCAACTCCTCCAATTCCAAATATTGCTACTTTTGATTTATTTAATTTTTTAACATTTTCTTTACCAATTAATAATTCTGTTCTTGAAAATTGCTCCATCTTTTTTCACCTCTAGTAATATTTATATCAAAAAAGCAGATAACTTTCAATTATCTGCTTTACATTTGTTAATTAATTTGTGAAAAAGTCTAATATATTCATTCCCGCATCTGTTACTGATTTATATATTTCTGTGTATCCGCATTTAGTGCAGCTTACTGTAATAAATCTTTTATTTTGAACATCAAATATCTTAGCAAAATTTCCTCCAGTTGCTTGGAATTGGTCTTTTTCATATTCTGCATTTCCACATTTCACACATTTCCAATCTGACATAATAAATCCTCCTCTATGTAATTATACTATTATTATATCAGAATTCATATTAATATTTTATTAAAATAATTTATTCTCAAGTTTATAAATATGAAAATATTATCAAAATTGTAATATTATTGTTGATTTTTTATGTAAAATGTCTTATAATTTTGTATGCTAGTTATGATTTGTACAGCAGTAATTTTAAATATTATATAAAGGAGTGTGAATTTATTTTTTATGAATAGGGTAAAAAATCGTACAAAAGATGATTCAAAAACCCTAAAGATTATAAAAATTATTTTAATTATTCTAATAGTAACTATAACTTTACTATATATTACATGTAAACCTGCTTACAAAGTTATTATAGCAGGAGAAACTATAGGATTAGTTACTAACAAAGAAATTATTACACAAGAAATCAATGTGTATTTAAGTGAAACTAACGAAAATATAACACATCGAGAATTAAATGTTTCTCCTGAATATAAATTTCAACTTATAAGAAAAGATATAAAAACAGATGAAACTTCTGTTTTATCAACTGTAAAAGATAATATAACTACAACTTATAAAGCTTACTCAGTAAACTTTAATGGTGAACAAAAGGCAATTATTGCAAATCAAGAAGAGGCCAACAATTTAATAAATGAAATTAAATCTGACCTTAATGAAGAAATTGAATTAAATTTTGATATTGTTGAAGTTTATTCTGATGAATTTAATGTATCAAGTGAAGATTCTGCAAAGCAATCTCTAAATGAAGTTAAAATAGAGAAAGTTTCAGAATATGAGAAGAAAAAAGCTGAGGAAAAAGCTGCAAAAGAAAAAGCAGAAGCCGAACGTAAAGCAAAAGAAGCAGCAGCAATCACTCCTAATACTTGGAGATTAGAAATTCCTAAAATTGGTTTAAGAGGAAATATTGCAGAAGGAACTGATGCAAATGTTTTAGAACATTTAATTGGTCATTTTTCAGAAACAGTTGCTGATGGTGGAAATGTCGGTTTAGCTGCACATAATGCTGGACATAGCGCAAATTACTTTGCTAGAATAAATAGTTTAGGAGCAGGTGATTTAATTTATTATATACATGGTGGAGTTAAGAAAACTTATTCTGTTGTTTCAAAAGATATAATAAGTGTTTACGATTGGAGCAAACTAGGTGCAACAGCAGATGAAAGAGTAACTTTAATAACATGTGTAAGCGGTGATACAGAAATAAGATTATGTGTTCAAGCTGTAAGAGTAGATTAATATTAAAGAAGGGACTGTGAAAAGTCCCTTCTTTTTGGTTTATTCTCCATATATAATTTTATCTTTGTATTTTTCAAGTGGGTCTTCTATTTCTCTAAGACCATTCTGTACATAATTATAATTATATGATGATAAATTATGAAATCCACGATATTCTGATGTTACATCATAATATTCTATTAAGTAATCATTATTAAGTTTAATTTTTACAATATATTCATCTGAACGTGCTCTGATTTCACGATTTATAATAGAAACATAAATTCTTGGGTCTATAGAAGCAAGAAAAATATCTTTAAAACTTGAAGGAATTGCTGATAAGGTAGTTTCTCTTATTATGTTTTCTGACTTATCATAATATTCTTCTTCATTATCTATATTATTCTTCATATCTTCGTATTCATACATATCTGTTTCATTATCATAGTTTAGCATATATGAGATTTTTTTATTCTTATCTATAAATTGTATACTATATGAATCATAATTTACTTTCCCATTTTCATAATCTTGCTCGTCACTTAAAACTCCAGATGTTAGTTCTATTTTATTTCCAAATTTATAAGTATGCCAAAATGTTCGCACTACCGCATTATGCTCACTAGTATGTACAAAGCTAAGATTCATAAAATAGTTTTCTTCTGAAAAACTATTAGCTATTAAATAAAATCTGTAAAGTACTATAAATTTATATATACAAACTAGCGAATATAGTAGTAATATTAATAAAAATACTTTTAGAATAATTTTTCCTTTATGTTTTTTATTCTTTGTTGTAACTTCTGAAATTCGTTCCATATTTTCTACATCATCATCTAACAAATATTCATAAGTTACATTAAATTTTCTAACTATTTCTTGAATTTTATCTATATCTGGTTTTGATTCATCATTCTCCCACTTAGAAACAGCTTGTCTTGATACATTAATTTCGTTTCCAAACTCTTCTTGTGAAAGACCTTCTTCTTTCCTTAATTTAATTATTTTCTCATTTAACTTCATTTGTATCACCTTCCTTTCAATTTAATTATGACTTGCAATTCATAATTAAATTATACTAAAATTCCATGTTTTATTCTACCATTTTTACCTTGATATCTGTCAACTAGACCTTACATTTTAAATTTACTATATTTATTTACATCAATTTTATGTGATAATAGTTCTTGCAGATTATTTTTTCTTATTAATTCTTCTTTTTGGGATTTTGATAAGGTCTTTTTTATATGATATTCTAGTTTTGAAGCTGATACTCTATCTTCTGCTGTCCAAGCACTTTCGATTTTCTTTACACTATGATTTAAAGTGTATTTTGCACATTTTTTATTTTTAGAAAGATGCTCTTCAAATCTTCTTTCTAAATTTGTAGTTATACCTGTATATAAAGAGTTATCTTCGCATCTTAACATATAAATATAATACATTTTCTTACTCCTTTTTATACAGGTATAATAACATATTTTATATTTTTAATCTATAATTTCTAAATTATTAATTTTAGCTGTTTGACTATCCTCAGTTGGAATTTTCAAGTTAACTGGCTCTCCTACTTTTTCAGTTACACAACCAAATAATAGTGTAAATTCTAAGTTATCTAAATTATCTAAAGACATTTTGTTTAAGTTAAGGCCAGTTGCCCTATCTAGATTTCTAGAGAAAATAATTTTATTTTCTTTACTATTAACTCCTTTAATTTCTTCTTTAATGGCATTAATATAATTCATATCATCTATTTTTTCTCTGATTATTATTTTCCATTCATCACCTAAAGAACCATTTTCATTATAACTAAATACAATATTTTCATCATTTGCATCTATTTTTTCAACTGTAAATGTTCCACCTAAGCCACTTTTGGCAGAATATTTGCTATCTCCTACTTTTACGGGATACCATGTAGCTTTATTATACATTTCTTTCTCTTCTGACTGGCCATTTTCGTTAACATTTCTATCTTCAAAAATTCTACTTTTTACAGGAGTTACCTTTAAATTAGCACTATCATTTTCAGAACTAATTAATATTATAAAGTTTTCTTCTTGCATTATTTTATCTGTTTCTTTAATTTCTGTTTTTTCTTTCAAATTTCCGTTCTCATTTACATATATTTTCTTGCCAGCTGTACTTCCATCATAAATAATTTTTGATATAGAATTATCATTCTCATCTGTAACTAAAAAGCTAGTATATTTCATTGAATTTTCATTGTATTCTTTATATGTTATATCTTCAACTATCTTTTTAGCTGTTATATATGTTTGAAATTTAGTATTAGCAATTTTTTCAATAATAACTTTTGTATGATCATCAATTTTTTGCTCAGATATTACAGATTCATTTTCATTTCCATTTAATTCGACTTCAGATTTTATAGTTTTTCCTATTTTTATAGCCTCATTATCTCCATTTTCAAATCCGTGGATTGTTCCAGAAGAAATTTCATCTATTGTTATTTCTAAATTCAAATTATTTTTATTTACATCCATTATATTTATTACTTGTGTGTATACATATTCGTTTTCAGAAATTTTATCAACATATTCATTCACATTTGTGATTTCTTTTGAATTTACAAAAACTTTTTCCCCAACCCTTAAGTCATATCCCAATCCTTCAACATATTCTATTGGTTTTGTCATCTTTTCAAAAGCTTTATTTTTAAATTTAATTTTATACTCAGCAATAATATATGCTTTGTCTCCTGCCATACTTTCTAAAGTTATGTTACAATATTCATTTTCTATTGATTTATTAACTTCTGTTCTACTACTTTCATAATTTTCACTTAATTTTAGAAATCCCATTTTTTCCATGTTTATATTTCCACTTATTCCAGCATATGCAGTCACACTTAATGTTCCTACAATTAATACTGTAGCTACTTTTTGTAAGCTAATTAACCCATGTTTCTTTTTAGGCTTTATTTCTTCAAAATTATCCGCAATATCACTATTTTTTAAATTTTCATGTTTTAAATAAATTGCATCTTTAAAATACTTTCTTTTTTCTTCTATATTTTTATTCATTATAACAGTCTGCCTCCTTCATTAATATTTGTTTTAATTTTTTTCTTCCTCTATGAATTAATGTTTTTACTTGTGATAAAGACATTCCCAATATACTACAAATTTCTTTATACGATAATTCTTCTATATCAACTAAATATATTAGCTGATTTTGTGGTTCGGGTAGTCTATCTATTGCCAATTTTAATTGTTTACTTTTTTCTTTACTAAAAACAGCATCTTCTATTTCCTCTTCAGTAAAAAGATATTCATTATCTTGCAGATATGAAATTTTACTTTCCTTTTTTATATAATTTATTGCTTTACTTTTAGAAATTGTATAAAGATAAGTTTTTAACGAATATTTAGAATCATATTTTTCTTTATTCATAAGAATATAAACAAAAACATCTTGTGCCAAATCTTCTGCTACATCTATTCTTTTCACAAATCTATATATAAAATAAATTATCTTTTCCATATACTTATCTACTATAAGCTCAAAAGATTCATTATCACCATTTAAAAACTTCTTATATAGTTTTTTATCTTCCTCCATTTTTTCCTCCATTTGAATATAAGATCTTATTTCTAATTATAATACAATTTTGAAATACTAAAAGTTGCAGTTTTAAAAAAAATAAATGAAATTTAGGAACGTTCCTTAAATTTCATTTCTACCATAAAAAACACATAAAAATATTTCATATTATTTTATTATACACCTTGGTGTCGCAACTCGCTAATTGTTAATTATAAAATAAATTTTATAATTAACAATTGTAAGATAGTTGCTCCAAATCGCACTCATTTCATTCGTTTGGTCGCTTACGCGGTGTATTTAAAAATAATATGAAATATTTTTATGAAATTACATTAAATAGTAAGATAAAATTTAAGGAACGTCCCTAAATTTCATTCAACTTGATGTCTACTATAAATTTTTTTTGCTAATATTAATGAAATAATCATTATGCAAATATAAGAAAAAATCGTCATTGTAGGTAAATCAAAAACAATACTTCCAAGCTTATAAGATACCATTTTTGTGAAATTTGAATAAATTGCATTATATGGCATTAAAAATAGTATTTTATTTATAATTCCAAATCCAGATTTCACACTTAAAAATACTGGTAACATTACAATACAAATATCAATTACTAATGTACTTATAGGATTTTTTATTTTTGAAGATAAAAACAATGTTAACCCTACAATTCCGAAAAGTACTGCATAAGAAATAAATATATTATATATAAGTGATTGTGCAAATGTTAAATTATATGGACTTAATATATTTAAAAGCTGTATTGGAAGATTCCCACCTTCTGTACCAAACATTAATAATACAGCCAATATTGCGAATATTAAATATATTGCAAATACTATACTAGCAAATATATATGAAGCAATTACTTTGGCTGTTGCTCCTTTACTTTTTCCATATTTAGTAGTTAGTAATATTTTATCTGTTCCGTTTTGATATTCTCCTGAAAAAACTGATGCTATACATATACAAACTGCAATCAATCCAATAATAAGCATTTCATAAGTACTATATAAATTCGAATATCCAAAATAAAAGTCATATTCATAAGGTATATTTACATTTTTAGATTTTTCTATCCAATATTCTTTTTCCTTTTCTGTATATGTTCTTCCTTTATAATCTTGACTTGAAACTATAAGTTCTTCTATTCTTTTTTCTCTATTTTCATAAAAATCTATTTTATTTTCTAGATTCAATTGAGATAATCCATTTAAATAATTATCTCCATATACATGATTTATATTGGTTAACAAATTAAGTCTGTTATTTAAATATTTATTATAAACATCTCTACTAAACTCTTTTTCTCCATAACTATTTATAACAATATTATCTGGATTGTTATTCAATTCTTGCAAACTTCTTATTTCATCTACAATTCTTTCATTTGTTAGTATTCCTGAAATTTCTTTTATCTGTTCTTTTCTAAGTCTTATAGCTTCTTTTCCTTTATAAGATTTTCCACTTTCATCTGTTGCTAAAAAGTCTGTTCCTGATAAAGAAAATAATAAAATTATTAGAAATAAACAGCTTATAATTACAACAATATTCATCTTTTTATTAAATAACTTTTTTAATTCGTATTTTACTAACTCTCCCATATTACAAATTTCCTCCTCACTTTTCTTGAAAATAAGCCAAATACAAATCTTCTAAATTGGGCTCAATATTAACAGCAGTTAAGTTTGGCTTTTCATCACTTACAATTCTAAGCTCTACAACATCTTTTTCTTGATGAATATTTATAATACAGTATTCGCGATTTAAAGTATCAACCTCTTGTTTACTATAAGCTAAACATTTCCAAACTTTACCTTGTAAGTTTTGTGTAAGTTCTTCTGGTGTTCCTGATAATATTTTTTGTCCCTCTTTCATAACAATAATTTTATCTGCAATAAATTCTATATCAGATACAATATGAGTAGATAATATAACAATTTTATCTTTTGAAAAGCTACTTATTAGATTTCTAAATTTTACTCTCTCTTTAGGATCAAGCCCTGTAGTTGGCTCATCTAATATTAGTATTTTAGGATTGTTAAGCATTGCTTGTGCAATTCCTAATCTTTGTTTCATTCCACCTGAAAATGTTTTTACTTTTTGTTTTCTTTCTTTTTCTAAATTTACAATCTGTAATAATTCATTTACTCTTGATTCAGCTTTTTGTTTTGATAGACCTTTTAGAGCTGATATATACATTAAAAAGTCATAGGCTGTAAAATCCGGATAATATCCAAAATCTTGTGGCAAGTATCCAATAAGAGCTCTATAATCTTCCCCTAATTTTTGAATATTTTTTCCATTATATTTAATTTGACCTGATGTAGGCTTTTGAATATCACAAATCATCCTCATAAGTGTTGTTTTTCCAGCTCCATTTGCTCCAAGTAATCCATAAATACCTTCATTTAATTTAGCTTCGAATCTATCTACTGCTATTTTATTTTTATATTGTTTAGTTAACCTATCTATTGTAAGTTCCATATGAAATCTTCCTCCTTTTCACATATTTCATAAACATTTTTTACAAAATAATATATAGCTATTATTAATAAACCTGCCCATATTAAAGTATTTGAGGTTTCATAAACATAAGGAAATTTTATATCAATTATTAATAATATCGCATTCACAAAAAGCATAACAATAAAGTTTATTAATTCATTTGATTTGTGCTTTTGTAATCGAATTATTCCAATATTAATAGTATTTGTTATCATAAGTGGCACTAAAAAATATAAAATTAACAAGGAAATTGAATATTTAAAATAACTTCCAGCTATAATTGCAAATATAGTCATAATACATAAATTTACAAATGCATATATTATCAATTTAATCAAAATTAACTCTTTTAAATTCAATTTACAACTTATTTCAATTTCATACATATTATATTTAAAGCTTTTTTCTAATTCTATGATTTGAAGAAGTGCAAGTATTGGCATGACTGTTGATAGTATTAATCTTGTTTTTTCAAATTCGGTAGAAGTTATTATATTTATTCCTAATATTAACAATATAAATTGAAAAATAATTATTTTTTTACTTAGGAATGGAATATATCTTTTTACTTTTTCAAAATAATTTTCTTTTACTTGTATATCAATTTTCTCTATTTCAATTTTTAGATTTTCTATTGCGTCATTTTTCTTTTCCTCATCTATTTGAATTGATTTATTTTCATAAAAAAAACTTTTCAAATCTTTCATTAATAAAAATCCTCCTTCCTAAAACTTTTATTTAATTTTTCTAAGCCTTGTTTTAGTCGTGATTTAACAGTTGGCACTTTTTCATCAAGTATTTTAGCTATATCTCTAATTTTTAAGTCTTCATAATATTTTAAAATAATTACTTCTTTTTGTTTTTCTGGTAATTCACTTAAAGCCTTCATAATTATATCTTTTTGTTCAAAAGTTCCCATTTCTTTTAAAGTGCTTTCGTCAGAAGTAGCGTTATCTAATTCTTCAAACTGCGTATTATTCTTATAAAAATAACTATTACATACATTTATTGCAATTGTAACTATATAATTTTTTAGTTTTCCTTTATGTTCATAATTTTCTATATATTTAATTACTCTTAAAAATGTTTCTTGTGTTAAATCATGAGAAATCGAGGCATTTCCTGTTTTGTAGTAGCAAAATTTATAAATATTATCATAGTATTTTTGAATTAATTCTTCTAGTAATTCTTTTTCACCATGCTGTATTCTATAAATTAGTTCTTTATCTTCCAAAAACAATACCTCCTTCTTTCATAAATGCATTTACATATAATATAACCTTAAAAATGAAAAAAAAGATTTAAAATTTTCTAATGAAATTTAGGGACGTTCCTCAAATTTCATTAGCAAAACTTTGATAAAAAATCAAAATCTCGCTAACACTAACTGCTAGCGAGACATTTTAATTATGAAATTTGAGGAACGTCCCTAAATTTCATTAAAATTCACAATTTTTTGGTGTTCTTGGGAAAGGAATAACATCACGAATATTTTGCATTCCTGTGATGTACATTATTAATCTTTCAAATCCAAGACCAAATCCTGAGTGAGGAACACTTCCATATTTTCTTAAATCTAAGTACCACCAATAATCTTGTTCATCCATATTTAAATCTTTTATTTTGTTTTGTAAAATTTCTAAACTATCTTCTCTTTGGCTTCCACCAATTATTTCTCCAATTCCTGGTGCTAAAAGGTCAGCTGCTGCAACAGTTTTTCCATCTGGATTTAATTTCATGTAAAATGCTTTTATCTCTGCTGGATAATCTGTTACAAATACGGGCTTTTTAAATATTTGTTCACTTAAATATCTTTCATGTTCTGTTTGAAGATCTGTTCCCCAAGATACTTTATATTCAAATTTATCGTTTACTTTTTCTAATTCTTTTACAGCATCTGTATAAGAAATTCTTCCAAATTCTGATTTTACTAAATTATGAAGTCTTTCAAGTAATGTTTTATCTATAAAATTATTGAAAAATTCCATTTCTTCTGGACAGTTTTCTAAAACATAATTTATAACATATTTTAGCATATTTTCTGCTAAATCCATATCATCTTTTAAATCTGCAAAACAAATCTCTGGTTCTATCATCCAGAATTCTGCTGCATGTTTTACAGTATTTGAATTTTCAGCTCTAAATGTTGGACCAAAAGTATAAACATTTCTAAATGCAAAAGCATATGTTTCAACATTAAGTTGTCCACTAACTGTAAGATGAGCTGGTTTTCCAAAAAAGTCTTTTGAAAAATCTACTGTTCCATCTTCTAATTTATCAACATTTTGTAAATCAAATGTGTTTAAATTGAACATTTCTCCTGCACCTTCTGCATCACTTCCTGTGATTATTGGTGTATGAACATATACAAAATTATTTTCTTGGAAAAATTTGTGTATGGCATATGAAGCTGCAGAACGAACTCTAAATACTGCATTAAATGTATTTGTTCTAGGTCTTAAATGAGCTATTGTTCTTAAATATTCCATTGAATGTCTTTTCTTTTGTAATGGATATTCTGGATCTGAAAGTGCAATAATTTCAACACTTTTTGCTTTTACTTCAAAAGGTTGTTTTGCATTTTCAGTTTTTACTAAATCTCCAATAACTGTAATTGATGAGCTTAATGTTAACTTACAAATTTCATCAAAATTACTTAAAGTGTTATCAAAAACAACTTGTAAATTTTTGAAGAATGAACCATCATTAATCTCAATAAATCCAAATGTTTTAGAATCTCTAACTGTTCTAACCCATCCAGATACTTTTATTTCTTTTGAATAATAATTTTCTGATTTTCTATATAAATCTTTAATTATAACACTATCCATAAGTATTCCTCCACTATTAATCTTGAAACATTATATAAGAATATTTACAAATTTTCAATACTATTTATTAAATACAAATCTTTCTGTTTCTTCTATAAATTCAAATCCAACTTTTTCATACACACTTTTTGCAGCTTCGTTTGTTGATAAAACATGTAATGTAATATAATTATATCCCTCTTCTAATAGTCTTTTTGATAAAGCATAAATACATTTTTTCCCATATCCTTTTCCCCTAAACTCTTTTGGAGAAATAACAGCACCTATTGTGCATCCATTTATTTGTTTTCTAACAGTTACTGCATGACAAAAAACATTTTCCTCACTATTATCTGTTAAAATATATAGTCCTTTTTTTAAATAAATATTTGCAATTCTTAAAGCTTCTTCATCTGAACATGCCTCAACTCCAGATATATCTGTATGAATATCTTTAACAATCTGACTCATTTTTCCCATATCTGAATTTTCAAAATTAAGCTTGATTAATTTTTCGTTTTCTTCTAAAACATGCTCTTGTTTCAATTTTTTTAAAGCCAAAGTATATATTATACTATTTTCGATAATTATTTTTTTAGATTTTTCTACATAACTTTCTGCTATTATTGAAGAAAATTTCTTATCTCCAAATACTTGGTCTAAATTGATATTTAAATTTACAATATTATCAACAAAAAATTCTATTTCTTCTTTTGATATATCTCCTGTAGGACAATAAAAAAGTAATCCTTGTTTATCATCATCTGCTAAAAATACCATTTTTACTTCATTATTATTTTCAATTCTTCCAAGAAACCAATTATTAACTTTTTCATCATTATGCTCAAGAACAATTCCTAGCATAAGCTCATTTTTGTATTCTTCCTTTAATAGAATTTCTAGATTTTCGTTTAAAAAATCTTTTTTACTTTCATATTTTACAAATTTCATTTAAATACCATACAATAAATTTATTATACTTTTCCTTTCTTTATTATTATGCTTCATCTATCCATAAACGGTATTTACCACAGTGGCTACACTTAAATAAATATCCAGTCATGCTTCCATCTCTTTCAAGACATTCTTTTATATCTTCTAACGAAAATTTATTTTTATTCTCACTTACATAATTTTTTAATACTTCATCTGTTATTCCTAATTCGTCTAATTCTTCTATTCCTACTCTTCCTAAATATTGGCAATAATCATCACAACAAGCAAGCCAATATTCACCTTGCCATGAAATATATCCTGGTGTTCTATGAAATAATTCATCTCTCTTTTTAGAATCAGTTACGTATTCTGCATCTTGTATAAATTCTGCATCAAACTTTTTAGCTGCTTCACCATTTGATACACATTCTAAGCAAATACAATCAACATCACTTCTACTGTAAATGTTTTCAATGTATGCTTCCACTTCTCTTCCACAGCATTGACATATTTCTTCTTCAAAAATTACAATATCATCATCACTTAAATTTGGATGATACTTAAAGCTTGATAATAATTTAATTATATCATTATTAGATTTTTTCTTTATTTTCATACTATTTGAATTACTATTTATTAACTTTTCAATATATTTATGGTCACTTCTAAATAAATCATTAATTTTAATGTTATATATTGTATCTTCAATTATAAATTCTGGCTTCATAGTAACTGCTGAGACTAACATTTCATATAATTTTCCTACATCTGTTTCAAATTTATTTTCTTCAATAAAATCTTCAATTGCTTTATCTTGTGATGATGTTCCACTTGAAAGAAAATTCCAGTCTTCATAACTTTCTTCAAAATTTTTTTGGCTAGCAAGATCTTGGCTAGTAAAATAATGTATTAATGATTTACATGTTAAAAGCAAATTAAAAAATTCTCTAACATTTCTTGATAAAATTCCACAAAGTTGAGCACTTCTATTACCAGCTATATAAGCCACATATTCATCATCAACTAATATAAAAATTCCATTTCTACTATCACGTCCAAATGGATAAATTTTATTATCGCATTTTCTATCTTTTAATAATCGATTTATATTTTCTTGTAGTACATTTTCCTTTTCAAAATTAAAATCGCACTCTTCATAAATTGCATCTTGTAATATTTTATTTTCAAATATTTGATTTTTAAAATATTCTAGCATTTCTATTTCTGTCATACAAAATTCTCCTTCCTAATTC
This sequence comes from uncultured Clostridia bacterium, assembly GCA_948676835.1. Lineage (GTDB taxonomy): Bacteria > Bacillota > Clostridia > TANB77 > CAG-508 > Scatovivens. The sequence continues at coordinate 217,542 of CAPOZU010000001.1, forward strand.
TAAAAATAATCAGATATATATGGAACATCTTGTCCAATAGAATTTTCAAGCATTTCAACAATTTTCTTATCAGCTTTTATTCTACCAATTTTATATAAATATTCTGGTCTTTTATATCCCATAAGCATTGTAGTCATTGTTTGTATACTAATTTCATCATCACAATGCTCAGAAATCTTTTCAGCAGTTGCTTTTCCATTTTTATCTATAGTAAGGCAAAAGTTCCCTTGATTTTCTTCTAGCATTGGATCTGTAAGAACAAATTTCCATGTTCTAGTTTCTAAATCACTTTTTTTGAAATTATATTCTTTTACAAATTCTATAAAGTCTACAATTCTTGCCATATAATATGGTGAAATAACTTCTTTTATACTTGAATCTTCTAATAGAAATGATAATTTTTCATCAGTATAAGTATTTCCTTCAACCTTATCTATCATTGAAAAATGTGCTGATACAAAGTTCCATAATCCAACACGTGCTTCTTCATTATTAAATATCATATCTTTAATATGAAATACTTCATCTGCAATCCAATATATAATATACCCATCTGGTTCATTGTTTTTATTATAGTATATTGCAGCCATCATATCATCTGGATCCCATAACCAATATTCATTCCAAGCCAAATCATCTCTTAATACTGCTCCATGTGTATGCATAGCAAATTTTGTATAAGTTTCTTTTAACTCTTCACTATCATATTTTACACGTCTTACATCTCCTGCCACTTGATGATTTTTTGGTAATTGATAATCTGCTATTTCATATGTTATTTTATTCGAAATTATCTCCCAACCTTTTCTTCTATAATATGGAATTGAATATGGAAATAAATATGTTATATATTGTCCCCTTTGCTTCATCTTCCTTAAAGCTGTTTCTAATAGTTTATGCATTAAACCTTGATTTGAATATTCTGGATAAGTTCCAACTCCTGTAAGTCCACCCATACAATATGTTTTACCAAAAATTCTTACTTGCATAGGATAAACAGCCACTTGTGATACAAGTGTATCATTATCAAACCAACCTATAACATCTGCCCTTTTAAATGTTGGAAATTTAGCTCTAATAATTTCCTTTTCTTCCCAATCAATTGAGCTTAACTCTTGGTCTGTTACCTGAAAAACATATCTTAAAAGAGCGTTGTATTGTTCCATATATTCGTTTCCAACTTCTTTCATTTTAAGGTTTTTCTTATTCATTATAAAATTTTCCTTTCTTAATATATCTCGTAATCAATTTTTTATTAATGTTAATATTAGAATAATATCATACATCTTTGATGAATACAATATACAAAAGTGTGCTATATTCTATACAATTCTTCTGTTGTATGATATGATAATGATAAGGAATTGGAAGTAAAATAGAACATCTAATTTCTTTTTTATGAAAAGCTTGGTTTTGAGAGAATTGAAGAAACTCAATATTTAGTAAGAAAAATATAAAATTTCCAATATGAAGAATATTAATTATTAATAAAAAATTCACATATTAAATTATTTAAAAAAAGTATTGACTTTTTCAACTTATCGAGTTATAATAATCGATGTCTGTAAAAGATATCGAGGTGTAGCGCAGTTGGTAGCGCGCGTGGTTTGGGACCATGAGGTCGCAGGTTCGATCCCTGTCACCTCGACCATATAAGAGAGTTTTTAAACTCTCTTATTTTTTTTGCAAAATTTCTCAAACTTTGATATTTCAAGCCTTTTCAGTAATTAGACTTTTTCAAACTTTCTTGGAATTTCTCAAAATTTAGTAAAATTTCTGCACATTAACTCGACAAAACTTTGACATTTTTTCTTTGTCGAGTTAATTTTAACAATTTATAACTCGACAAAGATTTTTGTTGATATTTCAATAGTTACAGAGTAATTCCGTCATCAAAAAAGCCTTTTTCTAAATAATATTCTTCTAGTTTATCTGACTCGTTTTGTTTATATTCTTCGGTTAAATCAACATATGTATTTAGAGTAGTTGAAATATCTGTATGTCCAACCATATCTTTTAATGCACCTAAATTCATATGTGCTTCATTACATCTTGTTGCATAAGTATGTCTTAAACTATGTGTTGATATATCTGTTATATTAAAGTTTGTTTCTAATATTTTTTTCAATTTACGATTCACATTTCTGCTATCTACATAATTACCCTTTGGACTTAAAAATAGCATACCATTATCATTATTTTCTGCAATTTTTAATTGTTCAATAACACACATTCTTATTCTTTTTGGAATTGGTAAAATTCTATTTCCAGCATAAGTTTTTGTTGTATCTCCCATAATTACTTTTCCGTCTCCGTCTGTTGTTAAAGTTTTATTTATTCTTATAAAGTTTATATCAGTATTAACATCTTTTTTTGATAGTGCCAAGACTTCTCCAATTCGTAATCCCATATACATTTGAATTAGAAATATATTTTTATAATTTTCATCTTTTACATCTAATTTTAGCAGTAAATTTGTAAAGTCTTGTTGTTCTTTAATATTTAATGCTCGCACCTTTTTTGTTTTTTTATTACTTTTAGGCTTAAATACTTCAGTCATTGGATTTTGTGTAATATAGCCTTTATTTTTAGCATACAAAAAAGCATTAGTAAACTGTTCAAATATTTTTTTCAAGTATGAATTACTATAATGTTTTAATGAATTTAGATAGCCTTGTATTTCCTCAGTAGACAATTCATCCACTTTTTTATGTGAAACATTAGAAGTTGATATTAAATTAATTGTTTTAGTTATTCTAGAATATTGACTATCAGAAATTACATTTGAATCATGTTTCCTTTTTGCATTTGTTTTCATTATTTCAATTAATGGAATACCGTTATCTTTTATGTATATCGGATTCTCCATTTGACACATTATGCAGTCTAAATAATCTTCAGCTTCTTTTCTGGTAGGAAAACTTTTTTGTCTTTTTACAACCTTATTTTTTTCATAACTAAATTCATAGTATTGAGCTATAAAGTTATCTCTTCTTTTGTCATAATAAACACTACCTATACTTTTTTTCTTTTTTGGTGGCATTTTTTCACTCCTTCAAAATAAATTTGCAAAGTGAAAATGCTTTCAAAGTGTGCAAAAAGAGAGTTCTAAAACTCTCTTTTGCTTATAAATATTAAATTGTTATACATTTATCTTTCATCATTAGTTTTATTCTCTGTTAATGGTAATTTTTGAACATTATCTATTTTTTGATACTCAGTTTCATTAGAAGAACATAATATTGAGTGTGCAAATCTAATCGCGTCTTTTCTTGTTTTGAAAAATTTTTGTTTTCTTATTAATTTATTTTGTTCATAATCTTTCTCATAATATATTAGGCTAATTTTCTTATTTTTCCTACAAACGCATATAGTAGGCTTAAGATTTCTTTTTGAAAACATATTATCACTCCTTTAAAACAAATTTGCAAAGTGAAAATGCTTCTAAAGTGTGCAAAAAGAGAGTTCTAAAAACTCTCTTTTGCTTATAAATATTAAATTGTTATAATTTTATCTTTCGTTTTCTTCATCTCTTTCGTTGATGTAATTATTTAAAAAATCTATACCTTGAAGAAATGATTTTGTTTCTTCTAATGTTTCAAAATCTTTTTTACATTGAATTGTATACTTATCCTTTAAAGATAATGTTTTTCCATAATTCAAATCATCAATTTCGCCATTTACAACTAATCCTTTTTTATCTTTAGAAAATATCTTTTTATTAATTCTTTTTGTTTTACTCAATATATATTGCTTATTTTGGTCAATTTTTAATTTGTTGTTTTCATAATAATCTAATAATTCATTGATATTCATACTTAATAATTTATTACTAGATGTTTTATAAATATCATTTAATCTATTGTGGCTTTGCATATCTTCAATATGTCTTTGCATATATGTACCTCTTAATCCATGTATTAAAATTCTCTCTTCACGCAAATAATTTTTGAAAATTTTATGTATCATAAATCTAGCTTTAGCATTATTGTAATTATAAAATAAATAATTCTCTTTATTTTGTATTGAATCGTTATATTGTTTCATTAGGTTTTCTCTTAAAAAATTTGGAATTTGTAAAGTCCTAGAAGTATATTCATTTGAAGAATCTATTTTCATAATATTATCATCAAAATTAATGTCGTCTGGTGCTAATTGGCTAATTTCTCCTGTTCTTAATCCCATATATAACTGCAATAAATAAGCTGTCTTATATGGTTCTTTTATTATATTAGTTTTTAAAAGTAAGTTAGTAAATCTTTTTTGTGCTGTAATAGATAGAGCAACTGGAAATGTTGTTCTTTTTCTATAATTACAAAGCATTGAAATATGTTTAGTCATACTATCATCAAATATATTTTCATCAATATAATTTTGAGATTTTGCAAGTTCAAATCCTCTTTTCATTAATGAAACATTTTTCTTAATATATGAATTACTACAATCTTTCATTGAATTAAAAAATGTTGCAATATAATTTGTTGTTATCTCAGATATATTTGTATGTCCAAAAAATTTTTCAATTCTATCTATTAGTACTTTGTCTGTTTCGTAATGTATACGAGAACTTATAGAGTTTTTAGGATTTTTTTCAATTTCCTCTTTTAACACATCTACTAAAGAAATATCTTTTTTTGAATCTGACATATAATCACTCCTTAAAATTAATTTGTAAAGTGATACTGTCAATCAATATAATTATTTTGCTACTGTCTTTTTTCCATTTTCCAAATAAGATACGCAAGAAGAGTAATTGTTTTTGTTTTTCCAATATTTATTGAAGGGAAATCATCTCGCCTAAAAAGTTCATTTGTTAAATTTTCTCCCATTTTTAAATCTTTTGCTACATCAGCAACAGTAAGGTTTAAAAATGGATTTTTTACTCTCTTCATTGCGTTTAAAATCATTAGTTCTTTTAAAGAATAAGCATGAGGTTCTTCTTTAGCATTTGTTAAATTTTCTAATTCATTTTGCATTAATTAACACCCCCTAATTTTTCAATTAATTTTAAAAGTGTAAGTTGAGCTTGTACAACTTCAACTAATGTTTCTTTTGTATCAATATTATTAAGCTTTTTATTATGTATATTAGGCAAATTAAATTTCTCTGTCACGTTCTTCTTTGGAATAATATTTTTTGTTATTGGTGGGATACTTGTATTTAAAACTTTTGTACATTAAATCATCACGTACTTTTATAATTTCGTCTCTTGTTAAACTTTTAAATCCAGCTTTTTCGTAATCATCTCCAACAATAAAGCAGTTTCCTGCGATATAATCATAATCAAACACTAGATTAGGTAATAAATTATTTATTTTTCCTTCTTCATTACATACAATTAATAAATCATTGTATGGTATAACTTCTATCAATCCACCAACTAAATCTTGTTTAGCTTTTAATGTATCATCAATTATTTTTATTACTGGAGCTTTTCCAACTTCTTTGTATAAAATTCGTAATTTCTTTTTAGGAACATCTTCAAGTTCAATTGGTATATATGTATCAAAATCTTCATCATATTTCTTGTTAATTCCTTGAAAATCATCAATAGTAAATTTGTAGTTTTCTTTTTCATCAGATACGTGTAATAAACTCGCTGATACCGAGAAATCATCAAACAATTTATGATTTTTACTGCCTTTAATGTTATTTGGACTATCACAAATATAGATTTTGTTTCCGTCACATTTATAATATAAACTATCTAAAAAAGTGCCATAATTTAAGTGTTCTAATGATTTTTTATAAGAGTTATTATCTTGAGTGACAAAGAATATTCTATCAACTCCATTTAATCTAGCTAAATTTTTAAAGTAGCCATTTAATTGTTCTGTATTCATATTAAGCATTTTAGGTGGAATATCTAAAATCATTCGTATACCACCTCTACAATCAGTTAATATAGCAGTAGAACAGACTTTACTATTATTTAAGTAATAAAGAAAATTAACTAAATCATCTCTACTATGTATTTTCATATTATAAATAGATTTTTTGCTCATCATTTTACATATTTTATCTGCTTTATTAGTTTTTATAGGTATATTTTCTTTAACTTTTGTATTGTTTTTATTATCAATATCAATCCAAGAATAGTTATCAATTCCAAGTATTAAATGACCTTTAAAACCTTTAACCTTTTGAGCAAAATTTTGAGTTGTTTTTAAATCTATACTTGAAGGAGAAGAAACGCCACTTGTATGATTATGCAACATATAATAGCCATTTGCTTGTAAACGTTTTATTCTGTCATTGATTTTATAGTAATTTTGTTCTGCTTTAATTTTTCCTGTATTATCTTTTGTAAATAAATTGACACTTGTTGGAGTTCTTGAAGTAATACTTTCATAGCCAACAATTTCGTTATCTTTTGTATAAACAAGTCTAAATGTTTCATAACATGGATTTCTAAAAATATTTGCTATTTCAACTAAATCTTCTTTAGTATTAACAAATCTATGATTTAAGTTAATGAATCCTTTTTTATCAAAATCTTTTGTAATTTTCTTATAGATTACTTTTACATTATTATTCATTGTTATTTGCTCCTTTACTTAAATTAGTTTTGAAATGATTAATTGCTTGTTTTTTTAGAGTTATAATTTCGTTAGGTGTTTTATTTAAGATTTTTGAAACTTGTTTTATACTTAATTCACGTACAATTAACCAATATAAAACTTTCTTCTCTAATAAAGGAATATTCTTCATAGCATAATAATGTTTTTCATTTCCAAAAGCATTTTCAAGATGTTCTTCATCTAAATCTATATTTGTAAATTCATTTCCTGTGTAGTTTTTATAAGTCATCTTATCTAATAACTTATTAACTTTTTTCTCTTGTATACTGTTATTTAAATTTTCATTATTCTCAAAATATTCTTTTGAGATGTGATCAAAATGTTCCATTTTGAACCTCCTAAAATAATATTTTGATTATCGATAATCGTTAGTTGTTCGAACTAATTTCATTTTAGCAGATATTTTCTCAAATGATTTATAATAGGGTAATATAGGACAGTATGGGAAAGTTTGGGGGAAAATTTTGTTCGTATAAAATAGCAAAAAAATAAAGCTAGATTTCTCTAGCTTTATCTTGTATATTTAAGTAATTATACACCTTTAAATCCAGTATTGTTTGATATATCAGGATACCAATAGCCATTTTTTAATAAATTTGCTCGTTCATTATCTGTTAAATTTAATCTTTTCATAATTTCGCTTTTTTCTTCATCTTTTATTTTTCTTTTAGATAATATAAATTTCTTTATAACTGGTAAGTTAACATCTTCTCTTAATGCTAATAATACACCTGCATTCATTCCGTCTATACTAAATTTCATATTTATTGTAAGTTGCAATTTTTCAAAAGACTGATTTACTGCATAATAGTTTTTTAAACTTATAAATGCAATATCAGAATTTGATTCAATAGTTCCAGTATAATATATTTGATTATCCCCTAATAAAAAATCAACTTTCATAAATCCATTTTCTGGAGTTATTTTTAATCTATATTCAGCTAAACTGCCAAATCCTAAATAATAGATATATAACAAATCTGTTGTAAATGGATTTACAGAAGTTTCTCTATTTACTTCAATTCTATCTTTTATAGTCAAGTCATTAATATCTATTTCTAGAACATTACATATTTCTAGCGTAGTAATTAAATCAGGAGCAACCTCGTCTCTTTCATATTTATAAACAGTGGTTGTTGATTTACAAATTCTTTTAGCAAGTTCTTCAATACTTAATCCCTTTGATTTTCTTACTTCTCTTATTATTTTTCCAATTTTATAGGCTTCTAAATTATACATATAGAAATCTCCTTTCAATTGTTTACATAATTATACCATTTTTATAGTGTTTTTGCAACTTTCCTTACAATTTATAAAAATGTGATAAAATTGCATAAAATGACGAAATATGCTATAATATAGTTATCTATTAAGATAGATAATCGGTTATGCTTTTATAGTATATACTTTAATCCGATTGCTCAAGTAAGCTTGAAACAAAAATTCTAAGCTTCGCGAGAGCTTGGATTATATATATATTATACAAGGTCATTCGATTTCTGTGTAATATAGTTTGTTAATATCTTATTAGAAATTTATTGCACGGGGTACAATCGTAATGGCAGATTCAAAAAGAATATCATTAGGACTTCCTGGAGGATTTCCTATTTATTAATTAATTCTCATAATCGAGAAAAAGGGGATTTTTTCCCCTTTCCCTTTGGGGAGAACTGAATTCGTTTTAAACTAGACTACTCGCGATAGTTTAGTTTAATATAAAAGCCATAGGTTCCGTGTAATTGCCATTACATCCTATGGCTATTTTTTGTCATAAAAATACAATAATTATGATTTTAACCATTTAATGGTAGTTTTTAATATATTTTCATTGAAAATATATTTAATTTATTATAAGATTTCTTACATTTTATAACTTTTCTTATAAAAAATAATATTTTTTTGTAATTTTTCTTATAGCCTTCCAAAATTGATTTATGTAAACACAAAATGCTATACTATAATCAGAAAGGGGGTATATATGAACTGTTCTTATGAATATACAAAAGATGTTAAGTATAAATCATACGAGCAATTTGTTTATAACTCTCTTATCAATTTAGGATTTAATATTAATATTTTTGGAACTAAACTATTAAAAGATTTAATTTTATATACTTATTTCAATCAAGACTACGATATTTATTTCGATAAAGTTGTATCATCATTTTTTAAATATCGTTCAATTAATAATATTTCTGTAAATACTGCAAGTCATAGAATTTGTTATGCAATACAAAATATTAATAATACAATGTTTAAAGATAATTTTTATACTATATTTAATGTAAAATATGATTATTATCTAAAAACTCCTAAAAATTTATTAATATTATTTATGAATGTTTTAGAAAATAAATAAGAAGTAGTATAATTATTTATCTATAATTTACACTACTTCTTATTTGGTATATATTCAACTATATCTGTTATAGAACAATTAAAATAATCACATAATCTTGCTAGAACAAATATATCAATTCTAACTAATTCGCCAGTCATCAATCTTTTTATAACTTTGAAATCTGTGTTTGTATCTCTGATAAGTTTATTGATACTTATATTATTTCTTTCTATTAAATCTTCTAACTTGAAAAGATAATAGCCATTTTCTATCTTTACTTTCACCATACTAATTACCTCGACTTGATTATATAATTAGTATTTGACACTTGACTATTGGTTATACAACCAGTATAATAGTTTAGCTGTTAAATTTTGAAAGGAGAAAATGAGATGCATAAAAAATTAGATGATGAAATAGATATGATAAAAAAAGAAAAAGCAAAAATAGTATCAGAATGTGATTTTGAAAGTTTATGTAAAAAACTTGAAAACTTGTTCATGGACTTTGAGAGAAATAGGTAGTTCACATTGCGAACTATCTATTTTTATGATATAAATTATTTAAATAAATAATTTGCAGAGGTAAAAAATGAAAATTTTTAGAGTTATAAATATAATTATTACCATTTTAAATATAATGTATTTAGTTCTAATAAATACATTATATGTTCAACTCCCAGTACCTAATAAAGAATATTTGAGAGATTTAAATTTTGGTGGTACTTTTCCAAAATATTTTATAAATTTTTCTTTGATTAGTTTGTCTATAAATATATTATTGATTATTTTATATTATTTTAAATATCGTAAAAACTTAAAAAAAATAGAAACTATAACAAATATTGTATTAATAGTAATTGAATGTATAGTAATCATTTTAAGTTTACTTTATGCTAAATATATTTAATGTAAGGGAGAAAAAATGAATATATTATATGTTCCACTAATTACATTTATAAGTACATTCGTATTTCAAGTAATTATAATATTTATATTTAATTATTTAAAGTATAGAAAAAAATCACAAGAATTAACTCCAGAAGAAGAATATAAAAAGAATATTAGATTTATGATAAAAATTTTAATAGCATTAGTAATATCACTTATATTATCAATAGTTTTTTACTTTGGTAGTGTAATGTATACATTTTATGAGTTAAGAAAAGGACACTAATTTCGTTATTAAACAGAAGGGAAAATTGAAGTGGAAATAAATACTTTTTTTATAGTAATAACAATACTTATACTTGCAATTTTTATTATAGGAAAATTAAAACAAAATGAAAAAATAAGAATGAAAATACTATTATTACTTATATTTTTATATAATTGTTTGGTAGGAAAGGCTAGTTTTCTTGCTTTTTACATTATAATTTTTTCAACTTTATTTTTTAATTCTTTTATGTTAAGTACAATAATAATTGGTCTATATTTCTTATTATTACTAGTTCCAATTAATATTTATGTAAAAAGAAAAATTGCTATTAGTTGGAAAAAATATGTATTAATAAATATGATAAGTTTCTTAATTGGTGCGTGTATATTGTGGAGAAAATTTAATATTTAAATTAGAAGTTAGGTGATATGTTTGAGAAAGAAAATATTAACTTGTATATTTATTATTTTAATTATATTTTTATTAATTTTTATACATTGGAATGTCAGAAATAAACAAAAAATATCTTATGAAGCTACTCAAAAATTAATGCAACTATTATACATAGAAAATTCATCATCATTTTTACCAATTTCAATTAATACAGTTGATTTGGGATTTGGAGATACTACTGAATGCTATGTATTAAAATTTGAAATATCAATAGAAGATTATAATGAAAATTCTTTAGATTATAACGATATAGATACAACAGAAAATTCATTAAATTGGAAAGAGAAAAAAGATGAGCAAACGTATATATGTTATGTTAGAGAATGGGAAGAAAATGAACATAGAAAAGATTTATTTAATGAGCTAAAAAAATTGAAAGAAAAATATTAAAAGTATTAGAAATGGAGAAAAAATGAAAAATAGTATAATAAAAATTTTAGCAATAATTATATGTATAATTATTGTTGTTGTTGCAATATTATCAGTAATGTTAAAAAATAATCAAAAAAATAAATCAAATGAATCTGAAAATGTTAGAAATTATATAGTATATGATTCTGAAAAAGAAAGTGAAATAGGCGATATTGAGAAAGATGTATCTATAACCGGTATAGTCGAACTTCATCACAATGGATTTATTTATATATTTGGTGGACAACATTTTGGTGAATTAGGCTATGAAATAGAAGAATATACAACTTCTAATATTGATGATACTAATCAAAGTTGTATAGACTATTTAACATTAAAAGAATATGATACAAGCTATATTGAAGAAGATGACTTAATAATTTGTTCTGGTGATTTAATTAAAAAAGGAAGTTTTAATAATGATTTTAAAACTAAAGGTTCTATCGTTGTTTTAAAATCGGATGACTATAATCAGATGAAGAGTGACACTATATGTGGAAAAAGAACATTTGAATCTACAATAGTTGCTGGAGATATTTATAAAGAAGAAGGGTACATGTATTTAAAATATGATATAGAAGATGATACAAATTCAGATACAGTTTATCATTTCCCATTTATACAAAAAGTATATATTAATGAAAATACAGAAATAATTGGAAATTTACAAAAAGGAAATATAGTAGAGGTAGAATATGAAAATTTAAGTGAATCATTAGTTGATTTAAAATTGAAATCAATAAAAGTCATTGAGTAATTAGAAAAAATATTCATAGAGGTATGTATGAAAAAAGTTATATTTATCTTGGCAGTATTAATCATTATTATAATGCTTATATTGCAAATTAATAGAATTCAAAAAATGCAGAAAAATGATAATTTTGAAAATGAAATTTTATATGATTTTAAATATTTTTCCCCTATTAATTCAGAGGTTTATTATGGAGATACCATGAAATTTCATAATTCAATTTATTACGAAGTAATAAATGATTATAAAGAATATTTATTATATAAAAATAATTATCAAGATATTTTAGATATGTCTGAGAAAGATTTTGAAACTAATTTTATGATTTTAACAGTAACGGAAAATGAATCCACTAAAAATTTAGCTTTTGGTAGTATTAATTCAGATAATAATACCTTATATATTGGGTTAAGTAAAGAAAATAGTATAAAAGAACCTGATTTAGATAGAGGAATATCAATTAAAATTGATAGAGCATTACTAAAAGAAAACGTTGATATATATATAACAATAGATGATATAGATTTTATGAATAATTATGAAAATATAAAAAATCTTTCACAAAATTATACAATAGAAAATGCTATTGCTGATAGATGTTTTGTTATAATAACAAATCCTGCTAGTAATATAGATGTTTTTGATGAATTTATTGACAATATAAATAATAATAAAGATGCAGAAATAAGAATTGTTTCGCAACTATCAACAATAGAAAATAGTTTATTAATATATGATATAAAATATTCTAATTTAAACAATAAATATTATGTTTGTAAAGATTCATCTAGAAGTACCATGTCTTCAGAGAGTTATAACTATTTTGAATTTGATAGTTTTGAAAAAGAAGATTTAACAGACAGTATTTTTAGAGAACCACAAAAAATAAGTTCTTATCAATTTTATAATAATGAATTTCCAGAAACTAATATTAAAATTCAGTTTTATAATACAGAATATTAATAAAAATTGAGTATAAAATATTTTATACTCAATTTTTATTTTCTTTATTTTTTTGTTTTTTATTAACTAATATGTTAGTAATACAAAAAATTATTGTTGGAATGTTAAATATAATAAAAAGTATAATATAAGAAGGTATTTCCTTTACGAAATTATCTTTTACTGGATTTCTATATTTTTGGCTCTCATTTATATTATAAATTACAAGACCTAAAACATTCATTAAAGATAAAATATAAGAAATAATTGGTAGAACATATTTTCCAAATTTATTCTTTGCAATTAAGATATGTATTGCTTCAAATGGCAAAGAAATAATTATAAATACTTTTATCAATTCCATAAAATAGATCCTTTCAAATGTATTTTACTAATTATATCAATATTAGTTAATTTATTAAAGCAGTTATTCAAATTTTAGTTTATTAATTTTTTTGAAAAGATTTTATGAAATTATCAACTAAGTTTTTAAATGTATGTACAGGAAAATTAAATAGTTGTTTGGCAACTTCAAAAGTTTTTTCAATATAATTCTTTAGTTTATAATTTTCTTGCTTTAAATTTTCGTTTTCACGTTTCAAATTAGTATTTTCTTGTTCAAGTTTTATACATCTTTCAATTGCATTTTGAGATTTTATATAATAACCTCTTAATGTATTTGTATACTTAACTAGCTTTTTATTATGTAGTTTAAGTTCTTCTATGTTATTACTATTTATTTCAGTTATAGGTGTTTGAGTTTGTTCATATTTTATATTTTCATATTCTGTTATACTTTTTAATGTTTCAATAGGAATATGTGCATTTTCTTTTGCATTTCCACGTTCTAAATCAAAACCTGATTTTATCATATAAGAATAAAAATTATCTTGTAATCTTTTATAACTGTCTTTTCCTCTCCAGTATTCAGAACAAGCAATTTTATTAATTATTTTTCCACTTTTATTATCTAATTTGTGTATAACTGGAACAAAAACAATATGCATATGAGGTGTTGTTTCATCTAAATGTACTTTTGCTGATACAATATAATCTTCGCCTAAATTTTGATAACTTGATACAAATTTATAAGCAGTTTGAAAATATCTTTTTGTTTCTTCTAGTCCAATTTTTTCAAAAAATTCTTTATCAGATGTAATTATAAATTCACACATTACATTAGTTGTTTTTATAATTCTTCCTTGTAAATTATGTTCTTCTTGTAATTTTTTTAGATAATTTGTGTATGTTGTTTGTGGATTTTTTAAAGAGTAATTTTTACAAAACATATTCTTATTAATATCTTTATTAGAATAGTTTGTGTTTTTTCTTTCGTTATGTTTGTAAAGTCCTGCAAGATTATCTCTTTTGTAATTAGCATTTCTTATAATAGCATAACTCATATAAATCACTCCTTCTTATACTAGCTACACTTTGTAGCTTTTCTTTATTTTAAAATTTCTTATTATGACATAACTTATATAAAACTTTCGTGAGTTTCTAACATACTAGAAGCTCACAGAGCTTCTGTATGATTAGGGAACATATTTCCCTAATAACCCATTTTAGCACGATTGAATATTTATATTTGTTGTGATCTTTTTACAAAGGACAACAAATACCATAAACTTTTGAAAAAGTTTATTTAATATTTTAATCGTGTTATAAAAATATTCGTACAATTACTCATTATTTTTATAAATAATTTTAGCCCCTTAATTGATTCTGGGCTAAAATTATGAGAAACCTCTGTCGGTTTCTCAAACTCTTCCACTATAACTAATAAAAGTATCAAAAATTAAATTTTGATACTTTTATTAGTTTTTTATTTAGTTAGAAAAGTTATATTTTGTCTTTATTAAAAATCCTATATAAAAAATTGGCTATTTTTATAGATAGATTATATTTTTTATCAAAAACATATACAACTGTTTTATTTAGTTCTCCAACAATATAATTTATATAAATATCTTGATTTTTTTCTAAAAGTTCATACTCATCTTTTTTTATACTATTGTAGAATCCATAATGTATATTGTCCCTACATTTTCTGTTAATAATAAAAAAATCTGTATCTAGTTCTTTGGGTAATTGATTTACTATTTTCTTTAAAAAAGGAATATTATTATTTTGATTATCATTCCAAATCATTTCAATCAATGTTGCTTTAATTTTTATAAGAAAAGCATTAAAATCTAAATAAAAGCCATCATTGTCTTTTTCTATGACAAATTTATCATTTCCAAAAATATCACAAATTAATTTAATAGTTTTTATTAATCCAATTCTTTGTAATATATATACTTTTTCATCATATGATAAATCTATACTAAATAATTTTTTGGTAGAATATGACTTTGAAACAATTTTAATTTTACTAAATCTTTTTATAAATTCTTCAACAAATTCTTTTCTTACTTCTTCGAATAGGCTATTTAATTCTTTTGGTAATTGATTTTTTATCCATCTTCTAGGGCTAAGTATTATACCATTATACATTTCAAAATCATTACTCTTATTAATATTCCAGTTTCGACTATTAATATCAATAAGTTCATTATTAACTAAATTTAATACAATATCAAATGTTCCATCCTTATCAAAATCTATTCCCATTTCATTTATTATTTTCTTTATATTTTTAGAATCATATAAAGGGCATTTTTTTAAATATGAATTTCTTATCTGCTTTAGCATTTTATTCGTGAGTTCTGAATTTTTAATTTCTCCTAGCTTATATTGAACAATTTCTTGGCAAAATATAGAAGAAAAAAATAATAAGAAAGATGATAATATATTTTTCATTTGATAATCTTCTAGGTTATCTTCGACCGTTAATATTATTCCTAACCAGAAGGAATCATTTATTATTTCAAAAAATATATTGTTGATAATATCTAATAATATACTTTTATGAATTTTGTCATCTATTATTTCATATGCTTCATTTATGATTTTGCATTCATATTTTTTATTTCCTGTAAAATTATCAGTATGTGCTTTTATTAATGTATAATTATCAGTATCTTTTAATATTTCTAGACTTTTTTCTTTTATTTTTATATTATATTTTTTAAAAAAAGTATCACTAATGTTTGTAATATCTTTTTGATATTTTAATGATGGCAATTTATATTGATTGTTAATATTATCTATTAAAAATTGTGCATTTCCCATATCTATTAAAAAAATTATTTGTTTCATTATTCCTTCTTTCTAATAATAAAATAATAGTATAAATTATTATTTATCTTACTTATATATCAATATCTAGCTATTTTCAAGTCATAATTTTTTAATTGAGACCATATTTTTTATTTTTAATTCCCTATAATAACTGAATATCAGAATTTTATGTCGTGTGAATTATATTAACTTTAACTATATTTATTGATTTTATAAATTTCTAAAAATACAATAAATAAAAAACAAAGGAGAAGAATTATGAAAAATAAAAAGTCAATTAGAGAATTATATTTATCGGTTGAAACACAACTTAATGATAATTTAGTTTTAATGGATTCCTACAAAGAAATTGTTAATCGCAGAAATGAAAAAGAGATATTACTTGAAAATCAACTTACACAAAATGATTTCAAACTTTTTCAAGAATATGTCGACATTGAAAGTGAAATGCAAGGATTAGAAATGGAAGAATCTTTTATAAGAGGTTTTTCAATAGCATATCAATTATTTGTAGATTCATTGCAATAGCATATTGACAATGAAATACATATCATCTTCTAAATGCATTTCATTGTCAAAATTTATTATGTAGATTTATTGAATAAACTGTATGAAAAATATAATTAATGTGATATAATATAAAGTATAGAAATGAAAAGGAGTGAAGAGTATGTCTATTCAAAAACAAGAATTATATAACATTATAGAAAGCTTACCTGAAGAACTTTCTAGTAAAGTTATGGAATATATAGAATATCTTAAATTTGCTTCTATTACTGATAATGCACCAGAGGATTTAATTATTAAAGATAAAGATGATTTAAAGAAAAAATTAGAAAAAGGTATACAAGATACAGAAAACGGCAATGTATGTTCTGTTGATGAGGCTTTTTCAGAAATCGAAGAAATGTTAAATTAGGAGTTACAAATGTCAAAAAAATATAAAGTACAATTATCTTTAATAGCTAAAAATGATTTAAGACGTATTATTATGTATATAAAAGATGAATTACAAGAGCCAAATATTGCTAGAAAATATGCAAAATTAATAAAAGAAGAAATAAAGCAACTTGAATATTCTCCTCAAAAATTTGCTATTATCGATATAGAAATACCTAATTATGATAATATTAGAAAACTTATTATAAAAAACTATATTGCTTTTTATAGAATAAACGAAAATGAAAAAATAGTATATATAGATAGAATTTTGTATGGAGCTTCAAATTGGAAAGACAAATTATAATTGTTTATGAAAAGTAGTATGTATGTTATAAATATACATACTACTTTTTTTATAAAATAACTAATATCTTCTTCATTTTTTAATAAAAAGCATAAACCTTATTGCTTTTGATATTTTTAGAAAAATACTTAATTCTTTATTATATAATTTCATTTATTTCAATATAAATTATTTATTGCTTTTATGATAAATTATATAACCACTATCGATTGGAATCAAATAAATATTATCATTATCAGAAAATTGATATAATCCATCATAATTTCCATAATAAACATATTCATTCTCAGTATTATCACTTATATTATGGTATAACACTTCTTGTCCTTTAAATCCTCCTAAAGAAATTGGAATTTCTAGTATTAAAGTTATATAGAATATAATAATTATTAAGTTAGATGATTTATATTTACTATCAATTAGCATAATAATAATTGGAAAAACTATATAATAGCTTATACATATTAATAATGTTCTTTCCATATTTCCTAAAATAAAAAGAAATATAGAAAGAATAATAAGCATAAAAACAATATGTACTATTATTTGTACTATCATTTGAAATATAATATTTTTTTCTTTTTTTACTATTCTTTTAAAAAATTCAATTAATTGTATGTTGCTATATTCTATGCAAGTATACATTATTAAAAAAATGCCTACATATACAACTATAACAGCAAACTGAATTAAAGAAATTGGTGAAAATGGCAACCCATATTCCTTATCTCTTATAATTAGAGCTATCGTTCCTATAAAATAGATTATTGGAACAATCCAAACATTATTCTTTATAAATAAATTTAGTTTTTCAAATATTTTAGTATGTATAATTGTATTAAAATATTCATAAAAAGAATTTTCAATCTTTTTCATATTTTTCTCCATTATATAAATTGTTTTCACGTTATTTATATATCAATATCTAGTTATTTTCAAGTCTAAAATCTTTTTATTAACAATATTGATAATTATCCAAACAAAAAATATAAAATGACATAGCTAATATTAAAAATTATAATAACGTTTTTGAATATTTCTCAAACTTCCTCATACTTCAAAAACTTTCTGCACATTCACACGACAAGATTTTCGAAAACACTTATTTTTATATACTTTGAAGTATTTGACTGTAATCACCTCGACCAGCAAGATGCAAAAAGTGTTGAAAATAGTAGTTTTCAACACTTTTTATTTTTATTCAAAATTATTGAATAGTATCTCAAAATGCCTAAAAATAAGCATTTTATCATTCAAGATTATTTAAAATTATTTAGACTAATACAGCGTTACAGAGTTTTTGTTAGATTTATTGTTAGACTTCTCCAAAAAACTGTCTAACAAAAACTAAATCTTTGTAATCTTTGAGTAACAAGGAAGGCATAGATTTCTGTTAGAATTATTGTTAGACATTATTATTTAAAATTATATAGAATTATTTAAGCACATAAAAAGGGAAGTAATAAATACTTCCCAAATCATATTAACTTTATTCTATCATTGATTCAATCATCAATTTATTTGAAAGATTATAACCATAAGCAAAAGCTTTTTTCCTTTCTAAATCAATTAATTGTGCCTCTTTAGAAAGAGTATTTTTTAGCAACTCATCAATTTCGTTAATTTCAGCCCATATATTATCTAGTCTACTATCTTTACAAATATCTCGTACAATTTTATCTTGCATATTATCGTATAAATCTTCTATTTTACTTTTCTCAAGGATATTATAATCTTGTAAAAGTTAACAAAATATGTTAATATAATCACAATAAAATTGAATTAAAATATAAGCAAGAGGTAATCTAAAAATGTTGTTCAAACTTTCGGAAGAATATAAGGGCATAGAAAAAGAATATAAAGCAAAATTAATTATCAATACACCTATATATTGGGAAAATGCAGAAAAGGAAAAATCATATACAGATAATATGTTTCAACAAATGCTAGAAGAACTGAATGAGATGGAAACTAAGATGCTAATTAATAACAAGGAAACGAAAGTTAAACTAAAAATAGAAAAAAATGCAAAATGTGATATTTTTCTATTTATTAGCATGGATATTAACAGAGAAAAATATAAATATACAGTTGAAAAGAATTTGGAAGAAAAAGATGAAAATAAGGATATTATTGAACTTATACATATAGAAAGTGTAATATATGATTTTAAGCAACAAATATAAAATTTTGAAATAGCAATCAATATTAGTTATCCAGGCTTATTAGAAGTACGTGAAACAGAAATTTATATAAATAATAAGTATCATAGTTCTTCTAATAGATCATTAAGCTCTTTACTAGTTTCTGTTACTGAAGCCAACAAAAATGAATGGCCTAAAATAAATATTATTAATATAGATAAGAGTTGGAATTGGTTAAAACAAAGAACAGGTTTTATAAAAGGTATGGCTACTAACTCTATTGAAAGAGCACTAAGTGCACTCACCTATATATATGATTGCTATTCTTATGAAGACTTATTCTATTCTATGATAGGAATTGAAGCTATATATGTTAGAAGCAAAGAAGGAATATTACAACAAATTAAAGATAAAAGTAAGTCTATATTTGGAGAACCAAAAGATTATATGAAAAGGTTAAAACATATGTACAATGTAAGATCACGTTTTATTCATGGAGAGCTAAATTTTCCACCACGATATTGTCCAGATGGTGATACTCAAGAATTTTTTCAATTTTCAGATAAAGAATATTTTGATGCATTAAATATGGCACAGGCTTTATTAATTGCAAGTATTCAGCAATTTATATTAATGGATACAGATGAAATAGAATTTGAACTTAAAGTAAAAATTTAAAACATAGCAAAATTATATAAATATAAAATGTATATTACTTATTTATTTGAAAATATTATCAAGGTTCACCTTGACCATATAAGAGATTTTCTAAACTCTCTTATTTTTATATTTAGTAAATTTATTTCTATAAATTATTTTTTAATTTATACCAAGTTTCATGGTATCCCTTTCTTCCACCAATAATTTCTCCTGTTGTTGTATCTACAAAATAAGTATAACATTTATCTGATGGGCTTGCATCAATATCCATATCATATATTACAGCAACCATCCAAGCCCTTCTCATTAAATAATCTGTACGATAATATACAATATTTTCAATAGGATAGTTTGAAGTAGATTCTTTACAATGACACTTTAAATCATATTTGACATAATTATATAAATAATGCTATAATATTTATACATTGATGAACTAGCCGTTCATTATGTAATACTTGATATGTGGTGATGACACATATCTTTTTTTATTTCTATAAAAACAGAGCAAGTGATGACTGCTCTGAACTGATTTTATTCAGTTTTTGATAGTTTTTCTTTGTATGAAGGAAATCCCTGATTCCTAAAAGAGTTTTTATTTAGTGATAGAAATGTAGTTTGTTTAAGTTGCTATAGAGTTTTATACATTTTTGGTTCTTTTTGACTTACTCTTCGGTCACCTGCTCAATTGCAGCTTTTTCGGCTTCGCAGCCCTTCAGTGCTTCCAATCCAGCAAGGGCCGCTTTGGAGAGGTCTTCATTCTACCAAAACAGAAAGCGCCCAGCATTTGCTGGGCGCCTTCTGTTTTTCTATGCCTCTTTTCCGTTAGCTCGCTTTCTTGATGTTCTCGGTAATTTCCTGGAAGTACTCCTCCAGGAACTCCAAGTTCTCCTTAGCATTGCCAACAGTCAATCCGCTGAGCAACTCTCTAACCAGAGAATCGAATTCCATTTTCACCTCATTTTCCTTCGGAGTAAGAATCTTTTTCTTCTTTCCCGTCTGAGCACTAAAACTGCCCATAGGGTAGCATCTCTCAACCTCCTTCATAAACAGATACTGCATAGCCTCACGCGTATTACCTGCCGCCTTCTCCTCATCATCCAACAGCTCAAAAGAAACTGTCTTCTTTTTCAGAGTAATGCAGCCATACGCAAGAATTGGTTCATCGCCATATCCACCTTTGTTCATGGTAAGCTCGATTGTGCCGATTTCATCGGCATAGTCCAAAACATCCTGCAAAGTGCCGACCTGGATTCTCTCATACCCTCTCTTCTTGTAATCACGAATTCTAGTGATTCGCTGATTTTCAACGGCATTGCGAAGACCAGCCATGCTCTCCTCTTCTCTCCGATATACATTATCGTTTCGGAGCATTACCCGTGTGCCATTATCAAGTGCTACGGTTTTGACATCTGTTGTGAACAGAGTTTTATCGTCAACACAGATATACGGCTTACGGTAGGAATAGTAGACCTGAAATTCTTTGCCGTCAATTACAACAGTTTGCTGACGCGTGTCAGCAATCCTACTCTCATAGGAACTGCTGGAAGAATAGAGCTTCCTACGCCATTCCTGTTCCGCCTCATACTCGGCTTTCAGATTGGCATAGTCGGGATGATTATAGTCCAGCTCAGAATCAGTGCTGAGTTTAAGCTGGAGATAATACCTGCTTTTGAATACCATAACGGCATCATTTTCAGCATCATAAACACACTCAGACTCTTCACGGATTTGGCTGGGCACAAGCAACTTCTCAAGCGTACTTTTGCTAATTTTCGTAGCAAAAGTAACCAGATTCATCTGATCAGTGTACCCCCAACGCCCTTTAACAGGGAAACTTTTCGGTGTACCAACCACGCAATAAACCGGCTCCAAATAGGTAGAATGCACGCAGGAACCTTTGTCCAGCTGTCTGACGACTCCATCTTCTCCCACAAAACGACCATATCCGTCAGAAACGAAAATGTTTGTTGCCATGCCGGCAATGCAGGATTTAACAATGGCCTCGCGGTCATCGTTATTCTGGATATCAATCAGATTGTCCAGCGCATTCTTAAGCTTCTTGATATGCTCCTTGATTCTCCGGAAGTTTTTCTTGCTGATACCAACCTCGTTGAAGTCGATATAGTCCTTCTCGCAGAGTTTATTCCACACATCAAGCTCAGCTAGCAAATCGCTGCCGTGCTCATAGGTGAAATTGCTGTAGCTAACCCAAGAATACTTCTTGCCTTTTCTGAGCAGTCCGCCAAATTCAATGATAGCCGCAATGGTCATAACCTGCTCGGTCACGCCATATTTTTCGGCCTCAATAATCATTCGGGCAAGTTCGACAGAAACAGGCATTTTCACCATTTTGGAACCCAACTCAGTAACGTTGTTATCAGAGTCGGTTGCGCCGAGAGCAATCAGCTTCTTTTTGGCCAGCCGAATTGCCTCGCTATCCGGCTGATGATAGAACTCGAGCTCTTCAGCATCAAGTCCAGCTGCAGCCAGCTGCAGGACAATACGGTCCAGAATGGAACGCTGGATTTCCGGAACAGTATAATCTTCACGCTCCTCATAAGGATAATCAGAGCAAAGAGTATACCTGCCACCTTCGGTCCTGCCGGCTCTTCCTTCACGCTGTTTGCAATCAGCCTTGCTGATTTCAATCTCTACCAACCCTTCAACGCCGGACTCCGCATTGGAAATCTTGGCTTTGCCAGTGTCAATAACACTGATTCCAGGAATAGTTACACCATCCTGAGCAATGTTGGTTGCAACGATGACCTTAGGAACGTTATAGCTCAAATAGCACTTTTTCTGCTCTTCCCACTCGAGGTCGCCGTGTAGCGGCAGGATAACTGCATCGCAGTTTTCCTCTTTAATATCCTCGATCAGGCTTTCCATCTCTTTTTTGCCGGAAACAAAAACAATAGTGTCGCGTTTTTCATTGACATACTCCAGAACAGTAGGAACCAGCATGTAAGCGGGGCGGTGCTCGACCGCAACCTCATACAGCCTGCCAGGAACGTTGATGATTTCAGTCTTGCTTCCCAAATAGGATTTAAGCTTCTCAGCATCCATGGTAGCAGACATAATCACCACCTTGGTGTTCCACTTGTTCCTCATGAACTTGCACCAGGCAACCAGAGCCTCCATATTGCGATTCCACAGGTGGATTTCGTCAATAACCAGGACGTTCTCTTTGCTACCGTCAGCCATGGTGATAGTTCTAACGAGCTGAAGCCCATCAGTACAGAAAAGAATTCTGCTGTCAGCAGAGAAGCACTTGTCGTAGCCCGTCTTGTATCCGATTTCCTTGCCAACCGTCACTCCCATTTCCTCCGCAACGCGGTGAGAAGCGGTCTTCGCCGTCAAAATGCGCGGCTCAGTGACGATAACCTGGGCAAATTTGTTAACCAGGAATTGGGGAATCCGCGTGGTCTTGCCACAGCCGGTTCTTCCCACAACGATAAGAAAATCGTTCTTGGCGATAGCATTGACAATAGCGTCCTTGTACTGATCGATAGGAAGATTGATGTTCATTTTTAGCCCTCCATAAAAATATAAAATTAAGATGAGAATGTACTTTAAGGTAAATAAGCATACCTGTTAAAATTATATCATTTCTTATTTTTTTTTGCAAATTCTTTAATTTACCATGCAAAAGAGGGGACGCAATTATGCATCCCCCCTTTGTAATTATGGTCATTACCTGACCCTACGTTTTAATTAGACAATTCTACATTTTTAAACAACTCTTCAATCTCGTTATTTGACAACATACCTTTCTGAACAAGAGCCTCTGCCAGCGCATCCAAATATGCCTTCTTCTCCTTCAGAAGCTTTTCTGTGTACTCACGAGCTTCCTTCAGGATTTCATCCATATGAGTATTGATATCAGAAATCATTTTCTGGCTGAACATTCCCTGGTCATCTTTGATAAACACACGATCCTGAGACATATCCTCAACCAGACCATACTGTGTTACCATAGCCCTTGCAACCACAGTTGCTTTATTCAAATCAGAAACTGCACCAGCAGTTAATGTTTTGGAATACATTCTTTCAGCAATTCTGCCTGCAAGGAAACATCCAATCTTCTGGATATAGTAGTCTCTGTTTTTGGAAGCAGTCATATCTCGGTCGATTTCAAAGACATTCACTCCCAGATAATCTTCTGCCGGCATAATAGATACAGCAAGCAACACATATTCAACAAGTTCTTCAGAGAATTTATGAGCAATATAATGCCCTGCTTCGTGATATGCAGTAGCATACTTAGTTTTTTCGCTCATTTTATCAAATTTCTTTTGATTAACTTTGAAATTCTCCAAAATATCCTGCTGAGTAACTTCTTTTCTGCCTTCAAGTTCAGCACAAACCATAGTTTTGTCCAGCAAATCCAGAGTTCTATCCGGATTTTTAGTTTCGAAATTGAAACAGGCTGCCTTGAAAATAACAGCATCTACAAGTTCCTTAGAAATGGTGGTATGATGAGCCTGCTCAAGCAGTTTAATCTGATTTTTAATCATATCATAAACTTCATCTGCCCTCGGCTCACGAACCTCAATAGGCTCAAATCTCCGTTTCAATGCAGAGTCCTTAGAAAAATACTTTTGATATTCATCTTCGGTAGTAGCACCAATTACACGAGTTTCTCCTCTGGCCAGCATAGGTTTCAGCGCATTTGCTAAATCCAAATCACCTTCGCGGCATGCACCTGCACCAAGCAATAAATGGATTTCATCCACAAACAAAATGCATCTGGGATTCTTTTCTAAGAATTCAATGAGCAGTCTAAATCGTTCTTCAGCAGTTCCTCTGTACTGAGTACCTGCTACAATAGCATTAACATCAAGACTCAAAACAATGCTATTCTTAAACTGCTCAGGGCAATTTCCTGTAACAATCATCCATGTGAATTTCTCAACCAATGCTGTTTTACCTACTCCGGCAAAGCCGATGAGTACAGCATTTCTCTTTGTTTTCTTCATCAGGATTCTTATAAGAGCTTTCGTCTCTTCATCCCGCCCGCAGATATGGCATTCTGTACTGTCTTTGGAATACTTGTCATTCAGAATAGTTAAAAAGCTGCTAAGTTCTCTTGGCACTTCAAAATAATCTTCCATAATATCCGCTCCTAACTGGTTGAGAGTATTCGGAATTCCAATAGTAGGAATATAAGTTTTCATGATGTGCATAAACTCTTCCGGATACAACTCTGAAAAAGCCTCTGTAATATGAGTAATTCCCATTGCTTCAGATCCATATTCCTTTTCAGCAATTTCCATTGCCTTATCCAGGATTTTTAGAATCTCGTTATCAACCATAAGCATATCTGGATTGTCAGGGTCTTCTGTTGCAATCTGGAAAGGAACTGCATAATACTCTTTTTGCCCCATAATCATCTCATTGAAAAGCATTGTCCGCTTTTGCTCAATTTCCTTTTCATCTACTCCTTTAGAAATGAAGTATTTGTAAACAGGTGTACTGGGAAAACCACAAAGAACTGTAAAAAGTGTTTCTTTGGGCAAAAGAGGTAATCCAATTCTTGCTGCAACCTCCCAAGCAGAATAGATTGCAAAAATTGCTGTTCCATCAAAATTGTATGACATAATGCTACCTCCTTGTGTTGTAAAAACAGTATTTAGTTACAAAAATTTGTATTGTCTTTTTAAACGTCACCTCCTATGGTGTTTATGTAAACATAAACATATAATATGTGTATTTTATAAGGGTTTTCCCCATTTGTCAACAAAAAAAGATAAAAACTATAAAATTTTTATCTTTTTTTACTAATTATTCTCATAATATTTTTTTATTCTATTCCAATATCTTCTCATGAAATCTGGCATATTATCTGGCTCATTATCAAAAGCAAACCATTCGAAGCCTAATGATTCATCATCATTTATTTTTAAATTACCATGATATCCTGTAACTTCATATACAGCAGTAACATCATAAACCTTATCTCCATTTGGATATTCTCTATAAGTTTCTTCTCCAGATACTATATCTATTAATTTTAATGTATCTAAAATCAATCCTGTTTCTTCTTCTAACTCTCTTTTTGCAGTATCTTCTAGACTTTCACCTAATTCAAGTCCTCCACCAGGAAATCCCCATTGTTTATAATCAGACCTAAGCTGCATTAAAATTTCTTTTTTTTCATTAAATACAACTAATATTGTTCCTGACGTTAAAATTGGGTCATGTCCTATAAATTTTCTTAGTTTTTGATAATAATTCATTTTTTACCTCAATAATAGTATATTATAGTTAAAATGACTCTTCTTCAGAGCCATTTTAACTATTTTAATTTTGGGGAATCTTGCAAAATATTTAACTATTTTTGCAAGCGTTAAGGTATTTTTTTATATCTTAACATATAAATATTATCATTTTTCATAATAAATATCAACATTATTTTTAAAAGTATTCTTTAAGATTTTCTTAAACTAAAATGCTATACTTATTATTTAACAGTTTTCTTCTATCCTTCCAATTTGAAATAAACATTTCAACTAAATTATAAAAACTTTTACTATGATCTTGATACTTAAAATGTGCCAATTCATGTACAACAACATATTCAATACACTCAATTGGAGTTTTTATTAAACTTAAATTAAATGTAATTTTATTTTTTTGTGGAGTGCAACTTCCCCACCTAGTTTTCAACTTTTTTATCTCAATCTGTGGAAATCTCTTTACGTATTTTTCCATTTCTTTTTGATATTTGATAACTAATTCTTCAAATACCTTATATGAAATCTCTTTTAAACACCTATCATATTGCTTATTAATATAATTTATATTATTTATGTACTTTTCTTTAATATATAATTTTATAGTTTTTTCTTCTATTTTCATATTATTTTTTTTACTAGGAATTATATTTAATATATATATATTACCTAAAAAGTATACTTTACCATTATTTTGAACATTCTCATCTTCTTTTTCTCTAGAATACTCTCTTAATTTTTTCTGTTGTGTTAAAATCCAATTATACTTTTGTATTAAAAATTTCTCTGCCTCTTCTGTTTTCATTTTTAATGGACAGGATAAATAAATATTAGAATCTTTCTTTATTCTAATATTTACATTTTTCATTTTCTTTTTAGTTAAATAATAATCAACTCTATTTTCACCTATTATAATATATCTTTTTTCCATTTTTCTCCTTAAACTATGTATGATTTTATCACATTTGTATCATATTATCACTAAAAAGTTATAGTTTTCTTACAATTTCAATACATTTTCATTTGTATTATTGACTTTATTAAACAAGTTTGGTAAAGTATTGCCATGTAAGATGAATAATCTATTATTAAAACTAATTACAATATCAAAAAAGTGACTACAAATGTTTCTATAATATTAAATTTTGTTTACTTTTCTTGACTTTATTGGAATTTTTTGATAGATTAGTTTCAATACAAAAGAGATAATAATAAAAGAAATTTAAGGAGGGAATTTGTTATGAACAAAGCTGAATTAGTAGCAGCTATCGCTGAAAAAACAAACGTAACAAAAAAAGCAGCTGAAGAATCATTAGATGCTTTAGTAGAAGTAATGTCAGAAGAACTAAAGAAAGGTGGAAAAGTTCAATTAGTTGGATTTGGTTCACTAGAAGTTAGAAAAAGAGCAGCTAGAAAAGGTAGAAATCCACAAACTGGAGAAGAAATCAAAATACCTGCTTCAAAAGCTCCTGCTTTCAAACCAGGAAAAGCTTTAAAAGATGCTGTTAATAACTAGTATAAAATAAATGAAAGACCTAATTACTTAGGTCTTTTTTCTTATCTAGAAACTATATTATATTTTCCTTTTTCTAAATAAACATATACATACTTATCATCTTTCTTTTCAAATTTTGATATTTTATTTTTCTTAAAATCTCCATTTTTGTATACTGTTTTGTGATTAATTACAATTTCACAATTATCTGATAATTTTTCAATTGCCACTAATGTTTTTTCTGGAACATCAATTTTTAAATTTAAATTCCCATCAATTTTTTCAGCCTGCATTTCAATTATTCCTCTAACAGTATTTACCTTTGAATTTAATTTACTTAAATTTCCAAAATCAGGTTTAATTAGTATTTCCGAATATCCAGGTTCTAGAGGTTTTATTCCTGCAAAGTATTTCGACATTATAATTAATGGGCCACCAGTCCAAGCATGATTTTTACTTCCAGAACTATTAAACCAATATTCCCAAAGAGTTGTACTATAATCTTGATTTTTAATCATATCACTATATCTTGTTTTAATTCTATTTTGGACTTTTTCAATTTCTCCTATTTCAGACATAGCTTCTAAAATATATTTTTCCATAAATGTTGAATTATTATAACTGTTTTCTATTATACTTAATAGAGATTCGTATTTTTCTTCATCAGCTATTCCAGATAAAACGGCAATTGCGTTTACTCTTACATCATATCCTTCATATTCAGCTGTTTTATATCCTTCTCCATCCCAAAAATTATTATTAATTGTTTTATTCATTTTATTTAGTTGTGATTTATATTTTATTACATCTTCTCTATGCCCTAAAACTCTTGCCATTTCTTGAGTATTTTTTAATGCATAATAATACCATAAATTTTCTAATATTACAGAATCAGCTTCTCCTTGTGAATCATACCATTTCCATAAGTTTAAAAAATAATTTCCTCTTCCTACAACTAATCCATTTTCTTTCATTTCCCATAGATTTAAATATTGTACTACACTTGGATATACCATTTCTAAAAATGATTCATTTCCAGTGTATTGATAATATTCATACATTGAACATATTGATAATAGATTTTGAATTGGTAATTGCAAATTTGAAATTAAAGATGGAGATACTGTATAAAAAGTATCCTCTTTTCTCCAACCTATAAGAGTTTTTATAGATTTTTCATATAAAGCATTGGCTGATATATCTAATCCATACATTGCTTCTTCCATTTCAACACTTGCATCTCCTACCCACATAGCTCTTTCTCTATCTGGACAATCCATGTATGTGTCTCTCATATTTACATATAATGTTCTATTTGCCATTGTCCATAAAGTATTGAAATCTTCATCATCGCATTCAAATTTCCCACTCATTTGGGTATCATATCCAGTTTGTCTGTAACCTAAAGAAATTACTTCCACACCTTCTGGTATTGAATAATATATTTTATCTCCATTTATCCAACTAGGAGATTCATATTCTTGAGTTCCATCTTTAGTAATATATGTTACTTTTCCATACAATTCGTGATTATCAAAATCTTTGTTATTTGATATGATAATTTTTTGATTTGAATTTGCTTTTACTTTTAAGTAAGGAACTAGTTGCATATTATATGGTAATTTCATTTCTAGAATCTCATTATTTGATATTTCATTTTCATATTCTTGTATATCTGAATATTTAAAAAATGGTATATCTCTTTTAATTAATTCTCCCCATTTTGCTGAATCATAATCTCCACAAATAACAGCATTTTTCCATTCTGAGTCATCAAACTTAGTAGTATGCCAATTTTCTATAGCAAGATTTGAATCATAATATATATTAGATTCACTCAATCTTGCATTTTCAATTTCGTTATCTGCTAAATATGCTGGATTTTGAATTGTTTTCCAACTATCATCACTAATAATTAAATTGTTACCAATTTGAGTTTGAAAAAGTAATGCTCCTTGTCCAGAATCTATATGAGAAAAACTGCTTTTTCCAAAATGCCACACTAATATTGAAATATTATTTTCTCCAACTTTTAAGTACTCATCTATATTTATTTGATCATAATATATAGAATTTCCTTTTTCTCCTCTCTTCAATTGCCCATCTCTTACAACAATTTCGCCATTTATATATAACCAATATTTTGAATCTGCTGCTATTCTACAAACAACATCTTTTATATCATTTTTATTATCTATATTAAAATTTTTTCTAAAACATACCCATTTATTACGAACTTCATTTTCTTCTATTTCATTCCAGATATACTTAGCATGCCAATCAAAATTATCTTCTACATCTATATGTTCATTATTAGTTCTAAAAGCCAAAAATCCTAAGATGATTATTACTACAATAATCAACATAATAGCCTTTTTTCTCATCTTTTTCCCCTTTCATCTCCATAGACTATCATATAGTGTGTCCACTTACAAGCGATAATATATATTATGTGAAAAAGATAAAAAAAAGAACAAAAAAGTATAGTAATAATAAGCTATAGCAGAAATCTATTTACATAACATTATTCATTTGTTTCATCCTTCATTTTCATTTCAATAATTAGTTCTTCTTTTTTATTTGTTCGCAAATGTATTTTTATATTTTCTGTTCTATCAAAATATGTATAATTAAACAATGCGTGATATCTAATTTTACCAGGTTCTATCATTTCAAATCCAGTTCCTTCTGAACCTACTTCATAAAATTTCTCTCCATTTTCATTTTCTATATATAATTCATTAAACGCTAACATATCAAACACATTCATTGTTTTCGGATTTCTATTTTGCATTTTTTCAAAATCAATTTTCTTAGTATTTGTTATTAACTCTAATCTCATATTAGACATAGATAAACTAGCTTCTATTACTTCTGTTCTATTATCATTAATATTAACTACTTCATACTCTATTGTATTTCTTTTTTCATATATTTCTTCTAAGTCTACTTCAAATTCCCAATTACCTGTAATTGTTCTACACTGACTTTTAGGTGTATCTTCAAAACCATTTACTAAAGCAAATGCATAGGCTTTGCTATTTAAAAAATAGATTGTATCAAATTTAATATGTAATACTTTAGATTCAGGAAATTTTTTTGATGATATTAGTTCAGAAACAAGAAATTTATTATTATTTTCACTGCTAAAAACTTTTCGTGTACTCCCTCCATTAGAACATCCTGTATAAAACTCTCCTTTTTCAAAATTATTGTCCTCACAAAAATCTATAAATTCTTGTACATGTTTATAATCTGCATGTAATATATTATTATTTTCATCCATAATTAATAAATTATCAAATTCAATTTTTGATACATCTAATTTCTTTAAAAACTCATTATTCTCTACTAAAATATTGAATACAATAGATAAATTATAATCATCTAGCATAACTGAATCAATTTTGGCTTTTATACCATTTGATAATACATATTTCATATCTATTTGAGCTTCATAGCTATTATCTATAGCTGTCGTAATTCCTTCATTATATGTACCAAAAATGTTTTGGGTTAAATTATGAACAATTAATCTAATTTCTTCAGCAAACGTAATTCCAGATAAAAATAATCCAACACAAAGTATTGTAATAAGTAGTTTAGATAATTTACTATTTTTATAAAATCCTTTTGCAACTAGATTTTTTCTTAACTCTTTTTTTCCTCTATGTACAAGATTTTTGGTATTTTGAATTGTTTCTCCTAAAATCTGTGATGTTTCCTTATATGATAATTCCTCGATTTGAGTTAAATATACTGCATTTTTATATTTATCCTCTAATTCATTTATTGCATCAATTAGTTCTTTTTTAGTTTCTTCACATGAAATAAATTCAGCTATATCTGACTCTACAGCTTCACCTTCATTTTTTATATATTTTTCTGTTATTTCTTCTCTTCTTTTCTCAGTTTCTATATAAGAAATTGCCCTACTTTTTGCAACAAAATATAAATAATTTTTAAAACTATAATTTTCTTTAGATTGATTTTGAAATACATATATAAAAACATCTTGGGTTATGTCCTCTGCTCTTTGATAATCTTTTACAATATTAAAAACAAAGAATTCTATTTTACTTTTGTATTTACTATATAATAAATCGAAAATTTCTTTTTTGCCTTCGAAATATTCATTGTATAATTTGCTATCTAAATCTTTTCCCATATATTATCTCCTTCAATTATACATACCCATATGATATTAAAAAGTTTCACATTTTTCAAATTTTATTTTTTATATACATAATGATATAATCAAATTGAGGTAATTAGTATGGTAAAAGTAGAAATTGAAAATGGTTATTATCTTTTCAAATTAGAGGATTTAATACAAATAAACAATTTGGGTATAAATAAACTTATTAGAGATACAAATATGGATTTTAAAGTTATAAAAAGACTGATGACTGGTGAATTAATAAGAATAGATCTCTTTGTCTTATCAAGATTATGTAATTATTTTAATTGTTCTATTAAAGATATAATTGAATATATACCTAGAAAAGAGTAGTATGAAACTAGAAGAAGCGATTAAAATAAGAATTAATTATTTTATGAAAAAAAATAATATCAATCTAAAAGACTTCTTTGATGACCCAATGTTTTTAGATGTAGAAGATATAGCAGAAGATTTGAAGAATTAAATATATATAATTTTAAAATTTTTTAAATATTGTTAAAAGCAAAAAAATAAACCGTACTTTGTACGGTTTATGGTGAACCAGAGCGTAAAAAATGTTGAAATATCTAGCTATATTTATCATTTGGGGTAGTCTTTGGGTAAGTATTTTGAGAGATGTTGTAAGATGTTGAAATGTTTTATAGTTTAATTCATTACTTAAGTATTATATTTATCGAATATATTTTCGAGTATATCTATAGTTTTTCCTTTATCTGAAACAATATCATAATATCTATTGTTGCCTACCTTATATAACGAATTATTATTTAATTCTATATTATTATCAGTTATATAAAAATATATTCGGTAGTATATATCTTTATGTACAAGAGGAATTTTTATTTTTTCTAATTCAATATAGTCTGAAATTTCTTGTAATTCTAGTAATTGGATTATTTCCTGTTTTTCTTGCTCATTTATATTTTTTAAGTTAACAGTATTATAACTAGTCTTACCTGAAAGAACCCAGATAGACCATATAGGCATTGTTATTATAATTAACATTGCTATTAAGACTAAAACTATTGAAATTATTAGAAAAACATTTATTTTATTACTTTTACTTATTTTTTTTATGTCTTCATCTAATTTTTTTTCCCATTTATCCATAGAATTTCCTCAAATTATAATTTATTATAAAAATATTTTAACATAAATTTTCTAATGATACAATAAATAGAAAAACTCGTATCTTAAAAGGTTACAAGTTTTTTTATTTAATTTTTAAAATTATAGTCATTATCAATTTTTGAAAAGATTTTTAAAAATTCTTTCTTTTCTGTTTCAGAAATATTATTTATAGATGAATGTACCAAAATTTCTCTTTTAATTAATTGATATTCTTCCTCTGTGTATAATTTTTCTTCAACAAATATTTTTAATCTTTCTAAAATTTCTATTTGTGTTTGATTTAAGTATTTTGAAAACTCAACAATTCTTTTACTACAATATTCCTCTGAATAAATTTTTATTTCTTTTTTTAAATCTGATAGTTCCATTCCTGTTAATAATCCAATATTATAGATAAGTGCAAATTCATATGTTTTATGGTCTATCATATAATTGTTATACTTTTCAAAAGCATTCTGTAATTCTGTATTATTTGTTTTTGAACAAATTATTTCATGTAAATCTGTAATACAATTTTCTTGTTTACAGTAATCTGTATTTTTCAATAATACAGATAAATTATTTTCTATAATATTAGACACTCTTTCTAATTCCTCTTTTGAAAATATGTGTTCATTAATTTCTTGCATATATAAACTCCTTTAAATTTAAAATAACTAAAACATTATACTGGCTATATAACCAATAGTCAAGTAGCAAATGATAATTATATAATCAAATAAAAAATTGTGAGAATTGATATGATAAAATTAAAGATAGAAAATGGCTATTATCTTTTTAAATTGGAAAATTTACTAAAAGAAAGAAAATTAAGCATTAATAAAGTTTTAGAAGATACAAACACAGATTTTAAAGTTTTAAAAAGAATAATGACAGGAGAATTAGTTAGAATTGATATATTTGTAATAGCAAGATTATGTGATTATTTTAATTGTTCTATGAAAGATATAATTGAATATGTACCGAATAAGAAGTAATATAGTATAATATTATTTCTTATTTTTTTATATAAATCATTTAAGTGGTTGTATAGCCAATAGTCAAGCAACATACACTAATTATATAATCAAATCAAATTGAGGTAATTATATGAAAAAAATGAGAATAGAAAATGGCTATTATCTTCTCAAACTAGAAGATTTAATAAAAGAAAATGATATAAGTATTAATAAAGTTATTCGAGATACGAATACAGACTTCAAAGTATTAAAAAGAATAATGACAGGAGAATTAGTTAGAATTGATATATTTGTAATAGCAAGATTATGTGATTATTTTAATTGTTCTATGAGAGATATAATTGAATATGTACCAAATAAAAAGTAGTATAAATTATAAAAAATAATTATACTACTTTTTATTTATTCATATACTAGTTACTTATCAAATAACATATTAAATCTTCTATAAAATTTTTTGAAGATTTATATTTTTCATCATATTCAAAATTAAAAATGCTTGAATAATTATCTTCATATTTTTTTGAAGAATTATAAATACAGTCATTAACTGCCTGCTTAACAGAAGCCATACTTTTTGTATATTTTTTTGCAATAGCTGTATAATATGAATTTAAGTTCAAAATTTCTGATTCTTTTTTAATTTCACTTAAAACAATAATTCTTATATAATTTGCTCCATTAGTTTTATAGGAGATACCTAGAGTTTTCAAGATATTAAAAATAATAGAATTATATTTATTTAATTTTTTATCTTTATATTGATTATATAATTCCATTATTAACCTCCTTAAATATGTATTTTAAGATATATATTATAAGTGATTACAATAATAGTATATAAAAATTATGTTAACATATCAAATTTAAAATTGTGAACTTTTACACATTTATGTGAGTTATTTACACAAAATCAAATAAACTTCATTGTTTATAACATAAATTAATAGAATAATTTCTCAAATTTAAAATATTTTTTTAAAAATGTGAAAATTTTACACAAAAGAATAAGCCATAGGAGCAGATGAACAACCCTATGGCTTTAACATATAAATCTTAATCTTTATATGTTGTATAAGTTAAACTGTGCAAGCAATTTAACTTATATATGTATTATACTATAAATTTATAATTATTTCAAATATTATAAAATGATAAAGGGGGAAATTACTTCCCCCAAAAGTCCAGAACAGTTTTAATCTGGAAATCCTTTTTCCACTTGTGGTTTCATCTGCTTTAATTCCTTTATATAAATTCAAACAAAAATAAGTCATATATTATACGGAAACCAACAGATAATAGGATTTCGTATAAACAACCCAGCTCTTGCACGCTGGTGATTGTAATGACCATCAGCGTTGCTGAAGTAATGGATTGTTTAATTAAGATAACTACCATTCTAATATTTATTTGTAAATATATTATAGCATATTTTTGAACACAAATCAATTTTTGCTAATAATATCAATGCTTTCAAGTTTTATAAATTTGATTAAAATGTAAAAAAATGGTATAATTAAATTATGAATTTATAAAGGAGATAGCCTATGTATAAATTTGATAAATATGATTTTGGAAAAAAGCTAAAAACTTTTAGAAAAAGTCAAGGACTAACCCAAAATGAATTTGCAGATAAACTAGGAATTGAAAGAAGTAATATTAGTAGATATGAAAATGGAGATACATTGCCTAGTATAGAAATATTTTTAGAAATATGTAATATATTAAATACTGATATTGAAAATTTTGTTAAATATATTGATGAAGAAAAAGAAAATAATATTGAAAATCCCTTCTATTGTGATACTGTATATGTTTATTATATTAGCAGTAGTAACCGAAGCAGAAAAGCAAAGTTTCGCTTTGATATAGTTCAAAAGAAAGATAAATTAGAAGTTCAATGGGTAGGTTGTACAAATAATACAATATATATGACAGGCGAGTTAATTGCTAATGATGATGTTGCATTTTTCTTATTTGAAAATTATGAACCTAATAATCCTCAATTAGAAAGAACTGAAATAATAATAAATTTAAGATATAGTGCTGACGGTATTTATATGGGAACACTAAACGGAAATGCAGATGGCTATAAACAAGTAACTAAAAAAATAATGTTATCTAAAAAAGATTTAGAATTTACAGAAGAAATGTTAGAAAGATTAAAAATTTCTAATAAAGAATATGAAAATATGAAAAAAGACTGGTGTTGGTATGTAGATACTAGAAATAAAACAGACTTTTTCAATGAATAAAAATAAACATTCTATCTGCTAGATGTATTTAAGAGAGTAAAGCTAAAATATAAGCTTTATTCTCTTTTTTTGTGATTATAAAGATATTGTTTTTGTTGCTAGAGTAAGAAAAACTCAGAAAATCCTTACTTTTCCTATATATTCCTATTTTATACTATTATTTTTACATTGAGAGTTTTGAAAAGTGTATCATTAAATCAAGCTTAAGCTACAAATGATTTCTAGAAATTTTCTTAGCCGTTTTTGCGTTAGCAAATTACGGATAAGTTATGCATATGCACAAATATTTTAAGGAGTACGAGAAATGAAATATTTTGAATATGAAACAGGACAAAAGAAAAATATTAATTTTGATGAAATTAGTTTAAATGATTATAACACTCAAAAATTATTAAATAATCAAAGTTATCAAAATTATTTAAGAGAATTTTCAAATAATACAAATGAAAAATTAAAATATAAAAAACGATTAGAAGAAATATTTAAGAATGAAATTTATTATTCTGCATTAAAGAAATTACCATTACAAGAAAAAAGAATTTTCTATCTATCTTTATTTAAAAGATTACAATTAGATGAAATCTGTAAAATAGAGAAATTATCAAAAAAAGAAGTAATCAGAATTAAAGAAATCTCTATTGAACACTTTATAAAAAATGTTCAGCTACTTGAGAAACAATATTTTAATAAGCAAACAGGTGAAGAAAATGAATAATAGCGAAAATATAATCGTTGTCTATAAGGAAGTTGGAAAAAAGCCTGTATTAAAGAAAATTAAAAATAATGTTGAAACTTTTGAACTTATACTTGGTGGAAAAATAGAAATATTGCAATATGAAGATATACAAGTTATATGCAAAAAAGATAGAGATAAATTACTTCCTAACGTATATCTAAATATTAACTTTAACAAATTAAATACATCTATAAGAGGAAATTTCATTATTGTCAGTATGCATAATAATACTTTTAAATCATTAACTAAAAATCAAGCTATTAAATATGGAAAACTTCTTGTAATGGAAAGTTTTAACTATGAAAAGATTAATACAAAATATAAATATTTAAACAGTAGCAATAAGTTTGCAAATGAAAATAAAACAATAAATTCTGACAAAACATTGAATTTAATTTTAGATATACAACGAGATATTTTAAAATTTATAAGAAATATAAATGCTTAAAATGTTTGCTTAAGGAAAAGTTTGAAAAACCATTAATGGTGTTTCAATATGTTTGAGCTTATAGATCCATTTTCTATAAAAGCTCAAACACAAACAAAATTATTATTTATCACTTTCTATAAAGACTGATATTAAATAATAATTTTAAGGGGTTATTAGGGTACTCCCTAATCGCACAGAAACTCTATGAGTTTCTAGTGTGTTAGAAACTGAAATTAGTTTTTCGTATTTTCTGTATAAAATTATAGTTATTATTTAAGAAAAACTGCGAAGTGAGGCTTTATAGAAAGTGAAATATATTATTAAGAAAGGTTAAATATGAGTTTTGCAATTATACGAAATAGTAATTACAAGAAAGATAATTTAGCAGGACTATATAAACATAATGAACGTAAAAATACAAATTATTCAAATAAAAATATTGATAGGTCAAAATTTAATCTTAATTATTCTTTAAAAAAGTGTAATACAACATATTATAACGCTTTTAAAAACTTGCAAAATCAATATGATTTAAAAGGAAGAATAATAAGTACGACAAACATTTTTTGTGAATATGTAATAACTTCTGATAAAGAATTTTTTGAAAAAATCGGAAAAGATGAAACTTTAAGATATTTTAAAACTGCATATAAATTTGTAGCAAACTATCAAAATTTAGGCGAAGAATTTATAGTTTCTGCTAAAGTACATATGGATGAGGCTTGTCCTCATATGCACATAGTATTTGTGCCAGTTGTACACAAATTAGATACAAAAAGTGGAAAACAAATAAGTAAAATTGCTTGTTCTGAATATTGGAAAGGTAAAGACAGTTATAAACGATTACAAGATAATTTTCATAGTTATATGACAAAATCGGGGTTCAATTTGGAAAGAGGCTTAAATGGTAATACTCATATTGAAACAGATAAACTAAAACAATTAACAAACTATGAAGTACAAAAATACGAAATGAAGTCAATAAATTTAGAACAAGAAAAAGAAATAATTGATACAGAAGAATTAAAAGAGGAATACAAAAGAATAATAAAAAAATTTAATACACTAGCAAAACAATATACAAAAATAAAAAGTTTAACAGATACTACTACTCAAAAATACCAAGAAATGCAAATTGAATATCATAATATAAAAACTGAAAATATAAAGTTAAAACAAGAAAATAAAGGACTTAAAAATTATATACAAAAAAGCATTGAATGGGTATCAGTTGTATTAAATTGGTCTTTTGAAAGAGTAAATAAATTAATAAATGATTATATTGAAAGGAACGAAGAAAATGAACGAGATTATAAATGTAGAACACACAGAAGATAAAACATTATCAATAGAAGAAATGCTAATAAAAGAAGCGATTAAAAATATTGGAAATCCTTTTAAAAATTTAACAGTAAAAGACGTAATGAAAGATTTATTAGTTAGTGAAGCTACGGCAAATATGATTTTTAAAAGAAATGATTTTCCGTCTGTAAATATAGGTAAAACAAAGACAGTTACAATGCTTGCTTATTTAATGTGGAAGATGAAACGAAAAGAAAGTGAGGTAAATAAAGATGTCTAATAAAAATGAAGGTTTTGTATGTTACAGAGCTGATAGAAAAACATATTGTGCACGTTATCCAGAGCTTAACCCTGTTACTAATAAAACTATAATGAAAAGTAAAAGTTTTAAAACAAAAGAAGAAGCTCAAAAATATTTAGATACAATTATGTATCAAAAAGATAATTCATTATATATTGAACACCATGGCATACCTCTTTGTGAATTTATGAAATCTAATTTAAAATTAAAGCTAGACACAAATCAAATTACTCCTACTACATATTATAGAGTTTTACAAGTTATTAAACAAATACAAACATTTCCTATTGGAATAAAAAATATAGATGAAATAACAGACGAAGAGCTTCAAGAATATTTAAATTATCATAAAAATTTAAGTAATTCTACTATAACAAAGCTTTATCAACAATTAAATTCAACTTTTAAAATTGCTATAAATAAAGGCTATTTAATGCGAAATCCAATGATTAATGTTTTAAAACCTAAAAGCAATAAACAAGATAAAGAAGTTAGGGCATTAACAGTAGAAGAACAACAATTACTTACAGATTATCTTATGAGTAAAGATATATCAAATTGTAAATATAAAAATGTATATCTAATTCAAATGTATATGGGATTAAGAATTGGAGAAGTTCTTGCATTAAAAACATCTGATATAGATTTACAAAATAAAAGAATTAGTGTGAAGAAAACATTAACAAGAGATGAAATAGGAAACATTATAATGGGAAACACAACAAAAACTTATGCTGGAAGAAGAACACTCCCTATTCCTGAATATCTATATAGCTCTATTATAGAACAAATGAAAATAGCTGAAAACCAAGAGAACAATTCCGAAAAATTATTATTTAAGCCAGTAGATAAGCCTTATTGCAGTAGAGAAAATGCAAATCACGAATTAAAAAGATTATTGAAAAGACACTTTGGAATTGAAGATATTACTTCTCATAGCTTAAGACATACTTATGGAACTAGATGTATTGAAAGTCGGAATGGCTCCGGTAGTTGTCCAAAAATTAATGGGACATACTGATGTAATGGTTACTTTAAATACCTATACTTCTGTTTATGATAAATTTAAGGAAAAAGAAATTGAAAAAGTAAATAAATATTATCTAGAAGAAAATATGTTAAAAGCAGTTAAATTACTCGAGGAAGATGAAGAAAAAGAATTATAAAAACATTTTAAGTGGTAGTATATGCTACCACTTTTTATTTTATATAATGCTTGAATTACTTATTAACATTGAATTAGATAAATTTTACTACCCCATTCCCCATTTGGGGTAAAATTCACTACCCCATTTTCCAAAATTTATAATTTTGGGGTAGTAGTTGGGGTAAAAAGTTGAAAAAATGTGAGAGAATTTGAAAGAAACTGAAATATGTTTAAAATAAAAAAGGCTTAAATTCAACCTTTTTCAGACTTTTACAGTTTTTTAAAATAAAAAAATAAACCGTACAAAGTACGGTTTATGGTGAACCAGAAGGGATTCGAACCCCTGACCCCGCGCTTAGAAGGCGCGTGCTCTATCCAACTGAGCTACTGATCCAAACGACATTAATTATATTAACACACTTTACTTTATTTGTCAACTATTCAAATTATTTTTTTAGAATTATTTTCTAATTAATAAAAAACCTGCTAGGCTACAGCCTAGCAGTCAGAAACTTTTTTCTTCTTTAATTACACTTTTTCTTCAATTGCTAAATATCCTACTGAATAGTACTTGTAAGTAAATCCGTCTTTGTAGTGACTTATAAAATTGTCGGGTTCTTCTCCCTCAACAGTTGTCCCATCATCATATTCAGGATCTGAGCAAATTATGGCTGGCTGCAATTCCCATCCCATTTTATGAAACCATTTTCCTGTGTTCCTATCTTGTCTTATAAAATGGAAATCTCCATTAGGAATTTTTTCATTGGGATCTGCCATAAAAACTTTAACTAGGTATTCATGCTCCTTGAGCTCTATCTTTTTTCCCAGTTCGATTTCTCTGAATTTGATTGAAAGATTTTCCAAATCCCGTTCAATTTTTTGCATCAAAACTTCGGGCGTATCTTCTGGCATATATCTGTTATGTTCTGTAAATCCAGGATTGTAAAATCCCCTCATTTTTGTCAGGAAGTTATACATAATCCCTATGGAATATGCATAACAGTTTGTTGCTGTTACTGTTGTTTCATCAAGATGTATTGGCACTCCTCCTTCTAGTAAATCGCCACTCCGAACGATACTTTCTTTTATGCTGTCTATGGTTGCTTCAGGTAAAGTTTCTTTAATAGGCATTCTTATACCTCACTTTCATAATATTTTAATTGGAATAGTTATCCCGTTATTGTTTAATAATGTTAAGTTTGCTACTTTTTATTATAGCATATTTTAAATATTATGTAAACATATGCCTATAATACACAAATAAGACAATGAATATATAATTATTTTTCTTAAAGTAAAACATAAAAAGAAGGCACTTTTATGCCTTCTTTTGGTGCACCCAGAGGGATTCGGCGAGCCGCGTCGGGAAAAAAGTCCACTGGACTTTTTTCTGTTCCTCCTTTTCGAATCCCTATAAAATTATTTTCTTAAAATAAAACATAAAAAGAAGGCTATATTTTGCCTTCTTTTGGTGCACCCAGAGGGATTCGAACCCCCGACCTTCCGGTTCGTAGCCGAACGCTCTATCCAGCTAAGCTATGAGTGCAAATTTATAACATACTAATTATAATCTCACAAGTTTAATTTGTCAACAATTTTGAACTTACACTTGCAAAAAAAACATTTAATTGTTATGATATTATTGAAAAAAAATTATGGGTGATAAGCACGTGAAAAATGATAAAGATAATAAAGCTAGAAACTCAGCTACAAAAATTCTTATTCTTATTTGTTTAGGAATTTTTATAGTTTTTACTGTTGCAAAATACACAACAGATGAGAATTTTAGATATGATATAGATACTAACTTATTAAAAAAACAAGTATCAGAATCTAATCTTAATACAATAGAAATAAATTCTGATTACAATCCTCAAGTATATGCCTATGATAAATATATTACTGTTTTAAGTAAAAACAAACTTACAGAATATACTTCAGATGGTAAAAGTGTTGCAGAACTTGATATTAACATTTCTGTTCCACTTGTATCTTCAAATGAAAAATATCTAGTTATGGCAGAAAAAAATGGTAAAACAATTTATTTAATTTCAGGATCAAGTATTTTATGGCAAAATACTGTTGAAGGTGAAATTTCTCAAGTTAGTGTTAATAAAAATGGATATGTTAGCATAGTTATAAAAAATACAATTTATAAATCTATAGTTGTTTTTTTTGATTTGTCTGGTAAGGAATTATTTAGAACTTATCTAGATTCTACCTATACTACTTGTACAGCAATTTCTACAAATAATAGCTACTTAGCAATTGGTGGAGTTGATTATTCTGGAACTATTATAAAATCCTATGTAAAAATAGTTTCTGCAGAACTTGCACAATCAGATCCAAAAAATTCTATTGTTTATACTTATGAATCTGAAAATGGTGAAATTATTACTAATGTAAGTTATAAAGATAAAAATACTGCAATTTGTATGTTTAATACTTATATACAAAAAATAACTCCAGATTCCAACGAAAGAGTTTATGATATAACTAATAATGATTTATTTATCGATATAAATCTTAAAGATTATATTGCTATTATAGATAAACAATCTTCTGGATTATTTTCATATGAGTATGAAATTTCAATGAAAAATCAGACTAATTCATCTGAAAACCTATATATTTTAAATAGTGACCTTCCTAAATCATTACTTGTTTCTGGTAGCAATATGGCTATTAATCTTGGAAATGAAGTACAAATAATAAATTCTAGTGGTTGGTTATTAAAAAGATACATATCTTCAAAACAAATTAATAACATTGTCTTAGGAGATAGTATCGCTGGAATTGTATATAAAAACAAAATAGAAATTATAAACTTATAGGAGGAAAAAATGGGAGTAATAAATTGGATAGCATTTGGTGGTATATTAGTTGATTTAGTTATTATATCAATTATTATATCAACTACTTATTGGGGATACAGAAGGGGACTTGTTGCTGTATTAATGAAATTTTTAACTTTTCTTATTTCATTAATTATTGTATTTCTTCTATATAAACCTGTTGCCAATTCGATAATAAAAAACACAGAATTAGACGAAAAATTAGCAAATGGCATTAAATCAAGTTTATCTGGAACAATATTAACTA
The DNA here is from genome assembly GCA_948676835.1 of uncultured Clostridia bacterium. Taxonomy (GTDB): domain Bacteria; phylum Bacillota; class Clostridia; order TANB77; family CAG-508; genus Scatovivens. Next base: position 260,692 of record CAPOZU010000001.1, read on the forward strand.
TGGAAGGAGATATGGTTCAAGAAAAAAATACTATTTCCGATAATGTTTATGAATTAATAGAATCCTTTGTAAAAGAAGCTTTACAAAAAAATGAAGTTGATCCTATTGGCTATGTTTCAATACATCTAGCTGAATTTATGATAAGAATTGGTACAATGTTGCTACTATTTATAGTATCTAGATTTTTCTTATTATTCATAAGATTTGCTGCTGAAATAATTGCTAACTTACCATTTATAAAAATGTTTAATAAATCTGGTGGTTTAATATTTGGTGTAATAAAAGGTTTCTTTACTGTATATCTAATACTTGCTGTATTTTCTTTAGCATCACCATTAATTAGTAAATGGGGTGTTATAGGAGCAATTGATGATTCTACTTTAGGAAGCAGAATGTACAATAATAATATCATTATTAATATATTAATTAAGTAAAAAAAGGCGGACATTATATGTCTGCTTTTTTATTTAGTTTTATAAATTTGTAAATTTATGGTATAATACTATTATTAATTTTCAAAAGGATGTGATATTTTGAATAGAATTAATAGCAGTTTAGATAAAAAGAAAAATCCGAAAAAAAATGTTATAAAAGAAAATAAAAAAACTAAAAAGAAAAAACATCCTATTTTAAGATTTATAAGAAACATATTTATTTTACTAATTTTATTAATAATTATTATAGGATTTTTATTTTATAAAAGAGTTGAAAAAAATGGTGGAGGCTCCAAAGGTATATTATGTACAATTTTAGGTCAATCTGCAGAAGATTTAGAAAAACTAGAAAGTATTAATATTCTTGTTCTTGGAGTTAGTGAAGATATTGAAACTATGTTAACAGACACAATCATATTATGTACGTACAAGCCTCAAAAACAGGAAGCTTCTATGCTTTCTATTCCTAGAGATACTTTTATTGGAAAAAATGAAAGTACTGCAAAAGGCTCTGATAAAATAAATTCTCTATATTCTAAAGATGTTCAAAAAACTGTTAATGCTGTAACCAAAATAACCAACATAGATATAGATTACTACATTGTCATAAAAACAAGCAGTTTAGTAAAAATAGTTGACATTATTGGAGGTGTTAATTTTGAAGTTCCAATAGATATGGATTATGATGATCCAACACAAGATTTGCATATTCATTTGTCACAAGGAATGCAAAGGATTGATGGTGAAAAAGCAGAACAATTATTAAGATTTAGACATAATAATGATGGTTCCTCTTATCCTTCTTCTTATGGGGATAATGACTATGGAAGAATGAGAACTCAACGAGAATTTATTCAAGAAACAATAAAACAAACTTTAACATTAAAAAATGCATTACATGCAAAAAAAATTCTTAATACTATATTTGATAACATAGAAACTAATTTAACATTAGATGACTGTATTCCTTATATTCCAGTTGCATCTGAATTTGATGTTAACTCTATAGAAAATCATCAACTTCCTGGAGAATCCAAAAAGTGTAATGGTCTTTGGTTTTTCTTACATGATAAAAAAGAAACTCGGGAAGCTTGTATCTGAATTATTTGAATAATAATTAAAAAGAGCTTGCAATTTAATTTGTAAGCTCTTATAATATATTCAATTTATCTTCTTCTATTTTTCTTTTTATTTTTTCTTCTAGTAGATAATAATAGAAAAGCTATCAACAATAAAACTATTCCTATAAAAATAATCACACTATAATATGTTTGTTCTTCTACATCTGCTTTAGCAAGTAATTTAGCACTGTACTCTATATCATCAACTTTATACTTTATTGTTCCTATCTCTTCCCCAGCCTTTATTGGTGCAACAAGTTCTTCTTTTAATTTTATTTCAGGAATAATTTGATTAACATCTATGCTTTTATTATTTATTACTGTAATACTTTCATCAATAATCATATCTAGCATTTTAGTTTCCTTTGTTGCATTCTCAATTTCTATTGTATCTACAACAGTATTTTTTTCTTTTATTTTAGTTAGAGTAAAATTATCATAAGCATAATCAAATAATTGTATGGAATCTGGAAATCTATCACCATTTAAAACTACTGCTATAAACTCCAATCCATCTCTTGAAGCCTCTGATACTAAACAATTTCCAGCTTGAGAAGTATATCCTGTTTTTATTCCTATTGCATTTTTATAGTAATTTGTACTATCTGGATTAATTAAAGCATTTGTAGTTTTTAGTATTCTATCCTCATTAGGATACAAATTAGTAACTGGCAAAACAGCTTCCGTTTGCGATACCAAATCTCTAAATGTTTGATTTTTCATAGCATATGTAGCAATTAAATATAAATCATATGCAGTTGAATAATGTCTATCATCATGAATTCCATTAGGATTAACAAAATGTGTTCCTGTACATCCTAATTCTCTCGCCTTTTGATTCATTAAATCTGAAAATCCATCTATACTTCCACCGATATGTTCTGCTAAAACATATGCTGCGTCATTCGCCGATTTTATCATTAAAGCATTTAATAAATCTTTTACTGATATTTCTTCTCCAACTTGTAAATCACAAGTAACATAACCACTTGGAATATTACCAATAGCAGTTTCAGTTACTGTTACCATATCATTTAAATTTCCTTTTTCTATAACTAAGATTGCAGTCATTATTTTGGTGGTAGAAGCTGGCCACATTTTTTCAGTAGAATTTTTTTCATATAGAATTCTTCCTGTACTAACTTCAACTAAAATCGCAGATTTAGACTTTATAGAAACTTCATCAGCAAAAGAAATAGTTTGTATACTAATAATCGATAACATTAGCAGCAAAATAATTTTCTTTATAATCTTCATAAATTTCCTCACTATTTTATTTCTTATGTATGGTATTTATGATATATCAAAATACGACAAATTTCAATATACATTTTAGCTAGATAAAAATTTAAATCTTGAAAGGGGTGTTTTTAATAGAAAACAAAAAAAATATTTTTATAAAATTAATTATTATATTAATAATTGTAATTTTTTCAATTTACAATTTTTTTATATCAAAAAATGATTCTGAAGAATTTAATAGCTCAGAAACTATTGTAAATCTTTCATCAGAAAATATAGAAGAAAAAGAAATCAATCAAAAAATTAAAGTTTATATTGCAGGAGAAGTAACTAGTCCTGGAGTTTATGAATTAAATGCGAATTCGAGAATCGAAGATATAATCAATTTTGCAGGTGGATTAACTCAAGAAGCTAATATTCAAAATATTAATTTAGCATTTATTTTAGAAGATGGTCAAAAAATATATATTCCAAATATTAATGAAAATGAGATTTTAGATTATTCTGCTCAAGAACCTTCTGGAAATTCAAAAATCAATATAAACAAAGCTAATATCAGTGAACTACAAAATATTCCTCGGTGTAGGTCCATCTACTGCAGAAAAAATTTTTAATTATAGAAAAGAAAATGGAAAATTTAAATCAATTGAAGATTTAAAAAATGTTAATGGAATTGGAGATAAGAAATTTGAAAATTTAAAAGAATACGTATCAATTTAAAATTTAAAGACGTTCATTAAATTTCATCAACTGTTAAGGCTATGCCTATTACAGTTGGTAAACTTCTGTATTTATGAAATAAATTCAGAAGCTACCATGTGAAATTTGAAGAACGTCTCTAAATTTCAATTTTTATATTTCCAAACCGAAACTAATACCTATTGCATTATTTACTTTACTCATAACAGAATTATCATCTATATGTCCAATTTTTTCTTTAAGTCTACTTTTATCTATTGTACGGATTTGTTCTGCTAAAACAACAGAATCCGATTTTAAACCATTATCATCTGACCCAATCTCAATATGAGTTGGTAGTTTGTTTTTTCCTGTTTGTGAAGTAATTGCAGCAGCTATAACTGTTGGACTATATTTATTTCCAGTATCATTTTGTATAATTAAAACTGGTCTAACTCCCCCTTGTTCTGAACCTATTACTGGACTTAAATCCGCATAAAACATATCTCCTCTTTTTATTACCATATCATTCACTCCTATTAAAATTGCATATAGAATAGAATTGTTGAAAAATTTTATACATCTTTTATGATATAAAAATTATTTAATTTTTATATCATTATATATTATGCTTATATATGGATTTTTGGTAATATCTTTAATTTCTAATTTCTCAGGTACGTAACTTTTTGCATCTAAATATAAATACTTGTATTTTATATATGTATTAGGGTTATTGGAGAGTTTTATTTCTACAATTATTTTTCCATCTTTCTCATAAATTTCTGAATCATTATTAAAATAATCATTAGCAAATGTGTTTAGAAATAATGAATTATTTAATACATAATCATAATTTTCATATATTTTTTCCATATTTAAATTAGAATTTAATATTTTAAGTTTATTTTTTTCTAGTTCAATTATCATATTTTTTAAATTTTCTGGACTCATCATTTCTTGCTTACTATATTCATTATTTACTATTTGATTAACTTGATATTTATTTTCATTTTTATTACTTTTTACTGTTATTTCAAGATTTGCTTCATAATTATTAAATTCTTTTAATGCTTCTTCAACAATTTGTTCTTGACTTATATTGATATTATTACCAGAAACAGAAAAAATATAATAAAAAACACAAAAAATAATACTACAAATAAAAACAAAAATAATCAAAAATTTTTTGTTTTTCATAAATCACCTCACTTATTAATATTATAAATTGTTATTTGCGTGAATAAATTTGGCTAATTATAATAATGACATAGCAAAGTTCCAATATGATATTTTAGAAAATTTATGTTTAATATAATTCATGAAAATATTTTATATTATTTTCTTATACACCTTGGTGTCGCAACTTGCTAGTTGTAAATTATAAAAGAATTTTA
>CAPOZU010000002.1 GCA_948676835.1 uncultured Clostridia bacterium
TCAAAAGATAAATGGTTTGCATACATATATTCTACTACGCTAACCTTAAAATTTCCATCATATTTTCTAATTTTTTGTGGTTTTAAACCATCTTTACCAAAATTTCTGTAAAGATTACACCAAACTCGAATTTGTTCCTGATGGATATGATATTTTTGGGAAGCTTGTTTATATGAATGCTTACCTTCAATAACAAAATTAACAATTTCGAGTTTTAACTCAAAACGGTGTCTAAACATACTGGTGGACCTCCATTCATACTAAATTTTAGTCCAATATTTTTGGTTCACCTCACTTCAAGAAAGTTATATATAGAAAAATCAAAGGAGGTATTTATTGTGCTTGAGCCTACGAAGGCTATCTTAAAAGAAAAGGAATAGAAAAAATGAGTTATGCAATAATCAGAAATGCTAACTACAAAAAAGATAATCTTGCAGGATTATACAAACATAACGAAAGAAAAAATACAAACTATTCTAATAAAGACATTAACAAAAATAATTCTATAAAAAACTATTCAATTAAACAATGCAATACTACCTATTCAAAAGCTATTAACGAACTAATTAAAACTAATGATTTAAAATGTAGAATAACAAGTTATACTAATTTAGTTTGTGAATTTATTATTACTTCTGATAAAGAATTCTTTGAAAAAATTGGTAAAGAAGAAACAAAAAGATATTTTCAAACTGCTTATAATTTTGTTGCAAATTACAAAAATCTAGGAGAACAATATATTTTATCTGCAAAAGTTCATTTAGACGAAAGCACACCCCATTTACATTTAGTATTTGTTCCAGTTATTCAAACTACAGAGAAGAACGGAAATCAAGTCAAAAAAATTGCTTGTAGTAAGTATTGGAAAGGCAAAGACAGTTATAAAAAATTACAAGATAACTTCTATAAATATATTACTGAAAATGGCTTTGATTTGGAACGTGGCAAAGAACGAGAAATTGAGCATTTAAGTACAGAAAAGCTAAAGCAAGTTACTAATTACGAAAATATAAAATATGAATTAGCACAAGAAGAAATACAACCATTAGAACTAAAAAATACAGCTTTAGTTTTAGCACAGAATAAAGAATTAGTTAAATATGTAAATAGACTAAAATTACATTTAAGCAAGTCTTATAGTGTAATAGAAACAGTGAATAAATTACAAAAGCAAAATGCTGATTTGCAATATGAAAATCAAGAATTAAAAAGAGAAAATCATAAATTAAAGAATTACATAAATAAAACTTTTGAAGTTGTAAAACACCTTTTAAATTTTCCTTTAGATACTTTTAAGAGATTAGTTGATAATTTTGTTAAAAATATTGAAAAATAACTTTGTTTTTATTGAAATTCGAGCAATTATACTATATAATGCTTTTCATAGGAAGCGAACTAAAAGCAGATGTGTGTTGCCACTTTACTTCATAGCATTTTGCTATGAGAAAGTGAGGTGGTGTTTATGGTAGAATTCTTACTATTCTTAATCATAGGATTTATGATTTCAGCAACTATAAACGTAGCCTTATTGACAGTTATATACATAATTTGGACTAATAAGGAATAAATAAAAACACTACATTTTGCTTTGGAACGGCAATGTAGTGTTTGTTACAATATATGTGGCAACATACATTTCTGTATGTTCACTTCCTATTTTTATTATACACACTTTTTTTTATATTGTCAAATAAGATTTTTTCAAAAATTTCTCCGTCTATTTGAATTTTAACCTAGTATCTTCTTTAAATTGTTTTCGACTTGGATTTCCTTCAACTCGATAAATCTTTTTATTCTTAATATCATATATTACAGACCAAACTGTATCTGCATTTGTTTTTCTATCATATTGACATATAAAACCATATTTTCCTGATAGAATATCTTTTATTAATTCAATTGAAAAGTTATGATTATTTTCTTTCAAAGCATTGTATGAACTAATATATCTTTCTTCTGCTCTCCAATTATCTACATTGTAGTTATTATATTCTTTCATACCCTTTGAATTAAATTCATTTGCTGTTGTTACAAAGTTTCCATCCTCATTAGGCTTTATTATTTCTATACTTTCTGCATTACACTCTACAATTACAATATTTCCTGTACTGTCTGCAATAGTCAAAGTCTGCTGTGAAGCTATTGGTAAAACTTTTAATATTTCTATTGCTTCATTGGTAGTTTTACACTTTTCAAGCAAATATCTTACTAATATACCTGCATTAAAACCTGCTTTTATTATTTTAGGATATATAAATGTCAAACCAACTGCTAATCCATACTCATTTATTCCATCTTCTATTTCTACAAAAGCAGTAGTGTTTCCATTGAAAGCATAACTATTTTCCAATTTATATAAACAGTTCATATATAATTTTTCTATACTTACTAAAAAATCACTATTTCTCCCCAAAATTATATTGTTTTCATTTTTCATAGCTAAACAAGTACAATGATTATCAAATTCAAAACAATACATACTTAATAGAAAAGTATATAAATCTTCATAAGAACTTTTTTGTCCATCTGCAATACCTCTAATTTCTTCTAATATTTCTGGATAGTATTTTTCATAAATAGATAAGCATTGTTTTGCAAAGTTTTTTCTTTCTTCTGTAATAACAAAAGTATGTTGATTACTTATAATCTTATTATTTTTATATAATAATTTTCCCCATTTATAACCTGCATTATAATAAGTTCCTTTAAACCTTCCGTGATACATTTTTAATTTTTTCTCCTTTAAAATTTCTTGTAAGTACTTACTAATTTAAGTTTAGAAAATTAAAAAATTATTGTCAATACTCTTGTTTACTATAATAAATTCTTTTTTCAAAAAATATAGATTAGTCATTAAAACTAATCTATAAATTGGAATTTGTGGTTAGACGATATTTTCACCCAAAATTATTTTAGGCATTGTAGTTAAACATCTGTTCCAACGTTTGTAAAACTTCTCTATACCAAGTTTAGATACTCTTGCATGAGCTTCTTCATTTTCTAACACCCAATACAACACATATGTTACCTTGCCTACATTTCTCGTGAGTCGAACAGGCAATTCCCCCTCTTTAACCGCATTAAAATCTTTTTGTCGATGAGTACGTTTTATATAATGTACATCAATGACCCCATCTTGTTGTAAATAAAATTCGGCAACTTCTTTCATTAGTTCTTCTATTTCATCTAATTTGGTTAATTTCGCTTCATATATGCATATTTCATTAAACATAAAACACCTCCTCAAATTACTATTTGTCTTTATAATTATATATTAAATATATCTAAATACAAAGCACTTTGATTATCTAATATCTCTTGTTCATTTTCATTTAATTTTAATTGTTCAAACATTTCATCAGTAAAATCAACATTTTTCTTTGAAAAATAGCACTTTCTTAAACTAGGCTCACATTTTGCATTTGTTCCAAAATAACCACCAAGCATTAAGCCATCAGTACCATTGCAAATATTTATTTCAACAACTGCAACATCAACTCTACTACTTGTAGGTTTGTAGTTTTCCATTACAGCAAATACAATTTCATCATTACATATCAAGTAGCCCTCTGAGTATATTCTTTTATCGTGATAATCTACAAACTTAGCTTTGCAGATATTTTGTTTTTGCTCTAATTCTAATATGTATTTATCAGGTGCAAACTTTTTAGTTCTAAAATTATAAGCATTAAAATAAACATATAATTTATCAGTACCAAAAGGATTTTTAGATTTATTATGTTGCATTGTTCTAATAGTATCATTTTCGTATAAATCAGCTTCATATATTCCAAGTTCTTCACAAATTATACTAACATCTTTAGCGTCTGGTATGACTTCTCCTTTTTCATATCTACTAACAATAGCTTTGCTTTTACCAAGACTTGTCGCAATATTTTCTTGACTTAAACCCTTTTTAATCCTATAATTTTTTATTCTTTCTCCAAAATCTTTGCTATCAAATTCAGACATAATATGCACCTCCTATAAACAAATTTATTATACTATTTTTCTACAATAAAAGCAATAAAAAATTGACATAAGTGTTGTTATTATTGAGTTTCATTGATTTTTGTGTTATAATATAGTTATAAATACCTATTTTGGTAAAGTCTTACATATATGATTTTACCCAAGCTATTGGCTTGAATTGTAACATAAAGTTATTATTTGAGCCACTAGCAATGGCTCAAATCGTATATAGAATTTCCACTCATTTCAGTTTGGTTTTTCTAACTTGTGTTCAGTTAAATAGAGATTACATAGAAAGGAAACCAAACAAAGATGAAAAAATCAAAGCAACAAGTCGCATTTCCACGGTGGTAGTGGAGGTTGTTAAGACTAGATTGGGAGATTTAAATAGTCTCCCTTTTCTATATTATATATCTTTAAAATGTTGCATACTATGCAACATTTTATGCTTTTTGTAATTTTTGGTAATTTGTCGTTTATTTTTACAGAAAAAATACTTAAAATATACCAATTTTTAATATAAAAGTTGCACTTCGTGCAATTATTGTTGCATTATATGCAACTTTACTATCTTTTGAATAGTTTACATAATCAAGATATAATATATCTATAAAGTTATTAAACTAATAGAAAGGATAGTATATGAAAAGTGTATATGATACTTGTACTAAAGATAAAGTAAAAGTTTCATATTCGTTATATGCTATGCTTATCGAATTAGGTTTAAATCCAAGCAATAAAGGAACTATCTATTTAAAAGAAGTAATCGAATACATTATTTTGAATAATTTATATGACTATACATACAAAGATATTTTAAGTCTTTTTGCTAATGAGAAGAACTACAATTTAGAAAATCTAAAAAACAATATCAAGAATTCTCTATATAGAATTAATTATACAAAATCAAAAAAGAATTTTAATAAATATCTTAATTTAGAATTTGACACCTATTATCTTTCTCCAAGTAAGTTTACCAATATTATTGCATTAAAATATACTGATTAAATAACTGCTAAAAATAAAATTAGTAGTTATTTTTTTGTTAAGTAAAACAGCTTTACACTTGAACTACTTTGAGATACTTTGATGCTTTTTACTTTTGTAATCCCAATATCGTGTTACACTAAAATCAGTTCGAACGACTATGATTTCTAGAAATCAAATTTTTTAAAGGAGATTTCAAAAAATGAAAAATCAAAAAAGAGTTAAAACTGATTTAACAAAACTTTCAAAAGATATTCAATTACCTAACGAAGAAGTTAGAAAAATAGTTATAGAAAATTACTCGCAAAAACTTATGAGCGAAGCTGATAATCTTGACGCAGATATTAACCACCTTGAAAATATTTTTTCCAATGAAACTAACTACTTAGCAATGAAACTTGTTCCATTGCTAGAAAGAAAAGTATTGTACTTATCTTATATTGAAAATGCTAGATTAAACGACATTTGCAGAAGATTAAAATTGCAGAAAAAAGAAGTTATCACTTTAAGAAATAAAGCAATAACACATTTTAAGAACAATTTATCCACCTTAAGCAAAATAACACTTATTAAGAAAGGTGGGAAAAATTAGTGAAACATAAAAAGAAATATGAAAATAACATTATTGAAAAGTCAAAAAACACTACACCTATTAGGGTTTTATATAAAAAGACAGGACAACTACCTGAAACTAAAATTATTGATAATATATTCAAACTAAAAAAAGCTATTGTAAAAAGAAAACTTGAGATTATTCCCTATGAAAAACTTTATATTATCTGTAACAACAGAAAAGCAATATCTAACACAAAATCAAATATTATTTTAACATTTAGCAGTATTTATGGAGATTTAATACTTGTTGATATAGATAAAAAGCAAAGAGAATTCAAAGGCTTATCACAAGAAGATATTATATGGTATTCACAAGATTTAATTAAGAAAATACCTAATACTACTTTCCCAACTACTAAAAAGCCTATTAAACAACAATTTACAAAAGTTTATGAACGAGATATTGAAAGAGATAATAGCAGTAAATCAAATAGTTCTAACTTTGAAAAGGTTTTAATTAGTCTACTTTTCAATATAGAAATGACCTTATCTACCCTATTAGGAAATGGAGATAAAAAATGAATAAATATGAACTTCAAAAACGAATTGATGGACTAAACGAATATATGCTATCTGATAGTGATAAAAAACTACTAATGTTAAGTATTTCAAGTGATTATACATATAACAAAGCTATTGCTTTAGTTAAAAAAGAACATACAAACAAAGACTGGTATTCAGTTGATAATAAAAACTGTTTTAAAACTTGGAACGAAGCAGAAGCTTTTATAGATGGCTTATGTTTAGCCAAAAATACAAATTTTAATGATAATGAAAGATAAAAGGTATAAATATGAATAGTATAAATGAAAATGTAAAAGTAATTGATACTAAAGATAATAGAAAATATACATTACAAGAACTAATGATTATAGAAGCAATTAAAAAAGTGCAAAATCCATTTAATAATTTAACCGTACAAGACATTGCTAAAGATTTAAAAATTGGCGAAAATATGGCTTATACAATTTTTAAGCGTGATGATTTTCCATCAATAAATATTGGTAGGTGTTGGAAAATATCTCTTATCTCATATCTTCTATGGAAAACACAAAAAAGGATTTAGAATAACATAGCTAGAAAAAAGAATTCTGGAATTGGAAGTGTATATTATAATAAAGAAAGAAAAAATTGGATAGCTTCTTATAATGTAATTGATACAGAAACAGGAAAAGAGAAAAGAGTAAGAAAAACTTTTCAAACTGAAGAAGAAGCTGAAAGATATTTAAAAATAATACAATATCAAAAAGGCAATGAGATTTTTATTAAAAACAATAGTATTCCCCTATTTGAGCTAATGAAACTTATTAGACAAAAGAAACTTGATACAAACCAAATAGGAAAAGTAGCTTATAATAGATTACAGTCTACCTTAAATGTAATAGATAAAAGCGAAGTAGTGCATAAAGATATTAATAATATTACAGCAGAAGAATTACAAGACTATTTTAACACTTTAACCTTTTATAGCAATTCATATATTAAAAAAATTATTGAGCAATTTACGCAGTCTTTTAGATATGCTATGAACAAAGGATTTTTACTTGCTAATCCTATGTATGATACTATTGTTCCAAAAAGTACAAGACAAGATAAAGTAATCCGTGCTTTAGATTTAGAAGAACAACAAAGACTTACAAGATATCTAGTTAATTCCTCTACTGATTTTGAGCCTTATAAAACAGCCTTTTTCATAGAAATGTTTATGGGATTAAGAATTGGAGAAGCACTAGCTTTGAAAAAAGAAGATATTGATTTATACCATAACTTAATTCATATAAATAAGACTATGACAAAAGATGGAGATGGTAGATTAATTATTGGAGATGACCCTAAAACTAAGGCAGGTATAAGAGATGTTCCTATTCCTAAAAATATAAAAGGAGAAATAATAAATCAATTAAAACTTGCAAATACACATAAAGATGGATTATTATTTGTTTCAAATGCTGGTGGATATGCAGACCCATCTAATGTAAATGGTGTTTTAAAAAGAATATGTAGAAACCTTGATATAAATGATGTTACTTCACATAGTTTAAGACATACCTTTGCAACAAGATGTATTGAAGCAGGTATGAGAGCAGTTGCTCTACAAAGGCTTATGGGACATAGTGATGTTACTGTAACCCTTAATATATACACTTCTGTATTTCATAAATACAAAAATGCCGAACTTGAAAAAGTTAATAATTATTATATGAGTAATGAGATATTTAGTAATGAGCCAAAAATGCTTGAGAGTGAACAAGAATTTAGACAAAATGATAATGGACAACAGTTCGATTATTCTGATTATGAAATGGAATTATAAAAAATAATTAGTTTATATGAAAATTGTCAACAGCAATTTGTTGACAATTTTCATACTTATTGATTTATAAAGCTTTTTTACTATTCTTTCTTTTTTTAACTTTGGTCTTAAAAAATCGCATTTTTTGTGGACTAAATTGTTGACAAAAATGCAAAAATTCATAAAAAATCATAGAGTGGTACAAAATAAAATAACTGTTAAAATTGGCTATTTATAGGCATTTGTTTAGTGATACAAAAAAATATAAAAAGACACAAAAAGGTTGATTTTGTGCCTTGCTTGGTGGAGATGAGGAGAATCGAACTCCTGTCCAGAACCCCTTCCAAATAAACTTCTCCGAGTGCAGTTTGTTATTAAAATTTCCTCTAAATATCCCAAACAAACAAAGTTTATTTAAAGTAGTCTCAAAAAAATCCCGCTAGTACTTGAAACACATACTAGCTTTGTTTCCCACTAATCGTCGCCTTATCTTAAGCCGTGGGTTGCAAAAGTAAGACGTCGCCGCAATTAGGCAGCGAATGCTAATTCTTTATTATCAGCGTTTATTTTTAATTTATGCCTTTTTAAGTGGCCAGGCATCTCCACTACTCGCTATTTATCCTTCTAGAATACTGTCGAAACCAAATACACCCCCATAAATTTATGATAATAAATTTGGCTACTTTGTTATTATACAATATTTTAAGTACTTATACAATACTATTTGCTTCCTATAAAAATTTTTTTATTGACAATATATGAAAAATATTGTATATTAGTTAAAAATTGTAAAGGAAAAATAAAATGAAACAATCAATTAATAGCGTATTTTCATATAACTTTTACAGCGTAGCCTTTTTTGGTTTCTATGCTTATTTTTGTATGGAAAAAGCTATTAGTAAGTTGTTATAATTTTTTATTTTTTACGTAAATAAAATATAATAAAATTAAAACCTTACTTATTATCTTAAGTAAGGTTTTTTGTTTTATAAATTTAAGGAGGAAAAAATGGGAATAAATTATATTGAAAAATTATCTTCACCAGAGGAAATAAAAAAGAAATATCCAGTAACTGCTGAAATGCAAAAGTTAAAAGAAAAAAGAGATTTAGAAATTAAAAATATACTATCAGGAAAATCAGAGAAGTTTCTATTAATAATTGGACCTTGTTCTGCAGATTGTGAAGAAAGTGTTTTAGATTACACAAAAAGACTTGCTAAAATCCAACAAAAAGTTTCTGATAAAATTTTTATAATTCCAAGAGTTTATACAAATAAACCTAGAACAACTGGTACTGGCTACAAAGGTATGTTTCATCAACCCAATGTACTAGGAAAAGAAGATATGAAAAATGGTTTGGAAGCTATAAGAAAATTACATATTGATGTTGTAAAAGAAACAGGTTTAACTTGCGCTGATGAAATGTTATATCCAGAAAACTACGAATATCTTTCAGATATTCTTTCATATGTTGCAATTGGTGCTAGATCTGTTGAAGACCAACACCATAGAATGACTGCAAGTGGATTTGATATGCCTGCTGGTATGAAAAATCCAACAAGTGGAGATATATCTGTAATGCTAAATTCTATTATGGCTGCTCAAAGTTCTCATAAATTTATTTATAGAGGCTGGGAAGTTCAAACTACTGGAAATGAATATGCTCATGCTATTTTAAGAGGATATGTAAATAATCAAGGTAAAGCCCTTCCAAATTATCACTATGAAGATTTAGTTTCTCTAAATTATGAATATATAAAAAAAGGTTTAAGTCACCCTTCTGTAATTATTGATACAAACCACTCTAATTCAGGAAAAAAATATGAAGAACAAATTAGAATTTCAAAAGAAGTTTTAAATAGTAGAAATAAATCAAATGATATTAAAAAACTTGTTAAAGGACTTATGATAGAAAGCTATATTGAAGATGGCTCTTGCACTATAAAAGATAAAATTTATGGAAAATCAATTACAGATCCATGCTTAGGGTGGGAAAAAACAGAAAAATTAATATTAGAATTAAACCAAATGCTATAATTTTGAATGAAATTTAACGAACATCCCTAAATTTCATTTCTCATTGATTTTTTGAAAATTTTAACATATAATAATATCGTAAAAATATAATTATATTTTCACATTTATATTACCTTTTAAAGAATTTGATTTCTTTAAGGATAAGGAAAATTTATGAAAAAAATTATTTTTAAAGGCTGTGGAACAGCCATTGTTACACCTTTTGATGAAAATGGTGTTAATCTTAAAGAATTTGAGAAATTAATCGAATCTCAAATTACAAACAAAGTAGATAGTATTATAGTTTGTGGAACTACTGGAGAATCTTCTACTATGACTATTGATGAAAGAAAACAAACAATCGAATTTGCTGTTAAAACTGTTAATGGAAGAATTCCAGTAATCGCAGGTACTGGTGGAAATTGTACAGCACAAGTTATTGAATTTACCAAATGGGCTGAAAGTATTGGTGTAGATGGTGCTTTAATTGTTACACCTTACTATAACAAAACTACACAAGATGGTTTAATTGCTCACTACTCTGCTATTGCATCTCAAACAAAATTACCTATAATTTTATATAGTGTACCTAGTAGAACTGGTGTAAATATTTTACCTCAAACTTGCAAGAAACTATCTGAAATAGAAAATATTGTTGCTATTAAAGAAGCTAGTGGAAATCTTTCACAAATTGCTGAAATTGCAAATCTTTGCAAGGATAATCTAAATATTTATTCTGGTAATGATGATCAAATAACTTCTATTCTTGCTGTTGGCGGAATTGGTGTTATTTCTGTTTTATCAAATATTGCTCCAGAATATACTCATTATATTGTAGAAAATTTCGAAAAAGGAAATGTAAAAGCATCTATTGAAGCACAATTAAAAGCTATTCCACTTGTTAAGGCTTTATTCTGTGAAGTAAATCCAATACCAGTTAAAGCAGCTTTAAATATGCTTGGATACAATGCTGGCACACCTCGCCTACCTCTTCTTGAAATGAGTGAAACTGGAAAAGAAAAACTAAAAAGTGAATTATTAACATTTGGTTTAATAAAATAATATGTTAAAATAAATTATAATAAAAATTTAATCACATATTTAATATGTGCAAAAAGATAGGAGTATTTATCTTGGACGGTGAAATTACAAAAGATTGTCAAAGTTTAGTTATATCTGAACCTAGTATAAATGAATTCAAATCCATAATTAGTGATATTGCAACAAATCCTAATGTATTGTCACTAAAAAATCGTGTTCAGCATAAAAACAAATCTAGATATTATCATTGCTTGTGTGTTTCTTTTTATACATATGCAATTTGTAAAAGACTAAAACTAGATTATGTGTCTGCTGCCCGTGGTGCAATGCTTCATGATTTTTATTACTATGATTGGAGAGATAAAAACGTTGAAGGTCAAAAGAAATTTCACGCATTCCGTCACCCTAGAATTGCTTTAAATAATGCTAAAGATTTATTTGATCTTAATGAACTTGAACAAGATATAATTCTTAAGCATATGTGGCCACTTACTTTAAAACTTCCTTCTCATAGAGAAAGCTATATTGTTACTTTAGTAGATAAATATTGTGCCTCTCGTGAAATGTTAAAAGTTTTACGAAAAAAAATTAAATTTTTATAGATTGGAGAAAAAATGGTAAAAGTATTAATAAACGGTTGTAACGGAAAGATGGGACAAGAAGTTGCAAAAGAAATAAGAAAAACTCCAGATATTGAAATTCTTTGTGGAGTTGATAGAACAGATACTGGTGATAACCTATTCCCTGTTTTTACAGATGCTAATAATATTGATTTATTACCAGATGTAATAATCGACTTTTCTGTTCCTGTATCTACAATGAATATATTAGAATATGCAAGAAAAAATAAAATTCCTACTGTTATTGCTACAACTGGATTATCTGATATTGAACTAGAAAAGATTGAAAAATATTCAAAAGAATTCCCTATTTTTAGATCACCTAATATGTCTTATGAAGTAAATTTATTATCAAAACTTGTTGCTGAACTTGCAAAAAAACTATTAGACTCAGATATTGAAATTATAGAAACACATCATAACAGAAAAATCGATAGTCCAAGTGGTACAGCTTTAATTCTTGCAGATAGTATTAATCAAGCTCTAGATAATACAATGTACTATGAATATAATAGACATGGAAAACGTGAAAAAAGAAATAAAAAAGAAATCGGAATTCACTCTATTAGAGGTGGAAATGAAGTTGGAAAACATTCTGTTATTTTCTTTGGAGATAATGAAAGTTTAGAAATTACTCATAATGTAACTTCAAGAGCTGTTTTTGCAAGTGGTGCAGTAAAAGCTGCTATGTATTTAGTTCATAAAAATCCAGGATTATATAATATGAATGATTTATGTTAAAATATATTGCAAAATGCGTGTATAAACTACACGCATTTTTGCTTTTAAAACGCTAAATTTTCCTGTTTATCACAGTACTATATTCTAATTTTCTTTTCAAAAGAATAATAACTATTAAATATTGAAAATCTAATAAGAATAAAAATAAATAAATTCTGAAAAAAGATGTACAAAAGTACTTTGAAATAAATATAAAACGAAAGAGCAAAACAAAATAACAATTTGTTGTTATTTGTTTTGCCCCTATTTTCTGAAATTCTCTTGAAATTTATTAGAATGTTAATATTATAACTTCATATTTACAAAAAATCAAGTTTTATTTCTCGATATTATCTTTTACTTTTTTTAGTAGCATTCCTATTGTAACTTTTTCTTTATTAGTATCTGATTCGTTTTTCATAGCAAATACAATTAGTGTAACTCCTATCACTAATAAATACATCCACCATGGTATACTGAACCAGAATTCTCTAGTTAGTGCCAATGCATTAACTATAATTGCTAATATTGTAACAATAAATAGTGCTCCATATTTCTTCATATAACTATATGCAAGTAAGCACACTAATGCAAAAACATAAATCATTCCATCTTTTTCATTAATATACATAGATAATGCCATTAAATAAATTATTGAAAAAGCTAAATATTCTATTATATCCAATTCTTTTACATATTTTTTTAATATTGTTTTACTAAATGCAACTGCAAAAATTGTAAATCCTATCATTGAAAATGCTGTGTATGGACCTATTTCCAATAATCCTAAAATTGTATTATATAGTTCTAATGAACAAAAATAAACAATTCCTTTAAATATATCTTTACTTTTTGGACTAGTGAAAATATACATATGTGATCCAGCCCAAATTAAACATAAAATTTGATTTATAAAATCTTCATTCATAATTTTATGTTCTACAAAATCTATTGTCATCCATAAAAACATCGCTGAAAAAAAAGTATCTAATGTAATTTTTTTATTATTCTTATATTCTAACATTGTTATGACTATAGTTGGTACAAGTGGAACTAAAACTAATGAATCTCCTTTCAATTCTAAAAACTCTGCTATTGAACTTAACACTATATACCCTACAACATAAGATAAATATTTAAAAAATTTATAATATGGATATTTAAAATAACTATAAACATAAATTGCAAGTAATCCCATAAAGTATATAACGTCATTTGAAAACGCTTTACCATCAAATGCTAATACTCCTATATATGTTATTACAAGCCAAATATTTGATATTACAAAAAATCCTTTTTGCAATTCTTTATGATTTATCATTTCACCAATTATAAAAGTTATAATTGAAAAGATTATATAATAATGATATGTTGCATCCAGTTCACCTAATAGATTAGCACCAATTAATATAAAACAGCTTGGTATCAAATAACTTAATACTTTTTTACCAGTTTCTTTTGTTCCAATAAATGCTGATATCAAAAATAACTCTTCCACTATAGCTATCATATATGGTTTTATAAATATATCCACATATTCAAAGCTTTCTAAGTATATTGCACCAATCGTCAAAATACTAACTATCATAGATGATTTTTCTATAGTTTTATCTTTATATGTTTTTACAATCATTCTTTCAATTAAGAAAACAATTAATACATAGCATATTTCAAAAACTAATTTAAATGATTCATTTAGGTTTTCAAAATTGTATGTAAAATACAATCCAATCATGTACAAAATTATATTAAATAAATAACAATCAAGCACCATATTTTTATCTTTTATATAATTTAGCAAATAATTTATAGCAAGAATTATTAATGCTAGAAATGTTAACAAGGAAATATCACTTAAATTTATTAATATAAAAAATGTTGTAATATATGGAATTGCTTTAGTTAAGTATTGTATAAAATTGATTTTTTCAATACTACTGTTTTTAGATAATAATATTACAGTAATATTATATATTAATATATTAATTAATATTAATTTTAAACTTGGTCCAAAAATTAGAGTACCTAATACCACTGCTGATATCTGTGCTAAAATACTTGAACACAACAATCCTATTGATTGTTTCTTTTTATAATTTATGTAATATATTACTGATGTTAATATCATTACAAATGTCAGATATATTAGGCTTCCTCCTCCATAAATTGATAGATACTCACCAAATAATGCAAATACAGAACATGATATTAAACATATTGGGATATATGCCATTGCAATATGAAAAAATGTACTACTAGTTTTTTCTAAATTGAATTTTTCTTTTGCAATTTTACTTGCTCCTAAAAACACTCCAACTAGCAAGATAATTACACCTGTTTTAATTATATTTGGAATTGAATTCCATGCAGAAGTTAAAAATACAATTGCTGCTAGCACTATTAATATAGCTCCTGTTATTAATATACTTGTATTTTTTCTTTCCTGCTCTTCAACTTTTTTCTTTAATTTTAATTTTTGTTTTTCTTCTTCTGTTAAAGTTTTTTCCTCTATTGGAGGAATAGAAACTACTGTATTTACAACAACATTTTCTTCAACATTGTTTTCTAAATTATTTTCTTTAAGCTTCTTTATTTCTTTTTTTAACAATAAATTTTCTTTTTCTAGTTTTTCTAATTTTTTATTAGTATTATATACGTAAGCCACAAAAATAATTAGTAGTAAAAGTCCTGCCATAGTATTCTCCTATCTTATTTTTTTCTTCTTATAATCCAACCTTCTTCAACCTTTGCAGGGATTTTTAATATTACTTTTTGTTCTTTTACTCCTGGATTTACTGTTGTAATTTCTTCTAAAGTGTCTGCATCCCATAACTTGTCTATATTGAATACTAATGGTTTAATTTCCCCTGGAATTAATAATTCTAAAGTATCACCAATACTTAATTTATTTCTTATTTCTATTAATACTTTATCATTTTTCTCTTCTATTACTTTTCCACCAAATTCATATTCTGCGTTATATTGACGTCCAGAATAATCTTGGAAATCTTTATTATTTCTATCATTAAAGAAAAATGTTGTAAGACCTCTTGTTTTTGTTTTTTCAAGTTCTACTAAATATTTTTCTGCATCATAATGCTCCGGATCATTCATATAGTCATCTATTGCATTTCTATAAGCATTTACAACTGTTGCTACATAATATTCTGTTTTTAATCTTCCTTCAATTTTTAAACTATCTACTCCCATGTCTATAATATCTGGAATTTCTTTTATTAAGCATAAATCTTTAGATGAAAATATATATGTACCTTTTTCATCTGTTTCTACTGGCATTAAGTTTCCTGGGTTATTAGTTTCTTCAACATAAACATTATATGCCCATCTACAGCTTTGTGCACAATCTCCTAAATTACCATTTCTTTGTGCCAAAAATTCACTTAAGAAGCATCTTCCAGAATATCCAAAGCATAATGCTCCATGCCCAAACATCTCTATATCTAGTCCTTCTGGTTTATTCTTCATAATGTCTCTTATTTGCTCTTTATTTAATTCTCTACCTAGAATAATTCTTTTAGCACCATTTCTTTGCCAGAATTTACAAGTATGATAACTTACAGTATTTGCTTGAGTACTTATATGAATCTCTGTATCAGGAGCATATTCTCTAATTACATCAACAACTCCACCATCAGCAACAATAATTGCATCTACTTTTAATCTATTTAGTTCTGCTGCTTGTTCTTTTATTTCTTCATAAGTTTCATCCCAAGCGAAAATATTTATTGCAACATGTACTCTTTTTCCTATACTGTGTGCATAATTTATTGTTTTTTCTAAATCATTATCTTGTATTTCTGATCTTGAACGTAATGATAATTTTGGAGTTCCACAATATACAGCATCTGCTCCATACATAAATGCGATTTTTGCTTTTTCAAATGACCCTGCTGGTGCTAATAATTCTATTTTTTTCATATCTTTTATTCCTTTTTATATATTTAAATTTTGCAAAAATATTATATCATTATAATCAAATATCTTCAAGGTCTCTAATTGTTTTTAAATTATAAACTAATTTATTAAAATATAAATAAACTGCTTATAAATATTGAATTTCAAGCACATTTGTGCTATAATTTAGATTGAATTTTGTACTTTTTAAGATTAGGAGTAAATTAATGTCTGATGAAAAAAGATTTTGGGAAGTTCCAGAAGTTGATTTAAATCTTAGACACTATGCTGGACACCCTTCTGATGCAATAAAATTATTAAAAAGAAATATAGAAAAATATTTAAGAAACCCTCTTGTTCCTCAAAAAAACAGGGAGGTTTATTCTGCTGTCTATAATGCATTAGATTACTATAAAAGCATTCTTTATTCATCTGCATCAGATTTTTCAACAGGTCCTACTTTTTTAAATCACTCTTTAATAAATATGAAAAAAGATTATGATTATTTATCACAAAAATATAATTCAAGTGACATAACTTTACCTCGTGTTATAACAATAAATGGTAGAATAAAATCACCTATAAGTGCTATTGAAAAAATAAAAGATAAAATAGAAGAATACATAGAAAACGAAACAGATTTGAGATGTTTAAATGAAAGTTTAAGAGATTTTATGGGAGTAAGAATTATTGTGAATCCTCCACAGGAAATAAAAGATTTAGGCGAATCAGCAGAATTAGATTTCTTACAAAATATTCTTGTTGATTTATTAGATTTCCATGGAATTAGAAGAGCTGCTGAGGAAAATAACTATAAATTTATACCTGTAAATACTAAAAATCATCCACAAAAATTACAAAAAATGAGAGCTGATGGGAATCCAGATAGATTACCTGATTATTTAGTACCTTATGTAAAAAATTATGTAGATCATCCAAAAGATAGTGGATATCAAAGCTATCATGTTTGTGCAACACCAGAATATTCTTCTTCAGTAAATAAGCCTACACTTCCACCACACATAATTCCACCATTAAGAACAGAATACTCTTTTGAATATCAAATCAGAACAATAGAAATGGATGATGAAGCTGAACATGGTACATTTTGTCATGATAATTATAAAAAAATTGGTAGTTATCACAGACTATCTATTCCATTTTATATAGAATACAGTGGAGAAAATAATAGATTTAAATCTTTAAATTTAGAAGAATCTTGTAGAAAGCACTTTGGACACGTTCCATTCTTAAGAATATATGACCCTAATGGTGTCTATTTAAGAGATATATCTTTAATAGATTTTAGAGATACATTCACAAGTTATGAAAGAGAAGCTATTATAGATGGTAAAAAACGTATATTCTATCATCCAAATCATGGTCTTGAAGTTTCAGACGAACCTAACCAATTAGCAGTTGTTGACAATTTCATAACACCTATATTCTTATCTACTGCTGATTTAGAAAAATTATCTAGTAGTGAAGAATCATACCAATCTATATTAGAAGCTTCTAATGCAACAGATAGTATATTATCTCTAAGTGGAAATGCATCTCTATCTTCTAAACCTGTTGTTGAAATATATGTTGTAGAAACTTCTGAAGATAGACAAAAAAGTAAACAAACTATAGAAATAAATACACCTAAAATAGTTACTGACGAAGAAATTCGTTAAAAAAGAAATGCTACTTTTTAAATAGCATTTCTTTTTTTATTAATCAATTCACTCAATTTGATTTTCTAAATAATCTTTTCCTTCAAGTTCTGTTAAAATCTTTAAATTAATATTTTCCTTTTCCAATTCTCTTAAAATTGATAGTGTCTCATCAGTAGAATTCAAATCTATAATAACTAAATTATTATAAAAGTTTCTTCCCATAGATAGTTCTCTTACATAATTTTCTATCCCATCTTCTACATTTTTTACAGTCATTATAAGTTTTACATTTTCCTCTATTTTTTTATATGTACTTTTTCTCGTTAATTCCTGTATCATTACTAAAATTCCATATAAAGCAAAACACCATATAAGGCCATAAACAATAATTTCAAGCATAATCTCCTCCTTTTCGTATAACAATTATGCTATATATTATGTTTATTAATTGTTTGTTGACACAAGATTTAAGTATACGACATTAATTTTTTCATTTGATATACCAACATCTTTTAAAATAATGCACGCGTCCTCTTTTGATAATTTTTGAAAGCAATCATCATCTTCTAATATATATTTTATTATTTCATTTCTTTCTGTTGATTTTCCCATAGACTTTAAATATTTTATCATTATATCATTCATTAATTTTATATCATCTAATTTCACTATCTTCCCTCTCCATCTACATCAGGTAATGTATGATTTTTATTTTCATATATAATCTCTCCTGAATTTAAACTATTTATAATATCTTGTGCACTATGTTTTGATAGTTTTAAACTTTGTGTATCTATTGAATAAACAACTGTATCTGGTAGCATACTTTCAGTTTTAGATACAATTAATACACTTCTCTTAAATTTTCTTTGTCCAGAATCTATAGACTCTCTTCCCACATATGCCTTTTTTAGCTTTTCTCCGAAAAAACCTGCATTATAGTATACGTTCAATGCTTGCATTGCTTCATTTCCATAAATATTATTTTCTCTCATTACTGAAGTAAATGCTTGTATTTTATTTTCTAAATTATCTTCAACAATAGTTTCTGGAAGTGCTTTTAAACTCATCATATACTTTATTATATCAATTTGATTTCTTCCTAAAGCTTTTGGATATACACTTTCTATAGCTGTATTAATTAAACCTTGTCTATCTGAAACAATTTCAATTCCTTCTAATTCAATTCCATTTTTAGCTTTCATTAAATCATTTGTTCCTTTTGTTTTAGCATTAATTGCCTCTAATATAGCTGAAACTTTATCTGTATAAAATCCAACAGAAAAATGACCTTGATTTTCACCTTCTGAAAGAATTACAGCTTCAATATCACCTTCTAATTCGTTAATCATTTTACTACATATTCTCGAAAAATCCCAACATGTAACTGGTGAATCTGGTTTTATACCTTCTAAATGCTCTTGTGAAAATGTATGCTCATAGCAATCTTCTGATAACTTATCTCTATAAAAGTATCCTTCATCGTATTGAAGCTCTTTACATAGCTTGCAATAAATATACATAACCTTTTCTTCAAGTGTAGCATCTTCTGGAAAATCTTTATATACAGCTTCACGAAGTTCTGGATTAATTTTCCAATTTGGTTCTTCATCTTTTCTAATTATTCTATCATGAATATGTGTTAATGAATTAAAACCTCTAAATTCATATAGTGGATTTACATATCTATCCATATTATAACTATCAAATATTTTTCTATATCTTTCTCCATAAGTATAAAAATCAGGAATATAGTAATTATTATAAATATCTTTAGCTTTCTCTAATAGCCCTACAGAATTTTTATTACCATAAATACTTCCTAAACATCTTAAATATTCAGAAAGTTCTCTTGATTTTCCATCTATATGAAAATCTTCCCTATTATTTTCAAAATCAAGAAATTTATTAAATGTATCTTCATCTGATAAAATTTCAAATACTTTGTCTAATAAATCTTTATCTCCTATTTTTTTATCTAATAGACTTAGTTTAAATGCCTCAATATCTCTTGTTTTTAGAATTTCTACAATTCTTTTATAATTTTTAGAATTAGGTTCAAAATGAGATAATAATTGTTTAAACTGGTAAAACAATTCATATGTTGGAACTGTTTTTGCTCCATAATATGATCTACCTATGAATTTACCAGCTTCATGTGTTTTTTCTAATCCTAATTGAATAGGATTGCTTGGACATTCTGATAGATCTGTAACATAATAAAAACGTATATTTTCTAAATATTCTTTTCCTTTTGGCGGAACTAACTCTTCTAATAATCTATTAAAATCTTCATCACTTAGTGTTAGAATTGTTTTCATTCCATCTATTAAACGACCACTAACTTCTTTTTCTGTAACTATATTCATAATTTTCTCCTATAATTTATAGTTTAACATATGTAATTTTTTTTTACAATAAAAAAAGAAGCCTTTCGGCTTGCTTTTTCTATAACTTATACTAACATTAAAATAGCTTGTTTGCTGTTGTCACCTTTTCTTGGTTCCATTTTTAATATTCTAGTATATCCTCCAGCTCTTCCTTCATATTTTGGAGCTAGTTCGTTGAATAATTTATCCATTAAGTCAACACCTTCAACTTTGTTAACTTTTTTCATTAATTTTCTTCTAGCATTTAATCTTGATGGCATATCTTTTTGTCTTTTTTCCATTTTTTCTTCTTTAACAACTCTAAGGTATTCTTTACCATTTTTGCTTGTTACTTTTTCAGTAACTTTTCTACCTTTGTCATCAAGTTTAGCTTTTACAACTTTAACTTCTACTTCTTCGTAGTTTTTATGTTCTTTAACAGCTAATGCTATAACACTATCAACTATAGCTTTTACTTCTTTAGCTCTAGCTTCTGTTGTAACTAATTTACCATTTAATATTAAATCAGTTGTTTGTGTTTTTAACATTGCTAATCTTTGATCAGTTGGTTTTCCAAGTTTTCTTGTTCCTGCCACTTTACTTTCCACCTTCCTTAAATATTATTCATCTTCTGATGTAAAGTTTAATCCTAAAGAAATCAATTTGTTTGTAACTTCATCTAATGATTTCTTTCCAAGATTTCTAACTTTCATCATATCTTCTTGTGATTTATTTGTTAAATCTTCAACTGTTGAGATACCTGCTCTCTTTAAGCAATTATAAGATCTTACAGAAAGTTCTAAATCCTCTATAGGCATTTCTAAAACTTTCTCTTTTTTAGATTCTTCTTTCTCTACCATAACTTGAGTATTTTTAGCTGTTTCTGATAAGTCAATAAATAACTCTAAGTGACCTGTCATAACTTTAGCAGCTAAACTCAAAGCTTCAAAAGGTTTTAAACTACCGTCTGTCCAAACTTCAATTGTTAATTTATCATAATCTACCATTTGTCCAACTCTAGTATTTTCTACTGTATAGTTAACTTTCTTT
This sequence comes from uncultured Clostridia bacterium, assembly GCA_948676835.1. Taxonomy (GTDB): domain Bacteria; phylum Bacillota; class Clostridia; order TANB77; family CAG-508; genus Scatovivens. The sequence continues at coordinate 21,260 of CAPOZU010000002.1, forward strand.
ACAGGAGTAAATATTGAGTCTATTGGTAATACATCTATTGGATTATTGTCTTTTTTGTTTTTCTCAGCAACATTGTAACCTCTACCTCTATTAACTGTCATTTCCATGTGAACATCACAGCTATTTGAAGTTGTTGCTATATGTAGTTCTGGATTTAATATTTCAACTGTTCCATCTGTTACGATGTCAGCAGCTGTAATTTCTCCAGCACCTTTGTGATCTATTCTAATAACTTTTTCTTCATTATCAAATACTTTAAGTCTAACACTTTTTAAATTAACAATTAACTCAGGAACATCTTCTACAATTCCTTGAACTGTAGAAAATTCATGTACTACGCCGTTTATTTTAACACTTGTTATAGCAGCTCCTGGTAATGATGATAATAAAATTCTTCTTAAAGAATTTCCTATTGTCATTCCATATCCACGCTCTAATGGTTCACATATGAATTTTGCATAATTCCTCTTATCGTCTGTCTCTACACATTCGATGTTTGGTTTTTCAAATTCAATCATTCTTACCTCCTATGGTTACAAAAATAACCTTTTAAAATTTATATATATCCTACGTACGTATCCTAAGTATTCAAATTATTATTTAGAGTATAACTCAACGATTAAGTGTTCTTCAACTGGTAGATCAATTTCTTCTCTATTAACAGCTCTAACAACTTTTGCACTTAAGTTTTTGTTATCTAAATCTAACCATTCAGGTATTGGTCTAATAGCTCCTGATTCAACATTAGTTTTGATAACACTATTATCTTTTCTATTTTCTCTTATTGTTATAACATCACCTGGTTTTACTAAATAAGAAGCTATATCAGTTTTAATTCCGTTAACTTCAAAATTACCATGTGTTACTAATTGTCTAGCTTGTGGTCTTGAAACACCAAAACCTAATCTATATACAACGTTATCTAATCTGCTTTCTAATATTTGTAGTAAAACAGTACCTGTGATACCTTTTTTATTAGAAGCCATTTCAAAATATTTTCTAAATTGTTTTTCACCTACTCCGTAGAATGATTTAGTTTTTTGTTTTTCTCTTAATTGAGTACCGTATTCAGATAATTTTGTTCTTTTTTGTCCGTGTTGTCCTGGAGCATAATTTCTTCTTGTTACGCTACATTTATCAGAATAGCATCTTGAACCTTTTAAGAACAATTTTTGCCCTTCTCTACGGCATATACGGCATTGTTCGTCTTTATATCTTGCCATTTGTTTAAATACACCTCTTTCTTAAATTTTCTTTATATCAATCCTATTACACTCTTCTTCTTTTTGGTGGTCTACATCCATTGTGTGGTATTGGTGTAACATCTTTAATCATTGTTATATCTAATCCAGCTGTTTGTAATGATCTGATTGCAGCTTCACGACCAGCACCTGGTCCTTTTACGAAAACTTCAACAGTTTTTAATCCGTGTTCCATTGCTGCTTTAGCTGCAGTTTCTGCTGCTTGACCAGCTGCAAATGGTGTACTTTTTCTAGATCCTTTAAATCCAAGTTCTCCAGCACTAGCCCAAGAGATAACATTTCCTTGAGTATCTGTGATAGAAACGATTGTATTATTAAAACTAGAATGAATATGAGCTGAACCTTTATCTATGTTTTTTCTTTCTCTTCTTCTGATACCTGTTTTCTTTACGTTACTAGCTTTAGCCATTTGGTATTTACCTCCTAATTAATTTTATTTTTTACTCTTACTTACTAATTTTCTAGGACCTTTTCTTGTACGAGCATTAGTTTTTGTTCTTTGACCTCTTACTGGTAGTCCTCTTCTATGTCTAATACCTCTGTAGCATCCGATTTCTGTTAATCTTTTTATATTTAAAGCTACTTCTCTTCTTAAGTCACCTTCTACTTTTAATCCTTCCATAGCTTTTCTTATACTAGCTACTTCATCATCTGTTAAATCTTTTACTCTAGTATCTGGGTTTACACCAGATTCTTTTAGAATTTTTTGAGAAGTAGGTAAACCAATACCATATATGTATGTTAATCCTATTTCTACTCTTTTTTCTCTAGGTAAATCAACTCCTGCTATACGAGCCATAAATTTTTGCACCTCCATAAATTTTTATCTTTACTTTGTCTTTTTTATTGTTAGTTTGCCTCAATAATTAAACCTGAAATGTATTATATAAAATATAATAGTAATCTAATTATTTTTGACATATATATAAACACAGTATGAATATCAGATTTTTTTCTGACAGCCGCTCCAGACTATGTTAATATCGATTTGTTTGGATAATTAATTATCCTTGTCTTTGTTTATGCTTAGGGTTTTCGCATATAACTCTAACAACGCCTTTTCTTTTGATGATTTTGCATTTTTCGCAAATTTTCTTAACTGATGGTCTTACTTTCATCTTTCTTCCTCCTAAAAATATTATTATTTTGCTCTCCAAGTAATTCTTCCTTTAGATAAATCATATGGTGATAATTCTAATTTTACTTTGTCACCTGGTAGAATTTTTATATAGTTCATTCTAAGCTTACCTGATATGTGAGCTAAGACTTGATGCCCATTTTCAAGTTCTACCTTAAAATTAGTATTTGGTAATGTTTCAACAACTGTACCTTCTACTTCGATTACATCTTCTTTAGACAAATTAAAACCCCCTTTACTCAGAACGCAAAGTAAGCCTTTATAGGCATTATTTTCGTGTATTTATTATCTCTCAAGTTGACTCTTGAGCAATAATCTAGAATATTATATCTTATTTTTATAGTAATGTCAAGATTTTTGGCTCATTTTCTGTGATTAAAATTGTGTTTTCATAATGTGCTGCCAAGCTTCCATCTTGAGTTACAATTGTCCATCCATCATCTAATTCCCAAATATCTGGTTTTCCTGCTATTACCATAGGTTCTACGGCTATTGTCATACCAGCTTCAAGCTTTGGGCCTCTACCTGGTTTTCCATAATTTGGCACTCCTGGATCTTCATGCATTTCTTTTCCAATTCCATGGCCTTGGAATTCTCTAACTACTGAAAATCCAAATTGTCTTACATAGGAATCTACTGCATTTGAAATATCTCCAATTCTGTTTCCAGCTTTTGCGTATTTCATAGCTTCAAAAAATGCTTGTTTTGTAACAGCTACTAATTCTTGTGCTTCTTTACTACAGTTTCCAACTAGAAATGTTCTTGCTGCATCACCGTTATATCCATTTTTTAATACAACTAAGTCTACGCTAACAACATCTCCATCTTTTATATAAATATCTTTTGATGGTATTCCATGAATAACTTCATCATTTATAGAAATACATAAAGTTCCTGGAAAATTTGGTACCCCTCTTACTCCACTTGGATATCCCTTTTGAGCTGGAATTCCTCCATGATCTTTTATGAATTTTTCTGCCATATGGTCAAGTTCTAAAGTACTCATTCCAGGTTTTATTATTTTTTCTATATATTCATAAGTTAATGCAGTTATTTTGCAAGCTTCTTGCATTAATTCAATTTCTCTTTTTGACTTTATTGTAATCATTTCGTTCCTCTCTAATTATTTGTTTTTTAAATAATTAATTACATCACGAGCAACTTCATCTTTCATTCTGTTTACAGATTTGCTAAGTACTGTTGAATATAAAGCACCTGTTTCTTTGTAGTAATCAGCTACTGGAGCAGTTTCTCTATGATATACTTCTAATCTATTTTTTGCTTTTTCTAATTTATCATCATCTCTTTGATATAAAGGACTTCCACATTTATCACAAATTCCTTCTACTTTTGAAGGATGTAATACTGTATTGTAAACAGCTTTACAATCTGAATTTGTACAAATCATTCTATTTGTAATTCTTTCTAAAATTTCTTCTTCTGGTGTCTCTAAATTAACTACTATATCTATTTTCTTTCCTTCTTTTGTTAACATTTCATCTAGAACTTTAGCTTGATTTACTGTTCTTGGGAAACCATCTAAAATTAATCCATTTTGAACATCATCTTCTTTTAATCTAGATGTAATTAATTCAACAGTTAAATCATCAGGAACTAATTGTCCTTTTGTCATATAACTATTAGCTCTTTGACCAATTTCTGTTCCTTCACTAATGTATTTTCTAAAGATATCTCCACTAGAAATTGCTGGTATATTAAATTCTTTTGAAAGAATTTCTGCTACACTTCCTTTTCCAGAAGCTGGAGCTCCTAACATAATAATAACCATAATAGTTACCTCCTTAAAAATTTATGCTAATTAAATAATACTTAAAACTTAATTATCATTTAATTAACATAAAATTAAAGCATATATGGGTGGACTAAATCCACCCTATATACTTTTATTTATATCTATTTCTCTAAAAATCCTTTATAATGTCTCATTACTAATTGAGATTCTAATTGTTGAACTGTTTCTAATGCAACACCAACTACGATAAGTATTGATGTACCACCAAATGAAATATCAATATCTGTAAATCTCATCAACATTGGAAGGATTGCTATTAAACTTAAGAATATAGCACCAAACCATGTTAGTTTGTTTAATATTGCTGTTATATATTCTGTTGTTGGCTTTCCAGCTCTAATACCTGGAATAAATCCACCATTTTGTTTAATATTAGTAGATACTTCTGCTGGATTAAATGTTGCATATGTATAGAAGAATGTAAATCCAACTATTAATAGTAAATATACTATAGCGTTTGCTAAACTATATCCCCAAGCAACATTTGATGTAGAAGTAGCTATTGAAAAATTGTATAGACCAGCAATAAATCCTGTTCCTCCAATTTTATCTGCTGCAAAAATTTGAATAATCATTGCAGGGAATGTCATGAATGATGATGCGAAAATTACTGGCATAACTCCAGCCATTGCTAGCTTAAGTGGAATATGTGTATTTTGTCCACCATACATTTTTCTTCCTACAACTTTTTTTGCATATTGTACTGGAACTTTTCTTTCTGCTTGTTGTACAAAAACAACTCCAGCCACTAGAAGAATTGCTCCTAATATAATTGCAAGTGAAGTAACTATACCTACTGTACTTATTCCTGTTTCTCCTACAATTATATTAAATAATGTAACTACTCCTGAAGGTAATCTTGATATGATACCAACAAAAATAATCATTGAAATACCATTTCCAATACCTTTATTTGTAATTTGATCACCTAACCACATTAATATTGCAGTACCAGTAATTAAAGATAATACAACTACAGATCCTGTTAAGAATCCTGGATTAATAAATATTCCAGATGAGCTATATGAAATATAAATTCCTAAACCTTCTATTAAAGCTAAAACAATACTTAACATTTTAGTATATTTATTAATTTTTTGTTTTCCAGCTTCTCCACCTTCCTTCATCATTTTTTCTAATGAAGGTATAATCCAACCTAACAATTGAATAACAATTGATGCTGTAATATATGGAGTTATTGTCATTGAGAATATTGATAATCTTGAGAAAGCTCCACCAGATATTGTATTGATTAATCCTGTTAAACTACCTGTTGCAGAATTCATTTGCTCAGCTAAAGCAATTGTATCTACACCAGGAACAGCAATATAACAACCAAATCTAAATATTACTATTAATAATAGTGTATATAATATTCTTTTTCTTACATCTGGAGTTTTCCAAGCATTTTTTATAGTTTTAAACAACTAAATCACCTCAATCTTTCCACCTGCAGCTTCTATTTTTTCTGCAGCAGCTTTAGTAAATCTTTTTGCTTTTACTGTTAATTTTTTATCTAAATTTCCAGTAGCTAAAACAACTATTCCATCGTTTACTTTTCCGATAATTCCTTCTGCTAATAATGTTTCAGCTGTAACTTCTGTAGCTTCTGATTTATTAAGCATTGTTAAAGTTACTTCTGTATAATTTTTAGCATGAATGTTTGTGAATCCTCTTTTTGGTAATCTTCTATATAATGGTGTTTGACCACCTTCAAATCCTCTTCTTACTCCGCCACCAGATCTTGCTTTTTGACCTTTATGACCTCTACCAGAAGTTTTTCCAAGACCTGAACCGATTCCACGACCTACTCTTCTTCTAGTTTGTCTTTTTGTAGCTGGCTTAATGTTTCCTAATTCCATCTTTTTGCACCTCCTCTATTTGGTTTTATTAAATTCGAATTTATTATATCATTAAATAATACAATTTCAATAAATTCTATTAAATTTTTATTATAATATTTCGCTAACTTTTTTTCCTCTTTTTTTAGCAACTGATTCAGCAGTTTGCATATTTTTAAGAGCTTCGATAGTAGCATAAACAACATTTCTTGGATTATTTGTTCCAATAACTTTTGTGTTTATATCTTTATAACCTGCAAGTTCAAGAACTGGTCTAACACTACCACCAGCTATAACTCCAGTACCTTCTGCACCTGGTTTTAACATAACTTTAGCACTACCAAATCTACCAACAAATTCATGTGGTATTGTTGTTCCAACGATTGGAACTGTTATTAAATTCTTTTTAGCATCTTCAATAGCTTTTTTGATTGCATCTGGAACTTCTGCTGCTTTTCCATTACCAACACCAATATGTCCTTGTTCATCTCCAACAACTACAACAGCGCTAAATCTAAAAGTTCTACCACCTTTAACAACTTTTGCAACTCTATTGATAGCTACTACAGTTTCTTTTAATTCTACTGATTTTTCTTCCATTAGAATATTTTTCCTCCTTCTTTCTTAGAATTCTAATCCTGCTTCACGAGCTGATTCGGCAATTGCTTTAACAACACCGTGATATATAAATCCACCTCTATCAAAAACTACTTGTTTGATATTTTTCTTTAAAGCCTTTTCTGCAACAGCTTTACCAACTTCTTTTGCAGCTTCAACATTTGCAGCTTTTGTTTTAATGTCTTTATCTAATGTAGAAACATATACAAGTGTTTCTCCTTTAACATCATCAATTATTTGAGCTATAATGTTTTTGTTAGATTTTGTTACTGCAAGTCTTGGACATTCTGTTGTTCCAGAAACTTTTGTACGTACTCTTACGTGACGTCTTACTCTTTCAGCTTTTCTATCTATTTTAGTAATCATTTTTACTCCTTTCTAGGTCTCCTTATAGGGGTATATCTAATCCCATATTTTGGTATATCTTTAAGGGATTAAATATACCCCCTAAAGCAACTTTACCTAACATATTAACTACATAAACTATCTGTTTATACAGATACTTTAATTTATTTAATGGTCTATTTTTTACCAGCTTTACCTTCTTTACGTCTAATAACTTCTTCAGCGTATTTGATACCTTTTCCTCTATAAACTTCTGGTGGTCTCTTTGTTCTGATAACAGCTGCTGTTTGACCAACTAATTCTTTATCCATACCTTTAACAATTATTTCATTTGCATTTGGTACATCAAAAGTAATTCCTGCTGGTGCAGCTAATTCTACTGGATGAGAATAACCTAAGTTTAATAATAAGTCATTTCCTTTTTTGCTTGCTCTATATCCAACACCATTAACTTCTAATTTTCTTTCAAAACCTTTTGTTGTTCCTTCAATCATGTTATTTAATAATGTTCTTGTTAAACCATGTAAACTTCTGTTTTCAGGTTGATCATCTGGTCTAACTACTGTTATAACATTACCATCAAGATTGATTTTCATATTTTTATGAAACTCTTTCTCTAAAGTTCCTTTAGGACCTTTTACAGTAATTTTTTGTCCGTCGATTTTAACTTCAACACCTTCTGGTACTGTAATAGGTTTATTTCCTATTCTAGACATTCTTGTCTCCTCCTTTAATTATATATTTGGTTAATTATGATTTTTCAATCTTTTCGCCATATCTTAATTTTTTTATGAGTTACCAGATATAAGCTAAAACTTCTCCACCTATACCTAATTCTCTAGCTTTTTTATCTGTCATAATTCCTTTTGAAGTAGAAATTAATGCAACACCTAAACCATTTAATACTTTTGGTAATTCATCTTTAGATGCATAAATTCTTAAACCAGGTTTACTGATTCTTCTTAATCCATCTATAACTCTATTACCTTTCTCATCATATTTTAAAGAAATTCTAATGATTCCTTGTACATCGCTTTCTATTTCTTCAAAAGCTTTTATATAACCTTCTTCAAGTAATGTTTCTGCAATAGCTTTTTTCATTTTTGATGTTGGAACATCAACTGTTTTAAATTTAGCGCTATTTGCATTTCTTATTCTTGTTAACATATCTGCTATTGGGTCTGTTGTATTCAATTTTTTACCCTCCTTTTTTAATATTTTTTTATATACTTTTAAGTATTTGCGAAAATTTTAATCAAAAACAAGTATTACAAGGCGGGCGTTATTAAAAATTAAATGAGCATACTTTTGTATGTGATTTTAATTTTTAATGACAACCAACGAAGTAAGACGAAGTTTTTCATTAAAATTTTACCAGCTTGCCTTCTTAACACCTGGAATTTCACCTTTATGAGCTAATTCTCTGAAGCAAACACGGCAAATACCATATTTTCTAATATATGCATGTGGTCTTCCACAAAGTTTACATCTGTTATATTCTCTTGTTTTAAATTTTTGTGGTTTTGCACATTTTACTTTTAATGATTTTTTAGCCATTTTTTTCTCCTTTCTTCAAAAAACTAAACTCTAAATGGCATTCCTAATAATGTTAGTAACTCTTTAGCTTCTTCATCAGTTTTAGCTGTTGTTACAAATATAATATCCATACCTCTTAATTTATCTACTTTATCGTATTCGATTTCTGGGAATATTAATTGTTCTTTTATACCCATTGAGTAGTTTCCTCTACCATCAAATGAATTGCTTGAAACTCCTCTGAAATCTCTAACTCTTGGAAGAGCAACATTAAATAGTTTTAATGCGAAATCATACATTTTTCCTGCTCTTAATGTAACTTTGCATCCTATTTTTGCACCTTCTCTTAATTTAAAAGCTGCGATTGATTTTCTAGCTTTTGTTACTATTGGTTTTTGACCTGTAATTATGCTTAAATCATTCATAGCATTATCTAAAGCTTTAGGATTATCCTTTGTATCTCCTAATCCTATATTTATAACTATTTTATCTAATTTAGGAACTTGCATTACTGAAGAATAATTAAATTTCTTCATCATTGCTGGAACTACTTCTTTTTCATATTGTTCTCTAAGTGTTTCCATGTAAATCTATTCCTCCTTTCTAAAAACTTTCTATTTTAATTTTGCACCACATTTTTTGCAAACACGAACTTTTTCGCCTTTTTCTTCAACATATCCTACTTTTGTAGCTGCTTTACATTTTGGACAAACTACATTAGCTTTTGCACTATGTATAGCGCATTCAACAGAAATAATTCCGCCTTCTTCACCTTGTTTTCTAGGTTTGATATGTTTTTTTCTAATATTAACACCTTTAACAACTATTTTGTTTGTTTTTGGTATGATATCTAAAACTTCTCCAGTTTTTCCTTTATCATTTCCTGATAAAATTTTAACTGTATCTCCTTTTTTTATTTTCAAATTTTTCACCTCTATTTCTTTTCATTTTTAATGAATTATAGAACCTCAGGTGCTAAAGAAATAATTTTCATATAGTCTTTATCTCTTAATTCTCTAGCTACAGGTCCAAATATACGTGTTCCTTTTGGTGTTCCATCATCACGTATAATAACTGCTGCATTTTCATCAAATTTTAAGTAAGATCCATCTTGTCTTCTAACACCTTTTCTTGTTCTTACTACTACAGCTTTAACAACTTCACCTTTTTTTACAACGCCACCTGGTGTAGCTGTTTTAACAGAAGCCATTATTATATCTCCTATTTCGGCAACTTTTCTATGTGAACCACCTAAACATCTAATGCACATAATTTCTTTTGCACCAGTGTTGTCAGCTACTTTTAATCTTGTTTGTTGCTGTACCATTATTTAGTTCCTCCTTTTATTTTTCTCTATATAAAATAGATAATCTTATTTTATAACTGCTTTCTCAACGATTTTTACAACTCTGTATCTTTTATCTTTTGATAAAGGTCTTGTTTCCATAACTTCAACTTTATCTCCTGCTTTACATTCATTGTTTTCATCATGAGCTTTTAATTTATATGTTCTTTTTACAGTTTTATTGTAAATTGGATGAGCAACAGATGTTTCTACTGCAACAACTACTGTTTTATCCATTTTATCAGATACAACTGTACCTATCATTGTTTTACGAAGATTTCTTTCTTCCATTAGGATATTCTCCTTTCTTACTAAAATTATTGATTATTATTGTTTAATTCTCTTTGTCTTAAAATTGTTTTTATTCTAGCTATTTCTTTTCTAACTTCTCTAATTCTTAGTGGATTATCTAATCCGTTTGTAGCTAGGCTAAATCTTAATTTAAATAATTCTGATTTTAATTCACTTAGCTCTTTTTCTAGCTCTGGTGAAGACATTTCTTTTACTTTACTATTCTTCATCATTATCACCACCTAATTCAATTTCTCTTTTTACGAATTTTGTTTGAACTGGTAATTTTTGAGCTGCTAATCTTAAAGCTTCTCTAGCAACATCTTCTGATACACCTTCTAGTTCAAATAAAACTCTACCAGGTTTAACTACAGCAACCCAATATTCTGGAGCTCCTTTACCTTTACCCATACGAGTTTCAGCTGGTTTCTTTGTTACTGGTTTGTCTGGGAATATTTTAATCCAAACTTTACCACCTCTTTTGATGTAACGATTTACAGCAATTCTGGCAGCTTCAATTTGATTTGATTTAATCCATCCTGCTGTTGTAGCTTGAATTCCGTATTGTCCTTCATTAACTACATTACCTCTTGTTGCTTTTCCTCTATTTCTACCTTTTTGTTGTTTTCTAAACTTTGTTCTTTTTGGCATTAATGGCATTAGTCGTTACCTCCTTTTGCTTCTTTTTTAGCTGGAAGAACTTCTCCTTTATAAATCCATACTTTTACACCGATTTTTCCATAAGTTGTATCAGCTTCGTAGAAACCATAGTCTATGTCAGCCCTTAATGTTTGTAGTGGTATAGTACCTTCTTTATAGAATTCTGTTCTTGCCATATCAGCTCCACCTAATCTACCAGATACAGCTGTTTTGATTCCTAATGCTCCAGCTTTCATAGCTTTTTGCATTGATTGTTTCATTGCTCTTCTGAATGAAATTCTTCTTTCTAGTTGATTTGCAATACTTTCTGCTACTAATTGAGCATCTGTATCTACATTTTTAACCTCAACTATATTTAAATTAACTTCTTTGTTTATCATTTTTTCAAGTTCTGCTTTTAATGCTTCTGAAAGGTTTCCACCTTTACCAATAACTAAACCTGGTTTAGCTGTATAAACATTAACTTTTACGAATTTAGCAGTTCTTTCGATTTCTATTTTTGAAATTCCACTAATAAATAGTTTCTTTTTCACATATTCACGAATTTTATGGTCTTCAACTAGGTAATCACTGAAGTTTTTGTCATCTGCATACCATTTTGAACTCCAATCTTTGATTACACCTACTCTTATCCCATTTGGATGAACTTTTTGTCCCATCGTAAATATCCTCCTTTCTCTTATTTACTCTCTCTTAAAACTATTGTTATATGACTTGTTCTTTTTCTAATTCTAACTGCTGAACCTTTTGCAGCTGGTCTAATTCTTTTTAATGTAGGACCTTGGTTTGCATATATTTCTGCAACATAAAGGTTAGCTCTATTCATGAAATGATTATTTTCAGCGTTTGCGATAGCTGAATTTAATAACTTTTCTAATATTTCAGCTGAAGCCTTTGGTGCGAATTTTACTATATTTTGAGCTTCTTCAACACTTTTACCTCTCATTAAGTCTGCTACTATTTTAACTTTTCTAGATGAAATTCTAGCATAACTTAGAGTTGCTCTAGCTTCCGCTACTTGAGTTGTTTTCTCTTCCACTGTTATATCCTCCAATTTCTAAATTTTTATTTTTTTGTTGTTTTATCTCCTGCGTGACCTTTAAATGTTCTTGTAGGAGCAAATTCTCCTAATTTATGACCGATCATTTCTTCTGAAATATATACAGGAACATGTTTTCTTCCATCATGAACAGCTATTGTATGTCCTACCATTTGAGGATATATTGTAGATGCTCTTGACCATGTTTTTAATACTTCTTTTTTACCTGTTTCGTTCATAGCTTCAATTCTTTTCATAAGTTCTGGAGCTACATAAGGTACTTTTTTACTTGATCTTGACATTAGTTTTCTCCCTTCTCTTATTTTCTTCTCTTAACTATAAATTTGTTAGATTGTTTTTTCTTATTTCTTGTCTTATATCCAAGAGCTGGTTTACCCCAAGGAGTCATAGGTCCACTATGTCCAACTGGAGCTCTACCTTCACCACCACCATGAGGGTGATCGTTAGGGTTCATAACAGATCCTCTAACTGTAGGTCTAATTCCCATATGTCTTTTTCTTCCTGCTTTACCTAATTTAATATTTTCATGATCTGTATTTCCTATTGTTCCGATTGTAGCTCTACATCTTACAGAGATTAATCTCATTTCTCCTGATGGAAGTCTAACGTGTGCATAAGCACCTTCTTTAGCCATTAATTGAGCTTCTTGACCAGCAGATCTTACTAATTTTCCACCTTGACCTGGATTTAATTCTATATTATGAATTAATGTACCAACTGGAATACTAGAAATTGGCATTGCATTTCCTGGTTTAATATCCACATTTTCTCCAGAAACTACTTTGTCACCATCTGTTAATCCAACTGGTGCTAAGATGTAACTTTTTGTTCCATCTTCATATTCTACTAAAGCAATATTTGCACTTCTGTTTGGATCGTATTCAATACCAATTACAGTAGCTGTCATATTGTCTTTTTGTCTTTTAAAATCAATTATTCTATATTTTTGTCTATTTCCACCACCTTGGTGTCTTACTGTTATTCTACCATATGAATTTCTACCAGCATTTTTTCTTTTTGTAGCTAATAGAGATTTTTCTGGTGTTTTCTTTGTGATTTCTTCGTATGTAGAAGAAGTCATATTTCTTCTTGATGGTGTATATGGTCTATAATGTTTAATTCCCATTTTAATTTCTCTCCTTTTATTAATTTATTATCCGGGTTCTTTCCCGATATTACTTATTTCTAAGCACCCATAAATTCATCTATTGAATCTTTATACTTCTTAGAAACTTTAACTTCTTTTCCACCTTTTCCAAGGTATTTCATATCAGATACGTTTGTATCTATAGTTACGATAGCTTTTTTCCAATCTGGAGTTTTTCCATATGCATATCTAACTCTTTTTTCTTTTCCTTTTACAGTCATTGTATTTACTTTTAATACTTTAACTTCAAATAATTTTTCTACAGCATTTTTGATTTCTACTTTTGTTGCGTTTTTTGCAACTTTGAAAGTGTATTTTCCTTCTTGCATATCCATGCTACTTTTTTCAGTAACGATAGGTTTTAATATAATATCTTCTGCTACCATGATTAAGCATACACCTCCTCTAATTTTTTAATTGTATCTACTGTAACAACTAATTTTTTATTTTTTAATAATTCATATACATTAATTGTATTTACTGAACTTGTTGTAACATTAGCTAAGTTTCTAGCTGATTTTTGAACAACTTCATTGTTTGATGGTAATACTATTAAAGCTTTTTCTTCAACTTTTAAGTTTTTCATAGCATCTGCCATTTGTTTTGTTTTGATTTCTTTGAAATCAAATTTATCAACAACTACTAAATCATTTTCTAATACTTTAGAGCTTAATAATGATTTAATTGCTAATTGTCTTTCTTTTCTATTTACTCTATATTTATAAGATCTTGGTTTTGGTCCTAAAGCAATACCACCTTTGATCCATTGTGGAGCTCTGATAGAACCTTGTCTTGCTCTACCTGTACCTTTTTGTTTCCAAGGTTTTCTTCCACCGCCTCTTACTTCAGCTCTTGTTTTTGTGCTTTGTGTACCTTGTCTTTGGTTAGCTAAATAGTTAACTAAAACACTGTGTACAACTGCTTCGTTAGGTTCAATTCCAAAAATTTCTTCTTTTAAATCTACTGAACTAACTTTTTTTCCTTTTATATCATATACATCTATACTTGGCATTTAATCTTCCTCCTTCCTTCTATTTAGATGCTTTAACTGTTTTTCTAATTTTTAAAATGCATCCTTTATTTCCAGGTACTGAACCTTTTATTAAAATAGCATTTTTATCTAAGTCTACTCTTACAACTTCTAGATTTTGTACAGTAACTTTTTCTACACCCATATGTCCTGGTAATTTTTTACCTTTGAAAACTCTACCTGGTGTAGATGTAGATCCCATTGATCCTGGTCTTCTATGATACATAGAACCATGTCCCATAGGTCCTCTTGATTGTCCATGACGTTTAATAACACCTTGGAATCCTTTACCTTTTGTGATACCTTGAACATCAACTTTTTCTCCAGCTTCAAAAGTATCTACTTTGATTTCTGCTCCTACTTTTAAATCAGCAGCGCATTCTGGACATGTTCTAAATTCTCTTAAATGTTTTGTAGCTGTAACTTCAGCTTTTTTGAAATGTCCTTGTTCTGGTTTGTTAACTTTTGATTCTTTAACTGCACCAAAACCTAATTGAACAGCATTGTATCCGTCTGTTTCAACTGTTTTAACTTGAACTACTGGACATGGTCCAGCTTCTATAACTGTTACTGGAATAACTGCACCTTTTTCATCAAAGATTTGTGTCATTCCAACTTTTCTTCCTATTATTGCTTTCATCTTTCTTCCTCCTACTATTGGCTCGAACGCGTAGCGTTAGAGCTTGGTTTGATTTTTAGAAATTTCTTTCTTAATTTATAAACTATAATTTGATTTCGATATCAACACCTGCTGGTAACTCTAATTTCATTAAGCTATCAACTGTTTTTTGTGTTGGATAAAGAATATCAATAACTCTTTTGTGTGTTCTCATTTCAAATTGTTCTCTTGAATCTTTGTGTTTGTGTGGAGAACGTAAAATAGTTACTATCTCTTTCTCTGTTGGAAGTGGAATAGGACCTGAAACTTTAGCTCCTGTTCTCTTAGCAGTATCTACTATTTTTTCAGCAGACTGATCTAAAACAACGTAGTCATAAGCTTTTAATCTTATTCTGATTTTGTCACTTCCTATTTTTGTGTTTGATGTTGCCATTTAAATTTTCCCTCCTTAATATAATATTTGGCTAACGGCAAGTTATCAACGTACCCTGGTGTTTCTTATAACCCCATTTTAAAATCCAAGTATTCCTTGTGCTTAAAATTTAACAGCATTTCAATTTTAAACTAAAAATCTTGGATAAGTTATGTACATTTATCAAACTTATCGCCTGGTCTATGCCAAGACATACTCCACAGAAGTTCCCTCCACTTATAGTGTAGCCACATTCTGCTTCTTCGCTTTATCTTACGCCTTAATATTATACTACGGCACTAGGGCTTTGTCAACAATTTATTTCATATTTTTTCCAAAAAATAAATAGCTCATAAAATTAGCTTAAGCTAACTTCATGAGCTATAATTTAATCTACAACTAATGAGCATTCTATTCCTGTTTTTCCTTGTAAAATTCCATTATTATATTTTAATAAGCTAACTGTTGAATTTCCTGTTGCTTGTGGTATTTCTACCATAATTTCCATTATTCCATCATTATCTACATCTAAAATTTCTACATTATTAATATTCAAATAATATTCAGCAGTAGAATCTTTTTTCCATTTACTTTTTTCAATTGATGCTAAATCATTTACTTTTGTTCCTTTTGAATCAATTAATGTAATTTTTGAAAAACCAGTTTTCTTATTAGCTAATATTAAAATATATTCATCTGTTTGATTTCCATCTAAATCTACTATTAATGTTTTCACATTTGTATAGTCTGCAACATTTGGGTTGTTATCTAAAACAATAGTTGGAACTGTATTTACTACTTTTATTGGTCTAGGAATTGCATTATAATCTTCTGAAATAGCAACTTTTCCAACATTATCTATTTTAACTAGTCCTTCATATAATTGTGTTGAAAGTGTTCCTAGTTTTTGTTCTTTAAAACTGTAATTTTCATAATTATAATATGTAATAACATATTTATCTGCTGCATCATTAGTATTATCTATATATTTTAATGTAACTTCATCCATTTTTGAAGTATCTAATATTAAACCATTATATAAAACTACTAATTCTTCATTTAAGAATTTTCTTGTATTTGTTCCATCTGTAACGGCAGGATTATTTGCAGTTTGATTTGTTACATCTGACAATGCAGAATCTATAATATTAGCTATAGAATCAACAACTTCATTTGTGTTATCTGTTGCTACGGTTGTATTTACTAAATTTTCTGGTAAACTTGAAACAATTTCATTAACACTTTCTTTTTCTTGATGAATTAAATAATATGTTAAAGCACCAGTTCCCAATATTAAAACTATAAATGCTGCAAATATGAAATTTCCAACTGTACCTATCTTTATTTTTATAGGTTCTGATTCACTTTTTTCTGAATCTTTTTTACCATGTTCCTTATTTTCTTTTGTTTCTTCATTTTCAGCATTTTCTTTTTGTTCTTCTTTTTCTTTATCAAGATTTTCCATTTTATATTCTCCTTAAAATTTTAACTTAAGTTTATTTTACAATATATTAGAACTATTAATATACTCTATTATTCTTCCGATTTCACTTGACATTGTATCTTGATATTTAGGTTCTTCATCTCTGTGGTTATTATAATTACTGTATCCATATTTATTTAAAAATCTATTTGTTTCTAATTCAATTGTTTCTCTTCTAGTCATCTTTCTATTATCATAAAGTAAATTTTTGCCTTCCTTTTCTTCAACAATACTTTGAACTTTAGATTCTAAAACTATATAATTTCTTCTTAATTCTTCAGCTAACGCTTTTAAATCTAAAACATCATCTTGTACAAGTTCATCATCTTCATTGTCATTAACAAACATTGTTATTTCTGCCATTAATTCATGTATACTATAATTATGTGCTAAACTTAATTTTTTAGATAAGGTTTTCCTTATTGCTCTTTGTCTATATTCTATCTGTTCTATCATAAAATCATCTATTTTATTTTTTCCTGTAAATAAACCAATAAATCTACTAAAAGTTCCTTTTTCTTCTATTATTTCTAAATCATCTTTTAATTTTTTTAGTTCAGCTTCTCCTCTTATTTCCCTAATTTTTTCTGCAATCCCTCTTTTTAGTTCATTTTCTTCAATAATTGCCATTTCTTCAAATCTAGTTATTTTGCTATTTCTAACTGCAATTTTAGGATTGTTTAGATAATTTAACAATGTGCTTATTTCTATACTAGATTTAGAAATAAGCTCTAAATCTAATTCTATTCTTTCATTATACTCTTTTCTGCAAAGTTCATTTGCTTTCTCATTAATCTTTACTACTTGCTCTTTTAAGCTTTCTGCAGCTTTTCTCATTTCAAACGCATTATTTAAAGCACTATAAGATGACCCCATATTTCCAGCAATCTTAGCATGATTTTGCTGTTTGCTAATTAATGCATTTATATCATTTAGTAACTTTTGAACAGTGTTAACATTTTCTTTGCATTCTTGTTTTACTCTTTTTTGAGTTTCATTCTCTTCAATAGTTTCTTCTTGAGATATTTCTTCATTACTATTTTCTATATTCTCAGAAGTAGTATCAATATCAGTAGTTGAAATATCATTTTCACTATCTATTTCAAATTTCTTGTTTTCGTTTTCTACTGTAGTTTCTTCTACAGCATCTTCTGAGTCACTATCATCTTCTTTTAACAATACTGCTGTAGCTAATATTTTCTCATTTTCTTCCTTAAAGTTTAAAGCTTCATTTATATTTATAATCTTTGTATCTTGAGTAGTATCTGTACTCTCATTTACTTTATCTGATTCATTATCATCCTCTATTTCTTCTAGTTCATATTCAACATCTTTAAATTGTTCTTCTATCTCCCTACACTCTGCAATCATATAAACAGCAATATTTCTTTTCCAGTTATTTATAAAATCTATATTTTGTTTTCTTATCTCAAAAACATTTGTTGAAATTCTCTTAAGGTCATTTAATTCATTTGTAACTCTTTCAACATCATTATAATTAGCTGTTCTATCTATATCTGAATATTCAGAATCTAATTCATTTTCATCTATTGCATTTTCATAAACTCTAAGAAGTTGTTCCATTTTTCTTATGTTATCGAAATTAATTGAATTTTCTCTTTCAAGCTTTATACATTCTTCTAACTTTCTTTTTATCGAATAAGAATTTTCTAATATATAATTATAAAGTCCATTTCTTTCCATAACATTAAGTTTATCTAAATTTTGTTTTTCTAGAACAATATTATAGCATTTGAAATATTTAGATTCTTCCAAATTTATTGTTCTATCTTCTTCTATACTTTTTACTCTTGTAAATGGCGAAATTAAAATACAATTTTTATATTTATCTGAATTTAAAATTTTTCCAACATCTATAAATGGTACATTTTCTTCTAAAGTTATTGTTATTCCAACAGGTCTATTCCACTTAGAGGCATATTCTTCTTCCATTTTTTCATCTGTTGTTGCTGACCAAATTCTATCTATAAATGGTTCTGCTTTTAAACGTTCTATTTCTGCTAAATTTGTTCCTCTAAAAAATTTTCTATTTTCATGCTTAATTTTGCAAAAATTTTTAATAAATAACTTATATAGTAATTTTGTACTCATAAGGTTTTCTATAACTGCCGTTCTATCATACGGAATTTTTACTACTTCATTTTCAACTTCATCGCTTAATAAAGCTATATCAGTTTCACTGTTACTAACTAGTAACTGGTTAATAGCTTGGTATTTTACATCCATATATACTTCAAGATTTTGAAGTTCTTCATTTGTAAAATCTAATTCCATCATTCGTACCACCTTACATTTTTTTCCTGAATAATTATATCATTTACATATTAATTGTTCAATAATTCAATTGCTTTATTTAATTGTGAATCTTCTTCTGATTCTTCATCTAATTCAACTTCATAATCTGGTTCGATTCCAACTTTATTAATTTTTGTTTCATTTGGTGTAAAATATTCATTTACAGTTAATTTTAAAGCACTATTATCTTCTAATAAATATACACTTTGAATTACACCTTTTCCAAATGTTTTAGTTCCCACAGATTTTGCTTTTCCAGAATCTTTTAAAGCTCCTAATAAAATTTCTGAAGCACTTGCAGAATATTCATTTGATAACACAATAATCTCGCAATCTATTATTGGATCATTTTCTGCTTTACTATATTCTTTATTTCCATTTGCATCTACAGTTATTAGTAAATTTTCTCCCTTTGGAATAAAGTAATCTGCAATTACTAATGCTTCATCTACTAATCCACCTGTATTATTTCTTAAATCAACAATTAATTTCTTAGCTCCTTGATTTTTTAAACTATCAATTGCTGTTTTAAATTCTTCTGCACATCCTTCATCAAAAGTTAATAATGAAATATAACCTATATTATTTTCAAGCATTTTTTCTTCTACATGATATATTTTTATAGCTTCTCTTTTTAAGTTAAAATCTAAATATTCATTATCCCTTAAAATTTTTATTTTAACTTCTGTTCCTTCTTCACCTTTTATTAATGAAGCAACTTTGTCTGATGATGTTCCTAATACATTTTCTTCATTTACAAGAGCAATTATATCTCCTTGCTCAATTCCAGCTTTTTCAGCTGGTGACCCTTCTATTGGAGATAAAACAACAACATTGTTATTTTTATCTGTCGCCATATAAATACCTATGCCAACATAATTTCCTAATGCTTGACTTTGAAAATCATCCCATTCATCAGTTGTCATATATTCTGAATATTCGTCATCTAATCCGTTTATATATCCTTTTATTGTTTCATCAAGCATTTTTTCTTCATCAATTTCACCTATGTAAACTTGATCTATAAGTTTTCTAAAATTTTTTAAATTTTTTGCAATAGCATTTATATTTTCATCTGGATCAGCTGATGATTCAGTTTTATTTAGTATTATTGATTTTGCATAATAATACATTGTAAATTCTGATGAAAATACAGCAACAATTATTAATAATATAATAGTTGTTATAACATGCTTTATTTTTAAACTTTTCTTTTCTTTTTCGAATTCTAAAAGTAATTCGTCTTCGTGATTGTTTTCTTCCATTTTTCCCCCATTAATTTATTAAGGTAAGAAAGGTGCAGGATTTGTATGTTTTCCGTTAACCCATACCTCAAAATGTAAGTGGTTTCCTGTTGAATTTCCTGTTGAACCAACTTTCCCTATTTGTTGTCCTTGTGATACCATTTGACCTTCTTGTACTGCTCTTGAACCTGCTAACATATGTGCATATAATGTCATAGTTCCATCTTGATGGTCTATAATTATGTATTCTCCATAGCTTACATATTTTCCATTTTTCATTTTAGCCGTTGATTTATATACCTTACCTGATTTTACAGCATAAATTGGTGTTCCTCCACTACAAGCAAAATCTGCTCCACTATGTCCTCTATATGCTCCATATCCTGTTGTTATATTTGATTTAGTTTTTCCTGGCAATGGTGATATATATCCAGCTGCACTTGGAACAACAGATATTCCTGAATATTGTGCAGAAGCTTTAGCAATTAATTGTTGAATTTCTTTTTTATGCTCTTCATATATTTCTAATTCTTCTTGTAATTCCTTTTCTTCTTCTGAAAGTTGTGAAACTACAGCTTTCTTTTGATTTCTAGAATTTGCAAGAGATGTTTGTTTTCCTTTAATTGCAGTTTGAGTTTCTTGAATTTCAGCTTTAGCTGAATCTAAATAATCTTTTTCTGCTTGAATTTGATTTTGAGTATCTGCAATTCCTTGAAGCAATTCTTCATCAAATTCTGCAAGTTGTGAAATCATATAATAATTTGATATAAAATCTGTTAATCCATCTGATGAAAGTAGCATATCTAAATAAGAAGTTTCTCCATTTTCATACATTGCAACTAATCTTGCATCTAATAATTCTTTTTGATTATTATATTTTTCCTGTTGCTCAACAAGATTTATTTCTTTTTCTGAAATTTGTGTGTTTACAATTCCAAGTCTTTCTTCAAGGCTTGAAATATCGTTTTCGTAATTTGAAATCTCATCATTTAATTTATTAATTTCATTTAAATTCTTTGTCATTTTAGACTTTGTACCTGCAAGTTCAGAATTGATTTCATCAATTTTTTTGTCTATATCTTTTTGTTGCTGTTGCAACTCTGATGTTGTTGCTGCATATGACATTCCAAATGATGTAATTATTAGTATTAATATCAAACAAGTAATACATATTATTCTTCCTAATTTACTAATATTCATATTTACCCCCTACTTTATTCTCCTAATTCTACTACTAAAATTTTATTAGCAACTGTATCATCTATTTCTTCATCTTCATCTGCACTTATCTCTTCATTTTCTTTATTTTCACTTGTTGGATAAGATGTTATATAGTCTAATGGTTGAACATATTCTCCACCAATTCTAACCTCAAAATGTGCATGTGGCCCTGTTGAATATCCAGTTGAACCAACTTTTAAAACTGGAGTCCCTTGATAAATCATATCTCCAACATTAACTAATATTTCTGAGCCATGCGCATATAATGTAGTAACACCACCGCCATGATCTATTATTACCATATTTCCATAAGCTGCATTATATCCTGCATAAGTAACTAATCCATCATTTGCTGCAATAAAATTAGAACCATATGGTGCTCCAAGATCCACTCCTGTATGAAGTTTATATATACCA
Organism: uncultured Clostridia bacterium; assembly: GCA_948676835.1. GTDB lineage: Bacteria > Bacillota > Clostridia > TANB77 > CAG-508 > Scatovivens. The sequence goes on from CAPOZU010000002.1 coordinate 43,058, forward strand.
GTTATAGGATGTGTTCTCATACCAAACTGAGAAGTAATTCGAGTATATCCTGGAGTAGGCCAAGCCATTGTTCCACCAACATATTTTTCGCTAACATTAGCTATTGCCAATATTCTAATTTCCTTTTCTATTTCAGTTATTTGATTTTGATATTCTTCAATTGACTGCTGTAATGCAAGTTCTTCTTCTGACAATTGCTCTATTTTGTTGTTTTTTATAACAGACATATTGGTAAGAGAAATTGCATTTTTTTCTCTTGTTTCTCTAGAAGCAGTTAAAATTGCTTTTTTAGTTTCCAAAGTTTCTTTTAATTTTTTGTTATATTTTTTTTCAGCATCTACTGTTTGTAATAATTCTTCATCTGCTTTAGAGATTTCAGAAATTAAATAATAGTTTGAAAAGAAATCAGTAATACTTTTGGAACTTAGTAAAATTTCTAAATAAGAATTTTGTCCCATTTCATACATCGCTACTAATCTTTTCTCAAGCAATTCTTTCTGTTTTTCATATCTCGCATCTGATATTTCTAGTTCTCTTTCAGCTTTTTCAATATACGCAAGCATTTCAATTTCTTGTGCCTCTAGAGTTTCAACTTCTAATTGTTTATCACAAATTTTTTGATTTATTTCTGCTATTTCAAAAACTAATGCTGAAAGATCATTTTCTATAATCAATATTTGACTATTTGATTCATCAATTATATTTTCCAATTGAGATTTTTCAATTTGCAAGTCATCTAATGTTTTTTCTTCGCCTTCAGACTCTTCTTCATTATTTTCTTCTTTACTATTATCTTGATTTTCTTCTGAATATTCGTTATCCAAATATTCAGCTTCATATACTGTTTCTGCATTTATTGGGATTATTAAACAATTACATAATAAACAAAATATTACTAAAATCATTAAATTAATTTTAATAAATTTTTTCATTTAATACTTTTATACCTCCAAATATTTTTTCATCGAAACAGAACTTCCAACAATACCAACACCTATACCTAATGTTGCATAAACTCCTGCTATTGGTTTTGCTATTTCAATAAATTGAAGCAATGTTATTCCCATGTTTTGTAATACATTTGAAGATTCTATTTTACCAATTACAAAATCATATAAAAATCCTACAATTACTAATGTAATAAGAGCTGCAATTACCCCTATAATAATACCTTCTACTAAAAATGGCCATCTAATAAAGCTATTTGTAGCACCTACATATTTCATAATAGAGATTTCTTTCCTTCTAGCATGAACTGTTAGTTTTATTGTATTAGAAATAATTGTAATTGAAATAACTAATAATATTACAAATATAATACCTACTGTTATTCTAACTCCTCTTACAATTGTAATTAAAGCACTTATTGTACTATCCTTGCTTGTGATCTTTTTGATAATTGAATCATGTGTTGTTGATTCTTCTATTTCTAAATCTACTTCGCCTGCTCTATCTGAAGTAGCTATTTTAGCTCCAATTCTGCTTATTTCTGCTTGTATTTCTTCTGATTTTTCAAGTTCTGTTAAAGTAATAACATATGATGCAGGAAATATATTATTATTTCCCTCATATCCTTCTAAAACTCTTGAGTTTTCACTTTGTAATCTTTCTTTAAAAGAATCTAATGCTTGTTGTTTGTTTTTATATTTTACACTATTTACACCATCTAATGCTTTTACTTCTGTTTCAAATAAATTTTTTTGCTCATCTGTAACATCGTCCCATATAAAAACTTCCATACCTTGTTTTAACTGAACTTGTTCTAATATAGAATTAATATTTACACCAATCGCAAAAAATATTCCAAATAAAAACATTGTACAAATCATCGTTATAATTGATATAACAGTTGATTTTGTATTTTTGAATATATTTTTAAAACCTTCACCTATTAAATAGGACAATCCATTATACCTCACTATTATACCCACCTTTTTTATCATCTCTTATGATTACACCTTTATCTATTTGTATAACCCTTTTCTTCATTGCATTTACTATATCTTTAGCATGTGTTGCCATTACAACTGTTGTACCTCTAGCATTAATATCATTTAATAAATTCATTATATCCCAAGCTGTTTCTGGATCTAAGTTTCCAGTAGGCTCGTCCGCAATTATCATTGACGGATTATTAACTAAAGCTCTAGCTAAAGCAACTCTTTGCTGCTCTCCACCAGATAATTCATTTGGATAACATTTTGCTTTGCTACTTAATCCAACTAAAGAAAGCACCATAGGAACTTGTCTTCTTATATGTTTTGGTGTTGCTTTTACTATATACATTGCAAATGCAACATTCTCATAAACAGTTTTATCTGGAAGTAATCTAAAATCTTGAAATACAACTCCCATACTTCTACGTAAATATGGAACTCTTTTTGCTTTCAAAAATGTTATGTCTTTTCCATTTATAATTATATTTCCTCTATTGGCTTCTTCTTCTTTTAATATTAATTTTATTAATGTTGATTTTCCTGAACCAGAAGATCCAACTAGAAATGCAAATTCACCTTTATCTATTGTAAATGTTGCATTATGAACAGCTTCAGTTCCAGTATCATATACCTTTGTAACGTTTTTAAATTCTATCATTTGGCTTCTTTTTATCCTTTCTTTTTATTAGTCCCCAAATATAATATTTGCTACTTTATAATATCAATAATAGTAAAAAAAATCAATATAAAATAAGTATATAATTAGAAAAAATATACAAAATTTAACTAATTATATACTTATATAAAATTATTAAAATAAGATTAAAAAAAGTAGGAAATTTAAAATTAAATTTCCTACTTTTTAGTCCTATTCTTCTATTATCGAATAATATACAATTGGTTGCGTACTAGTATAATTTGCAAAATTCAGTTTTAATTTAAAGTCATTAGTAAAGTTTTCAAAATCAAATGTTAATTCAAAAGAAAAGTATTTTTTTCCTTTATTGATTGTTGAACTATCAATTTCACAACTCACGAATTTTTCTCCATGATACCCAACTTTATTTAAATATTCTATAAAAGCTAAAAACTCCTCTTGTTTACTTATTCCTAAATTTTTCTTTATATCATCTTTATTAGATTCATAATAAGAAATTATAGCATCTTTATTATCATATTTTACTTTTTTAGATAAAGTTGGTAAATAATTTACAAATGAATATATGCTTCTATACATATCATTTAAATCATTATCTCCATCATATTTACCATATAACTTTGCAATACTTTTAGGAGTAATCTTATCAGATAAATAGCTTTCTACTTGGTTTTGAATTATTTCAATATCTTTTTGAGTTCTGACTCCATCTACAATTTTTGTCTGTTTAATATAATTAGTTACCTCAAATATAGCAATTAAGCATATTACAATTATAATAACTATAACAAATTTTAAAATACTTTTATTTTTCATATCCAATCCTTTTATTTTTTAATATGATCCTGAAGCAGCACCTTTATCTATATGATATAATCCACTGCTTTCTCGTGTCATTTCGTAAGTTCCTCCTGCATCACAGAATTCACTCCAAGGTGTTTCCGTATCAAATAGTACTTCATCACCTTCAGAACCTTTTTGATATAAGATAAATCTTCCTTCTGCTGCTAAAATACCTCTATTAATAGCTCTTTTTGTCCAGCCATCTATAAATTTAGGATCAGTTCCACCAATCTTTTCTGCAAAAGCACTTTTTAATTCTTCATCTGACATGTTTCCACCTTTGCTATTAATCTGTTTAATTAAATCCGTACATCCAACCGGCCAAAAATGGTCTAAATCCATTAATGCAAATAGTAAGCTATCATCATCTTCTAAAGGTGTTGTTAACTGATTTTGTATACTTTCCTTAGAAGCTTCCAAAACTATTATAAATGCATCTTGTGCCTCCTCTTTTGGAACATGACCAGAAGACAAGTGACTTGCAAAATCTGGATACATATCTTTTACTGTGCCTGCTATTGAATCAGTTAATCCAAAAGCTGTAGTATTTCCAGAACTTCCTGCATTGTCTCCTATATTTTTAGCTGAATAAGTAGAGCCTTCATCCCATTCTGCATAAAATCCTTCTTCTAAACATCCTAAGAAATATGCAAATTGTTCAAAGTCACAATCAGTCTTGTTAGATTGACCTTCATCATCCAATTTCATATAATTTTCTACATCTTCAACAACAGAATCATCTAAATCTCTAAAAAGTATTCTTAAATAGTTTCCTATTACAGCATCTGTATTTTCTTCTGAATCAGAATCTGTTTCAGTAGTTTCAACTCCATCTTCTGGAGTTTCGCCTTTAACTTTTCTATACTTTGAATATTCTTCTCCTCTATATTCTTCTATTAGTTGAAAATCTGTTATTGTTCTTCCTAATACTGTACCTTCTTTTATAAAGATTAAATCATCTACATACATTGTTGAACATGCTTCTTCTTTTACTGCTGCTGTTGCTTCCAATTTTTCTGTTGCTTTTTTACTAGCCATTTTATGTGTTTCATCTTTTTCATATAGTGAATCCATTTCTAGTTTATCTTCACTATCATCTTCAGCTGTTTGCTCTACATTACTTGGTGTAACCTTTTTAAAGTTATCTAATGTTATTTTTAACTTATCATCTTTACTTGGAGCTTCTGTTTCTAATTGTTCTTCTGTGAATTCTTCATCTGGTTTATAGCATTCAAATCCATCTATGTAAACAACATATCCAGAAATTCCTCCTGCTTGATAACTTTCAGCAAATTCTTTATATCCATATACTGTTTTCTCTATTTCTGATAAATCTTCTAATTTTTCTTCTTGATCAACAGTTTCATCATCTCTAAATTTAGCTTTTACTATCTTATTTCCACTATCATTTGTTTCTTCTTTTGTATAAACTAATGATTCATTTGCCCATTTCGTTCCAGAATTTGCTTCTAATTTTTTATAGTTTTCTGCATCTAAAACTAATATCTTTGCATATCCTACCAAGTCTGGTTTTGATGGATCATATTCTGGACTTATTACTGGAGAAGTATCTTCACCATTCTCACCATTGCCTCCTTCTGTTCCATCATTTCCTAAAGCCTTTTTCGGATATTTTAAATCTACATTTTGTCTATATAGTTCATCTGTTATATTACTCTTATCATTTACACCATCATATGTTCCATAGTCTAACAAAATTCCTGTTACTGGTGATACTACTGCTTCGTTTCCTTTATAGCCTTCATATGATCCTTCTGATTTTTTAGTACCAGAAAATGGAAGTCTAATTGCAAAAAACGCATTATTAGAAGTTGTTCCACCAGGATTTCCAGAACATGTACTAATTCCACCTCCTGAACAACTACCACAAGCACTTCCTAAACAATGTCCAGCAGAATATATTTTATATGTTCCTCCAGGTGCATCATCCCATCCATAAAAGATATCAACATGTTCCAAAGCAGTTGAAGCATTACTTGAATCTACATTAGTTATCCATCCTTCACCAGTATTTTTATAGAATAATATATCTCCTGCTTCTAATTCTTCTAATGATGTTATAAATTCCATGCCATCAACTTCAGCAATCCAAGGATAAAACATTGTACATGAATTAGTATGTCCACTCATTACACCAACTTCTTGTAATACCCAAGAAACATATGTTGCACAACATGTATTTTTATAAGTTTGTCCATCAGACCATTCAGATGCAAGACTACTTATACCTCCACCACCAGGATGTGAATAATATCTAAAGTTATTTTCCATCATGTGTTGCATAATTTCATCTGTTTTTTCTAAAAATTCTTCTACTGAAACTTCTGAGAATTTTTTATCTCCATCACTTACAGCAGCACCTCTAACAGCAGTTAACTGGCTATAAGGTCTACTTGTTACTCTATTTAATGCTAAGTTCTCTAGTCCATTTACTTCATTTCCGCCATCCCCATCACCTATTAATTCTGGATCTTCTTCCATATTTTCAAAAAGTGCTTTTAATGTATTTTTTACATTAGCATCTATATCGCCTTTTGAATGTACCATTGTACCAAATTCATGTTCATTTTTATCTATTGTTCTATTTGGGAATCCTCCTGATGGTATATCTGGAACTATCCATTGCAATAATCTAGGTGTTTCATCTGTTAGTTCTTCTTTTTCAAAATATCCTAATTCTACTATTAATTCCTTAAAATCTCTATATATAAAGTCTGAATCTAATGTATGCGTATTTTCTAACATACTAAATGCATTCAAAGAATCTTGATTTAATGAAACTTTTCCTGAAACTTCTGATGCCTTATGCTTTACTGTTTTTGATTCTCCATCAACTGTTTTTTGAACACTAATTTCTTTCTTTAATGCATTTTCATCTAAAGCTCCATATTTTCCTTCTTCTCTTAATGCAGTTATAACTTCTGCTGTTTCTGTTGTTCCATCATATTTATAATATTGATTTTGTAAGAATATTTTCTTTATTTGAGGATTTGTTTCTGTTCTTAAACCTTCACCTTTTTGTACAGCATTTCCTGATGTACTTACCTTAACATATAGATTTTTCTTAATTTCAGCATCACTATCATCTGCTTCTATTTCATCATCTTCTACTAATCTTTCAAATTGGCCTTCTACTGTGTCATCATTTACAGAATATGCTGTCCATCTACCTTTAGAATTTTTCTCCCAACTATAATCTTTATATGTATCCTCGTTTGCATCTATTGTTTTAGCTTTTCTAACTACTGCTATTCCTTCTTCTTGGGCTTGTTGTCTTGTTCCATTATATAATTCATCTGTTGTATTTCCATCTTGATCTAATTTATATAACTTAAATTCTCCTGCTTTTTCTCCTGCATCTTCATCATATGTTTCATATAATGTCCATCTTTCATCTGTTATTGCTTCATAATCATAATCATAATCTACAAATTTACCCTTTACTTTATCATCTTCTACAAAATATACATCTCTATACCAATGATTTGTTACACTAGCAACATATGGTATATAAGATTGGAAATCATAATCATTATCTTTACGTAATAATTTTAATATTCTTTTAATGTATTTCTTACAATTACTACATATATTTTCTGTTTTTGTAACTTCTGAATCTGAAAGTTCAAGTGCTGATGGCGCTACACTTGGATCAGCTGCTGGTATAGTACAACTATATTTTGGAGGATTTGAACCTTCAATTAAAGTACATGGATATCCTGCATAAGTTATAGACATTGAACCATCACATGTACAATCTGGTGCATGTGGCATTCCTATTGCTAATGCTTTACTAGCCTCGTCATCATTTATAATCCAATCATCAAACCATGCTTTGGCAGCACTAAACCATCCAGAAGCATCTGTTCCTGATAAAGCTGTTTCTAAATCTCCATATGTTATATATTTATCTCCACTCTTATATGCAGTTATTGCTGTACCACTTGTTGTTTCATGTAAATATATATTTACATTTGTTGCAAACGATGTTGCCATATCATAAGCTAAATCAGGCATCATTGTAGCAACATGAACAGATAATAAAAATTCTAATGGCATACCATATCTTCCAGTCCAGCCATCCAATGAAAATTCCATTGCATTATTATTATTTAAAAATGTATGTCTTTTTATTGATAACTTTTTACTAGAAGCATCTATTGATACTGAATCCCAGTTCCAAAGTGTACTATCATTAACTGGGCCCTTTTTCTCTCCTACAACTCCAGTATCATAATATAGCGCAATTAATCCTTTTCCCCAAACATTTGTTACTGCATCTGTAACTCCAACTTTATCTAAAATAGGTCCTGCAATAAAATTTAATATTTTATAGCATCCTGTTGCTCTTGCTGAAAAATAATTTATTATTCCATCTATAAATCCTGATGGATTAGATTTTAAAGTTGCTATGTTATCATTTTTTAATGTATAAATATAGTTGTCTGATACAATATATGTATAAATAAAATCACTTTTGGCAGCTATTATATTACCTTCACCATCTCTTATAACTCCCATATCTACATCTAAATTTGCACCATCTTTAGCCACATAATCTGCATCATTTAAATCTGTTATATATTCTGTTAAAAATCCAAATCCTTTTAAATCATATCCCATTTTTTCTAGATAGTCTAATGTATCATAAATTTCACTATCTTCAATCATTTTTGTTGTATCTGCACCAAAAAAAGCTGCAACTGAATTTCCTATTCTCTGAAACATTGCTTTTAATTGGTCCATTACCATTCCTGGCATTGTTATCAAAAATGAAATAATACCTATAATAATTATTATGGCAATTAAAATTGGGGCAATAATCATCAAAATATGGGCAAGTGGAGCCATTAAAGAACCTTTTCCGGCAAGCTTTTTAGTTGCTTTTTCTGCAACCTTTTTTCCCATTTCCTTGGTTCTATTTGATGCTTGGTCTCTTTGCATATTTTGTTCTTGACTTTGCATCATGTTTCCTTCATTTTCTTCGTCCATATTATCACCTCTATTTCCAAAAAATAAACCTCTTATATATATTATATCATTAATTATAACAAAAATCTATTTTATTCGATATAATTTGATAGCCTTTTTTATTACTTTCTCAAAAATAAAAAATCCAAATTGATAAGAAGTATATCTCTCAATTTGGATTTTCTATAAATATTTTACTGATAACTAATATGTATTATTTCTTCTTGAAGCTTTTTTTCAACCTCTAGTTTTAATACAATTTCGCTCACATCAACAAACTTTAATGATAAGTTTATACAGAATCTATCTTTTAAGTTTTCTATTGTATTAACTTCAAAAGAAGCATAACTGAAATCCAAATCATCATTATCTATTTTTTGTACTACTGCTATAATTCTTACAAAATCTTCTACAGATGCAAAACCAATTGTTTTTAAGTATTTTTCATTTTCATCATATTTCTGAATTAGTTCTTCTTGATTTAATTTTGTAAGTTCCTTTTTATTATCCATAATATAATAAATAAAATCTGTTATTCCATTTAGTATATCTTCTTTTGAAACTTCACCATTATATTTCCTGAAAAAATTTTCTGAAAACATTGGAGTAATAGTTTCTAGACGTACATAATCTCCTTCTCTTTCTTTGTTTCTATATATTAACTTTAAAACTCCAATAATCATCGTAATAATAATTAATAAAATTATTAAAAAAATCATAATTTTTTTAAAATTTTTTTTTATATTATCTTTTCTCATATTTTATTCCTCTTTATAATTTGATTTTAAGAAGCATACATATCATAGTATTTTTGGGCAGCTTCAATTCTTGCTTCATTTCTTGGTACACTTGGTCTTTCAAATCCTGCACAAAATGCTGTGGTAGCATCTTCTATATTAGTTGCATTTTCCCATTGAGTTTTATAAGATTCAAATCCCGAAAATTGGTAGTTTGCATGTCCATCCGCTCCGCCTCCTGGCGTTAATTCTGCTAATAAGAATTCAACTTGTAAATCTTCATCTGTCCAATCAACACCTCTTGCTGCTGCAAATGCAAATAACTGTTCTTTTCTTCCGAATGACCATTGGCAAAGTCCATGTCCTTCTCCACTACCGCCTTCTATAGCAGCTGAGTTAAATCCAGATTCACCATATATATTTCCCATAACTCCTGCTGCTGCTATTTCTGAATATCCCGCATCTAATAAAGCTAACCAAACTTTTTCTTCTATAGTATCTCCAGCAAGTTTTTTTCCATTTCCACTACCTTCATCGTCTAGCTTCATGTAAGTTTCTACATCTTCAACAACAGAATCATCTAAATCTCTTAAGATTATTCTTAAATAGTTTCCTATTACTGCATCTGTATCTTCTTCCTCTTCATCAGAATCTGGTTTAGGTGTTTCTTCTCCTCCTTCACCATCTTCTCCTTTGACTGTCCTGTATTTTGAATATCCTCCTGATTCTCCTCTATATTCTTCAATTAATTGGAAGTCTGTTATTGTTCTTCCTATTATTGTACCTTCTTTTATGAAAATTAAGTCATCAACATATAATGAAGGACTAGCATCTTCTTTTACTTTAGTTGTTGCTTTCAATTTTTCTGTTGCTTTTTTGCTTGCCATTTTATGATTTTCATCTTTTTCATATAATGATTCTATCTTAGGTTTATCTTCACCTTCTGATTCTTCTCCAACATTTCCTGTTGTAATACTCTTAAAGTCTTCTAATGTTAATTTTAATTCATCATCTTTGCTTGGAGCTTCTGTTTCTAATTTATCATCTGTAAATTCTGTATCTGGTTTATAGCATTCAAAACCATCTATATAAACAACATATCCAGAAATTCCTCCTGCTTGATAACTTTCAGCAAATTCTTTATATCCATATACAGTTTTTTCTATTTCTGATAATTCATCTACTTTTTCTTCTTCATTTACTCTCTCATCATCTTTATATTTAGCTTTAATAACTTTGTTTCCACTATCATTAGTTTCCTCTTTTGTATATACTAATGAACTACCAGCCCAGTCTGTTCCTGATTTTGCTTCTAATTTTTTATAATTTTCAGCATCTAGAACCAATATTTTTGCATATCCTACTAAGTCTGGTTTGGATGGATCATATTCTGGATTTACTACTGGAGAGGTATCTCCACCATCGCCTCCTTCACTGTCATTTCCTAAAGGATTCTTTTGATATTTTAAATCTACATTTTGTCTATATAACTCATCTGTTATATTACTCTTATCGTTTACACCATCATATGTTCCATAATCTAATAAAATTCCTGTTACTGGTGATACTACTGCTTCATTTCCTTTATAGCCTGAATAAGATGAACCATTGCCACTCTTTTTTACTCCTTCTGGTGGTTCGGCTGGTATAAAGAAACTGTACAAGTGTCCTCCTTTTTGATTAGCTCCAGAATTCAATAATTCAGACAAATTAGCAGAAAAACTTGAACTACTTCCAAATTCTTCTATAACTCCTCCCCAAGGATTATAATATAAAACTTTTCCACTATCATTAGCTCCTAATAAAACTACTGCATGTTCTCCTCCAGATGATTGGAATCCACTATAGAAAAATACTGGTTTTCCTTCATCTAAAGCTTCTGAAATTAAAGTTCCTTGTTCTTCTACTGAAGGAAGTGGTTGATCATTTCCCCAATAAACACCTTCTACTCCAGCTGTTTTAAATGAAGCAAATGCTAATCCAGGACACCAATAAGGTGGTTGCTCTTTTATATATTCGGAAACAGGTGTATCTGTATATGCTGATGCAACAAACGCAAATGAATATAATGTACAAGTTACACTTGTTTGGAACCAACATTCATAATTAACTCCATTAAATTCTAAATCTGCAATTTTAGTTGCTTGTTCACTACTTCCTGTTGGTTTATATGTATAATCAGCAGCAGATACTTCTTTTATTGCTCCTACTGTGAGTAAATTTGTAATTGGCGTACTATTTAAACTAGCAACTTGTCCTATAATATTTTTTGATCCATCACCTATTATCTTAGTTTGTGGTGGCTTAATAAATTTAATAGCTTCTTCTTCTGGAGGATGAGGAGGTGTTTCTGGCTCTCCTTCTTCTTTCGCTTTTGCAATTATAGCTTTCAATGTATTTTTTTCATTTGCCTTAATATCACCTTCTGAGTGTACCATTGTTCCAAATTCATTTTCATTTTTATCTATTGATCTATTTGGAAATCCACCAGAATCTATATCCGGAACTAGGAATTGTAATAATCTTGGTGTTTCATCTGTTAATTCTTCTTTTTCAAAATATCCTAGTTCTACTATTAATTCTTTAAAATCTCTATATATGTAATCTGCATCTAATGTGTGAGTATTTTCTAGCATACTAAATGCATTTAATGAATCTTGATTTAGTGAAACTCTTCCTGACACTTCTGACGCTTTATATTTTATTTCTTTTGATTCTCCATCAACTGTTTTTGAAACACTAATTTCTTTCTTTAATGCATTTTCATCTAAAGCTCCATATTTTCCTTTTTCTCTTAATGCAGTTATAACTTCTGCTATTTCTGCTGTTCCATCATATTTATAATATTGATTTTCTAAAAACATTTTCTTTATTAGAGAATTTGTTTCTGTTCTAAGTCCTTCACCTTTTTGTACAACATTTCCTTTAAAAGATACATCAACATATAATTTACCTTTTATTGTTTTTTCATCTTCATCTTCTTCTGCTGCAACTTCAGCATCTGTATACAATCTTTCATATCCAGTTGATGATGTTTCATCATCTTTATCTTCATATGCAACCCATTTTCCAGGTTTATTGTTCCATCCAAGATCTTCATATGTGTCTTCATTTGCATCTATTTTTATAGGTTTTTTAGAAACAGCTATTCCTTGTTCTTGTGCTTCCTTTATTGTTCCATCAAATTTCGTTCCATCTGTTTTATATAAAACAAACTCTCCTGCTTTATCTCCTGCATCATCTCCATATGTTTCATATAAAGTCCATCTTTCTCCTGTTAATGCTTCATAATCGTAATCATAATCTACAAATCCACCTTGTTTAATGTTTTCATTATTTGCTGTTGGATCATCTTCTACAAAATAAACATCTCTATACCAGTGGTTTGTTACACTATGTATATATGGAATATATGCTAAATAATTTGGATCATCTTGCCATTTTTCTACCGAAAGAATTTTTTCAATATAGGCAGAACATTGTGGTCCTGGTTTACTTGGAATTCCTGATGGCATAGTAATTGTTTCTGTTTTTGATTTTACTTCAATATCATCACCAATTATAGTTTCAGGATTTGTAATATCTGTATAATAATTACCATCTTCATCTTGTTGTACTATAACCTCTGAACCATCTACTTCAATATAATATGTTGTATCTTCAAAAGATTCTTCTGTAAATGTACAATCACATGGTTCATGATGATCCATTCCTAATGCAAAAGCATTTAAAATTTCTTGATCTAATCTTGTTAATTTTTTAAACCAATTTACAATAGAATTTAGTGGACCATGTCCATTATTATCATTTACTGCTTCACTTAATTCTTCATAAGTTATATATTTTCCATCTTTTGTTTTATAGGCAACTACTGCTTCTCCCTCTTTTGTTTTGTGTAAATATACATTTACATTTGTTGGGAATGAAGTTGCCATATCATATGCTAAATCTGGCATCATTGTTGCTAAGTGTACAGATAGCAAAAACTCCATTGGCATACCATATCTACCACTCCAACCGTCTAATGAGAATTCTATTGGATTATTACTATTTAAAAACGCTCCTCTTGCTATAGACAAAGTATTATTAGGTACATTAATTTTGATACTATCTAAATTCCATAAACTTCCTTGGTTAACAGGTTTTTCCTTTACTCCAATAGTTCCTGTATCATAATATAACTTAATTAATCCAGTTCCCCATTTATCTAATACACCGTCTGTAATTCCCAATGCATCAAATACAGGTCCCCATACTGCATTTCTAAATTTATACCAAACTGTAGCAATTCCTTTTCCTAAATCAATAATTTTGTCTAATAAGCTATTAGAACCTTTTCCATTATGATTTTTAATAGTTGCAATATTATCATTTGCTAGAGTATACATATAGTTATCTGACATTATATATGTAAAAATAAAATCACTTTTGGCATATATTATATTATCATTATCATTTCTAATAACTCCCATACCATTAGAATCAAGTTTTGCACCATCTTTATTATCATAATCATCTGTACTTACAGCATTAATATCTGTTACATACTCTGTTAGAAATCCAAAACCTTTTAAATCATATCCCATTTGTTCTAGATAATCTAATGTTTCATATATTTCTGTATCATCAATTTGTGCTGTTGTGTCTGCACCATAAAAAGATGCAACAAAATTTCCAAGCTCTTTTAGCATTCCTTTCAACTTATCCATAACCATTCCAGGCATTGTTACTAAAAATGAAATAATACCTATTATAATTATTACAGCAATTAAAATTGGAGCGATAATCATTAAAATATGTGCAAGTGGAGCCATTAATGACCCTTTACCTGCTAATTTTTTTGTTGCTTTTTCAGCAACTTTTTTCCCCATTTCTTTTGCTCTATCTGATGTACTTTCTTTTTGTACATCTTGTTGATTGCTTTCTTGTAGGCTATTATCTTCTTCCATATCTTTTATCCTTTATAAATATTTATTTTCTTACTTCTTCTATAATTTCCTTGCTTGTTAATCCGAAATATTCTAATAATTCCTGAGCTTTTCCAGATTTTCCAAAACAATCTTTCATTCCCATTCTTGTTAGTTTTGCTGGATAATTTTCAACTAGAACTTCTGCAATAGCAGATCCTAAACCGCCAATTATGCTATGTTCTTCTATTGAAATAAGTTTTTTAGTTTCTTTTGCACATTTTATAATTATATCTTTATCGATTGGTTTTATTGTGTGAATATCTACTACTCTGATATTTATTCCTTCTTTTTCTAATTCTTCTTTAGCTTTTAAGCTTTCAGCTACCATAATTCCTGTTGCAAATACTGTGGCATCTGTTCCTTCACCAAATTGAATTGCTTTTCCTAATTTGAATTCATAATTTTCATCATAAATTATAGGTGTTGCTGCTCTGCCAAATCTTATATATACAGGTTCATTTATCTTTGCTGCTTCTTGTACCGCCCATCTTGCTTCTGTATCATCTGCTGGTGAAATTACTGTCATGTTTGGAAGACCTCTCATTAAATTAATGTCTTCTAGCATTTGATGTGTTGCTCCATCTTCTCCTACTGTAATTCCACAATGTGTTGCACAAATTTTTACATTTAAATTTGGATAACATATGCTATTTCTTATTTGATCATATACTCTTCCTGTTGCAAATACTGCAAATGTACTTGCAAACGGTATTTTTCCGCAAGTAGCAAAACCTGCTGCTGTTCCTATCATATCTTGCTCAGCAATTCCCATATCAAAAAATCTCTCAGGTATTTCTTTGGCAAATATGTTTGTTTTTGTTGCTCCTGCTAAATCTGCATCTAATACAACAACATTCTCATTTTTCTTTCCAAGTTCAAGCAAAGCTTCTCCATAGCTTTGTCTTGTAGCTTTTTTATTATTAAAATCCATAATTTTCCCTCCACATTATTTTGTTAGCTCTTCTATGGCCATTTTATATTCTTCTTCATTTGGAGCTTTTCCATGCCATCCTGCTTGATTTTCCATATAAGATACGCCTTTTCCTTTTATTGTTTTTGCTATTATTGCTGTAGGCATTCCTTTTGTTTGCTTAGCTATTTCAAATGCATTTAATATTTCATCAAAATTATGCCCATCTATTACTAAAGTTTTAAATCCAAAACTTTCAAATTTTTTATCTATTGGATATGGATTCATTACATCTGATATTTTTCCATCTATTTGTAGATTATTGTTATCTACTATTACACATAAATTATCTAATTTATAATGGCTAGATGTCATTGCGGCTTCCCATACTTGACCTTCTTCTATTTCTCCATCTCCCATTACACAATATACTCTATATTCTTTATTATCTAACTTTCCTGCTAATGCCATACCATTTGCAACAGATAATCCTTGACCTAATGAACCTGATGTCATATCTACCCCAGGAATTTTTTTCATGTCTGGATGACCTTGCAAATAGCTTGCCACTTTTCTAAATGATTTTAAATCTTCTTCTGGTATAAATCCCTTTTTGCTAAGTGTTGCATATAATGCAGGTGAACAATGTCCTTTAGATAATACCATCCTATCTCTATTTTCATCTGATACATTATTAATTCTTAATTCTGAAAAGTATAGTGCTGTTAATATATCTGCTACTGATAATGAACCTCCTGGATGTCCAGATGATGCTTGATATACCATTTCAACAATATTTTTTCTGATATTTTTAGCTTTTTCTTGTAATGAATCTACCATAAACACATTCTCCTATCATATAATATTATTCCAAAATAATTATATATTAATTGCTTTTTTTAAGCAAGGAAAAAATTACTTTTACCAAAAAAAGAAGCATATTTCTATATGCTCCTTTTACATTTTTATATTCAATTTATTATTTACTTTCTAGCCATAAATAAAGCTTTTAAAAACATACCTAAACCTAAGGCCATAAGTAGCATCATTACTACATAATCGAACATTGATGTTGTTGTAAATGTAATTCTTATACTCATTATTATTGATGCAACAATAAATACAGAACCTGCAATTGTAATTAATCTTGCTATTATTGATTTAGGATTATTAACAAGCCATACAATTCCTATCATAAGTGGAATTATAACTAATCCTGTTGAAATATTTATTCCTGCAATACTCCATGTTCCAAAACCTGAATGAACTACTGCTTTACTTAATAAGAAAAATATTCCTGCTGCAATTAACATTATTCCCATATAAAATTCTATAAAATCACTAGCTTTTTTATCATTTTTTTCACTCATTTCTTTTGTATCCTTTCATCTAAAATGGAAATATTCCAAATAGGAATTTTGCAGTCATGTGCCAAAGAACTATACCAGCTCCTATAGCATAACCCCACCATGGAATATTACTTGCAAAGTTAATAAAGAAGTTCCATCCAGTTTTGGCTGTACTTACTATTCCATCCCAACTAAATAAATCTGTTAATTTAACTCCAAAAAGTGTAGCATTTGTTAAATCCATTCCAAATACATCTGATAAATCAATTTCCCAACCGAAAAGATTTATTATATTAGTTTTATCTGGAAGCTCGCTTTCTGAAATTACAGAAATATTATAACTTTTTAATTCTGTTCCTTTAAATTTAACTTTATAATCTCTAAATCCGTTTGGATCTATATTACCTATTTCTACGTATTTTGTAGCAGCAAGTAAACCTCTCTTGCTGTATAAATCAATTTTGGCGTAATAATTGTTTTGTTTTGATGATGTAATATTTGATAATCTAAAATTCATATATCCATTTACATTTGTTGCTCTACCAGATACTCCCTCAA
Organism: uncultured Clostridia bacterium; assembly: GCA_948676835.1. Classification (GTDB taxonomy): domain Bacteria; phylum Bacillota; class Clostridia; order TANB77; family CAG-508; genus Scatovivens. The sequence goes on from CAPOZU010000002.1 coordinate 60,012, forward strand.
CAACAATAGCATATCCGTTATCTTGAATATTTCCATCCATCTTTTTATACATATTTCCTATTAATGCATCTTCTAGAATTAATGATAAAATAAAAAATCCAACAATTCCTAGAAAATATAATAAGAATGTTTTCATTCTAGACATAATATTTTCCTCACTTATAAATAATATTACAATTTTAATTATACAACATTTAACATTATTTGTAAATAATTTACATAATTTTAACTTCAATATCTTTGTTCAAATATAGTGAATAAAGATATACTTGGCTTACCTTTAAATTAAGTCCATTTTCTATTGCTTGCTTATATAATTGTAATTGCTTTTGATATTTTTGTATTAAAATTTCTTCATTTCCGTTTTGTACATAATCTGTTTTGTAGTCTAATAAAATTACATTATCTTTTTCATCTATTGCATATAAATCTATAATACCTTGTACTAAAATTTCTTCATCTTTTGCTTCTTCATATACATCACTTGCCTTTATCTTAATACAAAATGCTTTTTCTTTTTCTATTTTTTTACATTTTCTAATTTTATTTGCTATATCTGATTCTAAAAATTTCTGAATTTTATAGATATTTATAAAATTGCTTTCTTCTTCTAATATAATTTGATTTGCTACTAATTTTTCTTTTAATTCATTTAATTTCTGAATACTATATTCTTCTTTAAAATCAATTTTCTGTAAGAATAAGTGCATTAAAGTACCTTTTCTACTTGCAGTAATTACTTCATCTTTTTCCATGAATTCTGGAGTTATACTAGCTATACCAATTTCCTTATTGTTTAAGCTTTCAAAATCAATTCCTTCATTTTGCATTTCTTTAATTTTACTAACAGTACTTTTTATAGGCAAAGTTGTTGCTAAAATTTTATCATATTCCCATGAAAACTCTTTTTCATATTTTTCTAAATCAATTTCTTTTTCAAAATCAAATTCTCTTATTTGAACTTCTTTTTCTTCTTCATTTTGAATAATATCCTTTTTCTTATATTCATTAATAGTTATCAAATCATTATTTGTACTATTTAAAAATACAAGCTCTATCCAATCTAAATAAGATATATATTTTTTTAGTAAAATCGGATTAATCTTTCCTTCTCTTGAATTATATATTTTCAAAACTTCTTTTTTCTTCTCGATTTCATCAAAATAATCTTTTGAAGTCCCTGTAATTATTAGCTTTTCTTTTGCCCTTGTTAATGCTACATACAGAATTCTCATTTCCTCTGAAATATTTTCTTCTTTAATAACTATTTTTATAGCATCTTTTGCAGAGGTCGAATATTCAATCATTTTATCATAATTTATGTACTGTGGTCCTATTCCAATTTTTTGATGTAGTAATAAATTTGAAGTTAAATCTTGCATATTTATTTTTTTAGATGTGCTAGATAAAAATACAACCGGAAATTCAAGTCCTTTACTTTTATGAATACTCATTATTCTAACAACATTTTCATTTTCTCCAATTATTTTAGCAGAAGACATATCACTATTTCCTGATTTTAGCTTTTCGATAAATTTTATAAAATTAAATAATCCTTTGAAACTTGTCTTTTCATATTCTTTTGCTCTTTCAAAAAGCATTTTCAAATTTGCTTGTCTTAAAGAACCATTTGGCATTAATCCAACATAATTATAAAATCCTGTATCTGTATAAATTTCCCATATTAGTTCTGCTAAGCTTAAATAATCTGTCTCTAGTCGCCATTTATCTATGTTTTCTAAAAATAATCTTACTTTTTCTTTTAAATCTCCTTTTAGAGTTTCTTTTGCATTTAATAAACTATGATAAAAATCTTCTTCTCTATTGCAAAGTCTTATCTCTAAAATTTCATTATCTGTAAATGTTCCTATTTCTGAGCGCAATACTGATACAAGAGAAATATCATCAATAGGATTATCTAAAATTTTTAGCAAACTTATAATTGTTTGAATTTCAATTGTATCCAAATATTCATTTGAACTATCTGAAAAAACTGGTATGTCTTGTCTTAATAATTCTTTTTCAAAAATCGGAGCTAAGCGAGATGTGCTTCTAAGAAGTATTACTATATCTTTATATGTTATATCTCTATATCCTAATTTCTTGTCTTTTACTTGTACTTTCGATTCTATTAATTCTTTTATTCTTTTTGCAACAAATTTTGCTTCTATTTCTTCCTTTTCTAATAACTTTAAAGATTCATCTTCTTGCTCTTCTTCATCACCAATCCAAGCCTGAAGGTTCTCGTCTTCTTTTAAATTGATTATATCTAGTTCTGCTATTCCAAGCCCATTCTCTATTTCTTCAAAATCTGCTTCAAGATTTAAATATTCATCTTCATTATAATCAATATCTCCTAAATTTTCACTCATAATGTTTTCAAAAACTTTATTTGTAACATCTAATACATTTTTTCTACTTCTAAAATTCTTAAATAATTGAATTTTTAATCCTTCTTCATTTCCATCAAGTGAATATCTATTATATTTATCTAAAAACAATTCAGGACAAGCCTGACGAAATTTATAAATACTTTGTTTAACATCGCCAACCATAAACAAATTATTTCCACTAGATACTGTACCTAGAATATATTCTTGCACTTGGTTACTATCTTGGTATTCATCAATTGCAATTTCTTCAAACTTTTCTTGATATTTTTTAGCAACTTCTGTTGGAACATAGTTTCCATTTTCATCTTTTTTAACTAAAATCTTTAATGCATAATGTTCAATATCATTAAAATCTATTATGTTTCTTTCTCTTTTTTTATTTTTAAATTGATTGTCAAAATCAATAATAACATTTTCTAGTTTTTTTAATATATCATGCATTTCATAAATATCTTTATAAGCTGATTCTGAATTATATATTAATATTTCTTTTATTAATTTCATTAATTTATTTTTTACAACATCACGAGAAGCTTTTGCTTCGTCTTTTAAATCCATTACAATTTTCTTATCAATTGGCCAAGATTTGAATTTCATTTCACTTGCAAAATTGTAAGCATCATCCCATGAACTGTTTATTTTGTCATATAATTTTCTTAAAACTTCTATATCTGATTCTATTGTTAATTTATATTTTTCAAGTTCATATACAGTTTCAAGTTTATTTCTTACAAGCTTCAAACTATTTACTCCATCTATGATTTCTTCTTGGAGATTTTTAAGCAAAATTTTTCCCCAAACACTTTCAGCAAAATCTAAATTTTTATTTTGATTTTCAAACATTGATACCTTTTCTACAAGCCATTCATTTGGAAAAGGTGAACTTTGCATAAATCTATGAATTGAAAGGACAAGTTCTTTTAAAGGTTCATCTCCTCTATACTCTGTATATGTATCTACAAGTTTAGCAAAATCTTCATCTTCGTCTTCATATAATTTTTCAAAAGTATCTTCTAATACTTCTTGTTTTAAGAGTTCAATTTCTTCTTCTGTTCCAATTCTAAAATTAGCTGATAAATCTATTTCGAAGAAATTATTTTTTATTACATCTAAGCAAAATGAATGTATTGTACATATATTAGATTTTCCCAAAAGAATAATTTGTCTTTGCAAATTATCATTTTCAGGTTCTTCATCTAATTTTTTATAAATTGCTTCTAATACTCTTTCTCTCATTTCAGAAGCTGCTGCATTAGTAAATGTAACTACTAACAGTTTATCTATATCTACATTTTCATTTAATATTTTTTGAATTATACGCTCAACAAGCACTGCAGTTTTTCCACTTCCGTGCTGCTGCAGCAACTAATATGTTAGAACCTTTTTTATATATTGCATCACTTTGCTCTTTTGTCCAATTCATAAATAATTTCCTCTCCTAGTTTTCTATATGTATAATACTATATTCTACAAAACTTTTCTACAATTAACATACAAAAAAATGGATTCTTTTCAGAATCCATTTTTAATTTATGCTATTATAAAACATATTTTTTTATTAATATTATACCAGTTGTTAAAATTGCAAGTACTGTTGTTGTTAAAGCAATATATGTTGGAGCTGTACCTGTTGAAATTTCAAGCATTACTGGTGCATCATCTATATCATCTTCACCTGCTTTATTATTATCTGGTGTTGAATCTATATCTGGTGAATTGCTATCATTTTTATGTGCACTTATTTCAGCTACATTTGTTTTTAATCCAAAGTTTCCATCACCATTAATCCATTTTAAAGTTACTTGAACTGATGCAGTTTCATTTGGTTGTAATAATTTATTTGATAAAGCATTTGTTGTTATAACTCTATCTGATACTTTAGTCCATTGTGGATTATCTGCTTGAACAAATTCTAATCCTTCTGGAATATGATCTTTAATTTCTGTTGCATATCCTGCTATTTCGCCTTCATTTTTAACTGTTATATTATAAACAAATTTTACTTGTGTAGAATTTATTCTGTTTCTATGAACTTCAACTTTTTGTAATCCTGCACCTGCTGGTACTGAGATTTCTCTTGTTGTTCCATTTTCTATAACAATTATTTTTATTAAATCTTTCTTTAATGCTAAATCGAAATATTTTACATATACTTCTTCAGTATCAATATCGTCTTCACCCTCTTTATTGTTGTTTGGTGTTGAATCTCTATCTGTAATTGTATTTCCATTTTCATCTTGATCATCTGTTATTTCTGCAATGTTTTTAATTTTTCTATCTTTACTTGTTATTTTACTTTCAACAACTTTAAATACAATTTGTAAATCTCTATAATCTAATTTATCAGCCTTAGCATCATAAGGTTTAAGTAAATTATTTTCTTGTCTTGCTTCTGATTTTGCTTTTGATAAATAATCTGTTTTTACAGTAGTAGCCTGACTTAAATTAGAAGTTTCATTTCCGTTTTTATCATATAATCTCCAACCATATTTTACGTTTGTACTATTATTTACTGCAAACTCTAAACCTGCTGGTAAATTATCTGATACTTCTCTAGCATACCCTGCTAAATCGCCTTCATTATATACTCTTATTGTATATGTTATTAAATCATTATTTGCTACTTGTAGTGCAGAAACATCTGATGTAAATTTGATTTTTCCGTCTGATGTTTTTGAAATTTTTGGTTCTCTTCCTTCAACTTTTGAATTATTTAATCCTGTTATAAATTTTTGTAAACTTAAATCAAACTCTTTTTCTTTTTCAGGTGTTCCAGGTGTTAATAATTCATAATCATGGTCATCTTCATTTCTGTCATCTCCTGGATAGTTGCTTGGATCTACAGTATCTGGATTTGAATCTCTATCTGTTACTTCTTCTTTATTATTGTCTAAGTCTTTTGTTATTTCTGCTATATTTCTTAAGTTGTTATTTGTATCTGCTGATAAAACAATACATGCAACTTGAATATCTCTATAATCTAATTTTGTTCCTTTTTCTTTATCAAAACCATTTATTAAGTTTTTAGTATCTGTATCTGATGCTTTTAATTTATTTGAAGTTAGTTTTACACTACCAACTACAACATCAACTTCTGATAAATTTTTAATATCATTAAAGTCATCAACAGATAAATTATTTTTTGCATTTTCAATTGTTTCTAATTTTACTGTTTTAGAATTTGAAGGAATTGACCAGTAGTTATCGATATTAGTTGTATGACCAACTAAAAATCCTAAACCTTCTGGTAAGTAATCTGCCACTTCTTCAGCATATCCCGCTAAATCCCCTTCATTATATACTCTTATTGTATATGTTACTATATCTCCAACTTTTACTGATAGAGAATTTTTAACAGTTGTATATTTTGCATTTTTTTCTCCATTTTTTAATGGTGTAACATCAACTTGTGGTTCTCTACTTGTTTTTGGAGCTGCTTTATTAATTTTTGTAATAAATTTCTTTAAGCTTAAGTCAAATGCTTTTCCTTCAACTATTACTTTTTCGAAATCATCATCATCTTCAACACCTTTATAGTAATAATTACTATCTGTTAAATCTGATTTATTATTTGTATCTCCTGTATATTTTGATGTATCATAATCTTTTTTTACATAATCATTGTTTGATGGAGTTGAATCCCTATCGTCAATGTTTAAATCATCTTCAATTTCTGCAACATTTGTTAATACTGATGTTGCTTTAGCATTATCAGCTATTTTACATTCTATTTGAACTGATTTACTATCTAACTCTGTATCTGAATCTTTATCAAATCCTTCAATTTTTGTAGTTTTCAAGTATTCAGATTTATAAACATCTACATTTTCACCTGTAGCTACTTTTTCCCATCCATAAGTTCTATTTATTTGGCTATCTTCTACAATTTCTAATCCCTTTGGAAGAGCATCTATAATTACAGCACCATCAGCATCTGTATCACCTTCGTTGTACACTCTTATTTCATAAACAACTGTATCTCCTGCAGATACTTTTATTGGTTCTTTGCTATGTTTATAAGTTGCTGTTGTACTTGAATCATTTTTTAATCCTGTAACATCTACTACTGGCATTCTGTTATATGTTGTATCATTTACTTTTACTATATATTTTCTTAAAGCTAAATCATCAATATGTCTTATAATTGTTTTTTCTACCTTTTGAATATGTGGTGTATTTTCTCTAGTTATTAATATTACTGGTTGATATTTATCAGTATCTTCTTCGGTTTCTGTTTCCCACAATGTTGATTTTGTTTCATAACTTGAATAAGATAATTGTAATCTTACTTTAGTTGTTGATTTATTTTCTTTTGGTAGATATATATCAAATTCTTTATCAAATATTTCGTTTATTTTTTTATCTGTAAAATTATTTTCACCTGAAATTTTTATTTTGTAATCTGTTATTTCTTTTTCATCTTGGTCTAATAATTTTATTGTATATTCTGAACTTGGAGCTGTACCAGAAGTTATTTTAAATGGTCCAACAACATTGTAATTCTCATCTTTAGCTGTTGTCTCATTAGAAATGTTTACAAGTGTTGGATATGTAACTTCATCCTTTTCACTTCTTTCTTTTGCAGCTTTAATTAAATATTGATATAAATTATTTGCCATATCTTGACGACTTGCATATACTTCTTTTATATCTCCATATGATTTTGTATTTTCTAAATCCACTTCCATGTTTTCAAAATCTAATGCTGCAAGTCTAACAGCAGGTAATGTTGTAACACTATATCTTTCATCATCATTATTTGTAAAGTACCAAATAGCATATTGTTGTACAACATCAATATCATCATCTGTTAATAATGCTTTCACACTTTCTAAATCCCAGTCTTCATAATCTGCAAATGCTTTTTCTAAATAAGCATCTTTTTGCATTGGAGCTTGTTTTTCTAAGTACATATTATTTACTAACCAGTTTAGTGCTTTATAATTTTCTGTCCATGTATCTTTGTTTTGAGCATATGCTGAGCTTAAATGTAATGATTGGACTTTCAAATTTGTACTATCATTAAAATCCGCAACATTTTTATATACCAAACTATTAAATCCTTCTGATGTTATTCCTGGAAATGATTTAATAGCATTTAAGCAATAAAATGCATTAGAAAAATCTGTATCACCTTTTTCTATTATTTTAAATACTCTTGTAGTACCAACATCATAACAATATTGACTTTCATCATAAAATTCTTTTTGTTCTTCTGTTAAAGTACCACTTGATTCTTCTCCCCCCTCATGAACTAAGCTTATTTGTAATTCAGCTGTTGTAGATTCATGAGTTAAAGAAGCTGCTAATACTGTTGTTGTATATGGCATTGTTAAAGTAATTATACAAGCTAATGCCAATGCAACTTTTAGAATTCTTTTCTTCAACATAATTTCTACCATCCTTTTATTTATTCTATTAATTCATATACTTATATTATTATATAATATATTTTACCTCTTATAATTTTACTGTCAATATACTATACTATATATTATGCAGTGTAATCTTAGAGGCATGCGCACTTTGCACTACATATCAATTATATTACATTTTTGTCACAAAATCAAGTAATTATGTAGATTTTAGTAAGGTTTTGAGGTTTTTTTCACAAAATTTTCACATAAAACTTTATATTGAAAAATTTTGTTTTTTACATTAAATTCTTTTCGCATATTTTCTTAAAATTTTGAATATATTTTACGATAGTTAAGCTCAGTTTTAGGATGGTAAATTTATGAAGATTTTAAAAAAAATTCTTGTTTTATTATTAATTTTATTTATATTTCCTTCTATCTCATTTGCAGACGATTATTCTTATAATGATGATATTGAAGAATTAGAATTTTTTGAAGTTTCTAATTCTTCTACAGAAGAACCTATAACTAATTCAAAGCACATCGTAGTTATTGATAGGAAAACCTTATCCATTTTATATGAAAAAACAGCTAATGAAAAAACTCCCATGGCCTCTACTACAAAAATTATGACTTGCATTCTTGCACTTGAAAATTCAAATTTATCAAAAATTATCACAATTTCAAAAAATGCAGCTTCTATTCATGGTTCAAGATTAGGATTAAAAGAAAATATGCAAATAAGTATGCAGGACTTATTATATGGATTAATGCTTCGTTCTGGTAATGATTGTGCAATTGCAATTGCAGAAGAAATTTCTGGTTCAGTTGAAAATTTTGCAAATCTTATGAATAAAAAAGCTAAAGAATTAGAATTAGAAAATACCAATTTTGTTACCCCTCATGGACTAGATGATCCAAGACATTACACTACTGCATACGAACTTGCTCTTTTGACCAACTATGCTCTTAAAAACGAAACATTTAGAAACATAGTTTCTTGCAAAAACTACACCTTTACTTTTGATGGTTGTTCAAAAACTATAAACAATACTAATGAATTACTTGGAAATGTATCTGGAGTATATGGTGTAAAAACTGGTTTCACTTTTGAGGCTGGACGTTGCTTAGTTTCAGCTTGCAAAAGAAACAACTTGGACATCATTGTTGTTGTTTTAGGTGCTAACACCAAAAAGATACGTACACAAGATAGTTATAATTTAATAAATTATATATTTAATAATTTTCAATATGTAAATGTTTCAAAATCAATTAATGAAAGTTTTTCTAATTTCAGCAACTACATAAATGATTCAATTTTTCTTGAAAAAACTACAGATACTCCTAGTTTTAAATTGGAAACTTTAGATAATTATGAATTTCCTCTGAAAACTAATGGAGAAATAAAGTTTAGTACAAAAATTTATACTAACAAAAATTATTCTTATAAGCATTCTGCTGGAGATGAAGTTGGGAAATTGCATTTATACAATAATGGAAATTTACTTTGCGAAGCAAAAATATTTTTAGATAATAACTTAAGTAAAAATTCATTTGTTTACTATCTGAAAGCAATATTTAAAGTTTTTAAATAAAAAACGGACTAGAGATAATATATAAATATTCTCTCTAGTCCATAAAATATTGGATAGAAGTACGCTTATTTAATTGGCTTTCGCCTTCTTCGTTTTGGCTTTGATTTAGCCAAATTTATTTTTCTTATTCTTAATATAGTTAAGATTACTATTGCTAATCCAGAAATTACAAATAAATTTTTTCCAGCACCTCCTGTGAAAGGAAGTATAGCACCTTTTTTGTTTATAAATTCTATTTCTGTAGTTATTAAATTATCTTCATTTATAGTTATTTCTTTAATATCTTTATTTATATTATATCCATCAGGTGCTTTTTCTTCTGTTAAACAATATTTTCCATATTTTAATTTAGTAAATGTAAGCTTTCCTAAATTTTCCTCATCTTTAGCTGTTTCTCCAAAAATAGGTTCTTCAGTTTCATCTATCTGCCATGTACCTTCTTCAAGTTGTTGCATTTTTTGTAATTTAAATTTAGCCTCCCCAAGTTTAATACTGTTATCATCTGCATCAACCTTAGTTATTTCAATATTTCTATAAAGTACGTTTGTTAATACAATGTCTCCATTTTCGTTTTTATAAGATGGTAATGAATAATATTTATCTAAAAGCTCATTAGTATATATTTCTTCTGCTGAATATTCTATTTCTCGTTTCTTTATAATAGTTTGACCTTCCTGATCATATATAGGCATATATTTAGGAAGTGCAGACCATTCATAAGTCCAATGGTTAGATTCATTTAACGATACTACCAATTCAATGCCAGGATAATGTTGTTTAAAATATTCTTCACATGTATTAATATCTGTTGGAGTATTTTCACCAGATGTTTCTTCGCCTTCGGATTCTGATTCATTACCAGTTTCTGCATCTCCACCTGATACCTCTTCACCAGTTTCCTCACTACCAGTTCCTTCTCCACCATTATCTTCGCCTATATCTGGATTTTTTGGAGGTGTTGTGTTTTCTCCTGTATTCTCATCTATAAACTTTGGAACTAATTTTACTTGAATTTCTTGTGGTCTATTTTCAATGCTATTATTATCATCCCATTGCTTAATTATTTTTACAGGTTTAGTTCCATGTGTATTTATAAATTTTGCAGTCACTGTTTGTCCTGCGATAATATTTCCAGTTGAGTTTTCAGATTCTACTATAAATTCTGGATTTTCAACTTCTTCTATTGAATATGTTGTATTTTCTGGAAGACCTTCTATAATAATGTATTCATCTTTATTAAACCTAACTATACCACCAGATTTAATAATATTTTGTTTTATTTCTGTTCCTTCCGAATTATATCTTCTATATTGATAGTATTCATTTAGTTCTTGATTATTTTTATCTTTTAAAGTAACAGTAAAATAAAATTCTTCTTTAGTATCAGAGCCAATGACCTCTTTTTCTAATCTAATATTTCCTTTATTGGGATCTTTTTCAGCTTCATTAATTTGAGGAAGAGCAAACCTCATCCAACATGTTGAACCACTTGATCCACGTTCTGTATAAAAAAATGTCACTTTATGCAAACCAGAAGAGCCTTGTTCTAAATAATCCCAAAAGTTAGCATACTCTCCAACAGCTGAATGAACACCACCAATATCTATAATTAATTTATCATCCAAAAATATCCATAAATCATCATCACCATAGAAATGCCATTCTAGGGGACCTACATATTCAGAAGATAGGTTAAAAGTAAATTCTCCTCTTATTCCAAAATATGAGTTATGATCTTCTAAGCTGTCTGCTACTGGAAATACTGAATTTTCAGCCTTATATCCTACAAATCTACGCTTTGATACTATTGGATCACTCCAAAATGATAACGTATTCTTAGCCTTTCCAAACTTAAGATCATGTCCATCTGTTCCATAAGATGGTGCATCATCCATTGGCCAAAAATTATTAGTCCATAACTTAGAATAAATTGGGTGAGGATTTGAAAATTTATCTAGTCCTTTTGCTTGTGTTCCAACTACTTCTGTTAAAAGATATCTATCTCCTGTACGATTGAATTTTAATTTATACTCTCCATTTGAATACGTTTTTTTCCCTATTGCTTCACCTTCATTAAATAACTTAGGAGCATCAATTCCATCTGCATATACCAATTCTCCCTTAGATGTAAGACCTTTTACCATTCCAAAAGTACACATTTTAAATGTATCAGTTCCGTTATTAGCTTTTTTATTACCAGCATTAATAGCATTACCATTCCATATAGAATTAGCCCAAGTAACTCCTGTATTTAAATTTCCAAACGATAACTTGCTTTCTCCATTGTTTTTATAGTTTTCTATATTATTAATTCCAGAAGCTCCTGTATATGCAAACCATTCTTGTGTATTAGTTTGTTTTGATGTCGAATTTCTACCAGTTGTAGTATGTGTTTCTGCATTCGTTTTACTATTATATATAAATCCATCAGTAATATCATAATCATAAAATTCCACATCTAATTCAACATCTTCAATTGTTTTAGTTTCATACACAAATCTTATAGTTGCATTTTCAGATAAACGAATTGCATTTTTATTTCCATCATCTACCAAATCTCTTGTAAAAAATATATCTTCACTATATGGTATACACGTAAAATCATCTTCATTTATACTTTCTGGATTTTTATCCGCATGTAATATCCATATTTCTGTTAGTGTATAATTGGTTGTTAATCTATCATAAAAAGCTGTAAATGCTAGCATATTCTCAACATTTAAATCATCAAAATATCTATCAAATTTATATGTATGCTTTTTATATATTTCTGACAATCTTTTTTGGTAAATGACATCTCCTGTATCCATCTCTATTCCTAATTCATTTTTTATTTTTTCTTTTAGTGAGTCCGAATCAAGTACATACATTTTTTTTAATTCGTTATTATTAGGTGCATTGTCTATACCACTACCATTTTGGGGCATTTTTTTTCCAGAAGTATCTATAAGTGGAAGTTCTGTTTTAGAATGATATTGTTCATCTATTTTATCTACGATATTTATATAAGCATAATATTGAACCGTAAGATTCAATTCTGTATCTTTGGTATTCAGTTGATTTACTAGTTCTTCTAAAACATTATAATTAATAATATATTCTGGAATTTTTGAATTTTCTATTGATAATTTTTTACATATTTGAGTTGTTGCTATAATTTTCGTTCTAATTTTAGCATCAGAAAAATCAATATTACCAGATTGTGTTAATTCATATATATCCTCTATTATAGTTAATACTTTTGCCAATTGTAAATTATGCAAGCTTTTTATGTTATCATAATTTACTATATAAGTATAATGTGTCTGATTTAATTCATTACAATTAATTAAATTATTATACACGCTTTCATAATTTGTTGAAATAACTTCATTTTTTAAGTAACTTATCCACTCATTCACATCGTTAGTTGCTTTGCAGTCAGCTAATTTATTAGTTACAGTATCATACTGTGGTAATGCTTTTATTTGCTTTGTATAATCTAAGATTTCATTAAAATGCATATCATACAATTTAGTAAGTTTTTCATAATTAATAACATATGTATTATATGTACTACTCAATTTCTCTGCTGTAAAATTTGAATAACCTTCGTTTATTTGTGATGATATTTCAGTTAAATATTTTATACATTCATCAACTTGATTATTAGCCTTATATTCATTTATCTGTTGTGTTACTAATTCATATTCTGGTAACTTATCTATTATTTCTGCACATTTCAATATTTTAGGTATATTAAGTAATTTATTATAATTTTCATAATTAATAACATATTTATAATAATCACTACTTAAGCTTTGACTAGTAAAAGTTGTATTTGCTGCATTTACTTGAGTAGATATACTTGTTAGGTATAATATGCAATCCTTAACATTATTGCTTGTTTTATAAGTATTTATCTGTTTTGTTACATCATCCCATTTTGGCAAATCTTTTAAAGCTTCAATACAACTAGAAATTTTAGATAGATTATCAGACATATTTTTTAATTCCATCATATTATTATAATTAATAATATATTGATACCAAGTGTTATCTATATTAGGTAGTATATTAGTTACAAATGATTGATAAACTGGTATAACTGTATTAGATAATGATGTTAAATAATTTATACTTTCAGTTACATTTTGTGTATCTTTTAATTCAGCCATTTTATTATTAATTTTGCTTCTAAGAGGTATATCATTTAGTAAATTAAATATATTTCTAAATGTTAAGACACTATGTAACTTAAATAATTCTTCTCTATTATCTATATAAGTATAATAGTTACTATTTATGCTCTTCATTGTATTATCAACAGCTTCAATTTTAGAGCAATTACTATCTAAATAGCTCTTATAATTATTATAATAAGAATCTGATGAATAAGTATTATAATTAGTTGTATAGTTTTTTAGATTATCTAAAACCGTTGGTGTATATGATGGCAAACTATCTATATCATTAATAAGATTATAAATAGCTAATATATCTGTTTGAGGAATATTAGCAGCATAGCAAACATTTTTATGAGTATGTGTTTGCCCACAATATGCAATCTCATTTACAGCTGGTGAAGGCTCACTAGTACTACCTACATTATTTGAACTTGGTTCACTAAGTGGTTTATCAATAAAATCATCATTCAAATTTTCTGAATTTGCAGCTTCATTTGTTGTATCTGCATCTTTCCTTTCTTCATCAGTGTTATTAATTGTATTTTCATTCAAATCTGTGCTAGCAGAAGTTGTGTGTTTTTCTGAAAAGCCTGACACAAAATTTTTTACAGTTTTCTCAATCAAAAAGAAGCATTCTACAGAAATAAAAACTACAAAGATAGTTATAATTATTAATATTAATTTCCATAAATAAATTCCTACTAATTTATTATTTCTCTTTCTCCTCATTTTTTCTCCATTGTTTAAACTTCATTTTTATATAAAATATTTTGAATAATTTTTCAATCTATTTTGTATATATTTAAAAATATACAAATGTATATACAATAATATATCTCTTTTTCGTAAATATGTAAATACAATTAAGCCTCATTTTATATATCATTTTAGTTACATTTTTATCTTTTATTATTAGCAAACTAATTGAAATTTGTATAGTAAGCAAATATCTGCAAATACTATTCTAGAATGGAGGTTTTTATGGACGATTTAACAATTTTAAATGAAATTCATAAAGGAGTTACAATGGGAATGTCTTCACTTGAAGAAGTAGCTAAAAAAGCAACAGATTCTAATTTTAAAGATGAATTAACTACTCAGTTTACTACCTATCAAACAACTTTAAATAAAGTTAACAATGCTTTTGCCGATATTGGAGAAATTCCTGATGATACTCCTATTAATCAAAAAATTATGGGATGGACTGGAATCCAAATGAACACAATGAAAGATACTTCAAATTCAAAATTATCTGAGCTTTTAATTCAAGGATATGATATGGGAATTATTAAAGGATTTAAACTTCTTAATCAAAGTCCAGAAGCAACTCAAAGTGTAAAAGATGTTTTAAATGGGTTTATTAGACTTCAAGAAAATAATATTAATAGATTAAAAAAATTTCTGTAATACTAAAAAGAGTGACTATCTAATTTAGATAATCACTCTTAAAATTTATAGCTTATTGACTTACATCATTTAATTCTGTTTCATTTTTAACTGGATTTTCAGGTTCCTTATAATCTGGATCTGCTTTTCCACAAATAGTGCACTTTCCGTTATCAAAATTATGCTTATCTATAACTGGAATTTTTACTATTTGAGTTTCTCCACAACTACATTTCATTGTTTTACTTCCTTCATCTTTGCAAGTTGCTTCTTTTCTTTTTGATATATCTTCTTCTGTGTATGAATGTGTATGTGTTACTGTATTTGTATTTGTTTCATTTTTTACTGTATTATTGTTTTTATCTGACAAAGTATTATTTACATTTGTATTTGTGTTTGGTTTTAATTTAGCAATTGGTTCAACCTGTGTATCTCCACAGTTTGAGCATTTTTTAGTTTTTAATCCTTCTTCTTCTACAGTTGCTGGTTTAGTTATTTCCCATTTTCCATATTTATGTCCTAACTTAGGAATTTTTTGAACTTCAGTATCTCCACAAGAACATCTTAATGTTTTGCTTCCTTCTTGCACACATGTTGCTGGTTTTTCACTATTCTTTACAACCTCATTAAAATCATGAGTATGTTTTGGTGCTGCTGTAGTTCCATAACTGAAATATGCAATATTCATATCTACATATCCATTAATACCACTTACACTACCTTTACTTGTATATTGCCACATATTATAGCTTCCACTATAATCTGTCTGACTCGTATAATGTGCAAGCCACATTTTGTATCCTGAAAATGCTGCTCTTGATATTCTTGATGTTAAATCACTTTTATTTGCATACATCATAGGATCATATCCTGCTTGTCTTACAAGATTTAAGAAAGTATGAGCATTTCTAGTTGCTTGTGCGCCATCTACATTGGCACATCTATGTCTTTGGTAATCTTCAAAATCATATACAACTGGATATGTGATTCTATAAGTTTTTATTTTACTTATAACCCATACAGCTTCTTCTACTGCTTCATTTTCATTTATTGCTGCTGAATAAAAATAAATACCTACTTTTATTCCATTAGCAGTTGCTCCTGCAACATTTGTTTTGAAATAGGCATCTTCACAAATTGCTCCTGTTCCATATCCTCTAAATCCACAACGAATCATTGCAAAATCAACACCAGCTGCTCTAACAGCAGCCCAATTTATTCTTCCTTGATGTGCTGATACATCTATACCAAAGGATTTTGTACCTACATTTTCAAACATTGAATTTACTTGACTTTGGTTGACTTCATCTCCACCTTTTTTCTTGTTATTTTCAGGGTCCTCAGCAGAATTTACTGGAGCAACTTTAGATTTTGGAATTGCAACCTTTTTGCCTCCAATTTCAAGTTCTTTTTCTTCATCTTCTTTTGAACTTTCATCTATTGAATTATCCTGTGAAACATGAATAACTTCTTCTTTAACTACAGGAACTATTTCCTCTTCTAAAGCTAATTTCTTGCTATTAGCACTAACAACTTTAGTTTCTTTGCTTTCTAATTTATTACTTGCAAAAATTCCAACTACTGTAACAAGTATTATAGTTATAATTGCAATTATTGTAACTTTTCCTCTTGTAGAAAGTCTTCTAAAAAAATCTCTCATTGTTATCCACCTCTTCTAAAAGATTATACCTTTTTATTTTATAAGGGTCAACACTAAGATAAAAAAACAAAAGTGAAATTTAAGGAATGTCCCTAAATTTCACTTCTTATTTATTTTCTTAATTCGGCTCCGAAGTTTTTCTCTAAGCTTTCTATTACTTTTTCAACAATTGGATTTATTTCTTCATCTGTTAATGTTTTACTATTAGAACCAAATGTTAATGAATAAGCAACACTTTTCTTATTTCCTAAAATTGGATTTATATAAACATCAAATAATTTTGAACTTACAAGTAAACTTCCCGCAGCTTTTTTTATTACTTTTGATATTTCATCTGATGTAATATCTTTATCAAGTATTACTGCAATATCTTTGTTTACTGTTGGATAAATTGAAATATCTTTAAATTTCATTTTTCCAACTTTTTTTGCAAGTAGTTTATCTAAGTTAATTTCTAAAACAAATACTGGTTCTTTTGATATTTCTGGATGAATTCTTCCCACAACACCAACAACTTCACCATTTACATTTATTTCAGCAACTTGACCTGAGTGAAATTCTTTTAAAGTTTCTTTTGGTAATACAAAACTATATCTATTTCCATATCCTAAATAATCTAGTACTTCTTCTGCAACACCTTTAATAATATAGAAATCAACATTTTTCTTATTATCTATTCCTAAATAATATTCTCCAGTCATTAATGCACATAATTTCTTATCTTCGCCATATTGACCTTCTTTTTTCCAGAAGCCTTTTCCAATTTCAAATAAACATACGTCTTTAATGTAACGAGCTTTATTATATTCATAAATTTTATATAATGAAGGAATTAAACTATATCTTAAAGTGTTTCTTTCTTCTGTCATTGGATCTGATAATCTTAATTCTTCAAACTTGTCGTTTGTGTATTGATGTACATTTTTATCATTTATTAATATATAAGATAATGTTTCATTTAAACCTAAAGAAACCATTTTATTTCTAATTTCTCTATCTGTTTTATCAACATAGCCAAGTTTGATTGGTGATACTGGTAATTTTCCTTCTATGTTATCAACACCATAAATTCTTCCAACCTCTTCAATTAAATCTTCTTTAATTGAAATATCCATTCTTCTTGTTGGTACAGATACTGTTATAACATCTCCATCTAAAGAAGATACAAAATTTAATCTTCTAAAAACATCAATTGCATCTGGGACTGTTAAGTTAGTTCCAAGTAAACTATTTATATCATTTGCTGTTATATCAATCTTCTTTTCTGCTTTGTCTGTTTTATCATATACTACAGTACCTGTTTGAATTGTAGCATCTGCATATTCTTCTAATAGTTTTACAGCTCTTTCCATTGCCATATAAGTTCTATTTGGATCTAAACCTTTTTCAAAACGATTACTTGCTTCACTTCTAACTATTTTTTTAGATGTTTTTCTAACTTTAACTGAATCAAATATAGCTGCTTCAATTAAAACATTTTTTGTTGTTTCTTCTATTTCTGTATCTAATCCACCCATAACTCCTGCTAATCCAATAGCTCTTGTTCCATCAGAAATTACTATATCTGTATCTTCTAAATCTCTTTCGATTCCGTCTAATGTTGTTAATTTTTCACTTGGCTTAGCCATTCTTGTTTCAATAACATTTCCTAATCTATCTGCATCATAGAAATGTAGTGGCTGACCACATTCAAGCATTACATAGTTACTTATATCTACAACATTATTAATAGGTCTTATTCCAGACGCTATTAATCTATTTTTAATAAAATCTGGACTTTCTTTAATAGTTACATTTAGTGCTTTTCTAGCTAAGAATAAACTACAATTTTCTGTATTTACTTTTACACTAAATGATTTGTTTAAATCTTCGCCTAATTCGTTATGTGATAAATTTATTTGTTTTACTGGTTTATCATAAATTGCTGCAACTTCATATGCCATACCTAAAATACTTAATAAATCACCTCTATTAGCTGTAAGTTCAAAATCTACAACTTCATCATCTAATTTTAAATATTCTATTGGATTTTTTCCAACTGGAGCGTCTTCTGGTAATATATGAATTCCGTTTTTATCTTCTTCAGATAAGAATTTTTTATCAATTCCGATTTCATATAAAGCACAAATCATTCCATTTGATTCTTCGCCTCTAATAACACCTGCTTTTATTGTTACATCTCCTGGAAGTTCAGCACCAGGAAGAGCAACTATAACTTTAATTCCAGCTCTTACATTTGGAGCACCACATACGATTTTTGCTACTTCTGTTCCAATATCAACTCTGCAGCAATGTAAATGATCTGAATCAGGATGATCTGTACACTCTAAAACATTACCAATAACAAGCTTTGTAGCTGGAACTAATTTTTCTGCTGAATCATATTCATTACCAACTCTAGTCATATCTTCTGCTAAAGTTTTTATATCTATATTTTCATCTATATCTACATAATCTTTTAAGAAATTTTTACTTAATATCATTTTAATTTTCATCCTTTCTATCAAATTGACTTAAAAATCTGACATCATTTGTATATAAATATCTCATATCAGTAATTCCATACTTAAACATTGCTAATCTATCTATACCAGTTCCAAATGCAAATCCTGAATATTTTTCTGGATCATATCCATTCATTTCCAAAACTCTTGGATGAACCATTCCTGAACCTAAAAGCTCTATCCAACCTGTTTTCTTACATAATGGGCATCCTTTTCCGCCACATTTAAAACATGTAACATCTACTTCATAAGATGGTTCTGTAAATGGGAAATAGCTTGGTCTAAATCTTAACTGTGTATTTGGACCTAACATTTTTCTCATAAATACTTCCAAAGTTCCTTTTAAATCTGCAAGTGATGTATTTTTCTCTTTATAATCTATAACTAATCCTTCAACTTGATTAAATTGATGTGAATGTGTTGCATCATCTTCTCTTCTATATGTTTTTCCTGTACAAATCATTCTAATTGGAGATTTTTCTTCATTTGCAATCATAGTTCTTGCTTGAACAGCTGATGTTTGAGTTCTTAATAAATATTCTTCTGTTATATAAAAACTATCTTGCATATCTCTTGCTGGATGTCCTTGTGGAAGATTTAGTCTTTCAAAGCAGAATTCATCTGTCTCAAGTTCTGGACCTTCTACTACATCATATCCCATTGAAACAAATATATCTTGAATTTCTTCAATAACTCTATTTATTGGATGTTTACTTCCTCTTGTAATTTTTGTACTTGGTGCTGTTATATCTATTTTTTCTTTTTCTAGCTTTTGAGCCATTGCTTTCTCTTTTAAAATTGCTTCAGCACTTTGAATTTTTTGCTCAATTTCATTTCTTGCTTCATTTACTAAACTACCAACTTTAGGTCTTTCTTCTTGAGATAAAGTTCCCAAGCCTTTTAAAAGATTTGATAATTCACTTTTCTTACCTAATAGTTTCACTTTTAAATCTTGCAACTCTTGCAAATTTTGAATTTCTTCAATCTTCTCTTTTGCAACTTTACGAATCTCTTCGATTTTCTCTTTCATCTTTATTCCTCCTATTTTTAACTGGTGTGAAAGAATTGTTATTTAACTAGGCGTTCCAAAAAGAAATGCTGGAAACGTACTTTGTGTACGTTGATGCTGGGGTAGTTAAAGCTTTGCTTGTTACAAACCCAGTATGCTGTAGCTGGATTTTCTTTTGATGAACAACGACGTTAAATCGCAATTATTTCGCAACTATACAAAACAAAAAAGCGTCCTATACATAGGACGCTTTTGACGTGTTACCACCTAAATTTATTAATAAAAATTATTAACCTCATTCTAGTTATAACGTAACAAACGCTTACAGCTACTTATTTTCACCACAAGAACCTCAAAAGTGAAATTTCAGTAAATTATATATAAACAAATTCCCAGCGCAACATTTGCTTTCTCTTAAATATATTTTCCAATTTACTTACTTTGCTTTTTATTAGCGGTTTTAAATATTATGTTAATACTATAACACACTTTAAAATAAATTTCAAGTATTTTTATCTTCCATCATCATCTTCTCTAGTTGATGCAACTTTTTCTACTCTTACTGCTTTTTCATCTTCTTGAATACGCCTATTTTCTTCTACAACTTGTTCTACTTCTTTTAATGCTTTACTAAATTGAGGATTTGATTTCCAACCATCTTCAAAAGCATTATTTACTTTATCTGCAAAACTTAAATTTTCCATAAAATTATCCCTTCATATTTGCTAATTCATTATTTCTAAAGCATTCAATTCTAAGTCTTAAAGGATCTAAAATTGTTGTTTCAACAATTTTGGCTGTATTAAATCTACTAATAAAAAATCTTGTGATTTTCTTAAACACCTTAGGTCTCCTAATATTTTTGGTAATTGATTTATCTCCAACTTCCATTGCTTCATATATAGCTTTTCTTTTTTGTTCATTTAATCTTTCAATTTCTGAATTTATTAATGTAATTTCTTTTTCGATTTTTGCTATAGAATTTAAATTTTCTTTTTTATTGTTTTCAGCTGAAGCCAAACTTGTAGAATTTTTTTCATCAACTTCATATATAACATCTTGAGCATCCATAGTTTTATAAATTACATTTGGATCTATAGGAGCTTTCTCTTCTTTCTTAGATTTAATTTTATCTAAAAATATTTTTACATTATCTTTAACAGATTTTGTTACTTTATCATTTTCCTTTTGATTAATTCTTCTATTGATTTTTCTATATAAATATTCATCATTTAAAAGAGAACCAACAAGACTTGCTTCTAATTCAACTTTTCTTAAAATTAATTGTTCTATTTTTCCATCATAAAAATTACTTAATTCTATTAAAGTATCTTTATAATTAGTTAAAGTTTCCGAAACAAGTTCTCTTACTTGTTCATAATTTTTAGATGTTTCTTTAAAGTTATGATTTATATCATATATTCCTGTTTTTACAGCATTCATTTGTGCATTTACTTTATCATTAATTGTATCTACAGATACTTTATTTATATAAGCTCTACACACAAAGGCATCTGATTTTACTCTATTTTCTGATTCATCATATAACTTTTTTAAAGATTCACAAATTTCAACTTCACTTACATTTTCCAAGGTAATTGTACACTCCTTTATTGATTGTTCTTTAGCATTTCTTTTGCACTTTTAAAGCTTTCTTTTTTTTCAACTTCAATCAGTTTTAACAAATTTTTTAATTCATCAATATTCATATAGTCTAAATTATAAATTTTATTTTTGTATGCAATAGTTCCTAATTTCATTGTAAATCCTCCTATAATTCTTTTTTCAAAATTATAGCTTTCTTAAATAGATTATATCTTAGTTATATATATAACCCTAAAATATGTCAATATATTTTTTAATAATCAATTGAATTTGTTGCACCACCATTTGTTTTTACTCTAAACATCTGATACATTTGATTTTCATTTTGACTTTTATCTAGATAATATAAAATTCCATTTGCTATATTTATTTTAGTTCTTTCTGCTTGTATTTTTACAAGTGCAACAGATTTTTTTCCTTTTAAATCACATCTACAAATTTGTTTATTGCTACTATCAAAATAATAGATTTTCTTGCTTGTAACATTATAAATTTCATTAGTTACAAATGTTGAAACAATTTGCTTTGATTTTCCATTGTTTTTTATTCTGCATAGTGCTTTTTCTGCGCTATCATAAAAATATATCCATTTTTTCATAATTTGTATATTTTTAATATTGTATTCATTTGCTATTTCTTTTGCATTTTCACCATTGGTATCTATAGAATATAAATGCCCTTCATTGTTTGTATAATATATTTTTCCATTTGATACTGCAAAATCTTGAATTCCGGTTTCAACAATTGTTGTTTCTTCTAAGTTTTCTAAAGATATCTTAGCTATTTTCATTTTTTGTCTATTTGAAACATAAAACACATTATTATCTTCTATATAAAATTTACTTACAGGTGTTGATAATGTTGTTATTGTTTTCATATCTTCACCATTTGTATTAATACTTTTTAAATCTATTGTATTACTATCTGAGATAGTTAAATAGTATAAAATATTTTTTACTAAAGTAATAGAATAAGCTGTTTCGTTTGTTAATCTAGTTTCATTTTTACCTTTTACTTTAAAAATTCCTTCTTCATATTTATTATAGTATACAGTTCCACCTGAAGATACTGCGAGTCCTGCATTATTATTTGAATAATTTCCAAAAACTTTTTCTGGTGAAAAAGCTTTTATTAATAAATTTAAAATTCCTATAAAAACAGCAATAATTACAAGTAATATAACAAGTATTAATGATAATCTTTTAATATTAACTTTTCTTTTTTTTATTTTACGACTTTTATTTTCCACTTTTTTTCTCCTATTACTACTAAATTTAAGCATCTATTATATTAAATTCATTATTCACATTAAATGTATATACATCAATTACTATAACAGCGCCATTTTCGTTTACAACTGATGAAACTTCATAACCTTCTATTTGTAAGTTTTCTAAATTTTGAATTGTAATTTCTTGTTCATTTTCTGTTGCTTCGTTTATCATATTAGATATTTTATCTTGAAGAGCCTGTCTTGCTTCATCACGAGTAATACTACTTGAAGCTCTATCAATAATACTTTTTTTAGATGATTTTGTATTTGTATCTATAAATCCGAAATGTTCTTTCTTTTGATTCCATACATAATCAATCTTTTCTTTTATGGCTTGCATTGTAGCACTATAATCTTCTGGTGATAATGTTTCTAAAAACAAACAATTTTCATCTGTTAAATCTGGTATACTATCTCCTGAATTTGAAAATTTAAATGTTGTATCAGCAACAAGTTTACTTTCATTTTCTTTAGTAGAAACTGTAATTATTAGACTATTATTAACAGATTTTGCTGTTGAAACATCACTAATATCTGCCTTTATATTTATTTTTTTTGTTATTTTTTCATTTTCAATATAACTAAATGTTGTATCTATTGATGTATTTGTAGCTGTTTTAATTTTACTAATATCTAATGAAATACCATTTGTTTGCTCTTCTAATAATTCTTCTTCAACTGATATTATTTCATCATTATCTAAGAATTCAACATTATTTTCTTCATTTTGTTTCGCAAATATTGAATTATTTCCTTTGTATAAATAAGTTAATTTCATTCTATTTTCCGAATCTGATTTTTTTAATACCTCAATTTCTACAGTATTTTCATTTGGTAGCACAATGTTTACTTTTTCTGTTTTTTCTTTTGAAGCATATATTGTCATTGTTAAACCATTTCCAGTCATTCCATCCGCTTCCTCAATAATAGAATCTAACATTTCTTCTAATTCTATTTGAGTTTTATTTACTTTTAATCCAAACAACAATTTTATTATATTGGAATATTCATCTAATTGATTAAATACTTCAATATTAATATCGTTTTCTTCTCCAACAACATCTAAATTCGGCGTTTGTGTTAATTCTAATTCAGGGATATAATTACTTTCTTCAGGCTGAATTATTTCTGGATTTTCTAATTCTGGATTATATTCTTCTTCATTTTCTCCTTCAATAACTTGAGGTTCATTAAATTCGGTTACTTCACCAGAAATTGGTTCAAAGTTTGATGTTGGTTCAGCTTCAAATTCTGGTTGTTGCTGTTCTTCTGGCTGTTCTTCTAGTTGTTCTTGTTCTTCTGTTACAGGCTCTTCTACTATTGGTGTAATTACAACATTTCCCGGCATAACATTAATAGTTGGCCTTTCACTTGATTTATAAACTAATTTGTTTAATATTTCTTCACTATTTCTTACATTTTTTAAAACTTCAACTAGTACATTATTTAATTCTGTTTGAGATAATGTTAATGTATAAGCAGTTACTGGTATATTACTATCATCTTTATTTATAGCTATATTATCTTGAATAGTAAATCTTTCTTCTGGTATCATTTCCATTATTTTAGTAATATTACTAGATACCAATTGTTTTTTATCTTCATCTGTTAAATCATTTTTTTCTGTTGAAAATATAGTTTTTATTTTTTCTTGATTTAAATCAATTCCATAAAAATCTTTTAAATTATCATAATGCATTCCTACATATTTATTAACAACTTCATCTTCTGCAATTCCAATTGCATCTTCATTTGTAAGCAATTTTACTTTTAATTCTTCATTTCCAGAATAGTTAATTCCTAGCTCTCTATAAGTTTTATTATTATAACTATGAGAATTTAAATAAAAAGTAAATTTACTAATATCTATTCCTTCTAATTTTTCATGTTCGAGATTTGTAGAATAATTTATTGTACTATTAGCTTCATAATTGTTATTCAAAATCTTTTCAAATAAATCTTCGTATGAGATTTCTGAAACAAGTTCTTGTACATTATTATTTGATAAATGATTAAAAAATAATTGTTTTGTACTTACAGTTTTAGTATTAGAAAAATACATATAAACGAATATCATAGCAATTAAAACTAATAATAAAAATATAATAAAAAATAAGACAGTATTTTTATTTTTTTTATTATTTGAATTATAATTTGCACCAATATAAATATCCTCAATATTATTATTCATACCTTGTCCCTCACTTTTTAGTTATTATATAAAAAAACTGTAAAAATAACAATATTTTTTATACTTTTTATATGACAATATTTTTAATTTCTATAATACAAAAAAGACGTTACAAATTGTAACGTCTTTTTATACTTTATAATAAAAATAAATTTCCAATAATTATTCAGCTGATTCTGCTGTTTCAGCTTCTGGAGCTTCATAAGCTTCTAAAATAGCTTTTTGAATTTTCTCTCTTGTTTCAGCATTGATTGGATGAGCTATATCTTTAAATTCTCCGTTTGGAGTTTTTTTGCTAGGCATAGCTATGAATAATCCATTTTGGCTTTCGATAACTTTGATATCATGAATTACGAATTCTCCATCAAATGTTACTGAAGCTACTGCTTTCATTCTGTTTTCTAAATTTACTTTTCTTAAACGTACATCTGTTATTTGCATTGTTTTAAGCACCTCTTTCTTATCGTTTTGTACATATTTAATTTATGTACTAATTAAATATTCTACACAAAAAAATTTTTTCCTTCTTTTTTCAAAAAATATTTTGTATTTTTTTGATTTTTTTTAGTATTCAAAAATTATTTGTTTAACTTGAAATTCTCTATATATAATAGTATAATGGCATAGAGATTTTATTGAAAGGAATGTTTTATATTGGATACACAAATATCAAATCTATCAGATTATAAACATATTCACCTTATTGGAATTGGTGGAATCAGTATGAGTGCTATAGCAGAAACATTACACAACTGGAATTATAAAGTTACTGGTTCTGATTTAAATAAAAGTGAAATTACAGATAATTTAAATAAACATGGTATTCTAACTACTATTGGACATGATTTAGAAAACTCAAAAACTGCTGATTTAATTGTATACACAGCTGCAGTTAGTGATACTGACCCTGAAATATTACTTGCAAAAGAAAACAATATTCCTATTATTGGGAGGGGAACTTTTGTTGGTTATTTAACAAAACTATATAATGAGGCAATTTGTATTTCTGGAACACATGGAAAAACAACTACTACCTCTATGATTTCAACATGTTTTATTGATGCAAAAAAAGATCCATCTATTGAAGTTGGAGCTATCCTTGATTCTATTGGTGGAAATTATCGTGTTGGAAATAGTGAATATTTTATATTAGAATCTTGCGAATACAAAGGAAACTTCTTAAAGTTCTTCCCTAATACTGCAATAATTCTAAACATAGATAATGATCATTTAGATTATTATAAAACTTTTGAAAATGTTGTAAAAGCCTTTTATGATTTTGCAGGTATTGTTGATAAAGATGGTTTAGTTGTTACTAACGGTGATGATAAAAATTGTTTTGCTCTAAAAGATATTGTAAAATGTAAGTTTATTTCTTATGGAATTGAAAATGAAAATTGCAATTTTGTAGCAAAAAATATTGAATTTGACGAAAATGGTTTCGCTATATTTGATGTTTATAAAAATAATAAATTTTATGAAAGATTTGAACTTTCAGTAGCAGGAAGACACAATATATTAAATGCGCTAGCTTGCATTTCTACTTGTGATTACTATAATATATCTAAAGATATCATAAAATCAGCATTAAAAAAATTTACTGGGGCTGAACGAAGATTAGAATTTAAAGGAAAAATAAATAATTCGGTTTCAATATTTGATGATTATGCTCACCACCCTACTGAAATAAAAGCAACTTCAAATGCTGTTAAAAATAAAAAATATAATGAATCTTGGGTTATTTTCCAACCACACACATATTCAAGAACAAAAAATCATTTAGATGATTTTGCTGATTCATTACTAGATTTTGACAATATAATCATTTTAGATATTTATGCAGCACGTGAAAAAAATACATTTGATATTTCCTCTGAAGACTTAGTAAACAAAATTATTTCTAAAGGTAAAAAAGCTGTTTATATACCTGATTTTGATGAAGTTGTTTCTTATATTAAAGAAAATGTTAAAGAAAATGATATTGTTATCACTTTAGGTGCTGGAACAGTTACACAAATTGGCCCTATGCTATTAAAATAAATATTATATATTAGAAAAAGTATAGCTTGAAAAGCTATACTTTTTTATTTAATTTACTTTTTCATATAAAATAAATGTTCCGATATCATATATTACCTTCCATTCATTGTCATAAGCTATATAATTATCTATAACACATCCCTTATTTACTAATACATGTGTTATATCATATTCTTCAAATATTTCTTTATAATTAACTTGTCCATTTTCAACAGCATACCAATCTTCTAAAACAGTACACCCTTCATTAAATTCAGGTGTAAAAATTCCAGATCTTGAATCTATAAATGCTTTTATTCCTCTAAATTCTAAATAACTTCCAAAATTAAAATGATTATATATTCTCATCTCTTCTGTATTTAAGTTTTCTAAAATATAATTTGAAATATCTACTGGATAATCCATTCTATTTACATATTCACTAGATAAATTTAAAGAAAATTTCTTTAATGATACTATAAATATCAATGTACATACTAATATACTAGAAATTGTTTTTACAAATTTATTAAGATTAATTCTTATTTCATAGCATTCTAAAAATGTATTTATTATCCTAAATACACATATAGAAGATATTAAATAGAAAAAGAAAGTACATCTGTATGTAGAAAGTGACATTAGTCCAAATCCTAAAATATATAGGCAATCTGTTAACTTCACTTTTGTTTTTGTAAACCCTATTATTGCAATTGTAATTATAACAAGTACAGAAAAATATATTGAATCAAAGAAATTTAATGGTTGTAATTCTGCTATAATATCTGGTGACATCCCATTCATTGCTTTAAACATATCTGTATATATTGAAAAAGTAGTTGGATTGCACAATCCAAGTAAAAAGCTTAAAAAGAATAAAACCACTAATATTTTACAATTTTTATTTTCAATTATAATTTTATTATCATATTTTATACTTTTTAAATTTAATTTTACCAATATAAATTGCGCAATATATGGTAAATATATTGCAAAATATACTGGAAATACTGATGAATGTAAATTTCCTAATAATATTGGAAATATAAGTAATGGTATTATATATCTCTTTTTTGATCCACTAACTAACTTTTCAATACAATAAAATTCTAATAAAAATATTGTAAATGATAAAATTTGTGCTCTTGC
Source organism: uncultured Clostridia bacterium (assembly GCA_948676835.1). Lineage (GTDB taxonomy): Bacteria > Bacillota > Clostridia > TANB77 > CAG-508 > Scatovivens. The sequence goes on from CAPOZU010000002.1 coordinate 88,319, forward strand.
AGTAAATTCAAGATAAATAAAATATGTTGTAACTATAGTAGCTATAAAAGATATTTTCTTATTTTTAATAATACTATTTAATATAAAATAATATAGTAACATTTGAACAGATGCCATTAACAAAACAAAAATATAAATTCCATCAAACTCAAACAAATTATATATATTGGTAATTATTATGTCAAAAACTCCAGAATGTACAAAATTTATATCTTTATGCCACAACAATGAATTTACATCTTCATTATTTAAAATTTTTTCTCCTATAGCTATAGTAAAAAAAGTATCATTTTGAAATTCTTTTGGAACAACAGATATAGTGAATGTGACTATTAATATAATCATTATAAAATTTTTTAGTTTATTCATTTTTACCAACAGTTAGAATACCTAACTACTCCTCCTATTTATATATTACAGTTCTAAATGCTAATAAATTTATTAGTTTTTGATCTAACAAATCATCATAATTATTGATTTCTTTATCTTCAATATTATATCTATTATTTAATCTAAGCTCTTCAACATTAGAAAATCCCCTATAAACAATAGTATCATATAAATCTTCTAAAGTTATTTCCATAACATTGTCTGTTAAATCATATATATTATTATATTTTTCACGTCCACATGTTATATTTTTTAAATCATCATAATCTTTTATTTCTATATTATTATTTTTCTTAATCCATGCTAAAGCAGTATCATATGCATATCCATTTATTAATCTACAATTAATATTGGTATACATATTTTTTACAGATTCTATAGCTTCTTTTCTTGTTACATTATACCAAACTTTTGCTCCTAATTTAGAAACAATTTTATTATTTTCTTTTCCAAGTTCAAATCTTGAAATGTAAAATCCTCCATTAGTAAGTGCACTTTTTAAAAATTCTTCATATTCCATATCTAAGCATTCATAATTTCTTATACTAGTTAAATTAGCAAAATTAAAAAAATCTCTTTTCTCTAGTTTTAATATTTCATCATTTTCTTTATTTGTACAAGGAATCCAAACATATTGATTTCTATCTTGATCTTGTATTACATATCCTGAAAAAATATCTCCATCAACATATTCGAATCCTTCTGGAATATATGGTGGCTTTGAAATTTCTCCATAATCTTTTTCTATAATATCATTATAAAACTTTTCTTCTTCTTTTAAATTTTTGTCAAATTCTTCAAAAAATTTCTGATTTTCTTTAGAACTTTCAAAAAACTTCACATTTTCTTGTATTTGCATTATAGACTCATAAATATATTTAATATAAAAAATACAAGCAAAAATAACTACAATATAAAATAAAATTTTTACAATTTTTTTATTTTTTATTTCATTATATTTTTTATTAAAACCTTGTTTATTTTTTATTATATATATTATTAATGATATTACTGCAATTGATATACAAATTATTACTACTCCTGAGTTCATTTTTTATTCTCCTACATATCTTATTTCAACTATATACCATGGATTATTTTTATTTTGGATAATATTATTTTCATATTTTATTTGAGTACTAACTAATTCAAAACCATACTTGTTAATTGCATAACAGAATGAATCCATATTATATAAATCTGTAACTGTATATATTTTCTCATCTTTAACTTTTTCTAAAAACATATTTTTTGTTTGGCTACAATACTCATAATGCCAACTATCCAAATTATATATTGGTGTATTTTCATTTCTAATTAATGATATCATAGCAGAATTATCATTTATACATCCCCACACACCATCAATTTCATATTTTTCATGTATTTCGTTTTTAAATACATCCTTTTGTACCCCTGGAAACTCTCTTATATATTGTTTTGATTTATTTACATATAGCTTTATACCAATAAATAAGTCATATACTATACATATAGTTAATATAATAGCAAAACAAATTTTTAGTGTATTCTTTATATCAATATCATCTTTTTTTATGTTCAAATTAAATGTTGTTAAAAGAATAACTATTAAATATAACATTGGTATAACGATGGCATATCTTGCATATCCCATCAAAAAAATTGACCATACAATTGAAAGGACCACTCCTAGTCCACTTAATTTCCAAGTAAAATTTCTTTTTTTTATTCCTAATATAGTATTAAAAACACAAACAATATAACCATATCCCCAAATTACTCCAACACAAGCATAATTATTTCCATATAATGGTTCAATTGCAATTACAATTGGCCAAACTAATGAACACCATATATTTGGAATTCCAAATGCAGAATCTTGCCAATTAATATCTCCAAAATACTCAGATTTAAATACTTTATTATAATATGGATATATTGGACTTCCAGTTTGTATATAATTATCAATTGCATATATAATAAAAGGAGAACTAAAAATAAATAGTAATCCAAGCAAATCTATTATTTTTATTTTTCTTAAATTTTTGATTGAACAATTAAATAATACTATAAATATAAAAATAACAGCTCCTAAAATTAAATTAGGTAATTTTATAGCAGTTCCTATTCCTAAAAGTAGTGCAGAGAAATATAAGTAATCTTTTTCTATTAATATATCTTTTTTCTCACAAAATATAATAACAAGTTGGAATAGTATAATACATGAATAATTATCAATATAATAAGTTCCAACAAATTCATTTACTGGATACAAAATAATTGGAATCATCGAAAGTAATGAAACTTTTATATTAGACATATCTTTAAAAAATATTTTTAGAACAGTTTTCATTTGATAAAATATTATTATCAAAGAATATAAAGACATTATAGTTCCTAATCTATATCCTAAAAAATATCTAAAAATGTAATTAATTCTATCTCCTAATGGAAATAAAAAACTATTAATTGTTCTACCAGGAAAATAATCAAAATTTATTTTATCATTAAAAAAATTTTCTTGTATATAAATATGATAATTTGTTGTATCATAACTATAATCACATTTTAATAAAGATATAATACAAAATAAAATTATTAATATTAAAACAAAATCACTTTTTTGAAAGTCTGTTTTAATTTTTAATTTCTTATATTTTATTAAAAATATTACTAAAGTAATCACTGTTATAACACTTATTATAAGTCCTATTTCATAATTAATTTTAAAGCAATATATTATAATATCATTTATATATGCAATTACTGCTACAATTAAAAATATGAAAATGTGTATGTTTAATTTCATGTATTTTATTCCTTTTTACTTTTCTAAATTCCTGTATAAAAATTTTACTATATTACAATTTTTTTCGCAAGGTTTATGAACCAATCTCTTTTATCATCAAATCAGCAAAAATTCCATATCCAACTTCTGGATTAGAAACTAAAACATTTGTGATTGCTCCGACAAATTTTCCATTTTGTATAATTGGTGCACCAGATAATCCTCTTATAATTCCACCTGTTTTTTCAATTAATCTTTCATCTGTAATTCTAATTAACATACTCTTATTATTGTAATCATTATCAAAATAAATCTTTTCTATATCAATTGAATATTCTTCTGCTTTATTATTAGTATCTAAGCTACACAAAATTTTAGCATCTCCTAAAGATATTTCATCACGAGAAGCTACTTTTATTGCTTGACTTGAATCAATATTTAAACTTGTTAAATTTTCTAAACTTCCATAAATTCCAAACTGAGTATTTTTATTTACTACTCCTATTTTTTGTTGATTTAATATTGTACCCTTTATTTCACCTGGGCTTTCTGTTTTCCCTTTTTGAATGGAAATTATTCTTGATGTTACTAGTTCTCCATAATCTATGTTTATTAATGTATCTGTATCACTATCTGTTATCCCATGACCTAAAACAGCAAAACTTTTGGATTTTGGTTCATAAAAGGTCATTGTTCCAACTCCTGTTGCAGCATCTTTTACCCATAAGCCTAATTTATATTCTTTATTTTTTGACTGAATCGCTTTCATACTTGAAGTAAAAGTTGTTCCATTTCTTGAAAGTATAATATTTAAGTTCTCTCCTTTAGAATTATTTACAATTCTTTTTAATGTTTCTATACTCTCAACCTTTTGATTATTTATACTTAAAATAGTATCTCCTTCAACAATATCAGTACTTTCATATGGCTTAATCATATTATTATTTAAATCTTCTATCTCTGACTTACCAACAACTAAAACCCCATTAGTATACAATTTTAATCCAATAATTTTTCCAACTGGTACTACTTCTATGTCTTCGATTCTTGTTATATTAGTCGTTTTAACAGGTACCATTCCAAATAATTTGAACTCCATATTACTTACATTATAGTTTTCACTTGAAGTTTCTTGTGTTTCTGAAATCGTTATCCCTGGCATCTTTTTATATTTAAAATTTTCACCATTTATTAATACTGCAGAACTTGGAATTAATGTGATATTGGTAATATATATATATATTAAACTCAAAAAAATAATGGTTATTATAATTTTAATCTTTTTCATAAAATTATAATAACCATTTATTTTATTTTTATTAAGTTAAAAATTATTTATAAATTACTCTTATTGCTACAATAGAATTTTTTAATTTCTCTGATGGATTTCCTCCTTCAGGAACAAATGAAGATGTATCAGCATTTACAAGTTCAAAAATCAAATTTCCTAAATTAAATGCATTTGTATCAGTTATATGTGAATCAACTTCTACATTCCAAGTATATCTATTAGTTGTATTTGTTGGAATTGAATATAAAAGAGATTCAGTTGTTCCTGTTTGTTCTTTCAAAGGTCTCCCCTTATAATTTATTTTAAATGTTAATGATGCTTCATCCCTTCTTTCTGTAGTTACCGCCCCAAACACTAATTCTATTGATTTTATTTTATTCATGCCTAATTTTGAATTAATTTCTTTAGTATTTATATTAGCTGAATTAACCATAGATTCTCTTCCATCAAAATATAAAATCTCATATCCTTCTGATCTATCTACAGCATTCATTTTATAAACATCATTTCTCTCTTTACCAACACCTATATAGTATGCTTTTCTCAATGCATATTTTGCATCTTCATCTCCACCTGATTCGAATATCTCTTCTCCTTTATAGTTTCCATCATTTATGCATTCATAGCAAGCTAAATTTTTATGATCATATCTATATGGTATAACAGTTGATCTTGTAGAAATTTTATCATATTTTACTTCTTTTGATGTAAATGACATACGCTGTTCTGGATTTTCAATATCTGCTCCATCTTTAATTTTATTAAACACTTTTTTACAATTATATTTATGATATTCTGAATTTTCATCATTAAATTCATCTTTATTTGCATAATAAATATTATCTGTAGTTGTCATAATTTCATTGTTAGAACTTGAAACAACAACATAATTATTATATTGTTTTAATCCACAATCCATACCTTGCATAAAAGAAACAATTGAAATATTACTTAAAATTTGATCCCATTCACTTTGTTTCATTATTGGCATTGTATAATCGGTATTTTTATTATATTCATATGATTGATCATCATTATAATAAAGATGTCTATTATAAGAAGACATAGATAAATTTAAATTATATTGTATTGAAGTTCTAATTATCTCCATTTTATGATTATAAAATGTTGAATCTGGTTTTATTTCTGTAGAACCACGATTTTCTGTTCCATTTGTGAATTCAAATACTTTATCGTCACTATCCCACATATTTGAAGGTTTATAATCATCTCCAGTAGCTTGACGAACAAATTCATCTATATAAGTAGTATAATTTAATCCTGAGATATCATGTATACTCTTTACTTCTAATCCACTCAAATTATCTTTAACCCATTTAGAAAATATCGCAGCTTTTGCATAATAAATAGCAGATGAATTTAATTGCATTCTATATTTTATATCATTTATTTTTAATCTAAGTATATTTGCAATATCTCCACTTATAGTAACTCCATCCGCTGTTAATAAATTAGTAGCATTGTTTTGTGCATTAGTAATATCATCTGGTGTAGATGTTGGATTTTTTATAGCTTCCTCTAACGCAAATAATGCATTCTCGTATCTCGTTAATTTTGAAGAATCGGAATCTGTATTTGTGTTAGTTTTATCAATCACTGCATTATTTTTATTTTCACCAATATCAGAAATTTCTATTATAGTCTCCCAACTAGAAGGATCTTTTAAATTTTTTAAAACTTGAACTTTTATTGGTCTACCTGTTTCTATATATTCTTGAATTTCATTTTCACTATAATCTAATGATTTGGCATAATCAGCATCACTATCTCCATAAACACTAAATCTAACAGATAATGAATCTCCTGTAAAAGGTACTAAATATCCTGATTTTGTGTAATAAATTTTTCTTGGAGTATCTACATCTGGATATGTAAATGATCCTTCTATTGTTACATAATTGTCTAATGTATATATTACATTAAGATCTGCTTTACAATCTTTACCTTCACTATCTTTAATATCTTGTACATATCTTGCAGAATATGGCATATATGATTTTAAAACATTTTGTGTTTTATATTGAGCTTTTTTGGGATCCGTTTCACCAAAAGAAGAAGCAGCTTCTATTGATGTAGTACAATTACTATATTCTAATCCTATAGTATCTGTATTTGTATCCTTTTTTACAGTTTTTGGAGTATAATACAATAGCTGTCCATAATCCGATTTATTTACAAGAGAAGAATAACTAACAGAATTAGTATCTGATCTTGGAATATCTTCTTCTAAATGCGTAGTGGTATTAATTTTCTTTTTATATTCAGTATAATTATATGTACCATCTCCATTTGCAGTTACACCTAAGTCACCAACAGAAACAGCATTTCCATCAGAATCTGTTACTACTGTTGGAGCATATGTTGGTGCATAAATATAATATCCATCATATAATGTATATAAAATAGCTGGAATAAATGGTTCTAAGTGAGATTTACTTGCATTTGACATACCAAAATTAGTTGATAATGCATTCATAAAAATATTGTCAGATGCTTCTATAATTGTGCGCAATGAATCAGATACAGTTGATAAATCTTCATTAGCTGTATTTAATTCAAATGCTGACATTGCGTCATAAGTAGCATCTAACAATTTAGAATTATATTGATTTTGTAAGTTTATAGTTTTTATTTGTAAGCTTAGATAATACGCTATAACTAAAATTATAGGTAAACAAACTAAAGCAAATACTATACTCATTCCTTGTAATCTCATTTATACCATCCCTCGTAATGTATTAATTTGAACCGTTTGCAGTACATACTCCTGAGTGTTGCGCTGCAATAGAATATGTATCACTACCAGATATTGAATAGAATATACCTCTTATAGCTTGTGATAATGTTTTATTATTATTTTTTATGCTACAAGAAAATATATCTCCTTCTTTCATAGTATAAATTCCTGTATCTTGAAGTACTTCAACAATTTGAGTTGTGTATACAGAATAATATACATTTTCTCCTATTACAGTTCCTTGTAACCAAGCTGATTTTTTTCCTATATTTTCATCTAATATTTTTACTTCCATTTCTACATCATAAGTATTTCCTGTTGCATAAATAGTATCTATTAATTTTGTATAATTATCCATTGTTATTTTACCAACAGATCTTGAATTATCAACAAACTGTGCAGTAGCTGTTTGAACTGATAATTGTGAAATATCATCATTTCTTTCTGAAATAGATAATAATGGAAAAACAAACATCATAATTGCAGCAAGCAATATTGCAACAACTGTAATTAATGTATCACTCATAATTTCCTCCTAAAAATATATTTTTTATTACTTTTAAAGTTATTCACTTTATCCTTCATCTTTTAGTTTTACTAATGTATATGTTATTACAATTTTATCTTTTGATTCATTTCCAGTAACTAAAACATCTCCATCTTCAGTTGTCATTGTCTCACCTGTATAAGAATAACTAACAAAATTTTCTTTAAACTGATATTTAGAATCGTTTTTAGTTAATTCAATCATTTTATGTACAGGATGATTCCTATAATCTACATATTTATTATTAATGAAACCAGCATCTCCATTTATTAAATAATCAATTCTAGTTTTCATATTATCTGTGCTACCTAGCCATGGTACTCCATACATATATAATAATGTATTTGATGGATCATCATATATCTTTTTTAAAGCATCAGCTTCATAATCATTTGCATTAATTGGATTTATTCGAGTATTTTTAGCTGCATGTTCAACCTTTCCTTCCAAATTAACATCTAACATTTGAGCTAGAATTGGATTGGCTTCTGACGAACCATCTATTGCTTCTCCTGTAGTATCATAAATTTTAACACAGAAATGTTCTTTATAATATCTATATAAAGTAGGAATAACTGTTTCTGTATTTACATATCTTTCAATGCCTTCTTTTCCAACAACAGCAACATTATCATAAAAGTTAGTTTCATCTGTATAAAATGTTAATACTTCTGCAGTTGATGTAAGTAAAGAAAACATATACATTGTTGCAGACATTGCTATTATAAATACAAATATACCAAATGCAATCATAAGTGCTTGATTTGCGTTGTCATCCATTTTTCATATTCCTTTCCTTTATATTTCATAAAAGTGGTATGTATATATTTTGTATAAAAACATACCACTTTTACTAATTTTAATATTATGATGGTGTTGATGTACCTGTATCTCCTGGTTTATTGTAATAAACAAAGATTTCATCAACAATACCAGCTGTACCTTGGTTAACAACTACCCAATATGTATGTTTATTTTCTATTGCATTTTTAATAGAATTTAAAGTATTAACATAATCATTAGTTGAAGCACCTGGGTCTGGTCTATTAGCACCTTTTTCTTCTTCAGGAGCTGTTGATTTAATTCCTGTAATTTTGAAATTAACTATTTTTCCTGTTTCTTCAGCATATGTAGCTGAATTTGTAATTAAGTCTCCAAGTAAACTTTTTACTTGTGAACCTGTTTGGTTACCTTGGTAACCTGTAAATGCAGAGTTAAATGCATTTTTTTCTGATGTTGACATTTGTGATAATGAGTCATTGATTGTACTTTGTGCACTATTATATACAAACATACCAATAGCAATAATTAATATTGATAATAAAATTGCACCAGCAATAATTAAAGCTTTTGAAGCATTCTCCATAACTTTTTCCTCCTTATTTTTTCTTTAATTTGTATTTTATTTTAGCGACTATAGTAATTTCTATAGTAACATTAAAAACTTTAGTACTCTTTAGCTTCAAATGTCATTGATGCTATTTTACCATTTTCATGATATGTAATATCTATACATTTGAAACTAACTTCTCCAAAATATTCTGTAAAAGAACCAATTCCTAAGTTGTTGATTTTTTCCATTTTATAAGTTGTACCATTTATAAGCATTTTTACATAAATTTCGATACTATTTTCATCTTCTAAATTATATAATCCTTCTGAGTTTTTTTCAACAAAATTTTTTTCATTATTACTTATCGCACGATTTATTAATGTTGTAATATCTAAACCATTTAAATTATCTTTATTATATTCTTCATAATTTAGATTAAATTTGGAAATTTCCATTTTTTTAGTATATGCATTTTTATACTGTATTCCTAATACAACACCGAACTATAAATAGTGTTGTAAGTACATAAAATAAACTTTTTTTCATAAAACTCCTACACTAACATTATACCATATTTTATATTTTTTTACAATATTTATAGTTATACTTACCCAGGATAATTAGTATTTTTTATTGCAGTAAATTTAAGGCTTTTTACTCTACCATTAGATAAATTATATTCCATATTTTCACATTCAAAAATATATTTATATATCATAACATTATTTTTTTCTACATCTCTACCATCATCTGCTTTATAAATATAACTTCCTAATTTAGCTGTTGATAGTTTATCTTCATCACTTCCACCAATTTTTAAATCTAACCCAACATTATCAGTCTTCTTTAAAGGTTTATCAGCTAAATCATATATTGAAATTGGTTCACCAGATATATTTCCATCTTCATTACCGATAAAAAATTTGATTTCTTGAAAATTTCACTGTAGGTTCATTTCTAGGAATAACAAAACAATTATTATCAAATTTAATAATTAACTCAATTGTCATTGCAGGATCATAATTGTAATCTTTATTCACATTGTAAACATTATTAGCTACTGTAATTAAATCCATTATTGTATTATCATTTTTATCATATACATCAAATCTTGAATTAAATAAATCTAATTGCCTTTTGTTTTGAGCTGCATCATATGTTTCATCTAAACTCGCTCCTGCTCTAAAAACATACATAAAAGCAGAAAAAAGTAATACTCCTAAAATTATAGAAGCAGCCATAACTAAAGCTCTTGCAGCATTATCCATATTTTACTCCTAACTTTTAAAGTTCTGAAAAATAAATTTCACAAACTCTACCTGTTTTTTGGCTATATCCTAAATAATCACATTTAAATCTTCTAGATTTAAAATCAGATAGAGCTGTTTTCCAAACTACTCTACTCCAAATTTTTAATTCGTTTGAATTAGTATTTACTACTATCTTATTTAAATTTCCATTATCTGTTTTATTTGAAAGATTAACTAATTTTGCAAGTGAAGTTTCTTTAGAACTGTCACTAAAATCTCTTAATGAATAATATCCTTCTAATTTATCACCATTAAAAGAACGTTCTAAAGGTATTCCACCTCCTCCATCTTTATGTGGTTTTAATGCTGTTATTCCTACTGCATCTTTATCAATTTTACTTGTTAAATTTCCTACATAAGTACTATCTGAAAGAGTGGTATAATAATTTTGACCATCTATTTTAAATCCTACTTCTCCCATTTTTTTATTAATACCAGTTTTACTTCCATTTATAGTTGATTCATCAAATCCTTGAACTTGTGTCCCATTATTGTTGAAATAATAATATTCTATAGTCTCTTCTAAATAATCATTTAATCTTACATATACATCAACATAAAAGTCTTTACCATATTCATTTCCTGTTAAAAAACTATTTCCTGATACATATTTTTTATTATTACTGTTAGCCTTATTTAAACAAGAAATAACATCAACACCATACATTCCTTTTTTATCATAAATTTCATATTCTAAATTAAATTTTGACAATTGCTCAGCAGTTTCTCTTTCATCTTCAACTGATGGTAATATACCAATTGAAGAGAAAAAATATGATACTAAACTAAGTAAAATAACACCTAGTAATACACCACCAGCAATTTGAAGTAATTTAGCAATATTATCTTCCATACTATGCCCTCACTTACAACATTGTTTGCATTTCATTCATAGATTCTGTCATACTTGTCATACCAATTACACAAAGTGGAATAATTAAATATACAACAAATAAAACTACCATTGGTCCAAATCCAAAAACTTTACCAATCATTGATTTTCTTGCAATTGTTCTTTCATTAGATTCTTTTCTTTTTTCTTGGTGATAAGCTCTTTCTGAATCTAACTCGTCAAAAGCTTCTCTAATTGGTATTTGCTCAACTGCTGCTTGTAAACTTTCTACAATTCTTATTAATTGTTGAAATGATATATCATTTTTTAATTCTTCTAGTGCTTCCCAAGCACCAGCTTCATAGTTATTTACACATTTTGTTATTGGCTCTTTAAAAATATTTGCATATCTTTCTAGCCATTCAAGAATCATTTCAACATTAACTCTTTCGATTTTCATAAGCATTAAAATAATTGTTTGGAATTGCATTACTTCATTTTCCATATCCATTTGTCTCATAATTTTTTGGAAAATTAGAAGCCAAACTGGTGCCTGATATCCAATAACCATTATTGCGAGTGCAACAAGTACTTCAAACCATTGTACATATTCTGATTGTACAACTTGTAATTTTTCCCATACTCTATCTATAATGACTGTTAACTGATCATCTGAATTTTGTCCTTGACCATATTCATCAGAATCAGCAATTTCTTTTGCTAATTTTTCCTTTGTTACATCATAATCATATTGAAATTTTTTCAAGAATACATTATCTTTTTCTGTAGTCTCCATAGCTTTTCTTTCTTGATTTGCATTCATAGCTCCCATTAAATTATAATCAGATGTCGGCTCTGTAAATTGATAATTAATAGCAGTTTTATGAGCAGCAAACAATACTATAAGTGAAACTAAAAAAGAAAGTAAAGCAATACCTAAACGATTTATGTATAACCATTCTATCTTTAATTTTGATGCAGAATCTTTTAAAAGTTTAATAATTTTATTGTATTCTTTTGTACCTTTTTTAGGTATAAATAAATCAATAATTTTTTTAGCAGGTTTTATATTATATAATTTCTTTTGCCATGGATTTTCCATGTTTTTTGTAGTGTTAACACTACCATTATCTTTTAATTTTCTTACAAGAATATAGCATATAAACGTTGTTAAAACAATTCCTATTTGAGCAAAAAATCCAAGTGAACCATTATAGAATTGTCTTGTAAAAGAGAACTGCCCTATACACCAACTTTTTATTGCATCAATAAATAAAATTGGTAAAGCTGCAATCATTGATAAACTCTGGAATACATAGTCTAATTTATCTCTTTTTAATATTTCAAGTTGCATCTCTTGTGTAATATTATTTAAGTTTTTCAAATAAAGAGATGCACCATCTTTATCTTTTCTATCACCAAACTCTCTAGTTAAGTATGATATACCAGCAAATTCTTTTAAATAACTATTTGGAGCTATATCATAATATTTTTCTAGCTCAGTTTCTGGATCATCAGAAATCAAAACTTCATAAATTTTTTCTGATTGTCTAGATATTTCTTTTTCATCGTTTTGAGAAACTTCATATATAGCTTCTTCAACCATGTTATACTCATGGTAAGCATGTCTTATTTCAGCAAAATAGTCTAATTGTTCTTTTAGTAATTTATTATCTACACTGTCAACCATACCCTCAACAATTGATTCTATAAAGAATATTTCAAATAAAAGTACAGAACTCATAATTAAAAAGTTAGATTTTGTCATCATTATTACAACTATTGTTAAAGGAACAATTACTAGTATAGCTTTTAACATAATTTGAGCAACTTGTTTTCTAGTAAGATATTCATCTTCAAGGTTTATAATTTCAAGTCTTCTTCTTAATTTTAATGTATATCTTCTTACAAAAGGAATTTTGGCACAATTAATATAGAATTTTTGATAAAAAACATCCATATTAAAAGATGATTTTTTAGTACCTTGAACTAAAGACGCAACATATTTCGTAGTTTTGTTTTGCATTTTATTATAAATTATGTAATATGCCAGTGCAACTACAACAAATAAGCCTAATACACCATAGATCATATACTTAAGCATCTCGTTTGACATCTAAAATTTCCTACCTTTCTATCTAGATTTTACAACTACTCTGGTTTTTGATTACCATTATTTTTTTGTGGTCTTCTTACCCCTCCATTGTTTTGTGTAGCTTGTGGTCTTCTTGGTCCGCCTGGATTTGGTAAAACTCTTTTTTTAGCTACTTGTGAAGCACTATCAGAAGTCATCTTTGGAACTTTTCTAACTGGTTGTTTCTCTGAAGATTCTTCTTGAACTTCTTCGTTTTCTGCTTCATTATTATCATCATATCCTATCATTTTTGGTGGCTTTATTCCCCAAACTCTTTCTAGGAATTTATCAAATTCTACAACATCTCTATCACTCATGTTTTCTCTCATACCTTTGATGTTTTCATCTGATATTGGATTTGTTAATACATATGAGTCATCAACAAATTCAAGTATATTACGATGTTTATATAATTCTCTGTTTGTTTCTTTTGTAAAGAAAATTGTGGCATTATCGAAAAATTTATCAAATTTTCCTTCTAATGTTTTTTCATTTCTATGATCAAATGTATACTCATTTTTTTCTTCAACTGGTATACATTCTGTAATTCTTTCTATGTAACGTCTACCTCTAAAGTCTTTTATTAAGTGAATATCAAAGTTTAAAACCTGAACAACTTGTTCTTCTGCAGTTTTTTCATCTTTGAAAACACCTGCTCTTAACATTGAGTTACGAAGGGCTGTAACCAAGTTAGGAAATGTCTTAGCGTGGTGAGTAAATAATGTGAACTTAGATGCAACCTGTGCAGATTGAATCATCCAAGATGCTACGGGGTCTGTTGCAACCTCTCCGGATTATATTAACAGAACCGTCAGTCTTTTTCTGAACGTCCAAACAATCCTGTCCAGAAATTGTTTCTGTTTCACGCATTGATACGATATTTCTTGTTGGATAAATTTTTCTTAAGTGCAACTCGAATGCAGTTTCTGTTATACGAAGGTTCATTGTTTCGTATATATTTTCAATCATGGCCATAAGCATTGTTGTTTTTCCGGCAACCTTGCTCTCCTGTTAGAGCTATGATTCTTGCTCCTTTAACCATGAATTTTAATAAGTCTATTGTATCTTCCTTTCCTGGGAATTTAACAATTTGTTCTAGTGTAGCTTTTTGAACGTCGAACTTTCTTACGAAGAATGCCCAAGTTTCGCACATTGATGGTCTAACAACAACAACACGAGATCCATCCTTCATTTCATTAATTTTATAACCATTAGTATCAGATAACTGACCTGGGTTATTATATTTATATATGTTTTGACATACTCTTTTTAATTCTGCTTCTGTACCAAAAGATAAGAATGAAAGTCTTATTGATTTACCATGGAAAAATATCCAAATAGCATCACATGCTCTTGGAATCTTTGATTCCATAGCTTGTTTTAAATAATCACCATCTGTTTGAGCAACTTGGCTTAAGAATGATTCTGGTAAACCTGATGTACCTCCTGATACACCATCTATATTCATATCTCTTATTTCATCTATAGTACTATATCCTTTATATTTTTGATAAATTCTTTGAACAAGTACTTCTAGTTTATCTGCAAAATCAAGTTGAAATGCTTCTTTTTCATAAATTTCATCAATTTCTTCTGGTAATATAACATAACAAGGTTTTGATTCACCTTCTACATATTTTTCTCTATCTAAATCATATTTTTTTATAATTTCATTAAGAGCTTCGTATGAAAATTCTTTTTTATATTCATGAAGTATAATATCAAATTTATCTTGAGATGTAAGTAATGATGGAGTATCAAATGGAATAGCTTTTGATATATTTGTTTCATCTACACCATATTCTTTTGATAATAAATCATATATTAATTCTTTAACATATTTTTTATCATTAACATCTCCATATGTACAACCTTTTAAGGCTTTCTTTAATTCATACTTTTTAGCTTTTCTTCTTTTTAATTCTTCTTCTGATAAACCAATATCATATAAATTTACTTTAGTTATTTCGTCAAGTCTTTGCTTAACAAACTTAACCATTTTATCCATTGTAAATGTTTTATCGTCTACATTTTCTTCGTCAACTATTTCACTATTATTCTTTTTTATTAAATATACAATTGCTGAAATAGCTGCAACAAGTACCACGAAAATTAAAGCTATATTTTTTATATTCATTTGAAGGTTTCTCCTCCTTTTTTAATATTTATATTTCAACTCTTCTAATTTATATTCTATAGTTTTATCAAGTTCATCTAATGCCTTTATAAATGGGGTGTTTTTATCATTTCCAGTTGTTGATAATCCATATCTCAAAAAGAAATTTGCAACTGATGCCTCAGAAGCACAATCTTTAAAAACTGGATTGTATAAAACTGTATTTAATTCTTTTTGTTTTAAGATTCTTGCAACATTTTTTGCATTATATTTTGAATTTTCATCTGAGTTTGTTAACAAAGGTATTAGTTTATCTTTTGTAAATATATTTTTATTTGCTGTTATAGCAGTAAAATATTCTTCAAATTGTTTATAATTTTGTGTAAAATCAGTTACAATCAATGTCGATGCCCCAAGTAATGCTTTTGTAGTATCTTTTTTTAAAGTTTTTTCAATATCGACAATAACAAAATCATAATACTTATTTGCCATTGTTATTAAATCTTTATATAGCATAAGTGATTTTGTAAATTCTTCTGGGATTTCAGTTTTTAAACCACATAATACGTCTAATCTATTTTTTAATACAACTCTTGTAAAGTTAGTAATTATTTCTGGTGTTGCTTTATTACTAGCAACTGCTGTAACTAATCCTTCAGCTCCAGAAGATATATCTACTTTCCCTTTATTTAATTTTCTTGCAGCATCTTTATTTGGATTAATCTTCCAAAAACATCTTTCCATTACATCATCATGAAATGTTGCATCAATAAGCAAGATTCTATAATTATGTTTAATTCCTAAATAAGTTGCAAATGCAGTTGCTGCTAATGTCTGTCCTGTTTCCTTTTCACTTGCACTCCAAAATCCTATAATTGACATCTTTTCCTCCAGGTATTTTATATTAATTTCTTTAAAGCTTTTCTTACTTCTCCCTGACTTGCACCAGAAATTTCCTCAACAATATACTCTATACCATCAACATATGTAGCACTCAAGCCTTTTAATTGTATTCTTCCTGATCTTTGATTTGAATAAATTGCATTTAAATCACTTGTTTCAAAAGGAAAATAAACAACGTCTGGATCCCATTTAACTGGCAAATTTTTTGAAAGATAATTTAAATATTCTTCTTCTTTTGGATCCATTTCTTTTGTAAATATAACTCTTTTAACCATGACTGGTTGAGTTAACTTTCTAAAAACTTGTAATCCTCTTCTTAAATTATATAAATCAAATGATGTTACAAATAATTTTTTATCTTCTGTTTTTATACCAAAATAGTAATATCCTCTATATGAATCAATATCTATTAAAGCATAATCATAATCTAATTCATCTGTTTTAGAAAGAGAGTTGTAGGCTTTGATTTGATCAAAACTTTCAAAGCCGATTGCAACATCTACATTTTCAAAAGTTGTTATATATTGCTTACTTGCTTGCATTGTTGGAATGATATATCTAGTTTTTGATAAAGCGGTCGCATCTATAACTATTACTTTTTTCTTCATAGTAGTAAGTATTTTTGCAATACAAACCAGCATGTCTGCTTTATCATAGCTGCCTATAAAAGCAATCTTTTCCATAAATATCCTCCATATGCATTATTTTATTGATTATATCCTATATCTTCGCTTCCCTCTAAGGCTTTTACATATTCTTGTCTTAAAGCTTGAACTTTTTGTTGTTCATTAGCATTTCCTGCACTAACTAATGCATCACGATTATCCATATTTACATCCAACAATGATTGAATTGTTGTTGCTCTATACTCTGAAAATCCTACTACATTATTTGCATATTCCTCTTTAAGGTCTTGTAAAATATTAGGATTTTTATTAATTAAATTCATAGCTTCTTGACTTGCAACATAAGTAGGTGTTGCCTCTTTTTGTAATCCTGGTTCTACATATTCTATAGCATATAATTTAGCACCAATAGCCATGTATGATTCTACAATTGCATTGTTTAATATACTTAATTCTAATTCATTTAATTTTAGCCATACTGATGTAGCATTTGTTCCTATAACTTTTTTCTTTGATAATACTATAAAGTCTTGTCCGTTTGGATATGTTACTCTTACATCTATGTACTCACCATTTTTTAATTGTGATGGTAAGTTAATCATATTAAATTCTTGAATTCTTTGTGAATCCTCTAATTTATCATCATCTGTTTCTATCATATCTTTTGTTATAATTGTTCCTGCAGGAACATCTATTTTCATATACACTTTTTTAGCAACTTCAAATTCTTCACCATCTTCTTCTACAAGTTCAGAAAAATCGTCAGCAGTTATCATTGCATCTGTTGGCACAACAGTTTGAACTGTACCCATTGAAAAATCTTCATTTAAAGTAACTTCTTGTCCAGATGTTAAATCTGCTGATGCAACATATACTTGTTTTTGTAAAGCTTCTAAAGCTTCTTTAGCTTCATTTATACCTTTTATTTTTACTAATAGAGCCACTACAACTAAAGCTCCCATAATTAATGCTACTAAAAAACCTATAATAAAAGATGTTCTAGCTCTTCTTTGCATTGGATTCATTGCCATTTCAAGTTCCTCCTCAATAACATAAAAAAATAATTTGCGGTATCTTTACAAGATACCATTTTCTTTATTTTACAACAAGAATGGTGTTAAATCAACAAATTGTCTTGTTGTAATATAAACTTATTTTTGCTGTAATGCAACTGTAATATTACTTTAATATAAATTTGTTAAATGCTTCCAAAACGCCTTCTGAATTGTTGTCTGAAACAATTTCATCAGCAATTTCTTTCATCTTAGGATTACTATTTCCCATTACAATACCTAGACCTGCATTTTGTATCATTTCAATATCATTCATATTATCTCCTATTGCAACAACCTCTTCTTTATTTATATTCAATTCTTTTAAAAGAAATTCTATTGCAGACCATTTATTAACATTTTTATTTGTAACTTCTGTATAAAAATATTGAATATTAACATCTTCAGTACCAGACTTTATTTTTTTTCTTGACATATATTCTGTTTCTAATACATCAATTCCATCAATTAATTTTAACCTTTTCATTATGCTATTAAAAATAAATTTAGATTCATCACAAACAGTTATTTTTAAAAATTTATCTTTACCAGAATCCTCTATATATTTTGCAATATTTTGCACAATATTTATATGTGTTCTTTTTTCTTCTATCTTCTTTAAATTTTCTTTATGATAAAATAAAACATTATAATTTAATGAATTTGCAATAACTTCATCTTCTGTATAAACATTATAAAAGAAACTGTTTTCTTCACATAATTTTGCAATATTTAAAACTTGCTCTTTTGATAAAAATCTATCTCTTATTAATTTTTGATTTTTTATATCGTATACTGCCGCACCATTTCCAGAAATTAAGTAATTATCTACACCAAGTTCTTTAGCCAAACTTTCTGTAGAACTAATTGGTCTTCCTGAAGATAGCACAATTTCTATTCCCTGATTTTTAGCTCTTAATAAAGCTTCTTTGGTATCTTTGGTTACTTCTCCATATGAATTTAATAATGTTCCATCTAAATCAATTGCTACAAATTTATACATTTTTCTACTTCTCCTTTGTTAATACGTTCATATTATATCATTAAACTTTTATTTGACAACATTAAAATAAATAAAAAAATAAGGAGCAAGAAATTGCTCCTGCTCCTTACTATTATTAAATTTTACTTATTTGTTAGCCATTTGATTTTCAGCTTGTTCGATTAATTTTCTAACCATGTTACCACCGATTTTACCAGCATCTCTTGCAGATATATTTCCGTTATAACCGTTTTTTAAGTTAACACCAACTTCACTAGCTACTTCATATTTGAATCTTTCTAATGAATCCATAGCTTCTGGAACTACGTTTTTATTACTTCTTGCCATTTTAAATTCACCTCCAAAATTACATAGTGTTTTCTACTTTACTTAAATAGTAAAGGATCACGCACTACAATTTTTTGAAAAAGCACTTATTATCAAATAGCTAATCATTCAATTTAAATTATTCAAACTGAATGATTAAATATTTAAAAATAATCAAATGCAATTTCTAATTATATAATGCGTATTTTTTAAATTTTTAAACAAGTAATTTTTGGAAAAAAATAAAAGGCATTTAAATGCCTTTTATTTTTTATATTAAGCTTCTGGCTCAACTAATCCATAATTATTAGAATCTTTTAATTTAAATATTACATTTACTTTTCCTGTATCTACATTAACAAATGTAAAGAATATATTTCCTTTTCTTTCTGTTAATTTTATTTTTGCATCTTCTACAGAAATTGGTTTTAAATCATATGAAATAGATTTAACTATTTCATCTTCAACTTTGCTTTCTTCCACTCCACTTAAATTCATTTGTTTAATTGAAGAATCTTTTTGCATTTTTTCTTTTTTAGCTTTTGTTTTTCTTATTTGACCTTCTAATATATCTATATCTTTATCTATAGCAGCATATAAATCTTTATCTTCTGTTACTGCTTTATAAGACATTCCTTTAACTGAAACATACATTTCTGCGATTTCACTAGCAACATGTTCTTTTTTGATAGTAACAGTTGCATCTATTGTTTCTTCTCCAAAGTATTTTTCAATTCTTGTTAATTTTTTTTCAGCATATTCCTTAATTGCGTCTGTAGCTTTAAGTTCTTTTCCTGTAATTGTTATATTCATATTACACACTTCCTTTTCTTTGTATTTGTGCTTTTATTATATAAATAATTTATATAATTTGCAAGTAATTTTTTGTTCACTTATTTAAAATAACTTTTCTAATTTATATTCTTTATCTAATTTTTCATTTAAATAAATACTTGAAATTAATTCTAATTCTTTTTGACAGCTTTCTGAAAGTTCAAATGAAAATATTTTCTTAGGATCTGCTTTTAAAATATATATTATAGCATTTCTTGTAGCATCATTCATTTCAATACTTCCAGTATCTTGCTTGCTACAATTAGAACATTTAAATCCATTGTCTTTTATACTGAAATACTTTAAATTTTCTTTATTCTTACAACAAACACACTCTCTTATGTTTGGCGTGAATCCTAATATTTTAAGTATTCTCATTTTAAATATTGATGTAATAAAATCTAAGTTTTTATCTGTTTCTGAAATCATATAAAGCGTGTTTAAAAATAGTTTTAATGTATTAAAACTATTCTGATTTTCTGTTGTTACATCAGATACAATTTTGGTTATATATGTTGCATATGTTAGCTTATCCAAATCTGTTCTTATATTATAAAAAAGTTCTATTGTTTCACAAGAATTCATAGTATATGTTTCAGAACCTTTAAATAACATATATTCTCCAAAACACAAAAATTGACTTCCACTTAATAAAAGGCTTTTAGGTCTTCTTGATCCTTTTGCACTACACGAAATTTTACCCAAGTTAGGTGTTAAAAGTGTAAGCATTTTATCAAAATCGCCCATATTATTTTCTGATATTACAATCCCATTTACCTTTACTTGCTTCATCTAATGTTACCTTCATAGTTTCTTCTATATTTTTTAATTCTTTAAATTCTAGATAAGAGTTTATACTACCAGTTTGCTTAAAAGTGTCCCATGCTAATTTCTTAATCATAAAAGTCCCCTCCTTATCTAACTTTATCTTTTGTATAGTATTATCCTTTAAGCTTGAATTTATTAACTATATTATCTTTTTCTTGCCAATCTTCTTTTACTTTAACCCAAACTTTTAAATTTATTTTTGAATCAAATTGTTTTTCTAAATCCTGTCTTGCATATGTAGCAATTTTCTTTAACAGATTTCCACCTTTTCCAATTATAATTCCCTTATGAGATTCTCTTAAGCAATATATTGTTGCACTAATATCATATATTTGCTCACCTTTGCTAGTTAATCTATCTTTAAATTCTTCTACTTCTATGTAAATCCCATGTGGTACTTCATCATTTAAAAACTTTAAAGCTTTTTCTCTTATTGCTTCTTCTGCCATTTGTCTCATTGTTTGATCTGTATATTCATCATCTGCATAATATCTTGGACCTTCTGGTAATAATTTTAATACTTCAGCAATAATATTATCTATACCATCTTTTTTAGTAGCAGATATCGGAATTACAGCACTAAAGTTGTACTCTTTACTATATAAATTTATTAAATTTAATAATTTGTCTTTTTGTATTAAATCAATCTTATTTATTACTAGTATACACGGTTTCTTGCTTTCTATTATTTTATCTAGAATTCTTCTATCTCCTCTTCCTATTTCAGTAGAATCTGCTTCTATTAAAAATAATATAACATCAACTTCAGAGAACATTGTAAAAGCAGTATCTACCATAGTTTGCCCTAATTTTGTTTTTGGTTTATGAATGCCTGGTGTATCTGTAATTATTATTTGATAATTATCATCATTTAAAATTGCTTTTATTGCTGTTCTTGTAGTTTGAACTTTGTTTGCAGTTATAGCAATTTTTTCTTTTGCCAAACTATTTAACAAAGTAGACTTTCCTACATTTGTTCTACCTACTAGTGATACAAATCCTGATTTAAACTCTCCCATTTTTATAAATTTTAGCTTTTAGCTAATCCTCCTATTATTCTATAACCACATTACTGTCGATTGGACACACATTAACCCATGTATTTCCATCATTTACATTTATTTCATTACCATCTAAATCTACATATTTAGTTTGTGATTTTCTATCAGATTTATTACATTTGATTTTTATTGCTTTTCCATTTGTAATATAATATCCATCTAAGTTTCCAACTGTTACAACATCTTGTCTTCCTTTATTTTCTCCATCATCTAAAGTATAGTTTTCAGCAAATGTAATTATAATATTTTTTGTTGTAATATTTTCTTTTGACATTTCATCAGACATAACTTTGCCTTTTGAATATCTTGTATATCTTTTTGTTTTCTCATTATATTCATATTTTACTTTATGACTTGATGTATATGGAATTGTAATTGTATTTGCTACAATTGCATTTTCTTTTTCTAAATTAATTTCTTCTGAACTATAATTTAAAACACTTTTTTGATTCGAAGTTGTTTTATAACCTTTATCCTTAGCAATTTTAAGAATTGACGCTGTATTGGTATATGCATTATGTGGAGCCTTTTTATGTGTTGCTCTCCAATATAATGAACTTCCTGTTCTTGCTTTACCTGTATCATATGCTTGTCCATTTATATTATTAATTCCATATTTTTGTATTGCTTCACCTGCTTGTGGGCTCATTCCTAAATGTGCATATATTGCATCATTTTCCATTGCATAATCTAAGAAATAATGTCTTGAGCTTCTAATTGGTCCAACTTGATCAGCATCTTTTCCTTTAAATAATGCCATTAATCTTGTTTCTCCACCTTCTACAATTATTTCATAAACCATATATGTAGAATTTATAGAAGCTTGTGGTTGGGCATTTTTATTGTTATCTATCATAAAAGCAATTGGTCTATCCGCACCATTAAATATTTTTATATTAGAATTTACTTCTAAATCTGGCTCTTTTTCTTTATCATCATTTGATACTTGTTCCGTTTCAAGATTTGCAACATCTTCACCATTGCTAACAGTATTTTCTTCTGGCTTTATAGTAGACAACATATATATTGCAATTACTACTAGAATTACAACAATAACAGCCAATAGCATATTTTCTCTTTTTTTACTCTTTTTTCCTTTTTTCATATGTAACTCCTTTTACTATATTATTTATTATTTTTTTGCCCATAAATCAATTATTTCAAGCAATTTCTAAAATTTTTGGTAAAAAAATTAATATTCCAATAATTACTGAGGCAAATGATACTAAAGTAACAGCTCCTGCCGCAATATCTTTTGCTATTTTTGCACTTTCATTATATTCTGTTGTTATCATATCAACAACAATCTCAATTGTTGTATTAAATAATTCAGAAAAAAATACCATAAATATAACTAATACTATTATTGCCCATTCTGTATATGTAATTTTTAATAAAAAACTAATAACAATTACTATAATACTAATTATTAGTTGTATTTTTAAATTTCTTTGAGTTTTAAGTGTATATTTTACTCCATTTAATGCATTTTTTAATGCTGAAATAAAATTTTTATTTTTCCATTTATTATTCATAGCTTAACTAATCCCTTACAATATTTAGTTGTTCTAGAACATTCTCTTCCTTAGCCCTCATTATAATCTTGTCCTCTTCTTTTATATGATCTTCTCCCATTAAATGATAAAAACCATGTACTAACATATAGCTAAGTTCTCTTTCAAAACTATGTCCATATTCTATAGCTTGCTCTTTTACTCTTTCTATTGATATAACAATATCTCCAAGAGCCTCTTCATATTCTAAGTTTTTTAGATTTGCAATTTCATTTTTTTCAAACATTGGAAATGAAAGTACATCTGTTTCTTTATCAATATTTCTATATTGTTTATTTAATTCTCTTATATTTTCAGGATTTGTTAATGTTACACTGATATATAACTTAAAATCATTCATATTTTCTATTTCAAAACATTTTGTAAGAATTTTTTCTATTAAATCATTCCACTCTTTATTTTCTTCTAATTCTAAATACTCGATTTCTGCTTTCATAAAAACCTCTTATAATTATAATTTTGTAAAATATCCATCCAAAGTTTTTCTTGAGTTCTTTAATTTTTTCATTACACCTAAATCACATAATTTGTCTTTATAAAATTTTCTTACGTCTGCATATTTTTCATATTCATAAGATGTATCATGCAATTCTCTTCTTAAAGATAATATCTCTTTTTCTTTATCTGAATTTGATTTACTATATGCATCCCAAAATTTTTTATATGCATCTCTCTCAGCTGGTTTATCCCAATAAACTTTTGTTGATAATAATTTAACATTATAATCTTCAATAAGTTTTAATAGCATTTTATAAACTTCTTCTTTTTTCGTTTTTATTTTTGTAGTTGATATTAAATTTCTTGTATCTCTAAGTAATTTATTGTAGCATTGTTCAGCTGCAACAAGTGGCAAAGAGTGTGTAAATAGCACTCTACTTAATCCTAGTAAAATCATATTCTTTTCTAGGAAATCTCTTTCGTCTAATTTACCAACAATAAATTTCTCATATTCTTCATATTCATCAAGTATTTTTGAATACTTTTCTTTACCTTCAAGTTCTATTTTTATTGGTAAAACATTTTTTATATAATCTTCTAATGTTAAGAAAATATTTTTATAAATTTCTAACTGATTTATTCTTGTAGCTTTTAGTCCATCAGCTAATTTTACAGAATAATTCTTTAATATTCCTTTATATAGGCTATCTATTCTTTCCACATATATTGGAGTATATTTTTTTAATATTTTTTCCTTATTATTAGCAGACAAACTTTGATAATCTAAATCTAATAAAAATTTTTGTTTTCTATATTTATACTCTAAATATTCTGTTTCTTTTAAATGCACCACATTATAGTAATTTGCAAGTGCATTTCTTTCAAAATCTGATGCTGTATTATTTTTTACTTTTTTATATATTGAATCCATTATATGTTTATCTATAGATTCTAAATATAATGTAAAACTTTCTTCGTATCTATTTTTTAGTTGGGCTGTTTTAGTAACATCATTTGCTTGTTCAGAAATTTTGAATTGTTCATAAGCTTTTACAGTACTACTTCTTTTTAAATTTATCATCATTCCATTAATACCAATTCTTGTAGGTATTAATAATTTCGTTAAAGTATCTGATACTTTATTGAAAAAGGTTGTATCTTTTGAAATAACTTTTAAACTTCTCTCTTCAACCACTTTTATTTTCACCCTTTCATCTAATTTATTTTAACTTTTGTACCGATATCTTCTTTTATTTCATAAGTTAATTTAACACGCATTCCATCTGGCTCTTTAGTTGCTTCTACATCTTTTGTTTTGTTTTCATAATTTGATATATTATATTCATTTTGCATTTCTTCTTCTAATTCTTTTTCCAATTTGTCTTTTAATTCAATTTCTGAATATTCTACAAGTTCACTTTTTATTTCTTTATATTCAGTTTTTTTGATTTCGATTGGTAAATAAAAATTAGAAAATAGCCTAATTCTATTACTCGAATATATTGTATCATAATTTTCGAAATTTGAAAGCTTTTTATTTAAATTTATTTTAAAATTATTTATACAAATTTCTCTCTTTATTTCCATATTTCCAGTTTCTACTTTTTTTGTTTGCATAAATTCTTCTTTTTTCTCTTTTTGCAAGTTTATACTACCAGTTACTATTGCATCTGCATGAACATTTCTATTTCCTAAATGAACACCTTCCATCACTCCTTCAACTAATAGATCTCCTTCTTTTACTTCATCTCCAACTTCTACTCTTGCAGTTCCACTATGTACAACTAATTTTGAAATTGTAGCATCACGATTTGCTACAATATTGCATATTTCGTTTTTATCTATAACTTCTGGAGTTTCAATTGATTCTTTAATATTTATAATTGCATTTGTTCCTTTTAAAGTTATTCCTATCCAAGAAATATCATCTCTTTCTAGTCTTATCCCATTACTAATTTTATCTGTATCTATTTTCTTTTTTAATATTCCTTTTGTTATTCCATATTCAGAAACTAATTCTAGAATTTCTTCTTTTGCTATTTTTTCATTACCATTAATTTCTATATTCCAAACAAATTTTGTTGATATAAAAATAAAAATTGCAATTACTAAAATAGCAATTGCAAATACTTTTCTTTTTCTATATTTATTTATAAAGAATGGTATTCCACTTTTTTTATCTATTTTTATTTTACATTTAGTTCTTTTTGCAATATGTCTAATATCTTTAAAATCTGATTTTAAAATTTTAATTTTTAAATATGTACTATTTTCTCTTTCAATATCAAGTAAGACAATATTATTACTTCTACATATATTTATAAATCTTTCTACAAAAAATCCTTCTATAATAACTGTTACATAGCCAGAAAAAAGCATATAAATCCATCTAAAAATCATAACAAGTTACTCCTCTATATTTTTTCTATTTTCAAAATCTAAACTTTCTATTTTCCCACTTACCAAAATATCATTATCTGTCATTTGATTTAGTTTTAAATTAAAACCATTTATATTAATATTTCCTGCTGCTGTACTTATTCTTGCAAAATAATCTTCATATTCTAAGATTCCTTTAAAGTTTTCGATCATAATTTCATCAAATCCTGTTATTGTTATCTTTGGAATATTAGAAATCACTTCTCTTGGAATTTCTAAAAATTTACTAACTCTACTATAATCTTTCATAAAACAAAAACCTCTCTTTTTATTTATATATTCAAAAAGAAAGGTTTTATTCATAAATTATTCACTTAAAATTGATTTTATATCTTCATCTTCTCTAAGTCTAGGTGATATGTATTCTAATACTTTATTTTTTCCTTTGCTAACAGCGGCAATTGCAACGTCTTTATCATCTCTCATTCTAAAACTTGCATATTTTAGAATGATTGGTTTATTAGAAACTGCTGCTAAAACAACATCTTTATCATCTCTTAAAGCTTTACTTGCATAATATAATACTTGACCATCATTTTTACTTGCTGCTAGTAATACATCTTTATCTGCTCTTAATTTTTCACTAGCATAGCAACAAGTCCATCCTGCTTGAGAAACAGCTTCAATCAAAACTTCTTTATCATTTTTTAATCTATCACTTGCAAATTCTAAAGCTCCACCATCAACTTTAACAGCTGTTAATATAACTTCTTTATCATCACGAATTTGTTCATTAGCCCATTCAATTAATGTTGGTCTTGTTTTTACTAATTCCAAATAATATTCTCTATCATTTGTTTTCTCTTTTGCTTCTATTTCTTCAGGACTATCTGCCATAAATATTCTCCTTAAAAATAAAAATCTGATTTTTTTTCATATCTTTCTCTAGCTAATTTTCTAGAGATTTTTCTTTCTTTTACTCTTATATCATATATCAAAATTGAAATTAAAGTTATTATACAAAAACTAAAAAATATTTTATTTTTTAATATACTCACAATTTTACCAAATTTAGGCATTACTAAAATTACTTTTCCTATAACCTGATTATATGTAACAACATTTTCATCTTCAATATTGTTACTATCGCCCTTAGTAACAAATCCATAATCATCACCTAAGTTTACTATTCTTGAGATTCTATGAGTAATAATATTTCCGATTATTATCTGTAAAAGTAATTATATTACCTACTTTATATTTATTACTTGCATATCCTCTTTTTACAATAATAATATCATTTACACTCATCTTTGGCTTCATACTTTCAGATGTTACTGTGTAAATAGCATTATTAAAAAAACTAGGAACTTCGTTTGAATTTCCTAGTTCCAAAGTAATTAAAAATAAACTAAATATCATTGTAAATATTAAAAGTAAATATAAAAATATAGTAAAAATCTTTTTTAATTTCTTATTTCTTTTTACTCTTTTTGATATCACTTCTGGTTCATATCTCATTTTTATCCTCACTGCTTTTTCATAACAATTGGTTTTACTGTTTCTATGAATTCAATATCATTTAGTTTAAGACCACTTCTAGAAATATTGCTATTATTAACAATTCTTTCAACATCTGCAATTAATCCTTCTAGATTTTCTTCTAAATCAGCTTCCTCAAGATTAATATTTAATATTTTATATTTATTTGAAATTATTGAAACAATGTTTGGTTCTTCAACTAATTTTATGTTATTCAGCATTACTTTATATGGTTGATTTATAAAATCTACTAAATCTTGTAATTCCATGGCAACATTAACTTCTGGATCATTTTTGTAATGTTCTTTTATTATATTATACGCATATGAATAGAAAGATACAGCAATTTTAAACATATATTTTATTGTACATGTATCATCAACAAATTCTGCAATTCTAAGATTAACTTCAGAATCATCTAATTCCTTATACAAGTTTTTAATTTCTTTTATTAATGTATTTGAAGCAACTGGAAATTCATAAATTTTTCTTTCCAATTTTTTTCTAAATAATATAAAGAATGGATTAGATTTTCTTTTTATTAATTTTTTGTTATTTTCAGTTTCTTTTAATAATTCTTGTTCTTTCTTATGTATTTCCTTAATTTTGTTATCATGTTCTTCCTTAAATGAGTCTTTTTTCTTGCATCTAGATTTTAAATCATCTAAAATATATTTGTATTTTTTATATGTATTATACTCTTGAAGAGTTTTCAGTAAATTTCCAAAAGTTTTATCTATTTCTATTTGTCTTTCAGGAGATGCAGAATAATAGTTTATTGAAAATAATCTTGAATATAAAGAAAGCATTTCCTTATCAGAAAAGTCTTTTGATTTCCATTCTCCAGAAAGAAATTTCTCAAGTATACTGTTTGAATCTATACTTTTTAAATTTATTAATTCTTCATTTAACTCAAAGTATCTTTTTACCAATCCATTTTTATCTACAGACATACTTTTTAAAATTGAAATATTTCTATCTTTTTGTAATTTTTCAATTTTCTTAGAATTAATATTATATAAATGTCTTAAATTTAATTGAATATGAGTTACTAAATCTGTACACTTCCAATATAATGCATCAAATTTTTCTTTTAATCTAGGCGTATTTAAATTTCCATCAGCAGTTTCTTCAAAAAACACTTTCATATATTCTTTAGTATATTGACTATAACTAAAATCCTCTGCTGTTAAAGTAATTCCACAATCTTTAAATTTTTCTATAAATAATTTTATATTTATATTTACAGACTCCAAATTACCTTCAAAAAAACAATCTAAATTATTATTTATTTTATCAAATTCTAATTTTTCATAAGCAGTATTTAATTCATTAAATAATTCTATATCTTTTATATTTTCAATATTTTTTGTTAACTCACCAATTTTTGAATTTTCTACTACATTTATAATATTTTCATATCTTTCATGCATTGCATTAAAAATATCTATATTTATTTTTTCTGCCTCTACTAAAAATTCATCAACTTTTTCTAAGTATTTAGAAACATTCTTTTTGGTATTAGTTGGTAAAACACTTAAAACTTCCTTATTTGTTGAGATATATTGGTCAAACTTTTCTAATATATCACTCATTTTTCATCAGTACCTTTCATTCTTTTTTCTTTTTCTAAAAAAGCTATATATTCTTCTGATTTTTTATATAACTCTAGTAGCTCATTGTTACTTAATTCTGAGAATTCAAAATTTTTATCCATTGTATTAATTCCTTTCAAGAAATTACTAATATTTCATAAATATTATATATTAATTTAAAATTATAGTCTATACTTTTTATGTTAAATTTATATAACAAAAGGAGACTATCGTCTCCTTTTGTTATTTTATGATTATATATGAATATACATCTCCAATATATTGATATTTTTCCTCCTGAGTTGGTTCTGTATTTTCTTCTGAAATTGTATTTCCATCTTCTGTTTTAGTTGATGATGTGTCTTTTACATCATACAATGAAACTGTTATTCTATATGTTCCTGTTGGTAATTCCTTTAAATCTTTTAGCTGATAATGTAAATCTACTGTTCTTTTTCCATTTGCATCTTTGCTTGCTTCAATCATTTCTTGTGTACTTAGTGCTTCATACTCTATAGCTTTCTTTTCTTCATTCATATCTAAAACACGTTTTAGTTCTTTGCTTTCATCTTTTGGAACTAAGTACTTTGTCAAATCAACTTCTTCTATGTATCTAGGATTTATATCATTATCACCAGTATAATCTCTTCTTGCCATAGATATTGTTAGATATGGATTTTCTACTGAATATTTGTATTCAATATGTAAATCTAAATCCTTTAGAGTTTCTGAAAGATATCCATTTTCATCTAAGGTTGTTGATGTAGCTTTATTTATTATAACTTGATTCTCTGGAATTGTTGCATTTAATCCATATTCATTACTTATAAATGATATTTCTTCTCTTGTTGGATTTGATATATTTTCTTTTCCATTATATACACCGTCTGCTGAAGCAAATACTCTTATTTCAAAATCATATTTATTTGCAAAATCGTTAGTAGTATTTTTTGTATTTATTATTACTGGTATTGATGTGTTTGAAAAAATATCAGCAAGTTTTAGTCTTATTATACCATTGTATGGTGTATAAGTATTGTAGCTTTTTTTCTTTATTCCATCTATTTCTCTTATTTCTTCAACTTGGAAAGTAGTTCCTTTTAAATCACTAATTTGATTTCCATTTTTATCTAGAACTCTTATTTCAGCTCCAAGCTTTTTATCAAAATATTGTGTATTATAAACATTTATTGTTCTTTTTTCTCCTGTTTTATCATCTGTTATAGTTGATTGTGTTACTAATGAAGAATCTATTGTTAATACACTTGTATTTCCAATATATATACTTGAATTACTTGCTTTTACATTTGCAGTAAGTTCAGAATTTGTACTAAATACATTATACACAGTTTTTCCTTCACTTTGTTGAGAACTTATTAATCTATAAATAGGATCTGCTGTATCTCCCATCAACTTTATTTCCATTCTAGGATTACTGGTTATTTGACCTTGCTTACCATTAAAGCTTGCATTTTGAAAATCTACTATAAATATAAAACATTCATATTTGTAGTCACCTATATAATATGCTTTATCTTCATAATTTTTAGTAGCATCTGTAGTTCCCATACGTATAAACTCATCTAATCTAAACTCTTCTTTTTTATTAATTTCATCTTGCTCAGTAACAATATAATAATAGTATTCTGGATGTGTTTCAGATTTATCTATCATAGTAATACTTGTATTTTTTGGAAGTACAGATCCTACATTTATAACTCTATCTGCTTTACTATATTGTTCTTTAGTTATTTCGTCTTTTCTTGCAAGTTCAAAATAAGTTGAAAAACTACTTTTATCTGTTATATTAGTTGATATTTGTGGGAATATGTCATATTTTGTTCCAGGAGTAGTTACACCATTGTATCCTTCTTTTTCTTCCTCTTCTGAGGCTGTTATTTTAATATTGATAATAACAGGTACAATCACATATTTATTATTTGCTGTGCAAGTTAAAGTCATTCTTAATTTGTATGTACCAATTTCTCCTGTTTTTAATGTAAGAGTATTAGAATTATATAAATAAAATTCTAATGTTGGTGCCACTGAATTTGGTAAGCTTCCTGCTAAATATGTATTATCTCCTTTATATGTATCACTTGGACTGTCTGAAAATTTGTAACTTGTATCTTCATTATTTACTTGTGCATGATGTTTTTCAGGGTTTAGAAGAAATTCTGTACTTGAATTATTTATCCATCCATTATTACTTGTTTTCATTAATAATCCAAAAGTTTTATTAGCAATATCTGGATTAACTTCTATATTATTTACAGAACTTGTTTCTACAAATTCTATTTGTTTTTCATCTAATCCACTAGATATACTAAAACTATCTAATGTTAAAGTAGCATTTGGATATTTTTCTGCTCCTGTTAATTGTTTACTTACTACACCAAGAGTTGAATATTTTGATGCTGTTAAATCCAAATCAATATTAATTATATCTGTAACAAATCCTGTATGCCAATAATCATATGCTATTTTCTCATCATTAGGTGTTGGCTCAATATACCCAATATGATATCCTTCTGCTTCATAATTTTCTTCGTTAAGTTCTCCACGTTCTTTAAGTGCTTCTGCTTCTGGAGTTAAATCTTCATATACTGTGTAGAATCCCATTCTTTGTAAATCTGGTGTATGTGCACCTAAGACATATGACTGAGTAAAATCTCTATCTTTCCACAATAATTCATCTACTTGATGATTTACAAATTCATCACCATATATACCTTTATCAATTTTTCCTAAATTATCATACCTATACTGTCCAAAGAAGGTCATTCCTTTTACTGTTCCATATGTATCACCATTAGCATTTACAACATCTAAATGTTGTCCATTATACATGTATATTTTATTATTTCCATTTATATCCAATGTTCCATTTTCTATTGTAACAATTGCTTCCTCATCAATTCCATTTGCTTCATTATTTTTTAAGCTGCTAAATCCAGTTAATGCAAATGAACCGTGTTCTAAATATAAAGTAGTATCATTTTTTATAATTAATTCTTTAATATTTGTTAATGAATATAATGTAGTTTCGTGTATATTAGTACTATTAGTGTCTCCTAATAATTGTAATTCAGAATTGTTTATTACAACATTTGTTGCTCTTTGAATTGATTTTAATTTTTTAACATCTGTTTGATTTCCAAAATTATTTATATAAATATTTCCATCATTCTTAGCACTAGATGCATTTCCTGAACCATAAATATTTTCTTTAATATTTAAATCATATTCATTTGCATCAATATTTATTTCAATATCACCATTAACACTCAAGAAACTATAATCAAAATTTGTACTATTTGTTCTTGATTCACCACCACCAAAAACTGTTCCATTTATATCTATTATACCTTTTGTATAGCCTTCATCAAATGCTGGCTTTCCAATATACATTTTGGTGTTTCCACAAATTTTAGAACGATTTGATCCACCATATACATTTCCTCCATTTTCTTCTGATCCTATTGTTGCTCCTGAAATATATACTTCTGCATCACAACCTTCAATATATGTATTATTAGTTTCTGAAACTCCTTTATTTCCGACATTTGAAGCATTGCCTCCTCCAAACACATTTCCTTTTATAATAGAATTTCCTTCTACAATAATTTTTGATTTTTGAGTAGCAGCAAATTGTCCATTATCTTTGTCGTTATCTCCAAGTTCACCTCTACCAGCTCCATAAGCATTTTCTTCTATTGTTGATGATGTTATTCTTACTTGTGTTTGTCCATTAACATCTCCAAGTCTTCCGCCACCATAAACATTTTTAACTGTTATATCATCTATATAAACTTCCGTATTTCCTTCTACTGTGGCGTTTGCGCCCTCTCCTGCGCCATATATATCTTCAAGTATTTTTGAAGCAGAATTTACAGTTACTTTTATTAATCCTTTAACTTGTCCATTCTCTCCTCCACCATATACATTTTGTATAGTAGAGTCTGATATCATTAGATCAATATTTCCTATAATATTTCCGTTCTTTCCTCCACCATGTATTGTTTCTATATTAGCATTTTCTTTTACCATAATTAGAGTAGAACCATTAACAACACCTAGGTTCCCACCGCCATACACATTTGTAACTGTAGATCCATTTATATCTAATTTTAGTTTAAATTCTTTATTTATTGATGCATTATTTCCACCATTAAATACATTAGTTATTGTAGCGTTTTTTCCAAGTTTAACATTATCTTCATAAGTTTCAGCAGGACTACTATTCTTACTATCTATTAAACTAGCATTATTTCCTCCTCCAAATACTGAATCTACGTTTGTTGGATTATTTTCTCCTATATTTATATTTATATTTCCATTAACATATCCTCTTGTATTTGCTCCTCCAAATACAGATGCATAATCGCCACCATCTACAATTATAGTAATATCACTTCCATTTAATGACGGATTATTTTCTGAACCTTTTCCAGCTCCAAATATATTTCCTAAAATTTCTATTTTATTACCATTTTCTTGTTTTATAGTTATACTAGATTTCTGGTTAACACTGCCCATTGCACTACCACCATAAATATTTCCATTTATGTTTACATTTCCAGATTTATCAGAAATATTTATATTAGTATTTCCATTTATGTTAGTATTAAGTCCATATCCTCCTGCAAAAATAGCTTCATTTTCTTTTGCTTCTCCTTCAGCTGTAATTGAAGATTCATCTGCCACATTACCATTAATAGTTCCACCTGTTATGTTTATATTGGCATCTCCTATTATTCTACCAAAATTATTAGATCCTCCATGTACAGTTCCACCAACAGTTCCGCCATACATGTCTATTTGAGTATTTCCGCTAACTCCAGCAAAGTTTCCGCCACCATATACATTATTTTCAATTTTAGCATTTCCATCAATTATAATATGTGACGAATTAACAACTCCCGCTGTATCAACACTTGAATTTCCATTTCCTGCGCCAAGTATACATCCATATTGTAGACCATAAAGTGAATCTCCACCATCACTTCCGTTAATTGTTAGTCGATTAGTTCCACCAATCTTGGCATTTCCACCAACATAGACCAAAGTGTTTCCATCTAAGCTTCCTATATCTCCTTTGATTGTATCTTTTCCATTTGAACCTGAAAAAATACTATATTCAATAGTTCCACCTGTTACTTGAATAATTCTATCACTAGATGTTTTAACTTTTACACATCCTCCTACAATATTTTGTACACTTGCATCGTTTCCTTTTATATATATACGTGTACTTGTAGAATCTTTATCACTACTATATGCTTTTAATCCACCTGTGATATTTGCAGTTTTTCCACCTTCAATAGTTAATCTTCTTTCTCCCACATCATAATCTGTTGCTGCTTCTCCTGAATTTCCACTCAAATATATTCCTGAATATGCAGCTTCATCATATTTTTCAAAACAATCAATTCCTATCATTCCACTCTTAATATATATATCATATATTGGACTATTAGCATCTAATGCACTATTTTTAGACTTATTACGTCTTGATGTAATTTTTGAGAAAATTTGTAAATTACTATTTCCATTTTCTATATATCTATCATAATCGCAACCTACAATTAAAGTTCCATTCATTGAAAAATTTGTGTTATTTCCAGCTCCTTGAGCTCTATCTACATATATATTACAATATCTTCCAGATTCTACAACTGTTTTAAATTTTTTATTATTTTGTCCACCACATTGAATTTGTCCAAACGTAGTAGTATCAGTGGAATAATTTAAAGGTAACATTCCTCTTCCAATACGCAAGTTATATGAATTACCATTAATATATTTCATATTATCATTTAACTCATCTCTTGTATCTATATAATTAGTAGAACCTATTACATTTAAATATTCTAATTGTAAATCATTAGTAATTTTTACACCTTTACTCAAAGTAATAGTGGCATTTGCAATAGTTCTATAGTCTACTCCATCATATAAACTAGTAACAGTAAATGGGATCTCTGTTGCGAGAGCTTTACCATCATCATTTAACGGTCCAGTAACAACTATTATATTAACTTCTCTATCTGATGCATGTTCTGCATTTTTTTTGTTTTTCTTTAATGTTTCAATAGCCTTATTCCAAGTATCTGCTGGATTTTCTATTGTAGTTCCATCACTATTCCCATCATTTTTAACAAAAACAACATTTGCTGGAATCCAATCTACATATAAATCTATTACAACATTATTTTTATCCTCTACATTAGCAATTAAAGTTTGTGCATATGTGTTTTCATTTGTATTTATTACATATGATGCATCAGATTTATTTTTCCAACCATTAAATCCAAATAAAGTTTGATATTCTTCTGTTTTTCCATTAGAGTATTCTTCATAAACAGTTCCAAGTGGTCTATCCATAAAAGGATTATCAATTAATTCTAATTCAATTTGACCATTATTAATAGGAACAGCTTTATGATATGTTATAAGATTTTGTCTTTCTGTATCTGATACATATCCAGTTTTATTATCTGAAATATTATATTCATAAGTGTATGTTAGATGTTCTACTATTTTTGGCTTTAAATTTATATTAGCAATGTTAGGTCTTAAATTTTTATCAGTACGCTTTATTATTATATTTACGCTTAATGTATTATTATTAAGTTGGTAATCTTTTGAATTTAGTCTTATTTGTCTCCCACCATTATCTATAGTATAAGATTCTGTTGGATTACTTAAAATTTCAAATTGAAATTCAGTTGCTCCTGGTTTAAGTTCAAAATCTATTATTATTTCCCAATTTTCTCCTATAGTTACACTTTTATCCAAAGTTAAAGTATATGGAACTCTTCTTTCATTTGAGGCTCCATCTGTATAAGGTGCTGAAGTATAAGTCAAATTATACTCTAAATTATGTTCTACATTTTCATTTCTAAAATTCTTTTCAGGAGCACTATGATAATTTACAGTAACATTTGCTAGATTATCAGTAGAATATTGATTTGAATTTTCTCCTAAAATATTATCTGTATAATTTTTTCCAAAATAATAATTTTTGTCATCTTCATATGTATCTATTGTAGCTTGAGTTTCAGTAACTGATCTTTTTGAAAGAACAGCATATTTTGAAAATCCGTCAGCATTAAATTCTATTGAATTTGCTTCTACTTCAAAACCTTCTATTGTTT
Source organism: uncultured Clostridia bacterium (assembly GCA_948676835.1). Lineage (GTDB taxonomy): Bacteria > Bacillota > Clostridia > TANB77 > CAG-508 > Scatovivens. The sequence continues at coordinate 125,101 of CAPOZU010000002.1, forward strand.
CAATTGCCTCTGCAAAATGTATTAATTTCACATCATTTTCATTTGGTAAAGAATTTAGGTCAGTTGATTGAATATTAACTGAAACACTTGGTGCCCAATCATAATTTTCTGGTTGATAAACATTTCCATCTTTTTCTATTGATATATCATAAACACAAAGCATTTGATAATCTTTTAAATCTTCGTATTCATTTACTTGGCTTTCTAATTCACTTGAATTTTCTTTTATACATTTTAACTTATATTTAGCAGGAATATATCCTATAGATGTAATTTCTGAAGCTTCATCTTTAAAAATTAATTCTTGATTATATAATTTTATTTCTTCATTTGTTATAGTCTGATATTCAACCTCTACTAGGATATTTCCTAAAGTATATTTTCCTTTTTCATCTGTTTCATACACATTATATCTAGTGCCTGGTTTAATCCCATTTTCAGTAACGATATCATTATTAAAATTATCTTGAATTTCTTCGTTTTTATTATCATCTTCTATAACTTCATTTTTATCTATCGCATTTTGTACTGTATTTGATGATGTTGTATTTTGTACTTCATTTTTTACTACATTTTGTACTTTATTATCATCTTTTACAATTTCATTTGTTACACTATTTTGAACTATTGTATTTGAATTATCAGTAATTGTATTTGTTACAATATTTTCTTCTTTTTTATCTTCTATAACATCTTCTTCTATTTTATTTTCTTTATCTTTATCTTCTTCATTTTCTTCTATTTCATAAGCTTTAGATGTTGAATAATATTTTTTTAATCCAGCAATTTCTTCATTTGTATTTGTTTCTGGAACTATATTTTCTAAAAGAGTATTTGTATTATCTGTTTCTACAGAAGAATTTGTAGTATTATTTTCTTCTAAGTTGGTGATATGATATTGTTGAACAAAATATCCATTTATTTTTTCTGGAAGAAAAATATATTTTATTCCATCGGCATCTGTAAGAACTTCCATATCTAATTCTTGATTTTCTAATGAAATGTTTTCACCAAATTCTTTGAAATTAATTTTTACTGTTTCTGTTAGTTCAGATTTAGTTGAAAAATTAAATCTATATATAACAAACAAAAAAACTATAAGAGCTAGTATTACTACTATATTTCTAATTAAGTTTTTTTGAATAATTTTACTTTTTTTAAGTTTACTATTTCTTCTATTTTTTCCAGTCATACAATACTCCCATTTTTAGATTTATTCATGGTCATTTTATCATACAACACTATACATTTAAAGCGTTTTTACATTTTGTAATGAAAATGAAAAAAAGACGATAACTTTTATAGTTATCGCCTTAGATTTATATTTTAATTATTAGTTTGCTGGTATAACTGGTGCATCAGCTCCACCACTTTTAATTTTATCTAATGTGAAATTTAATGTGAATTGTGCATATGAATCAGCTGCTGAAGATTCGCAGTCAACATCTTGACCTTCCATCCACATATAGATTCTATATCTTACAACACCTGCTTCCAACGCTTTTCCACCCTCATTTAATGGTGGCATTTCCAAGTTAGCATTATTGTTTTGGGCACGAGTAGTTTGCCAAGTTGGTATTACTCTTGCAAACATAGATGGATTAGCTGTTGATGTAGCATCTGGTAATAATAATGTTTTTGGAGCAACAGTAGCCTTAACTCCATCATAAACTAGTGGGTCTTTTCCAGAACCTTTTTCTACTATTGAATCTCCATGCCATTTTAATGCATTTGCATTTTCTGCACCTTTTTCAGTATGTGTATCATCATTAGGTTCCCATAACAATACTTTTTCATGAGTAGGAGTTAATTCACTACGTAATTCTCCACCATTTTCTTTATTTACTGTATTTGGGCTTCTTAAAATAGCTACACGAGCAGAATTTGCTATACCTTTTTCTTTATCAAGATTTAAAGGATTTCCAGATTCATCAGTTTCTACTACACTACCATACATATATAAGTTATCCTCTGGATTACCTGATTTTAAGAAAATATCAAATGCTATATAATGTCCATTGTCTCCATCAGCAGATACATAAGATTTATCTCTTTCTAATTCTGTTGATAAATAAAATCCATCTCTAGCATCATTTTGAACAGTAGTACCTAGGTACATATCTAATATTCCAGATTTATTTACTGGAACTGTTGACATTGGTTCCATTGTACTTGGTAATTGGTTTGTAATACCAAATGCAGCATTTTTTGTAGCATTGATTAAATCTGTTATATCTAATGATGTTTTCCAGCTATCTGGCTCAGCTGTAGCAGAAATTTGTAATCCACTAGTTGTTTCAACTCTAACATCAAAAGTATCAACGCTTACTGTTCTGTTAGCAGTAAACCATGCATAAGTAGACATGATTAATAGCACTGCAGTTAGTAATAAAACAAGTAATAAACTGTCTAGTTTTTTCTTGTTAACTTTTGTTTTTTTCTTCATTTTTTTCCTCCTATATTAATCAACATGTTCTTCTGTAATATCCATATGCATTTTTATCTCTCCACCTAATAATGCATTAGTACAATCTGGGTCATCTCCTTCAACAAAAATGACGATTGTAAATCTATCTACATCACCGGGTTTAAAGTCTTGTCTACATTCTAACATTACAGTATCTTCGGAATAAAACGCTTTTGTATCTTTTTCTGGTTCTTCTGTAAAACCATTTAATTTAGCATAAACAGTTTGTTCTCCATTTAAATATACCATAAATCTTATAGCTTCATCTATATTTAGAATAACATCATCTATTAAAGCGGTATACCAATAATTAACTGTATCTTTTCCCTCATTTTCTATGTAAAATGTGTAGGCAATATAATTATCACCATTATGAGAGCCATCTGATTCAGTATCAATATTTTCTGGTAACCAATCTATTGAGATATTGTCCATTCCATTAAAAGCTGTCGCATCAAGTTTTTTTGCCACTCTTTTCTCATTTAAATTGTCATAAATTATTATACCTTTATCCCAACTCAAATTTCTATCAAGCGAAATTGTAAAATGTCCCGCATCATAAATTATTGAAAGAATAAAATATAACAAAATAAGCATCAACAATAAGATAAGTAGTGCCAATCTAATTATCTTGATTCTCAAATCTCTTCTAAATATTTTCTTAGAGGCTCTTTCAAATTCAAACTTTGTCATTTTCATTTGAAAAACCTCACCTCCTATTAGATAAAAGCTACTTAGATTAGACATACATATTGAATTTTGCATATTCTCTAATTTAGGTTAATTTTACCATATTTCATAGTTTTTACTCAATTACATTATTTTTACATTTTTCTTTCATATATGTTACATCTTCGACTTTAATTGACTAAAAAAAATGTGTATGTTAAAATTTTCTTAGATTAATTATGATTGGAGTTTATTAATGAGAAATAGTAAAAAAACTCTGAAAATTATTTTATTTGTTTTAATTTTAATAATTTTGTTTTTAATAATTCAATCTACTTATTCAAAATATATAGAAAAAGAAGATACAAAAACAGAATTTAAAATATCAGGTTGGAATATTCTTGTAAATGGTATAAATATTACAGAAACAAATAATTTTTCAGAAGAATTAGTATTAAATTTTGAAGAAAATGAAAATATAAAAAATAATGTATTAGTCCCTACTTCTACTGGATATTTTACTTTAGAAATTGATTCTACTGGAACTGATATTCCATTTGAATATGATATATCTTTAGGAAAATCTGCAAATATAGAAGATTTTAAAATTATTTCATATAAAATAGATAATTCTGAAACACCAATAGAAGTTAGTTCTACTGATGAATCAATAAAGGGAACCATTAATCCACCTGAAGACATCCATTCTGAAAATAAACATGTTTTAACATTTTGTGTTAAATGGTATGATAAAGATAGTAACATGGCAGGATATGAAGATTTAAATGAACAAGAAAAAGATAAAGCAGATAATTATCAAGATGTATACAATTCAAAATCACAAATTGATAAAAATATAAAAATACCAGTAAATTTGAATGTAGTTCAGTTAAATACTAATATATAAAAATATACCCCAAATTGTTATAAAACAATTTGGGGTAATTTTTTATACTTCTGATTCTGTAAGATTCTCTGGTTCCATTGGCGTAGTTGGTTCTTCTGTATTTGGTTTTGTTTGAGTTGCCTCAATATGTACTATAATTTCAATAGCATTACTTCTTTGAGCTTTTTCTTCTTCTGTTAACTCAATTTCAACTCCATTTTCATCTTTAGGATGATAATAATTATATGCTTCTTTTCCTATTTGTGTATCTTTTTGATCAATTTCTTCTATAACATTTCCTTCTGCGTCTTTCATTTCATATACCCAATTTAAAGTAAATTCTATTTGTACTTTATCATTTTCTTGCATTGGATTACTTGGATCATAAGGATTTCCATCTTCTGAAAGCATTTTTACCTGAATATCAAATGGATATTCTTTTAAAAGTTCTTTAAATTCTTCTTCATTAACAGCTTCTTTTCCTTCTAATAAATCTGTTCCAAATATTTTTACAGATGTAATTACGTAAGATAAATTAGCTGAAGTTTCACCTTTGTTTGTAGCTGTTATTGATCTTTTTACTTCATTCATTCCTGGATATAAGTCATCAGAAAATATAACAATATCATCTGTATTATCTTGAACTGAAAATTCAAATTCCCAGCTCTTAACATGTATATTTAATCCTGTTGAAACTGTAGAAATATATATAAACCAAGCATATGTATTTACAAGTAAAGTTAACAACAATATTATTACAGTTCTTATTTTTAAAGCTTCTTTTAATCTTTTTCTAGTATATTTTTTTCGCTTTTTCTTATTAGATGATACTTGCTTTTTTTCACTTAATTCGTTATCAACATTATCTTCAAGTGCTTCTAATAATAACATTTCTTCTAGTTCTTTATCAAGCATTATCTCTAAATCTTCGTGATTCATATATACTCCTTCCATTTTATTTATCACTTATTTTTCTTCACTTTCATCAGTATCATCATCATCTTCTTCATCATCTGATCTGCCAAGTATTGCATCTTTTAACTGTAATGATACTAAGATTGCAAAAGGTACAAATACAACAATATAGAATGCTGTCATATTATTCATTAATTTTGTCAATTGGCTAAAAATTAGACATTTATATATAACTTTTCCATAGATTTGATCACCTTCTATTGTTGGATCTTCTACTTCATTTGCTATACCTTTTGTATGAAATACTTTGCCATTTTCAGTTTCATCAATTTGTATAATTTGGTGAGTTACAACTCGATTTTTGAAAGATCCTTCTTTTCCCAAATATGTAACATCATCCCCAACTTTTAAATCATTAGTTTCTATTTCCTTAACAATTAAAACATCTCCAACCAAATATTTAGGAACCATACTTTCTGTAGCAACATTAAAAATCCTAAATCCACCTATAGCAATTTCATTATTTGAAAATCTTTGAAGAGCTAATACTGCTATTAAACATATTAAAAGTATTATACAAATTAATTTTATTATTGTAAAAACTATATTTAATCCATTTCCTTTTTCTTTTTTCATTTTATTGTCCACTTTCAAACTTATTTATTTTTTGAACATATTTACCAATATGTTTTTTAAATATTTCTTGTATACCTTCATTTGATGTTGTTTTTTTGTATTTAATTATATTAAATTGTCTTGCAATTAGATTTTTTAATTGCTCTTCTGTGATATTTTTGTTTACATCAATTGTTTTTTCTATAACGTTTGCAATTAATCTTTCTATTAGTTCTTTTTTCTTTTTTGCATTAATTTTAGGATTCTCAACACAATCTAAAATTAAATAATCAAGTAAAAAAGTTTCATCCATTAATTTTTTTGCTTTTCCATTATCTTTATAATCTTTAACTTTATGCTCTGGCTCTAGATTTTTGTTTTCTAACTCATCCATTTCAGTTAATATAAAGTCCCATAATTTAACTGCATATTGGAAATTAACATTTTTTAATAAAACATTGTTTTTTCTAAGTGGTGGTGTTACTAATGTAACATGCTCCTTATCTAATTCTTGATATGTACCTGTTAGTGTTAAACTCATAACGTTTTTCTCTAATATTTTTATTCTTTCTAACTGTTTCTTATTTTCACCTATCTTATCAAATTCTTCAGTAGTTGTCGAAATTAAAAGTTGCATATCAACTTTATTTTTTCCATTATAAGATTTTGCTGTATAATCAATTTTTTTGAATTCTTTATCTTTTTTAGTATTCTTAGATAGTTTGTCTTTTTCTTTTCTTATAATCATTATCATTTTTTGAATCAAAGTATAAATAAATCTATTTTCATATGTGTTAAGAGTTTCCTCTTTAAAAACATTTAATAATTTACCTGGTTTTACATCACCATTTTCATCTATTTCATCAATATAAGATGAATTTTTAGCTAAATTTTTTATACTTTCTACAGTTACTTTTTTTATTTTTTCAATTTTAACAACTTCTTCTTCATTAACAATTAATTTCTTTGGATCTCTTAATATATTTTCTATATATGGAAGAGTTTCCTCCATTTTTTCAATCCAAATATATTGTGATTTTGGTCTAGTTGTTTCAATTCTAACATTCATTTTAGAATCTATTTTATCATTGAATTTTTTTACACTATTATCGTCTGTATCTGCATATAATTCAAAAACATCTAATATTTTATCCACTGTATCCTCCTAGAAAACTATCCTAATTTCTTTAATCTTAGAACATATTCTATACATTCTTTCATCTTTCCTTTACCAAAGCTTTTATCTAAGAATGTAACAAATCCATCAATTTCATCTTTTATGTATGCTATATTTAATTGCTCAAATTTTCTTAAAATTTTCTTTGCAATAAAATAATCAATTCCTTCAACTTCATCTCCACCACAGGCAACATATGCTGATACAAATTTTCCTAAATGTGAAACAATACGGTTACCAAATGCAACTCTAAAGTGTTTTATTACATAATCATCCATATCATTTATCTTTTTCCAGTTTTCTGCTGAAACAGGAAAATCTTTTTTAGATTTTTCAAATAAATAATCTAAATATGAGAAATTGATATCCATTGAAGGTGTTTCTTCTGCTTTGAACGCTTGTCCTTTTTCGTTTATATCTATAGGCATTGCTCTATCATAAACTTTATCTGTTACCATAAATGTAGAATCATCATTATTAATTGTTCCTATATACCAAGTATTTGCTGGTATTTTTATTCTACCATTTATAATATGTTTTGGATCTGTTTCCCATGGACTAGCAGCAACTTCTATTATCCATTCATCTCTATTTGGCATTTCCAAAATAGATAACATTTCTGCAAAATAATATTCAACACGAGCAAGGTTCATTTCGTCCAAAATTACTGTATATACATCATCTGTATAAGTCGCTGTATATAATGTTTCTAACAATTGTGTTTCATTGAATTTTTTAGTAAATTCATTGAAATATCCAAAAAGCTCTGTTCTATCTCTCCAAGATGGTTGTACTGAAACAACACATGAATCGTGTTTTAAAAATTTTCCCCAAGCATAAGCAAGCGATGTTTTACCAGTACCAGAAATACCTTGTAATATAACTAACTTTGTTGATGCAAGACCTGCTATAAATACACGAATCATTGGTAATGTATAATATAAATGTAATTGAGATGCTGCAAAGTTTCTAAATGCAACACATAATTCATCTAATGAAAATTCATTATTATAATTTTGAACTTTATATTTTGCAAACTTTTTATCCACTATAGATAATCTTGCAAATCTAATTCCATCATCATTTTCTTTAGCATCATTACCTTCTTCATTTGATGTTGACATATCAAGTTCTGGTGACTCATCTGGTCTTAAACCTAATTGAGAAACCTTCATTGCCATTATTTCTTCTCTTTCTTTTGACATTTTAGCTACTCTTTTATTTAAATCAGCAACTTCTTTTAACATACTTTCTTGATCAATAACATTTTTTCTAAATCTTAGATATTTTCTTATTATTAGAAGTACTAAAAGCACCATTAAAATTAAGATTATAGCTACTGCTGCAATTGCAATTGCTACAAGAACCCATTCTTGTACTGAAAAATCGTTTTTATACTCTTTTATTAAATGGATATAATTTGGAATATCAAATAATTGTTTGATTCCATTTATAATGCCAAATAAAATTGTTTTTAATCCAGCAAAAAATTCATTTAAAAATTCGTATAAAAATTTCATATAAGTATTCATTGTTATTTCTTTCCTCCATTTTTTAAACTTCTAAAGTTACTATTTTTTTATATTTATTTTTATTTACATCATTTGTATCAACAATTATACAATTAAAAATATCTAATATTTTTAATTCATCTTGTTTTAGTTTTGGCATTTCTTCATCTGTTTTTAAACAGAAATTAAATCCTCTTTTAACAAGTTCATAAATTTTACTTTTATTTTCTAAAAATTCTTTATATGTAATTTCAAAATTTATCTTATCTTGTACTGCTTGGCATTCTACAATTTTTAGAATTTGCTCTAACTTTTGTTTTTTATTTAATAAATCTGTAGAAAAATCTACTATATATATTTTAGTAAAATTTCCATCTAAAATATCTTTTAACGATTTTATTGCTATCATTGGATATTCCACAAATAGTTTATCTTCGCCAATTAAATCTGAGTTAAAAGTTTCTTCAATTGCTTCCATACTATATACTTCTGGAAAATTAAAATTATATTTTAATTTTACTCTATAGTAATTACTATTTGAAGGTATAATTTTGTTTATATCTAATTCAAATTCATTTGTATTATAAGCTTTTAAAGTGTTTTCAACTTCTTTTATATCTTGTTTTACCAATTTATTAAATGTTTTTTCAAAATCATCATTTTCAGCAGATTTTAGATTAAACTCATTAACTCTTTTTTCAGAAATTCTTTTAACAACTTCTGATACTTCAACATTTTTTCTTACAAAATCAAAATAGAAAAAATACTGAAATAAACTTAAAGTATTTTCTATAATTTCTTCTTTTGTTTTATCTTCTTTAATCATTTTCTGAGCATTTAATTTTAAAGATTCAAATATTCTTCTGTAAAATATTTTTATTTCGTCATCTACTTTATAATTATAATATCTAGCATCAATGTAAGTTTGAATTAATTCATCACAAACTTTTCTATCATATTTACTTCTCAATATTAAATTGCAATATTTTTTTAATCTTCTTTGAGTTTTAGTTATATGATTTTCAACAATGTTATTCATTAGTATTCTCCTTAATTTACTGTTATAATAGAAGGATTATTTCCTATATTAGGATAAGAATAGTCCTCAGCTATATTTTTCTTATAAAATTTAATTGACTTACTTTCTAAAGGTCCTATTTCAATTGTTAATTTATTAAAATATTTTTCTGAATCTTCAGTTAAATTTTTGGCTTCACAATATTCTTTTGAAGTTGTATCTAAAACTATTTGTGAAGTTTCAAATCCAAGTTCTACATTTTTTCTTTCATTTTCTCCTGTAGAAGCATTTGTTATTATCAAATTCATATATGGACTATTTTTTGAATCTTCTATGCTATAACTTAATCCTCTTCTTTTTACTTTAACACTATATGTACCTTCGATTTTATCTGTATATGGCTTAGTTGATTCTGCCACAATTTTTACTTCTACATAATCGTTTTCTTTAAAAAACTCTTTATTTTTAGGAAGTATATCTATTTTTATTGAATCTTGATTATTATCTTTAAATATTTTTCCTTCTAATTTATCTACATGAAGTTCTATATATTCATTTTCAATTTTTATTCCCTCTTCTTTTGTTCCTAAAATTCCTGAATCAGGAGAAACTTCAAGGTCTGTTCCTACTTGCTTCGCTCCCTTATTTCCACCTTGATCTTGATATACTTTTGCTACAATTGAAATTTTATATTCTATATCAGCTGTTGCTTTTTTATAATCATTCTTTTTACTATACATAACTACATCAAAAGAATGATTTTGAATACCATCCCAATCTTCACCTTCTACACTATTGTCTTTTCCAACTTTATCTAATATATTACTTGTAAAATAGAAATCTTTAGCATTCAAATATGCTCCTCTAACAACAGAATATACATATTTTGATAAAGATACTGTGGCTGGAAAAATTACTTTCATAAGCATAAGTATTATTATTAGAAATATTATAAGCATTAAAAATAACTTTTTATAACCTGCATTTTTTCTTCTTATTCTTGTTCTTTTTTCTTTCAATTAACTCATCCTTTTTACTAATTTAATTTTGTACAACTTGCTGTGCATCTATTGAAACTTCTATATATTCAATCATTCCTTGGTAATCTGCATTTTTTTCTCCACCTTCAGGAAATGTGATTGATAATTTATATGTATCTGTTTGATTTTGACTAAATTGAAGAGTTTTTTCATTAAATTCATATTCTCTAAAAATTATACCATTTTCTTCCTCTTGTTTTCTTTCTCTTTCATCTGTATATGGGCTTTCTCCTACAAAAAACTTATATTCTAAAGGTAAATTTGTTGTTGTTCTAACTTTTAATGTATATTTAATGTTTGTATCTGCACATTTTAAATATTTTTCATCAGGATCTACTTTATTTCCTTCCTCATCTAAATATGTAAAATTTGAAACTGAAATGGTATAATCTTTTGTTTCTCCTGGTTCTATATCAGCAATATTAACACGTTTAGAATACTCTTTATTTGGATAATCATAATTATCTTCTACTAAGAAAAATGCAATATCTATATTAGTGTCAGAAGTAGCTTGAGATTCAAATAATGAAAATGAATCACACAATATTCTGTAAACTATAAGTACAATAGTAATAGCTACTAATAGCTTAATTCTGCGCTTAGTTCTCATTGCTTTCCTTTCTCTTAAGTATTTTCCTCTAATCATAACATCCTCTTTCAATTAATTATTTTATCTTTTTGTATTTTTATTAGTTCTTTGGTTTAGTTCCAAAAACAAATCTTATTCCAATAATCGAAACAATTATTGCTATTATAACTTGTGGGGTTTTAAATACATTAATCCAAACTCCCACATCATTTACTATATATATAACTTTACCAACAACATCATTTTGAGTTATTGGTGTATCTTGTGAGGTATTTGCATCCCCTTTTGTTATTAATTGTTTTTCGTCTTTTTTTATCACTCTATGAGTTATGAAATCATTATTATTTTTATAAGTAATAATATCATTTACATTCACATCATTTGTTATCTTAACAATAACAATATCCTGTGGTTTTATTGTATCTGACATACTACCTGTTATAACTCTAAAAACTGTATATCCACAAAAATTAATATAATCTTTTTTTAAAACTTTTAATTGTGCATAACAGTATAAAACAATTACTAAAATGATTATTAAAATAATCATAAAAAAATCTATTTTTTGATACCATTTTTTTGAATTATTCATTAGGCTCACCTGTATATTGAATTGCTTTTATAGTAACTGGAAGTTTTATATCGTTTTCTGAAAAAGCACTCATTCCAAGTAATGTATCTCTTTTGTTATATTCATCATATTGTGAATCTGTTTCGACTACTTTTTTCCACTCCAATGATATTATTATTGTATCAATTCTATTATCTTCAGGAAGCAAGTTTCCTTCATTATCTTGTATTTCTGATAGTATTTTTTTTCTTGTAAAGCTATATTGATTTTTACCATCTACATTTAAGTTTTCAAATGTAACATCATTTTCAAATGATTTCCCATTAGCTAATTTTATATTTGTTACTTCTAAATTCGTTTCTTGTAATGAGGTAGCATCTAGAGTAAATTCATATTTTAATGAAGTATCTACATCTGGATCAATCTTTATGTATAATTCTCCACTCATTCCTGGTGCTAACTTATTTTCTCTAACATTTTCATCTCCACCAATCCATTTTATGTCATCACCTTGTATTTCAAATTTTATAGGTTCTTTAAGGTTATTTGGATTTTGTGTAGTAATATCTGTATCATTAACTTTTATATTCCATTTTCCTAAAGTTGCTGTTACATCTCCACTTGCTTGATTGGTGTATTTTGAATATGTTGATTTTAAAATAAGAAATAACAAAATTAATATTAAAATAATTATTAGAATTTTACTTTTTTTCTTCACAATAATTCTCACCTATTTATTTTTTTGTTCTTCCAATTTCTTTTTCTTTGCTTCAATCAAAGCTCTTTTTTCTTCATCTGTCATTGATTTCAATTTTGCTTCTAACAAAGCTTTCTTTTGTTCTTCAGTCATTGATTTTAATTTTGCTTCTACTAAAGCTTTTTTTTGCTCAGCTGTTATATTTTTTGTTTTATTTTCTTTTTGAGGTTCTTCTTTAGGTTGTTCTTTTATTTCCTCTGTTTCAATCTTTGCTTCATCAGCTTCTTTTTCTTTCTTTTCTTTTATAACTTCTTCATCATTTTTTTCTATTTTAACTTCTTCTTTTGTTTCTTCTTTTTGGTCTATTTTTTCTGGTTCTTTAATATTAGCTTTATCTTCTTCTATTTGTTCTTCCTGTATTTTTTCTTCTTTGACTTTTTTAATTGATTTTTCTTTTTTACCATCAGACTCATCTTCATCATTATCATCAGTATTGTATCTTACTTCTGCAATAATTGAATATAGTGTATAAAGAAATGCTACTAATGATGGGAACACTCCTAAAAATAAAAATCCCCATTTCGATTCAAGTATTGTTAAAATATGTCCAACTTTAGGTATAATAACCGTTGATTCTGTATTTCCGATATAGTAAGTACTTGAAAATTTATAATCTCCTTCAACAGTAAATGTATACTCTGTATCTGTAACTCTTTCTACGCCTGTAAGTTTAGCATAGTTTATTGTTGCTTCACCAGCAAAAGTTCTATAGAAGAATACAACATCTCCTTCTTGAACCTTATTTAATTTATTTTTTTCCACAATAACTAAATCACCAATTGTATAATCTGGTTCTAAATTTTCGTCAATAATTGGTATTAAACTCTTATCTCCAAAAACCGTTATTTTATAGTCATTATATGATAATAAACAAATAGTGACAAAAATAATCAGCAAAATGTATATAAATATTATAGAATTTTTAACAAAATTACATATTTTTTTCATCGCATTTTTTCCTTTTTTTCTCTTTTATACCTTGTTAGTATATCACTATTAGTGTTTCAATTCAACAAGTTTTATATTTCATTTTCGCCAGTTTTAGTAACCTTTTTGTTACAAAAAAGAAATACAATTTTGTCTTTTTTTGCCATAAAATTCGTTTACTTTTTATTTGCGTTATATTATAATATTTTGTATAAACATGGGACAAATTTGGCTATTTTGTCAATGTTATTACGGAGGTTTAAAATGTCAAAAATATCAGAAGAATTAATTAAATTATCAAGTAAACCAGCTGTTGGAGGAGCTCATAGAAGAACTATAAAACTTCCTTCTTATGCTATAAAAAACGAAAGTCATGCTAAATCCAAAATAATAAACAACATTATTCCAATTGATAGTTTTAAAAATAATCATTCAAAAACTCATAAAAGGAATCTATGTTTAAACTTAGGATATAATAATACTCAACACTCAACTCCACTTGATGAGACTTACGAAGCAGATACAAAAAATACTATAGAACCTATTACACAAAATGCTGCTCCAATTATTGAAAATTTTGAAACACCAGTCAATAACTTCTCAGATGATATTGATCCAATTGATCAACTTTTAGAATATCTTAATGCACAATCTTCTTATAGTACTACTGATAATTCAATAATTAACTCAGATATAATAGCCTCTGAGCCTAAAGTTGAAGAAAACATAAATATTGACAAAAAGCCTGTTATAAATTTAGGATCACCATTCTTCTATACTCCATCTGTTTTTAAACAATATGATATTGCTATTTTAGATGCTAATGGGGCTGAAGAAGATGTACATACTGAAGCAAAAAGAATTTTAGAAGAAAGTATTAATGCTTCTAAAAACAAAGAAATTACTTCTCAAATAAAAATTGTAAACACAGATTTACCTCGCAAAACTAAAGTAGTAAAAAAAGTTGTTGCAAAGAAAAAGGCTACTACTGAAACAGAACCAGCTAGTAAAAAGACCGTTATAAAGAAAAAAACTGTTGTTAAAACAGAACCTGAAAATAAAAAGGTTGTTGCAAAGAAAAAAGCTGCTACTAAGGCAGAATCTACTAACAAAAAAGTAGTTGTAAAGAAAAAAACAGTTATTAAAGAAAAGCCAACAACTGAAAAAATCACTCCAAAGAAAGTGGTTGTAAAAACTGAAGCTAAAGTAACAAAACCTGTTCCAAAAAGGTCTATTGTTTCTGAAAATAAAACAGTAAAAATAGAACCTGTTGCTGTTCAACCTATAATTGAAAATAAGAAAACAGCTTCTATAGTTACAGCAAAACCTACAAAAATTAAAGTTTCTGCTAAATCTAAAGAATTAGACACAAAAAAAGATTTTGTAGACTTAGATGCTTTAATTAGTCAAGATACTGTGAATGAAGCATATATGCAAAGTATTAATAATATAAATCCTACTGCACCAGTTATTAACAATATCGTTGTAACAAAACCTGTAGTTCCAGTAGAACCAATTATTAAAGAAACAGTTTCTCCTATTGTTGAAACTGTTATTAAAGAATCTGCAAATCCTGTCGGAATTTTAGTTGAAACACAAAATACAAAAACAAACAAAAAAATAAATACTCCAAAAGCTTCAACTTTTAATTCCATTTTCAAGAAATTTTCTTATGATGAAGCAGAATTAATAAATTCAGCAAATGATTTAGTAGATGATTCTCCATCTATTCAGTCAATAAATAAAGTTCCTGAAGTTGGGCAAACTTTAGAAAATGCAAAAATAGGTCAAGAAAAAAATGTTACAGAATTAAATGTACAAGCTTCTCCTATTGCAACAATACCTGTATTAGAAAATGACGTAGATGTAATTACATCTATTGATCCTTCAAACAATTATACTTCTGAAAATGATGTTAATATTTTAAATGTATTATCAACACAAAATAATGTATATAGTTCAGTTGAACCTATAGTTACTATTGAAGATTTATTAACTTTAAATCATAATATTAAAACTGAAAAATCTATTGAAGTAGTCCCTTCAGATATAGAAATATCTGCTGAAGAAATAAACAATGAAGAAATCACTAATACAAATGATACTGATTTTTCTATTGAAAACTATTTTGATTTAGGAAGTGAAGTATCTGATTCAGAAGAAAGTAGTGAATTAAATTATGATGATAGTGTTGGTGAAGAATTAATAGATGACAATGCTGATATAGAATTCGAGATTAAAACCGAAAAGAATTCATCTGAAGATGAGCAAAAAATTATAGATGAAATAATCAAAGAACTTGATGAAGAATTCGTTTTTGAAGATATTCAAGATTATGAACTTGAAGAACATAATGAAGATATAGTTATAGAAGATAACAATTATAAATCTGTAGAAGATTCAATTTTTGATAATATGCTTAATGATATATCTTTAGACGACATTGACTTAGAAGACCTATCTTCCCTTACTATTGCAGATGTTATTTCTGAAGATGATACAGAAGAAGAAAATATTGTTGAAGAAAGTAATCCTATTGAAGAAATCAATGAGGATGATATAGATATTGAAGATCTTCTTGATATAGAAGATGATAACAGTATTGAAGAAATTGATGAAGATGATATAGATATCGAAGATATTCTTGATAATGATATTGAAATTGATGACATTATTGATAATGTTGCAGAAGAAGAAAATATTGTTGAAAATCTTGATGTTGAAGAGATTGATGAAGATGAAAATGAAATAGAATTAGAATATAATGATGAAGACGCTGAAATTTCTTCATTAAGTGATTATGTTTCTAATGATGCTCCTTCATCTGAAAATGAAATAGAAAGTATATTAGAGTATGCAATGTCTTCTAACAAAAATATATCTAATACAGATTTAAAGGAAAAATTATTAACAGAATTATTTGGTGCTAATATAGATGCTGAATCTGATACAGCTACATTAAATATTAATGGTATTAATAAAGATATTACATCAGATTTCTTAAAAGTAATTGATACACTTACTCAAACAATTTCAAAACTTGAGCAAAAAAATTCTCAACCAGATCACATTATTGATGAATTAGGAAAAGCTATTAATATAGAAATTGATAAAGATGACATCTTCTCTATCTCTATCTTAAATGAAACTTATGAAATTGTTGCTGATTTTGATGGTATTTCTGTTCTTTCAGAAAACATTCATATCTCAACACCAAAAAATAATTTCTTTGTAAATATCGGTGATAAATACATTGAAATACATAATCAAAAAACAAATTTTGTAGTATATACAAACTTTGAAGATGTAGAATTTGCAAATGCTTTAAATAATGTAGCATTTACTAAAAAGAATAATCGAATTGAATTAACTATAAAAGAAGCATTTAAATTATCTTCTGGAAATAATAAAATTTCACTTTCAATGTTAAATACTTCTATTGCAGATATTGAAGGAACTCAAGCATTATCTAATGATGATGAAGAAACTTCAGTTTGCGATAATAAAACACTTGTAATTTCAGAAGAAACTCAAAAAGTTTATTTACCTTATACAATAAAAGATATTATGGAAAAATTAAACGATACTGCAACAGGATATCAAACAGTTCAAGATGTTATTGATGAAGAATATATCATTCCTTTATCAGAATTTAAAATGCCTATTGTATCTCGTTTTAAAGAAGCTTATAAATTCATGAGAGAAAAAGAAAATAGTTCTGTATATGCAGCTATAGACTTAGCGTTAGAATTAATGTTTAATTCTAATTTAAATCCTGCAGTAATAAGAGCTTGTAAGAACTTAAGAGAACTTAATATTTATCTTGATTGCTTATATGAAAATGAATTAGAAAAATTTGATTGCTTTAAAGTAATTTATAAAGTATTACCAAAAATTCAATAAGAAGAATAATAAAAAGGATATCTAAGAGATATCCTTTTTTATTGTTTCTGCTTGAACTTCTTTTTTAGGTCTTACATTAAGACCATGTATTCTTTTATCATAGTATACTTCTACCTTATCACCATCTTTAATTTCTCCAGAAATTAATTTTCTGGCCATTAAAGTTTCTACTTGTGATTGAACAATTCTTTTTAAAGGTCTTGCACCAAATTCCATATCATATCCCTCTTCAACAAGCCATCTTACAGAATTTTTTGTAAAAGAAAGTTCAACTCCATTATCTTTTACTCTATTTATTAATCCTTTTAATATTAGTTCCACAATTCCAAAAACAACATCTTTCTCTAATGCTTTGAAACAAATAATTTCATCTAATCTATTTAAAAATTCAGGTCTGAAATGTTGTTTTAATATCATATCTATATTTTCTCTTGCTTTTTCAGTTATTTCTTTATTTTCAGATATGCTTTTTAATATTACTTGTGAGCCTAAATTAGATGTTAATATAATTACAGTATTTTTAAAATCAATTAGCCTTCCTTGTGAATCTGTAACTCTTCCGTCATCTAATACTTGTAATAATATATTAAATACATCTGGATGAGCTTTTTCAACTTCATCAAATAATACTACAGAGTATGGCTTTCTTCTAACAGCTTCTGTTAACTGCCCACCTTCCTCATATCCAACATATCCTGGAGGTGCACCAATAAGTCTAGTTACACTAAATTTCTCCATATATTCCGACATATCTAATCTTATCATATTTTTTTCATCATCAAATAATGTAGCTGCTAATGTTTTTGCAAGTTCTGTTTTACCAACACCTGTTGGACCTAAAAACATAAAAGATCCTATTGGCCTGTTTGGATTAGCAATACCTGCTCTTGCTCTTAAAATAGCTTCACTTACCTTTTTTACAGCTTCATCTTGTCCAACAACCCTTTCATGTAATATTGCTTCTAAACTAAGTAATTTTTGTTTTTCAGCCTCTGCAAGTTTTGATACAGGTATTCCTGTCCATTTTGAAACAACCTTTGCTATTTCTTCTTCTGTTACTTTATTCTTTAATAAAGTATTTGCACCTTGAGTTTTCTCAATTTCTTTTTCTTCTTGTTCTAATACAGTTTTCAAATTTGGTAATGTAGAATATTTCAATTCAGCGGCTTTGTTTAAATCATAATTTCTTTCTGCTTTTTCAATTTCGCTATTTACATCATCTATTTTCTCTTTTAATTTTTGAATTTTGCTAATATTTTTCTTCTCATTTTCCCATTTTAACTTCATATCCTGAAATTGTTCTCTCATAGAAGCAAGTTCTTTTCTTAACTCTACTAGACGTTTTTGAAATTTAGGATTGTCTTCTCTATCTAGTGACTTTTCCTCTATTTCATATTGCATGATTTTCCTTGAAATAACATCTAATTCTGTTGGCATAGATTCCACTTCACTTCTTATCATAGCACATGCTTCATCTATTAAGTCTATTGCTTTATCTGGTAAGAATCTATCTGCTATATATCTATTTGAAAGTGTTGCAGCAGCTACTACTGCTGAATCTTGAATTTTAACACCATGAAATATTTCAAATTTTTCTTGAATACCTCTTAATATTGTAATTGCATCCTGAACTGTTGGTTCTGGTACCATAACTTGTTGAAATCTTCTTGTTAAAGCTGGATCCTTTTCAATATATTCTCTATATTCATCTAGTGTTGTAGCACCAACACAATGAAGTTCTCCCCTTGCCAAACGTGGTTTTAAAAGATTACTTGCATCCATAGCTCCATCTGATTTTCCCGCACCAACTAAATTATGGATTTCGTCTATGAATAAAATTATATTACCTTGTGATTTATCAATTTCTTTTAGAATTCCTGTTAATCTTTCTTCAAATTCTCCTTTATATTTAGCTCCTGCAATTAAAAGGCCTAAATCAAGTTCAAATATTGTTTTTCCTTTTAAACTTGTTGGTACATCTCCTCTAACAATTCTTTGGGCTAGTCCTTCAACAATTGCTGTTTTACCAACACCAGGCTCACCTATCAAAACCGGATTATTTTTTGTTTTACGAGACAAAATTCTAATTACATTTCTTATTTCTTCATCTCTTCCTATAATAGGATTTAATTTATTCTGTTTTGCAAGTTCAGTAACATTTTTACCAAATTTTTGTAATATATCTGAATCTCCATCTTCTGATTCTTTATTTTCTTGAGCATTTCCTCTAATATCTTTTAATGCAGATAAAAATTTATGCTTATCTAGTTTGTATACCTTAAAAATTCTCTTTAATTCTTCTGAACTGCATTCTATAATTCCAAGCATTAAATGTTCAACTGATATAAACTCATCTTTCATTGATTTAGCTTGTTTTGCAGCTTCATCTAATGTTTTCTCCACAACTTGAGAAAAACGTAATGCTACTGCTCCAGTTACTTTTGGAAGTGTTTCAACTTTTTCCTGAATCATTATTCTTAAAGAATTAACATCAATATCCATCTTTTTCAAAAGCATTGTAACTAGACTTGCATCAGTTTCTATTAATGCTAAAACCATGTGATATTCTGTTATTTCTGCATTATTATTACTAATAGTAATATTACTTGCTGCAGTAATTACATCTTTTGATTTTTCAGTAAAGTTTGATACATTCATACTTTTCTTCCTCTTTTCTTTAGTTAAATTTTATTTATTTTTGAGTATATAAAATGCAAAGTAAAACATTAATATATTGTATTGCACCAATACATTTTATAATTGTTCCGGTTTTCTTTTGAACTTTAATATCGTTTTTATCATTTTTTTTCATTAATTCTTGCCAAATTAAAATACTATCTATTATCATAGCAAATTCGAAAAATATCATTGTTCTTTCGCCTGATGAAAAAATCGTTGGTGTAAATCCCATTAATAATCTAGATGCAAGTCCTGCAAGAAATACTATTAATGCGACATTATTATTTAATTTTTTAAATATTAACAATAAAGATAATACAATTGCTATAAAACTTACAAAAGAAAATACTATTGGCACAACATATAACATATTATTGCTTGTGGCTGGTGATAATATCACTGCTTCTGATACCATAAGTTTTCTAATTTCAACTATAAAGTGAAATATATTGTCTGTTATTGGTGAAAGGTAATACATTAATATTATAGATAAAAATGGAATTACAGAAATTATTTTATATAATGTTTCTTCTTTATAATTTGAAAAAATATATACAGCAATTAATAATGTAAATAATGTATATATAATATTTCCTTTTCCTATTATTAATCCCATTGTAGATGTAAAACCTAGACCAACTTTATCTAAAAATGATAGCATATTCATATCTTTAAATAGATTTGAAACTTCTGCATTAGTTCTTGCATGATTTCCTGGACAAGTTAATATAAATATCATACTTGCAATAATAACTAAAGTTTGTACTATCATATATGGATGTACTTTTTTATTTTTTAATAAGAAAAGTACAGTAAATAAAATATATGCTCCTACTAAAATTGCACAAGAGATTTCAGCATTTCCGGCAAATATTAAAGAAATTGTATATAAAACATATTCATAAGGTCTAATTTTTTCGCCATCCCAAATTTTTCTTATTGGAATTAATGCAAATAAAGCTGTTGCGAGTGGCCACATATAATTTATTGTTGTTGCAGCCCAACCAGCACTTGCCATTTTATTTAGTGGATATGCCAGTATCATAAATACAAGCATTGCTGTATTCTCATTTTTATTATCCTTTATAAATATTTTTGAAATCGAATATCCGGCAAGCGCGACCATAGCTGCTTCTATTAAAACCCATAAATATTTAGATGTTTTTAATACAAAACATAATACAAATTCAATTATAACTCTTGAAGACCACCAATTATACCTCTCTCCAACAAAAGATACTATGCTATTATTTGTTACTTTTTCTATAAAATATGCATCATCAAATTTATTTGGAGTAATAAACATTGTTAAAACAATTTCTAAAACAAATAAAATAAAAATTGCAAGTCTTCCATTCTTTTTAAAGAATTCTACTATTTTTTCCCTCATTTTTAGTCCGTCCTCTACTAATTTAATTCAAAAGATATTAATGTAAATGCTAAAATATCTTCACCATCATTGTGATATAAAACATATATATCATAAGCTCCTTTTGGCATTCCAAATACCAAAGAACGAGCATGAAGACCTGCTTTTTTATGTTCATCTTTAACTAAATTTATATTTTCTTCCATCTGAGTTCTCATTAAAAACATTTTTCCAGTTTCTTGATGTTTTAAAACATAACTGGCATTTATAGAATTTAACTCAGATCCTTCTCTAAATGCCCAACCAGATATTTCAACTGTTTTACCATTTTTTTGATGTTCTATTAAATCTATATGAGCACTTATTTCGCCATCTTCAACTTCTTCTATACTATTTTTAGGATCTATTGAAAGAACTTCTGTGTTTGGCCCTAATGTATATGATTTACATATTAAAAGTGAACTCATAGTTAAAGCTAAATATACTATAACTAAAACTATAGAAACTATTAGTATTTTTATATATAGTGATTTATTAATTTCTGTGTCTAAAAAACCCATTTTTTATCTCCAATTTTAAAAAAACTTTTACTAAGTAATTTTATCACATAATTATACATAATTCAACAACTCTAATGTTCAAATTCATTTATATTTTTAAATTCATATCCCATATTTTTAATTTCTTTAATTACATCACTTAAAATAATACTATTATCTTTTGAAGTAGCATGTAATAATAATACACATCCATTATGAATATTTTCTATAATTTTCTTTTTGCCATATTCTTCTCTGTTTTGTTTTTCTACATCCCAATCATCATATGCAGAAGACCACATAACACTTGTATATCCTAAATCATGTACAATTTTAGCTGTTCTTTGACTAAATTCACCTTTAGGTGGTCTAAAAAATGTCATTTCATAGTTAAATTTTTCATATACACTATTATGCAAATTCATAATTTCTGTTTTTATTTCATCATCACTTATATTGGGTAAACACTTATGATTTACTGTATGATTACCAACTATATGTCCTTCTTCTATCATCCTTTTTACTATATTGCTTGCTGTATTCAAGTAATGCGCTGTTATAAAAAAAGATGCTTTTACATCATTTTCTTTCAAAGCATCCAAAATTGCTTCTGTATATCCATTTTCATATCCACAATCAAATGTTAAATAAATTTTGTTAGATGTTTCATTTCCCATTGAAATATCATTAAATTCTTTTACAATTTTTTCTGGTTTACTATCTAATGTTGGTTGAGAATGATTTTCTCCTCTTCTAAATCCCCATGCTAAAAGTTCATTACTAAGTTCAGAAGTAGCTTGAGAATACAAACAAAACTGAAATATGCAAACTGTTAATAATCCTATTACAAAACAACTTCTTATGATTTTGTCTTTCATAAAAACCTCCATTTTTAATAAAATAAATTCATTAGTATTTTACTTATACTAAAATAATTATATTGGATTATTAATAATTATATTCATTATTTTTGATATAACAAAATAAGACACCTTACAATTAACTGTAAAGTGCCTTTGTTTACTATATATTAACGACCTGTAGCTTCATCCTTCATATTTGCTATTTGTTGTTCTACTAGTCCTTTAAATTTATCTTTACTTACAATAGATTTTATAGTAGTATTTGTACATTCTTTTAAATCTATTCTTCTTCTTGAAAGTCCACATGTACGTACAACTGGTTTATATGAATCATAGTGACCAACACGACAATTTTCTACTGTTGCTACTTGTCCATTTGATAATAAAACTCTAGTATTATGTGGATATAATTTTACTTTATTAATTAATAATTCCTTTATCTCATTACTAACAACACCATTTATTGCATATTGTCCAAGTTCTGAAATTACATCTTCTAAAGATGTTTCATTATTAATTGCACGTTTCATTGCATTATCATATACATCACATACCCTGATAATCTTAGCTCCATATAAAATACTATTTCTTCTTGAGCTAATAGCAGCTGGCATTTTTAGTGGACCATCTCCTGTTTCTGATTCTCCTGATAGCAATATCATTAGTTTAGCAGAATTACTAATACTGTCTAAATCTGCCACTGCAGAATATGAATAAACTGATGAATAATTTTCATCATAATGATCAAGTGGTGTTTCTTTAATTCCTGGTAAAATTTCTTCCATTCCCTTTGATTTTGGTACTTCTGTAAGACCTTTTAACATTTCAGGATCTCTATACATTTCTCCTGCATCTTGCAATAAAGCTGCAACTGCAATATCATTTAAATTTATTAAGGCTTTATTATTTTGAGCTTGTAAGGTATCATTATAAATTTTAGCTAATAATATTGAGAAACAAGCTACTCTAACAGCATGAGAAGTTATATCATTTTTTTGACTCATATAATCTTCTAAATCAAATTGTGGCTCATCGCTTCCTTGTGTTCTCTCTACTATCATATTAGCTTCTTCTTTAATTTTTTGCGCTTGTGCTTCTGTTGGATGGCTTAAAAATTCATTAAGATTTTCCTCTATTTCTTCTCTAAAACTCTCATCTACAGACTCTTTAACTTCATCAAAAGTTTTTGGTTCTTCACCATCATATTTTATTGAAGTTCTAAAATTTCTTAAACGTTCTAAAGTTGCACTTGTTAACTTAGTTCCTTTACTCAAAACAAGTGTCCCATCTTTTCCTACAATATTACTTTCAAGTACTGTACCAACTGTTAATTCGTTAAAATTAATTTCCATAAAATTTCCTCCATATATATACTATTCATTAGTAAAAGTTACATCTTCTAATATTTTCCAGCTACCAACTTTATCTGGAAAGTCCTCAAAAGTAAGTTCTTGCTTTGTGGTTGGATGAATAAAACTTAAACTATATGCCCATAATGCAAGACCTTTTCCCTTTCCTCTTGTTCCATATTTTTGATCCCCAGATAAACTATGACCTCTAGAAGAAAACTGAACTCTAATTTGATGATGCCTTCCTGTATATAAATCCACTTTTACAACAGACATATTTATTTCTTCATTATATTTTACTACTTCGTACTCTAAAATTCCTTCTTTAGCATTTTTTGTTCCTTCTTTAACTACTTTACTTGTATTTGTTTTTTCATTTTTTAAAAGAAAATCTCTCATACTTCCTTTTGGTTTTTCCATTTTACCATCAACAATGCATAGGTATTTTTTATGCATTGCTTTATCTCTTACTTGCTGACTAAGCCTTGATGCAGCTTTAGATGTTCTGGCAAAAACCATAACACCACCAGTTGGTCTATCTAATCTATGTACTAGCCCTAAATAAACATCACCTGGCTTATTATATTTTTCTTTTATATACTGTTTAATAATTGTAAGCATATCTAGATCACCAGTTTTGTCTCCTTGTGATGGTATATTTACTGGCTTTTCTACTACAATTATATGATTATCTTCATACAAAACTTTTAAGTCCATTTATATCTCCCATCTTCCATATATACCACAAGGTAATACTAAACTTGAGTCTTTCATTGGAAGTCCAATTTCACCAGAAGCATATTTCCCTTTTTTAAATTTTAATTTTAAACTTAAAATATTTTCTAATACCTTAGATGAAATTCCAGTAGTATATGAATTTATTAAAAAGAATAATGGATTATCAGATAGAACTTGTGAGCATAACTCTACTAAATCTGATATATTATTTTCAAATTGCCATACTTCTCCATTTTTTCCTCTGCCATATGATGGAGGATCCATTATAATTGCATCATATTTATTTCCACGTCTAATTTCTCTTTGAACAAATTTGGTAACATCATCTATTATAAATCTTACTGGTCTATCAGAAAGTCCTGAAGATGCAATATTTTCTTTTGCCCATGCAACCATTCCTTTTGAACTATCAACATGACAAACGCCTGCTCCTGCATAGCTACATGCAACAGTAGCTCCTCCTGTATATGCAAAAAGATTTAAAACTTTTATATCTTTTCTTCCAGATAACTGTATTTTATTTATCATCCAATCCCAATTAACAGCTTGTTCTGGAAATAATCCTGTATGTTTAAATCCCATTGGTTTTATATTAAATGTTAAATCTTTATAATGAACTTGCCAAGCTTCTGGCAATTTTTTATTATATTCCCAATATCCACCACCTTTATTACTTCTATTATATCTAGCATTAGCATTTTTCCATTTTTCTGGATATGTTTTTTCTTTCCAAATTATTTGTGGATCTGGTCTTATTAGAACTATATTTCCCCAATGTTCTAATTTTTCTCCATCAGACATATCTAAAATTTCATAATCTTTCCAATCTCTTGATATTTCCATATTTTTTCCTTTTTCTTATATATTTTTATCTTATATTGTATTATAACATATTTTTTAATTAAATCCTAGCAAAAAATTGTAAAACATCATCATTTGTGCTATAATTGTTTGGATAAATTTGATTTAGGAGGAAATTTATGAAAGTTTTAGTTACTGGAAGTTCTGAAGGCATCGGAAAAGCAATAGCTTTAAAATTTTTAAATGAAGGTCATAATGTAATTGGAATTGATTTGAATCCATCTTCAATTAATCATAATTCATATACTCATATTCAAGGAGATATTTGTGATAAAAATCTTCTAGAAATTCAAGGGGTTGAAATACTTATAAACAATGCAGGCGTTCAGGAATCAGGAAAAGATATTGATGTAAATTTAAAAGGAACAATTTCTATTACAGAAAAATATGGAATTCAAGAAAAAATAAAATCCATTGTATTCATAGCATCAGCCAGTGCTACTACTGGAGCAGAATTTCCAGAATATGTTGCAAGTAAAGGTGGAGTTGTAGCCTACATGAAAAATGTTGCTTTACGTATTTCAAAATATGGAGCTACAAGTAACAGTATTTCTGCTGGTGGAGTTACTACTAAACTAAATCAACATATACTAGATGATCCAGATTTGTGGAAGCAAGTTTTAAATGAAACTTTACTTAATAAATGGGCATCTCCTGAAGAAATCGCTGATTTTACATATTTTATAAGTGTTATTAATAAAAGTATGACTGGCCAGGATATTTTTATTGATAATGGAGAAGCATTAAAATCAAATTTTATATGGTAAAAACCAAAAAGTAGTTAACCAAAACCTACTAAAAAAATAATGAGGAGGTAAAAAATGAATATTGTATTAGGAATTATTAGTATAATTCTATGTTTTGGAACTATAGTTTTACTTGACAAGTTTTTTAAGAAAGAAGGTCTTTACATTTGGATTAGTATTGCAACAATTATTGCTAACATACTTGTTTGTAAAACTATAAATGTTTTAGGATTTACAAGTTCACTTGGAAATATTATGTTTGCAAGCGTATTTCTTGCAACAGATATTATGACTGAAAAATATGGTTCAGAACATAGTAAAAAAGCAATTTTACTTGGAATGGTATCTGCAATTATATTTGTAGTATCTACACAAATTTCTTTATTATATATTCCAGACACTACAGACCTAGCACAAGAAAGTATGAAAACATTATTTGGTATAAATTTAAGAACAAGTATAGCAAGTTTATCTATGTACTTTTTAAGTAATATTCTAGGTATTTGGATATTTGAAAAAATAAAAAATAAAATCCCTAATAAATTATGGCTTAGAAATAATGTTTCTACTATAATTGCAAATTGTAGTGAAAATTACTGTTTTGCATTTATTGCATTTGTTGGAATTTTAGATATTCCTACAATACTATCTATTGCAACAGTAGGATCAATATTAGAAATTGTAATTGCAATATGTGATACACCATTTCTATATATTGCAACAAAAAATAATAACAAATAATAATAAATAATATCTACATAAAAATGGCAAAAGCCACAGAGGAAAACTTCTTCCCCTATGGCTTTTTTCTTACTGGTTAAAATTAAATAGATAAAACTTCCGCCGGAATAACATTCCCATATGTGGATAAAAGGTAATCTTTTGTTATGTCCATCACCATTTTGTCCACAATTTGTTTGGCAGCAATCTTGACCTCTACGCTTTCGCCTGACTGGATATTCAGAAGAATTGAATTTCTCATTTTTTCTTCATCTCCTGACATCTGCAAGTTATAAAAAAGCGGCACTCCGACAACTCTTTTGAAATTGGCTTTGAAATCTGAAACAAAGTTTGCTTTACCATTTTGGAATGTCTGGAAGTTGTTTTCAGCAACCTCGGCCATAGCTTTGGGTGCCTTTCTCGTCATATCCCGCAGCACTTCTACACAAGCATTGTAAGCTCTGTCAACAGTATAAACTACCTGATCAGTTTCTAACAGAGCCTCAATATTTTCGGATATTCCTAACCGATTAAATGCATACTCTGCCTGCGATAAAAACTCGTTTGCTTTTTCCATAATGTTCTCGCTCATATTTTAACCTTCCTTTTCATATAATATTTTATTACAATTTATATTATAACACTCTTCTTGTAATTATGTCAACTCAGTCGCATCTTAGTACTCAAATATAAAAAGCATAGAAAATCCTATGCTTTTAAAAAGTCAACTATTTGTTCAACATTTTTTTGAGGTGTTGACGCTCCCGCCATTATACCTATTTTATCGTTTTTAGAAAACTCTATATCTTTTAAATCTGCTATAGTTTGAACAAAAAATATTTGCTTACAATTTTCTTCTGCTACTTTAGCAAGTTCCTTTGTATTGGAACTATTTTTTCCACCAATTATAATCATTTTGTTAACTTTTTTTGAAATTTCTCTTGTCTCCTGTTGTCTATTTTCTGTAGAATCACAAATTGTTTTATCTACAAAAACATCTGCTTCATAAAAGTTTAATTGTATTTCTTCTACAATCTTATCAAACTTTGAACTAGAAAATGTAGTTTGCGAAAATACATATACTCTTCCTAAATTTGTTTTTTCATATTCCATATATGCATCTAAAATGTCATCTTCATCTTCTATAACATAACCATTTTCCCCAGCAAAACCTTTAGTTCCAATTATTTCTGGATGATTTTTCTTTCCAATAATTATTATAAATGACTTTTCTTTTTCTCTTTCAACTTTTATATGTATTGCTTTAACCTTTGGACATGTAAAATCAAAAACTTTCAAATTTCTTTGCTGTGCCAACTCATAAACATTCTTTGCTTCTCCATGAGCTCTAAAAATAACTTTTTCTCCATCTGGAACATCATTTAAGTTATCCACAGTTATCATTCCACAGTCTTCAAGTGATTTTACAACTTGTTCATTATGAATAAGTTCTCCTAAACAATATACACTTCCATTATCATTTAATACTTTTTGTGCTCCACTAACTGCATTCTCTACTCCAAAACAAAATCCTGATGTTTGTCCAACTATTATTTCCATATTATTTTTCCTTTCACTACGTTTTTGAACTATTATTTGAATTATATAATAATTATTTTTTAAATGCAATTACAGTTTCACTTGTCTATTAAAGAGTTTCTAATATAGTTACAAAATTATATAATAAAACTCCTAAAATTATAAAACTAACGCTTGTACTAAATAATAGTATTCCTAATAAAATCTTTTTCATAAAAAACCTTCTTTCGTAAAATATAATAATATTATATATATTCAAAAGAAATAAATTTATGACTAAAAATTATACTTTTTTATGAAAAATCATAAACACTATACATATCAAGGATTATATGTTATAATAGTACAGTCACAAAAACAAATTTTGAAAAGTGAGGTAAAAACATGAAAAACACTATGAATACCCGGAAAGCAAATGAAACTGTAACTCCCAATACCACTACTGCAACCGAAAGTACTCCCTCTCCTGCCAGAGAACACAAGTGCTGTTGTGGCGGCGGTGGAAAATGCGGATGTGACGGACACGGTGGCTGCGGCTGCTGTCATGGGAAACATCACAAGTAAGTAATACCTCAAAAAGCTCTGCTCGTTATAATAACGGCAGAGCTTTTGTTTATTATTTTATTATTGTAATTGTTTCATTACTTCTTCAGCAAAGTTTTCTTCTTTTTTCTCGATTCCTTCACCTTTTTCAAATCTAGCATATCTAACCATTTCAGCACCTTTGTTTTTGATTAATTCTCCAACTTTAACGCTTGAATCTTTAACAAATTCTTGGTCTAATAAACAGATTTCTGCATAGAATTTACCAATTCTACCTTGAACCATTTTTTCTGCTATTTCAGCTGGTTTTCCTTCATTCATAGCTTGAGCTTTTAAAATTTCCATTTCTTTTTCAACTCTATCTTGAGGAACAGCTTCCCTATTTAAATATTCTGGTCTAGCAGCTGCAATTTGCATACATACATCTTTTGCAAGTTCTGTTTCACCTTTAGCAAAATCAACTAAAACAGCAATTTTTCCAGCTCCGTGAATATAACTTTCAACTAACCCTTCTGATTCAAATCTTTCAAATCTTCTAATTGTCATGTTTTCACCTATTGTAGCAATTTTTTCTGTTAAAACTTCTCTAACTGTTTTTCCAGATTCTTTATAAGATGTTTCTAATAAACTTTCTACATCTGCTGGATTTTTTTCAGCAACTATTTCAGCTACATCATTTACAAAGTTAACAAATTCTTCGTTTTTAGCAACGAAATCTGTTTCTGCATTTACTTCTACAATAGAACCAACTTTTTTATCAGCTGTAACATATGTTGCAACTAAACCTTCAGCAGCAACTCTTCCTGATTTTTTAGCAGCTTTTGCAATTCCTCTTTCTCTTAATAATTCTGCTGCTTTTTCCATATCTCCATCTGTTTCTGTTAAAACTTTTTTGCAGTCCATCATTCCTGCACCTGTTTTTTCTCTCAAGTTTTTAACTAATTCTGCAGTTATCATTTTTATTACCTCCAATAAATTTTTATTTTTTCCACTACAACTTAGTGGTTTATTTTCTTTATAAAAAAACGACGGACACAATAATATTAGATTTAAACATATTATTTAATGTCCGCTTCTGTTATTTTTTAGTTAAATATTATTCTTCTACTTCTTTAGCAGCTACTTCTTCAATATCTGTAGCTTCTTCAGAATCTGCAAGTTCTTCCATTTCAGATACTTCTGCATCTTCTCCTTGTCTTCCTTCTATAACAGCATTAGCCATAACATCTGCTATTAATTTAACAGCTCTTATAGCATCATCATTTCCTGGTATAGCATAATCAACATCTTCTGGATTACAGTTTGTATCTACTAAACCAACAACTGGTATTCCTAATTTTCTTGCTTCTAATATAGCAATTCTTTCTTTTTTAGGATCTACTACAAACATAACTCCTGGCATTTCTTTCATATCTTTGATTCCACCAAGATTTTTTTCTAATTTTTCCATTTCATTTTTTAAACCAGCAACTTCTTTTTTAGGTAATACTTCAAAAGTACCATCTTCTTGCATAGCTTCTAAATCTTTTAATCTTTGAATTCTTCCTTCAATTGTTTTGAAGTTTGTAAGCATACCACCTAACCATCTTTGGTCTACATAGTACATGTTACATTTTTGAGCAGCTTCTTTAATGCACTCTTGTGCTTGTTTTTTTGTTCCTACAAAAAGAACTGTTTTTCCTTCTTCAGCTTGCTCTTTAATAAATTTGTAAGCCTCGTCTAATTTTTTTGATGTTTTTTGTAAATCGATAATATGGATTCCATTTCTAGCTTGGAATATATATTCAGCCATTTTAGGATCCCATCTTCTTGTTTGATGTCCGAAATGAACACCAGCTTCAAGTAATTGTTTCATTGCAACTACTGCCATTTTTAATTCCTCCTTATTTGTTTTTCCTCCATAGATTTCCACATTTTAAACTACTATTGTTGATAACTTTAGCACAATTTAAAACTCAATCTATGTGTGATTTTTCATACCTAAATAATATAACAGATTTTAGCTTGGATTTCAAGTACTTTTTTACATTTTTTTACATATGTATCTATATAAAATTAAAATCCTAATCCATACACATTATTGCAATGCCTTATGTATTGCCAGTTTCATAATTTTCGAGGTTTAGCACCGCTTTTCACAACACTGAGCTATTTTTGCTATTTACGCTCTTATAATCGCCCCAGTTCGAAACTTCACTTTGTGAGTATTTGAATTGATGCAAAGAGAAAAAAAGGAATGCAAATAAACACACTTTTCAAACATTATGGGGGTAAACATTATGAAGAACATGAAAAAAGTAGTTAGTTTCCTTTTGGCTTTTGTGATGGTATTTGCTATGAACTTCACCACCGCATTTGCCGACACTTCCACAGAATCCCTTTCCATTCTTATGGAAGATGATACTATTCCATTGGATGATACTTGGGAGAATTTTTATTCCGATATTCCTCCTGGTGGAGTAGCAACCCTGTCTGGTTTTTCTATTCCAAACCGGTATATGGCATTTGAAGCATATGCCATTCTTATGGGAGGCGGTTCAACAAATGAAACATTTTCTGTCATATTACTCGATCACGGAGCATCAAAATCCAAAATGGTTGAATCAGCTAATGGAATAATTCATAAAAATGATTGGATTGATTTAAGAGCAACTAATAACAGTGTTGATTTCAAACTCATAAATCACGGTTCTGCTGGAATTAGAGTATATGTAAAATTTTACTGTTGGCAATAATCTATTTTTCTCTGCATCACAAAAGGCTCGATTAATATCGAGCCTTTTGATATATTTATTTATAGTTTAATATTAAATTTCCAGTCTCCATAATAATTATAGTTATCATCATTCTTAATAACTTGTATATTTTTTATCTGAATATTCACTTCTTTATACAACTCAAAATCATTATTTCTTATTATAGAAATAAAAACTGAACTATTTGTTTTACTATCATGTTTTTCTGTAATATTCTCTCTATATCCTTCATTGCTAAAATCATCTTTATTATCATAAATCAAATTTCCAAATTCATCTTTTATGATAAACTCTTTAAAATATATTCTATCATATTCTTCTGTTTTTACATTAAATACAATATATAATTCATTATCTTTTAAAGATACATAATCTACTTTAACAGAAACTCCATCATAGGTTTGATATTCTGTATTTACTCCTTTAATATCTCCATTTTCATATGCAACTTCCATTTCTTCACTAACATTGCTAAACATCTCTTTTAGCCAATCACCTACTCCACCTGCAAATGCACAACTTGAAAACATGACAAAGCAAATAAATACAGCTGCTGCTTTATAACAATAATATGGTTTCTTTATGAAACTTTTCTTATTTTTAATATCTTCAATAGTTGTATATTCTTTTGATTCACATACATTATTTAGTTTATTTTCTAATTTTTCTTTAAATTCTTCTTGTAAATCTTCTTCATGAATTTTACATTTTATTAATTCTATTTCTACATCTAATTTCTTCATTTTTATTCCTCTATATTTAATCCACTTTTCAATTTTTCTCTTGCTCTTTTTAATCTTGTTTTTACATTATTTTCACTAATATCTAATATTTCACTTATTTCAGATATTTTAAAATCTTCTAAATAATGTAATATAAATACATTTTTATAGTTATCACCTAATTTTTGAATTTCATCAAATAATTCATTATCTGGCATAATATAAGATTTAGCCTTAGAAGCATCTAAATTTGTATTTGTTTTTCTTCTTGATGTTTTCAATTCATTACAACATAAATTAATTGTAACTCTAACAATCCAATATTTCTCGTGTTCTTTACTTGTAAAGGATTTTTCCTCTTCATGTACATATGTAACATATCTCAAGAATACCTCCTGTACAATATCTTCTGCATCTTCTTTGTTTCTTAAATATTCAAGTGATATATGATATATCATCTTGTAATATTCTTCAATTGCGTTTTTTAGTTTCACTTTTCCTTCTCCTACAACTTGACTTTTGATTTTATATTTGAATTATATGATTTAATTAATTCAAATACATTGTTTGTGTTCTTGATTACAATTTTTATATCAACTGACTAATTCTAGAATTCATCAATAGTTCAATAAAAATACATGCTTTTTTGTGAACACAGTTACGTATAATAACACAATTATAACATTAACACAACACTTTTTTGAAAAAAAATTTATGTTTTTTACCAATAATTTTAATCTTACTAATATTTTTTTGCATATTACTCTATAAATCTCCAAAATACGACATTTTTCTACAAGTTTACTTTAGCTGTAATTTTATGTAACACGCTTTTCACCACTTACTTTATATATAAAAACGAAATTTACCTTTTGGATTCACACCGAATTTTGAAAATTTAATTTTTTTCAAAAAAGTATTGACATATTATTTTTCAAATAGTATAATAGCTCTTGTCAGTTAGATAACTGATTGCCAGTAATTATGCAGATGTGGCGGAACTGGCAGACGCACAGGACTTAAAATCCTGCGGTTGAATAAACCGTGCCGGTTCGATTCCGGCCATCTGCACCAAAAAACGATGAATTTAAACCAAATTCATCGTTTTTTATTTTTATCTAAAACCAGTCAAAAGTATTAATATATCTATGTTATAAGTCCTTTTCCTAATTCAATGTATTTTCAAAAATATTTAACATTATTCATTAATTTTTGTCATTTGCACGGAACGTGCACGGATGAATTGCACGGATAAAAAATGCCTGTAACACTATTAAAATATAGCACTACATAAATTGAAAATCGTAGTTTCGTGCACGGATAATTTTTTATATAAAAATAGCTATAATAGTAGTAAAATCAAACATTATTCATTTTGATTTAAAATTATTTGCACGGACGTAAAAATAGGGTTGAATTTCTCAACCCTATTTATTGTTATTCTCTTAAACTATCTATCATTAACTTATTAGATAATTTATAGCCATAAGTAAAAGCTTTTCTTCTTTCTAAATCTATCAATTCAGCCTCTTTAGATAAGTAATCATCAAATATATTATAATCTGCTTTAGATATAGTATTTTTTAGTAACTCATCTAATTCATTAAGCTCTTTCCATAGACTATTTAATTTATCATCTTCACAAATATCTTGTACTATTTTTTCTTGCATATTATCGTATAAATTTTCAATATTTAAACTACTCATTTTTTACCACCTTTCAATTATTTTTCTTTGTTAAAATCATGTATAAATGAATTTACAAGTCTTTTTAGTCTATCTTTTGAAAAATCAAATAATAAACTAACATACTCGAAAGTTTTATCAATATAATCTCTTAACGTTAAAACTTCTTTTTTCAATTCCCTATTTTCTTACTTTAAAACATAGTTTTCTTCTTGTACCTGTTCTGTTTTATACATTGTTTCTTCAACTGTATTTTTAATTCTAGTATATCTTTTAGCAAGAGTATTAAATTTGTCTATTACTCGTTTATAATCATCTCGCATAACTTCAATATTATTTGTTATTTTTTCTTGCTCTGAATATGTAAGTATATTATTTAACTTTCCTAAAGATAGTTTAAAACGATTAGTAAAAGATTTTGTAGATAAAATAAAAGGAGTGTGATATACATGCAATATAAAAAAAAACAATTAGAACTTTATATAATTATGTGCAAGACGAATTAGATGAAATTATTGTAAATAACCCAAACTATAAAGAAATTTCTAAAAGGTATAACGAAAAAGAAACCTTACTAAAAAAATTAATTGGAAAAGATGAGTTTAAAATTTTTGAAGATTTGGTAGACATTTATACAGAACTAATTGGACTTGAAGCTGAAAAAAGTTTTGTAAAAGTATTTTCTCTAGCAAATAAATATCGAGATGAATCGATAAGGTAATAATACACAAAAGCGACTAATTGATTTTAGTCGCTTTTATCAGTTCTGTTTTAATTATTATTATCTACTATACTTTCCAATTTCTCTACTCTATCTTCTAATTCTGAAACACGAGAACCAATTCCACTAGTTATTTCAGCATTTGTTAAAGTAGAGTTTAAATTTTGTTTTGATAGTTGAATTACATAATAATATAATCCTGTCACAAGAATTATTAAAATAATTGTAGTAACTAATAAAATTTTAACTAATTTATTCATATACTATATCTCCTTTATATATAAAATCGGATGGACATTCATCATGCCCACCCACGGTCTACAACGGATTGGTTGATAGTAGTTTCAATTAGGTAATTTACAATAACGAATAGTTTATGCTTTCAAGATACTCTCTGGCCTCCCAAAAAATCAATGTTTAGTATAACCAGCACATTGCTCTTATGCCGTATACATTTGATGTATTAGTAGGAAAGCACTTTACATTTAAATTTTGAGCCGAGCTTTTAAATTCAAAATGAATATCATTATTACTAATGGAAACATTTTTGTCCGCATATGTGGTAGTCATACCATTATCCAAAATCATATGTACCTCGGCAGACTGATAATCTGATTCAATCTTAAATGTTCCATATGTTGTTGTAAATGGCATCCAATGAGGATTTTCAATAGTAAATGTTTTAGTGCCAGTCCAATGTCCAGCAGGAAAATCTACATAGTTAAATGTCATATCTGAAGTCATTGATGCCAATTCAGCACTCTTTTGTTCAGACTGATATATAACACCGTCTACACCTTGATACAAGACAACAGCATCTGCGGGAAACTCATAGTTCAAGTAATCCACTTCATTAGAAGTAGTGGAATCAGCCGCAAAAACCGTTACTGTTGTTGCACAACACAGGCACAAAGCCATTAATAACGCAAGAATCCGTTTCATAAATAATTACCTCTCTTTCAGTAAATGTCCATCGTAGACCGTCCCATTCACAAAAAGAATTTTCTTTATTGGCGAATAGCCTTACATTATAAATTACCTAACGTATGTAATTATATTACTTTAGCATGAAAAAATCAATCAAATTTTTAAAAAATATATTTAATAATATATAAAATTATATATATTAATATACATCTTAGAATATATTCATCATTATTGATTAATAAATTTGTAAATTTTCCCGCTTTACCGACCAATACTTTTTCAAAGCACCGATTTTACTACATTTTCAATCATTTTGTAACGTACATCTGTACCAAAAAGAGATGAATTTTAACTGAAGTGAACCCCAAAATGTTCACTTCACCACATATCTCTTTTTTTATGCTCAAAAAAAGATTAGTTGACCAGACTACTCTTTGACTAGTTTCGTACTAGCCGTTTGACTCTTTCTCATTATCATTAATTTTAAACATTCTTTCGAGTCAATATAATTCCAACGATTGATGAAATAAAGATAATCGGTGCTATTCTAATAAATATCCATTCAAACGAATGAAAAGCAACTCCTAAAACAGCATTTTCAGGATTATTATAATCCCAATTAAGATATGGACTATTTAATAAGAATAAAGCACTAAAAATTATTATTATAATTATAACTAATGAAATTAGTATCCAATGAATTATTTTTCTTCTTACATTATTCCTTTGCAACAATTGTAAGTTTATTATTTCTAATTTTTCAGAAATTGCTTTCAAATCATCTGCTTTAGACTCTGAAACATTTTCTCCAAGCAAAGCACTTACTGGTGTTTCAAAAGCCTCTGATATTGAAACTAACATTTCTGAATCAGGAACTGATAGTCCTTGCTCCCATTTAGAAATTGTTTGCCTTACTACATTTAGTTTGATAGCAAGTTCTTCTTGCGAAAGTCCTTTTGATTTTCTTAATTTTTTAATATTTTCTTTTAACATTTTGAACAACTCCTTTCTCTACAAACTATTATATAAAGAATAATCCGTTGCTACAAGCAATGCTTATTAACATTCAAGATATTTAACCAATATATAATTGCATATTTGCATATTTGCATATTTATATATTTTTATATTTATATTTTTATATACATTTATATATTTTTATATTGAATTAAAAGTTTGCTTATGATAAATTATTATTATACTACAATAAAAAATTGTTTATATTTATATGGAGTCATATGTTATACAATATTATATTATCTTTAATTTTTACATTATTTATTGAGCTAATAATTTCTATATTTTGTGGAATAAATGAAAAAAATAATTTATTATGCATTTTTTTAATAAATCTATTTACTAATCCAATTACAGAATTAATAAATCTACTAATAATAAGTAGTAGATTCCACTATCCAATAATTTTATTTATAGAAATTTTAGTAATATTTATTGAATTTATGTTATATAAAAGATTTTTGAAAGTAAAAAATATTAATTTATTATATCTTTCCATAATAAATAATGTATGCTCTTATCTAATTGGAATTATTTTTAATTTATATTTAGGAGGAATTATATGAAAAATTCTATAAAAAAAATCACACTATTATTTATACTATTTTTAAATATCTTATATACAAAAGTACTTTGTAATATGACACTCGAAGCAATGGAAGAATCAGACAGATTTCTAGATAAGCATTCTTTTATTTGCTATACATGTGCAACCATTTCTATTATTTTAACATTATCATTTTTAATTTTTGTTTTAGTAATTCCATTTATACTTATTTTTAGAAAAATAAAATATAAAAAAACTGATGATATAAAAATAAAACAAAAAACGAAATCATTAATCTTCTCTGAAATTTTTCTTATAGTGTACCTTTACTTAAATTCTCAGTTTTCAAGATTATTTAGAAATGGAAGTCAAGCTGTATTATATGGAAATATCTTTAATATAGTATTTTCTGCTTTATTACTTAGAATTATACTTCCACCATTATTAAAAAAAGATGAAACAAAATAAATCAAGCCAAAATCCTCCAGCTATACTGGAGGATTTTATTATATTATAAAAATTCTATATTATTTATAAATTCATCAACTCTTTGATTTGCATTTATTTCGTTTGAAGTTCTAATATCATAAATATTTTCTTTGTATTCAAAAATATACATTTTATCTGCATATTCATTCCATGTAATTGCATCAATTCCATTTATTTTTATATTTTCAACATCTCTACATTCTACATTTGAAAAATCATAGTTACTACTATTAATTGTAATTCCATTTGCAGTTACTTTTTTATTTTTTGATAATTCTATCATTTGCTCATGATTTAATACTACATCTGTTCCGTTATTTAAGTAAATAGGATATCTATTTTTAAATAAATCATTTCTCCAAGAGACTGTATTAATCGCTTTATATTCTTCAAAAATCTCGTAAAGAGTATGATTAAATTCGTTTTTATCACAACCAATTTGTATAGAACCATCACCTGTATCATCTCTTACATCTCCTACAATAGTATATAATCCAAAACTAATTGAATCGTAATATCCATAATAACCTGAACTATTTCTTTTATCTACTTTAATTTCTTTATCATATTTAAATTTTAAATCTTTCCATGTTGTTGTAGTATACTCTATTTTTCTTTCTTCTTTTGGTTTTAAATCTTTTGCTAAATCTAATACTGTACTACCTTTAGCTGTTATTTCTGTTTCTCCACTTCTTTCGGTAACAGTTATATTTATTTTTGAATTCATATCTAGTTTCTTTAATATTATTTCAGTAGGCACTCCTCCACATAGAGTTTGTATTCCATCTTCTAGAATAGCATTTCCATTTTCATCTGTGATTTCTATAGTATATTTTTGTCCACCAGTCCAATAACTTTC
Source organism: uncultured Clostridia bacterium (assembly GCA_948676835.1). Classification (GTDB taxonomy): domain Bacteria; phylum Bacillota; class Clostridia; order TANB77; family CAG-508; genus Scatovivens. The sequence continues at coordinate 163,816 of CAPOZU010000002.1, forward strand.
TAAAAGAATTGTTAATTTAGTATAAAGTGATGTGTTTTCTAATTCTAGAACTTTAAATGTATGATTCATATTAAATGTTTCACCTATCCAGTCCATTGTTCCTCTTACATTTTCTACAGTGTATTGTTCTGGATTTAATGTTTGATTTTTTGATTCAAGTTTTATCTTAAATTCCCATTCTCCAACATGTTCACCTATATCTAAATACTTTGGTAAAAATAATTTGGTTTCTAAAAAATATCCCTCATTAATTTTAATATCACCCAAATTATAGATTTTTAAAAACTCATATTCTGTATCACTTATTTTGCTTAAAAACATTGATGTACTTTTATTTAAATGATATGTTTTATCATTATTAATCAAATTAGTATCATCAATAATATATTCTACTCCTAAATCTGTATCTTGATTTGCTTTTAATTTATATCCTATTATTAAAGTATTATTTTCAATAGCATAATTTTCTAATGTTAATGCTATATTATTACTTTCTTGTGTCTGATTTACTTGTACCAAACTTTCCTTATTATCTTCATTAAAAATTCCTAGTTTATCCAAAACATAAGTAATTACATCTTGTTTAAATGTTGCATAAGTATATAAATTTGCACTAGCGATACCAAGTATGGTTATAAAAGAGGCTACTTTGAAAAATACCTTTGATTTTTTCTTCTTTTGAATATTATTTTCTTTTCTATATTCTTCAATTGCAATTTTTTCTTTAAGTCTATTTAATATTCTTTTATTAAAATCTTTATTTTCCATATCTATACCCCCTTTCTTCTAACGCTTTCTTTATCTTTTTTCTCATTCTATGCAGTTTGGTATGAATAGTAAACTCATTAATTTTGAGTTCATCTGCTATCTGTTTTGTTTTCTTTCCCTCAAAATAAAACATTATAAAAATTCGGCTATCTTTTCCAATTTTCTTTAATTGCTTTGAAATAATTTCAAATTCTTCTTTAGTAGAAACAATTTCTTCAACATCAAATTTAGCAACAATTTCGTCTTGATTTTCGATATTAGAATCATATGGAACTTTCAAACTTCGCAATTTGTTTTTGGCAATATTTTTTGTAACTGTTGCTAAATATGGTCTTAGTTCCAAATCATGCTTTAATTTTTCTTTGTTCTTCCATAAAACTAATAGTACATCAGATATCATTTCTTCAATATCTTCATCTGGTACTAAGTTTTTGGTCATATTTTTTATAATTGTAAAAATATAACCACTATAATCATTTACAATCTTTTCTATATTTAATGTATTATCATTATTTATATAGTTTTGTATTAAAGAGTCTCCCATATATTTCTCCTTTTATACTTCTTTACTTATATATTAACATTTAAATAAAAAACCTTACACCTTTTTTGAAAAAAATAAAAACATCCCAAATCTAGGATGCTTTTTATTTTTTATAACTCATCTTTTAATCTTTGTGCTAATTCTAAATTGATTCCTTTTACCATCATTAGCTCTTCTACAGACGCTTTTTTTATATTACTTACACTACCAAACTTTTTCAGTAGAAGTGTTCTTTTCTTCTCTCCTATTCCTTCTATATAGTCTAATTTCGATTTTGTCATTTCTTTATCACGAACTTTTCTGTGATACTCTATTGCTGTATTATGAACTTCATCTTGAAGATTTGTAATAAAATTAAATAAATTTTCTGAAATTTCAAATTCTTCTCTTTGTTCATTTATAAGCGCTCTTGTAGAATGCTTATCATCTTTTACCATTCCAAAAACAGGAATTTGAACACCAACTTCATCCATTGCGTTTTGGATTGCTCTTATTTGAGTAATACCACCATCTGCTAATATTAGATCTGGCAAAGTTCCAAAACCACCTTTTGGATTTTCTATTGAATGTTTTAATCTTCTAGTTACAACTTCTTGCATACATCTTGGATCATCTTGACCAAATACTGTTTTTATTTTAAATCTTCTTGATAAATTTCTTTTTATAACCCCATTTTGCGCAACACACATTCCAGCAACTATAAAGTTTCCAGAAATATTAGATATATCAAAACTTTCTATTTTTAGTGGTAAAGATTCTAATTCTAATACATCTCTTAATTCTGATAGTATTTCTGTTTTATCTTTCATTTTATTTTCTAATGTTATTTTACTATTAAGTTCTGCCATTTCAACAAATCTTAATTTTTCACCTTTTTGAGGACATTTTATTTCAACTTTTCTATTTCCAAGATCAGATAACCATTTTTCAATTGCTTCTTTATCTTCTAATTGATATCTTTGCATTATTTTACTTGGAAAATTCTTTTTATCCATATCCATATAATATTGTTTTATAAAACCAGATACTATCTCCTCTTCTTCCATATCCTTTAGTTCATCAAAGAAATAGTGTTCTCTTCCAATCATTTTGCTATTTCTAATAAAAAACATTTCTATACATACTGTAACTTCATTTTTATATAATCCAATTACATCTATATTATTTTCAGAAATATTAGATACTTTTTGTTTTTCAGATACTCTTTCAATTGCTAATATTCTATCTCTTATAGCTGCTGCCTTTTCAAATTCTAAGTTTTTGGAATATTCTTTCATTTCCTCTTCTAATTTCTTTATTATACTATCTATTTTTCCATCTAATAATAAACATATTTGATCTATTTGTTTTTTATATTCTTCTTTTGAAACATATCCCATGCATGGTGCTAAACATTTTTTTATATGATAATTCAAACAAGCTCTATCTTGATTTCTAAAATTTTTGCATTGTCTTATTTGAAATTTTTCTTTAATAAAGCTTACCATTTCTTTAGCACTTCCAACATTGGGATATGGTCCGAAATATTTTGCGCCATCATTTATAACTTTTCTAGTCATAAATACAGTTGGATAATCAGCTTTAACATCAACCTTTATATATGGATATGTTTTATCATCTTTAAGTAAAACATTAAACTTTGGCCTATATTTTTTTATTAAATTACATTCTAATATTAATGCTTCATCTTCACTTCCAACTACTATATATTCAAAATGATCTATTAAAGAAACCATTTTCTCAATTCTTGGTGTTTTATTGTTTTTTCTAAAATATTGTCTTACTCTATTTTTAAGAACAATTGCTTTTCCCACATATATAATAGTATCATCTTTATCATGCATTAAATAAACTCCTGGCTTTTCAGGAAGTTTTTTTAATTCTTCTTCAATATCAAACATCTATATCTCCAATTTATTCTTCAATATATCCTATATATGGTATATTTCTATATTTTTGATCTATATCAAATCCATATCCAACAATAAATTTGTTTTCTATTTCAAAACCTATATAATCAATATCTACATCAATTTCTCTTCTTTCCTTTTTATCTGCAAGTACAGCTATTTTTAAAGAATTTGGATTTAGAGTTTTTAAATATTCTTTTAAATATTGAAGTGTATATCCTGTATCTATAATATCTTCAACAATTAAAACATCTTTTCCAGATATATCTTCATCTAAATCTTTTTTTATAATAACATTTCCTGTACTTTGTGTTCCTTGATAACTTGATACTTGCATCATATCAAGTATTACAGGTGTTTTCATTTTTTTAACTAAATCAACAGAGAAAAATATTGCACCTTTTAATACAGAAATAACAATTAAATCTTTTCCTTGATAGTCTTTATCAAGTTGTTCTGCCATTTCTTGTATTCTTTTTTGTATTTGTTCTTCTGTATACATTACTTTTAATTTTTTCATTATTTCGTCCATATAACACCTCTTATTTATCTATCTTCATTTTCTATTTCTTTACTTATCTCTGCTGTAGTTATATTTTTATCTAAACTTTCTACTGCTTGCCTTACTTGCATATTGTACATTTCCTGTTCTTCTTTTGTTAATTGAGGAAATATTGTATTTATTTCTAGAGGTTGTGTGTCTTGAAAAGCTTGATTTCCACCTTCTGAAAGAAGTTTTTGATCTTTTCTAGAAAATAAACTTTTTATTTTATCTAATCCATTCCAAAAAAATCCCTTATCTTTATTTTTAATTTTTTTAAATAGTTTTGGTACTTTTGAATTATCATATTCAGGAGTAGCATCTTCCTCCAAAGCTCTATCAAATATTTCCTCAGTTATAGGAAGCATATAATCTAATTTTATATTTATTCCATAAGTTGATAATATCTCTGGTCGCAATTGTCCTAATTGCCCATCAGCAGCCCAAGCAAATCCATTCATGAAATTAGTTTCATCTGAAAAATTTGGTGCAGCCTCAACTAAATCATTGATATTATTTACTTTTAAAACGGTATTATATCTATTAAAAGCAACTCTATTACATACATTCTTTTTTAGACTATGATCAAAATTTTTCGAAAAATAATCCAGTCTTTCTCCCATAACTGCAGTTAATTTATTGTGATCATACCTTAATTCATCATTTAAATTATCTACATCTTCATAAGAAGTAGCTTCATATTTAGAGTTTTCAATTCTTTCTGCCATTTTACTTTCACAAAGATTGTAAATTCCAGTTAATCCATTCTCTAGATTTAAAGCCATCTGATATGGGCTTATTTGTTGTCCTTCTGATGGATATAATGAATGATGCACTAATGCATAGTTGGCTTCAATTGAATCTAAAAATGTATAGGCTGATTCTGGTGTTTCTCCAGAACGTTCTGCCAAAAATTCAGCTAATTTTTCTCTTCCCATTATTCCATTTTTTAAAAATTCTTTTTCACTAACTCCATAAGTTGCTTCTAAAACATCTACTATAAATGTTATATCTCCATATCCTCTAGCACTTTTATTATAGTATCCATTCACTTGCCTATCATTTCCAAAAACAGCTCTATAAGAAGCTTTTTCAACAATAGCTTCTAAAAGTGCTGAATTATATTCTCCAGTAATTAAATTGTATCTAGCCATTCTATCATTACCATTTTCATCTCTTGCTAAAGCATGGTATATTTCATGTGTTATTGTTTGATATATTTTGGTTGTATCTTGTTCAGTATCCATCAAAGATTCTGATATTGTAACTTCCTTATCCCATGGAGTATAAACACCCCATGCAGTTTCAAATCCTTGTGGCATTTGAGTTACAACAATACTATCTAAATTATTGAGTATAGACACCACATCTTGTCTGATTTCAGCACCTGATAAATCATATGTATCTGCTCTTCTCATTAATATATCAACAAGCATTGGCTTATATTTATCTTCAACAGATAATTTTTTAATATATTTTTCAAAATATTTTTTTAATTTTTTATTTTCATACTTTCTTTTTGACATTTGTTCTTTTTCCTTTTTTACTTACGTTTTTTTAAAATCATTAGTAAAATTAATATATTTTATAATTCAGGATAATCTACATCAACATCTTTTGCGTTACTTTTGGGAATAAAATTATTTGGATTATTAATAACATCTGTTTTGCCTGGTTTAAAATTCTCCATAATTTTTTTTGCTATTTTTTTGCTTTCAGCAGATACATTATCAAGTTTTACTAAATTTCCTTCATTATCTTTTTCATATAAATTCCCGTCACTATATAAAAAATATTCTTTTTTATTTTCTTCTGAAATAACACTGGTCACCAAGTATTTTTCTTCTGAATTTTTGCTTTGCATTTCTTTTGGTGGTACTTTAATTTCTTCCATATTTTTTCCCTTTCAAATATTAAAGTTCTACTTGAATTATAGCATTTGCAAGATTTATTTACAATAGAAAATTTTATTTCCCAGAAATTTTAATTGACATTTTTGAATATTTCACATATTATAGAGTAGAAATAAGTTAAGTGTAAGTTATTTTTAGAAAGGAGTTTTACAAAACAGATAGTTAGCGCCAGGACTACATAATAGTTGACGAGGTCTAGAGTTATCGAAATACTCGGCGGATGCTCTAGTGGTATTGATTATTACCATATACTAGTTCAAAAAATAGTAGAAATACTATAACAAATTCTAGTAATTAATCTTACTTACACCCTACTTGCAAAATGGGTCTTAAGGTAGCAATACTACCTTTAAATTTAATGCCCATTTTATTAAGAAAGGTGGTTTTTTTATGTGTGGAATAGTTGGTTATATAGGAAAAAAGGAAGCAAAACCAATATTAATAAATGGTCTTTTTAGACTAGAATATAGAGGTTACGATTCAGCTGGAATCGCAACTATTGAAAATAATGGATTAAAAGTTGTAAAAAATAAAGGTCGTGTTAATGACTTAAATAATACAAAAGGAATTGATTCTTTAAAAGGAACTATAGGAATTGGTCATACAAGATGGGCTACTCATGGTAAACCTTCTAGTACAAATTCTCATCCTCATATGGATAATTCAGAAAACTTTGCAGTTGTTCATAATGGAATAATAGAAAATTATGCTGATTTAAAAGAATTTTTAAAATCTCATAAATATAAATTTTTATCTGAAACAGATACAGAAGTTATTCCTAATTTAATTCACTTTTATTTTGAATCTTCTAAAAAAACTGGAAATATGCGTTTTCTTGATGCAATTGCAAATACCTGTAAAATGTTAAAAGGAAGTTATGCATTAGAAATTCTATCATCTATGTATCCTGATAATATGATTGTTGTAAGAAAAGATAGTCCTTTAGTTATAGGAAAAGGTGTTGAAGAAAATTATATAAGTTCAGATATACCTGCAATTCTTTCTTTTACAAAAGATTTTTATCTTTTAAACGATAATGAATTTGCATTTATATCAAGAGATTCTATTGATTTCTATGATAGTGAATTAAATAAAATAGATAAAGAATGTCAAAATATTACTTGGAATGCTGGTGCAGCAGAAAAAGATGGTTATGCTGATTTCATGTTAAAAGAAATTAATGAACAACCAAAATCTATTAGAGAAACTATAGGTTCTAGAATTTCCAAAAATTCAAAGACTCTTCTTCCAGATATAGATTTAGACAAAAAATACTTAAATTCAATTAATAAAATATTTATAGTTGCTTGTGGTACTGCAATGCATGCTGGATATGCTACAAAGCCAATTTTTGAAGGATTATGCGAAATTCCAGTTGAAGTTGATGCTGCATCTGAATTTAGATATAGAAATCCTTTAATAAATGAAAAAACACTTTGTATTTTTGTTACTCAATCAGGAGAAACAGCAGATACAATTGCTGCTTTAAAACTTGCAAAATCTAAAGGTGCAAAAACAATTGCTATTTCTAATGTTATAGGTTCTTCTATTACAAGAGAAGCAGATTATACAGTATACACTCATGCAGGTCCTGAGATAGCAGTAGCTTCTACAAAAGCTTATACTTCTCAAATAGTTTTACTTGCAATTGTTGCAATTTATTTTGCTGAAATATTAGAAAAAAATCTTGAAAAATGTTCAGAATTAAAAAATGATATTTTACTTCTTCCAACAAAACTTGAAGAAGTACTAAAAAATACAGATAAAATAAAAGAATTTGCTAAAAAGATTTATAAAGAAAAAGATGTATTCTTTATTGGTAGAGGTATTGATTATTCAGTTGCTCAAGAAGGTTCTTTAAAATTAAAAGAAATTTCTTATATTCATTCAGAAGCCTATCCATCTGGAGAATTAAAACATGGAGCAATTGCTTTAATTGAAAATGGTGTAACTGTTGTTTCTGTATTAACAAACAGAATGTTAGTTGAAAAATCTGTAAGTAATTTATTGGAAGTAGTAACAAGAGGAGCAAAAACCTTTATTGTTACAAATCAAGAATTAAATCATGATTTTGATGAAGTAATTACAATTCCAAAAACAAGTACCCTTATCTCTCCTGTACTTTCAGTTGTACCATTACAAATTCTTGCTTATTACATTTCTAAAGAAAAAGGATTAGATGTTGATAAACCAAGAAACTTAGCAAAATCAGTAACTGTAGAATAATATGTTGTTTTTTATGTAAACTTGTGCTATACTATTATATTGCGATGCTATATTTTCCTATTTATCTAGAAATCTAAATATAGTTATCGTAATATGTGAGAAACAGCCCCGTATGTAAACGCATGCGGGGCTGTTTCGTTTTGTTTTATACAATTTTAATTTTTTTAGTTTTAGCTTGTTTTATTAAATAATCATATTTTGCTTCTTCTGCTTTTATTTGATAAGAATAATAATCTATCAAATCTCCATCTGCAAACTGCATATTGTTATACATATTATTTAATGTTTCTTTTACAATTTTTATATTTTTTAGTAAATCACTATTTTTTTCATTTTCATCTAAATCAGATATTTCTACTTCTTTAACAAATTCACTATACATAAATATCTCCTGTTCATAAAAATTAAACCTTTGTTATATATATATTTATGTATTTTCTTTCAATTTATTCATGTTTTACAAATTTTTCAATTTCTTTCCAAACATTTTCTTGATAAATTTTTCTTTCAGAAGAAAATGGTAATATTGTACTATAAGAAATTCCTAATATTTCTTTTATTCTTTGTACTTCTGAATCTACTTTAGTTACAGCTATTTTATCAGCTTTATTTGTAAGTACCATAAATGGCAAGTTGCTTTTTAAAATATAATCATACATAAGAATATCATCAGCAGTAGGTTTATGTCTAATATCTAATAAAAGTATTATTAAAGCAACATTATCTCCCTCTTCTAAATATTGTTCAATAAAGTTTCCAGAAACAACTTTTTCTTCTTTAGACATTTTGCTATAACCATAACCTGGCAAATCTACAAAATAAAATTTATTATCCATATTATAAAAATTAATTTGTCTTGTTTTTCCAGGAACATTACTAGTTCTAGCCAAATTTTTTCTATTTACCATAGTATTAACAAATGATGATTTTCCTACATTAGATTTTCCAACTAATACAACTTCTGGAAGATTTCCTTTTGGATATTGTTTTTTACTTACAGCTGATACTTCGAATTTTGGATTATTTATTATCATTTTCTTACTCCAATCTTTATTTTTTTGGTAGTAGTACTTTTGTTCCACCCATATATGGCCATAAAACTTCTGGTACTTTTATGCTACCATCTTCTTGATAATTATTTTCAAGAACTGCAATTAATCCTCTTGGGCTTGCTACAACTGTATTATTTAATGTAGCAACTAAATAATTTCCTTTTTCCCCTTTGGCTCTAATTGATAATCTTCTTGCTTGGGCATCACCTAAAGTAGAGCAGCTACCTACTTCAAAGTATTTTTGTTGACGTGGACTCCAAGCTTCAACATCACAAGATTTAACTTTTAGATCTGCTAAATCTCCACTACAACATTCTAATGTTCTAACTGGAACATCTAAGCTTCTGAAAAATTCTACTGTATAACTCCACATTTTGTTATACCAATCCATTTGTTCTTCTGGCTTACAAAGAACTATCATTTCTTGTTTTTCAAATTGATGAACTCTATATAATCCTCTTTCTTCTAATCCATGTGAACCAACTTCTTTTCTAAAACATGGAGAATATCCTGTAATTGCAATTGGTAATTCTTCTTCTTTTACTATTTGACCTTTAAATTTACCTATCATTGAATGTTCACTAGTTCCTATTAAATATAAATCTTCTCCTTCTATTTTATACATCATAGCTTCTAATTCTTCAAAACTCATAACTCCATTTACAACATCACTTCTTATCATAAATGGTGGTATACAATAAGTAAAACCTTTATTAATCATGAAATCTCTTGCATATGCAATCATAGCTTCATGAAGTCTTGCGCTATCACCTAATAAATAGTAAAAACCATTACCACTTGTTCTACCAGCACTTTCTTTATCTAATCCATTTAAAGATTCAATTATATCTGCATGATATGGTATTTCATAGCTTGGTACAACTGGCTCTCCAAATTTTTCATTTTCTACATTTTCTGTATCATCTTTTCCTATTGGAACTGATGCATCCATTATATTAGGAATTTTCATCATTCTAGCTTTAATTTCTTCTTTTAGCTCAGCTTCCCTTCCCTCATTTGCAGCTAATTTTTCATTAATTTCTTGCACTTCTTGTTTTTTACCTTCTGCTTCTTCTTTTTTTCCTTGTCCCATTAAAGCTCCGATTTCTTTACTTATAGAATTTCTCTTCATACGAAGTTCATCACACATTAATGTTAATTCTCTGCTTTCTTTATCTAATTCTAAAACTTCATCAACTAAGATAAGTTTATGGTCTTGGAATTTTCTTTTAATATTTTCTTTTACCATTTCTGGATTTTCTCTTAAAACTTTAATATCTATCATAATATTTCCCCCTATTTTTTACTTATATAATCTTTACTTAAATCTTTGACTACTTCAAATCTATATTTTTGACCTGTTATATTATCTTTTCTATTTGTATCAATTTCTTCTAAGAACATTTTCTCTCTTCTTACCCAAATTCCGGGAATCTTGCCTTTCATATAATGGTTTATATATAACCACTTTTTCTTGAGTCTCCGAATCTAATCCTACATTTTCTACAAAATAGTAATTTCCTTTAAAATGTCTGTACACTTTTCCAATTTTTACTTCGTTCATAATTTTCCCTCCTTTAAAATTCAAGAACAAAAAAACCCTTATACTAAATTCGTATAAGGGCGAATAATCGCGGTACCACCTTTGTTTATTTCTCTTTTTATTGCTATAACCTGCAACAACTCGGTCTAGTTTTGCTAGAAACATCTTAAGAGTAGATTTCATAAATACTTTTACTTATTCTCACCAACCATAAGCTCTCTTAAAAAAGTTAATTTATTACTTAGTTCTTAATCAAACGTTTTATTTACTATGGATAATATTATATCACAAAATAATAAAATGTAAACCTTTTTTGGAAAATTATATTGCCCCCATAATTTTCATTACAGGGGCAATAACTTACTTTTTAAACCATGGACGCTTAGTGATTGTCACTGTTGCAATGTTCCCATTGTTTTCTACTTCTGTTACAAGACGTTTGTATTCTCTTCTCAGCCGATTGAGCCGCCATTCGAGGAGATCGTTTTTCAAGTATTCAAACAACTCATCTACCAGCTTAGATTTGCAAACTCTTGTCTTAGATACTACCGTTAACCGATAGTAAGAGATTTCATACGATGATCCATTGTGCTTGCTGACATTGTCTTCTCTTACATAAGTAATTGCATTCATCACACGTTCTCCTTATTAACATAATATACATCAGTTATCTATTACATTATAGCACAAAAGCTGAAAAAGTAAATACTTTTCAGCTTTTATCTATGTATTTTAAACTTTTTTCAATATCATTTTTAAAGCTTTTTCACGTGGCAATATAATAATATGTTCACAATTACAACATTTTAACTTAAAATCCACACCAATTCTTGTTATTTCCCATTCTTTGCTTCCACATGGATGTGCCTTTTTAGTTTTTACTATATCTCCTATATTGTATTCCATAATAATTACCCTTCTTATTTATGCTATTTAGAAGCTACCCACCTATAGTGGGCAACCTCTTACAACAGCATTAATTTTCAGAACGGAAACAATTTTCTATCCAACCAATTCAGTTAAAAAGTTTCTTATTCCATTCTGAATTTTTGCTCTCACGCTTCGCTTATTAATTTTAACTGTAGCTGTACGTGATTGCTGATAGTCCGAAATGCTTATAGAAACATCATATTGTTTGGAATCAATAGTTTCTTTAACTTTCTTCTTGAGCTGAAAGCTATTCATGGCATCATATAATTCTTCTACCACTGAATCTATTTCTTCCCCTGTTTCATTAGAAATCTTCTCGAGTGCATTTGCACTATCCCGCACCCTTAATAACTGGCACGACTGCGTTTCGTAAACCTCTTTTTCTGTAGATTTCATTTCGTATACTTTGGGTTCACTTTGTAACAAGTTATTCTTCATCATAAGGCATCCTCCTAACTTGTTTGAACGTAGTTGCTATCGAGTTACACCTATATTATACCATAATTTTACTATTTTCTCAAGAAAAAAGAAAAGTGAAATTTAAGGAATCTGTAGGTTAGTCAAACATATGTCACACTTTTTTGAAAAATATATACTTTGAGTACCTTATATTGTTAATAACGATTCTTCTTGACTTTTATATTTTTTTAAGAACTCAT
>CAPOZU010000003.1 GCA_948676835.1 uncultured Clostridia bacterium
AATATCATTTCTGGTACTCTCTTTCAATATTTTATTTTCATTTTACTTGTGACATATCTATTTTAAACCTATATTTTTCAATACTAATATATTCTAAATAAAAAATAAAATGTTAGCACAAATACTAACATTTTATTTAAAATATTTTAAATTATTGTAAGTAAATTGTAGGATTTACAATTTCACCATCTTTGTACATTTCAAAATGTAAATGTGGCTCATCAGCTATTTCAAAACTTGATGATTCTCCAACAGTTCCTATAGTTTGTCCTTTTTCTACTGTTTCATTTTCTGTTACAAATTCTGTTGTTAAAAGGTTTGAGTATATTGTCTTAAATCCATTCTCGTGAGAAATAGTTACTGTTAAACCATATCTAGGATCATTTTTTATAGACTCTATCATTCCTTCTTCTGATGCTGTAACAACAGACATTTTATCTGCTTTTATATCTATTCCATTATGAATTGTCCACTCTTCTAATGTATTTGAATAAATTAATGTATCTCTTGCAAAATCTTTTATAATTTCTCCAGAAACTGGAGCTACAAATTCAAGTTGTTTTTCAGTGTTTTCTTCTACAACATTTGTATTTGTAACTGTATTTTCAGAAATATTATTTACCACTGTAGACTCTACTGGCGTTGTATTTACTTTTTCCTTTTTTACAGTATTTGTTTCATTTTTGTTTGTATTAGTAGTTGCTATTGACACAGTTTTATCAGAAGAATAACTTGTTTCTTCTAAATTTTCATTTGAAACAATATCATTCATCTTTCCTAGTTCTAATAAACTTTGAGTTGAATTTTCTTTCAATTTTTTATTATATGCTACCAATAGTGTTAAAAATACAACTATTGATAGAGCTAAAACACTTGCAAAAACATATACTAACTTTTTTAATTTTTTTTCTTCATAATATTCTCTTCTTCCCATAATAACCTCCAATTTTTTGTAAATATTAGTATCATTATTTGCATTTTTTTGAAGATTATTCACTTATTTCTACATCTTTATAATAATATTTTATTATTTCTTCATAATTTTTTCCATTCTTTGCCAATGTATCACCTCCACATTGACTAAATCCTACTCCATGCCCATAACCAATGACTTCAAATTTTATATTATCTCCTAAAATTTCAAAATTAAAATTTGCAGATTTAAGACCAAAAATATTTCTACTGTCAACTCCTGTGATTTCAGTATTTCCAATTTTTATTTTACTTATTCTACCAGAAGCTGTTCTTTCTAAAATTTTAATTGGTTCTTCATCAGAAAAATTTATTTGAAATCCAGAATATTTTTCGAGCATCTTTTTTATTAAATCATCTTTAGAAATTATTACCTCTGAGCTATATGAAGTATAGTTTTCTTCCCCTGAAGTTTGTACTGTTTGAAAATATGGAAAATCTCCTCCCCAAACATTTATTGATAGTTCAGTTGCTCCTCCACTATTACTATGAAATAATGCATTTATTGGTTCTCCATTATATAAAATAACTTTTCCTTTTGTTGAATTAACTGCCTGAACAATTTTATTCCAATATTCTTCCCTTTTTCCTTCTTCCCATCTTGCAAATCTATCTTCTTTTGAAATCCATGCTTGGCAATTATATGAACTATCACACATATCCGCATTTTCATGTTTTTTACCATTTCTTATTTGATATATTGTATAAGTTCTTGCAACAATAGCCTGTGCTTTTAAAGCTTCTAGCTCAAAAGTAGCTGGCATTTCACTTGCTACTACACCATATAAATATTCATCTAAATGCATTTCTTCAACTTCCCCTGTTGCAGTATGCAATAACTTTATAGTTGTATATTCTCCATAATCAAATTTTTCTTCTGCTTTTTCAGATGACACTTCCTCTGTCTTAAATTGATTTGTAAAAACAATTGGCATTGTAAAAATTAAAATTATAACAAATATAAAGTAAAATATTAGTTTTTTCAAAATATAAGCTCCTATTCTTCCTAAAATTTATTTTTAAGAATACTTCATATTAAGTGGTAAGTAAATTTTTCTTAAATTCACTTAAAATTTTCTTTTCTATTCTCGAAACATGAACTTGGGAAATTCCTAGTATTTTAGCAACTTGAGCTTGTGTCTTATCTTTAAAATATCTTAAATTAATAATTTCTCTATCTCGAGAATTCAATTTTTTTATCATTTCCCATACTGTTATTTTATCTACTATTTTACTTTGTTCATCCTCTTCATCAACTAATAAATCTATAATTTCTCTATCATCATCTCCTATTTTTGCATTTATTGATTCAATAGTTTTTTGTGCTTCCATTGCAATATAAATATTTTCTTCTGGAAGTTCTAAAATTTGTGCAAGTCTTGTAACACATAAAGATTCTCCGGTTTTTGCCATATATATGTGTTCTAATTCTTTTATTTTTATTCCAAGTTCTTTAATGCTTCTACTTATTCTAATTATTCCATCATCTCTTAGAAACTTTTTAATCTCTCCAATCATATATTGAACAGAATATGTAGAAAGTTCAACATTATAATTAAAATCAAATCTTTGTATTGACTCAATAAAACCTATGCAAGCAATTTGATATAAATCGTCTGGTTCATATCCTCTTCCTAAAAATCTTTTTACAATACTCCATATTAATCCTTTGTTCTCTTCTATAAGCAATGTTAATTTTTCCTTATCTCCTTGCTGTGCTAAAGTAATAAGAGCTTTATTTCTCTCATTCATCTTAGCCTCCTATGTATTTTCTTTTTTTATTTTCTTGCTCATAGAAATTTTTGTTCCAAGACCTACTATTGATTCAACTTTTAAATTATCCATAAAGTTTTCCATAATTGTAAATCCCATTCCAGATCTTTCTAGATTTCCTTTTGTTGTAAATAAAGGTTCTCTTGCCTCTTCAACATTTTCAATTCCACTTCCTGTATCAGATATCTCTATTTCAATTTCATCTTCATATAAAATTGCTTTTATTTTAACAATTCCATCTTTATTTGGATATGCATGAATTATTGAATTTGTAACAGCCTCAGAAACTGATGTTTTTATATCAGCAATTTCCTCTATTGTTGGATCTAATTGTGATACAAATGCAGCAACTGCTATTCTTGCAAATGCTTCATTTGCTGATTTACTTGCAAATTCAATTTGCATTTCATTTTTAATTTTTTTACTCATTTTTTTATTTCCTTTCTCTTTTTATTTATTTCAAATTTATAATTATCCTGTTTTTTCTGTATCATCTAAATTTATAATTGGTATTATCTTAGCTACTCCAGACATTTCTAATATTTTTTTAATTCTTTCATTTGCATTTACAATTTTTAGTTTTCCTCCAAAACTATTTGCTTGCTTGTACCTTCCAAGAACAAGTCCAATTCCTGCACTATCCATGAATTTAACTTTTGTAAAATCAAAAATTACTTCTTTAGGCATTAATCTTTGGATTTCATAGTCTGTTCTTTTTCTAATTCTTTCAACTACATGATGATCTAGCTCTTCTGTAATTTCAAAAATTAAAACTTTTTCTTCAATAAAGTGTTTTACATTCAAAATCTTTTCCTCCTTTGTAATTACTCTTTTAATATTCTAAATTTTAAATATAATTCCTTCGATGAAAAAATAGAAGTTTTGTCTATTTTTAGAAGCTTTTCGACATTTATATAATCCTAATTTTTCAAAAAAAAATGTATTATTAGATATTATCTAATAATACATTTTCTTATATAGTCTCAAATTTAATTTTTAATCCTGTATTTCTTTTTTTAGTATCACAATTATTAATCATAAATTCAATTAAATTTTTATTTCCTATTACAACTAATAGTTTTTTAGCTCTTGTAAGTCCCGTATATAGTAGATTTCGAGTTAAAAGCATATTTGAAGATGGTGGAATAACTAAAATTACAACATCAAATTCACTACCTTGTGCTTTATGGATTGTTATTGAATACGCATGTTCTAATTGGTCAAGCTCTGAAAATGCATACCACGCAATCTTTTTATCATCAAATTCTACTTGCATTTGTTTTTCTGTATGATCAATTTTTAGTATTCTTCCTATCTCTCCATTAAATACTCCAGTACCTGCTTCATATGTTCTTAAATCACTTCTAGAACCTTTTTCCCAGTATATATCATAGTTGTTTTTTATTTGCATTATTCTATCGCCTTCTCTAAAAATAGCATCACCATAATTTTTTTCTTGCAACTCCTCATTAAATGGATTTAATTCTGCTTGTAGTTTAGCATTTAATTCCTTTGTTCCCAATTTTCCCTTTTTAGTAGGAGTTAATACTTGTATACTTGTAAAAAAATCATAATCTCCATATTTTTTTAATCTCTCTTTACTTAAAGATAACACTTGATATAACATTTTATCTTGATTTGATTCATTTACATAGAAAAAGTCTTCTAACGAATCTTCTTCATAATCTTTTTTTCCAATAAAATTTATTCCGTTATTAACATTATGTGCATTTACTATTATTTTGCTTTTGGCTGCTTGTCTAAATATTTTATCTAAATGAACTGTCGCAAATTGATTTGAGTCTATTAAATCTTTTAAAATACTTCCTGGTCCAACTGATGGTAACTGGTTAGGGTCACCTACAAAAATTAATTTTGTTCCAAGATAAATTGCTTTCATCAGATAGTTCATAATAAATGTATCTACCATTGACATTTCATCTATTACTAAAACATCAGCATCTACTGGTGCAACTTCTGTATCTATGCTGTTTAATCTATCTTCATCAAACTTTCCAATTTCTAATAATCTATGTATAGTTTTTGCCTCTTCACCTGTTGTCTCACTCATACGTTTAGCGGCTCTACCTGTTGGTGCACAAAGAACTACTTTTCTTTTATGCTCTTTATAAATTTCTATAACACATTTTATAATTGTTGTTTTTCCTGTACCAGGTCCTCCAGTAATAATACACACATTATTTTCATTAATTTGTTTTATTGCTTCAAATTGTTTTTCTGAAAGTTCTATATCAATTTTTTTCTCTTGCTTTTTTATTTCGCTATCAAAATTATTTAAATATTTTGTATTATTGCAATCTCTTAAAGCAATTAATCTATCCGATATATTTTTTTCTGCTTTGTATATTTGCTCTAAAAATAACCATTCACTATCATCTTGGCTGGTTATATGTATTTCTGATTTTACATTTAAATTTATAATATTATTTTGAATTTTATCTTCTTCAACATCCAAAATATTTTTAACATATTCTACTAAATTTTCTTTTAAAACACATGTATTTCCATTATAACTTGCAACAAGTAAGGCATATTTTATTCCACTTTGAATTCTATAATCACTATCAAGTGGAATACCTATTTGCATAGCAATTCTATCTATATTACTAAAGCTTATTCCATAAACAATATCTATTAGAACATATGGATTTTCTTGTATTTTTTCAACAGCATCTACCCCTAATTTATCATAAACTCTTTTACTGTTATTAGCTCCAATTCCAAATTTTTCTAAAAAACTTACTATTTGCCATACTTCCCATTTTTCATTAAATTCTTCACCCATTTCATAAGCTCTATCTTTAGAAATGCCTCTTATTTCTGCAAGTCTTATTGGCTCAAATTTAAATACAGCTAGTGTTTCTTCGCCAAACTTATCTACAATCTTTTTTGCAGTAGCAGGTCCTATTCCTTTTATAGTTCCACTTGCCAAATATTTTTCTAAAGCAGCTGCATTTTCTGGCATCAATTTTTCAAAAGTTTCAATTTTAAACTGTTCACCATACTCTTGATGTACAACCATTTTTCCTGTTAACTTAAGTGTATCGCCAACAGTTATAAAAGGCAAATATCCTACAACAGTTATAACATCTTGTGTATCATCTACTGAAAAAATAGCTATTGAATAATCATTTGATTCATTTTGGTATATAAATTCTTCTATTTGACCTTTAAGTTCCAAATTTTTCTCCTATCTTTATTTGGTGACATCAATATTTGCTTTGTAAATATTGATGTACTTAGCCTGTAACAAGTAAACTTTAACAGGTTAAGCAAAAAGTGAGCTTTTTAATAATTTTTAAAAGCCCACTTTATTTTATCTAACCGAAAATTCCCCTTTTTTTAATTGGTGGTTGTTCATTCATAGTTTTAGCAAGTTCAGTAAATAATTCTCTTTGCTCGCGAGTTAGTTTTTTAGGTGTTTGAACAATTACTGTAAATACGAAATCACCTCTCCAATTTCCATTAACACTTTTAAATCCTTTATTTTTTATTGCAAATTTTGTTCCGGTTTGTGTTCCTTCTGGTATCTTATATTTTTCCTTAGATCCGTCTACCATTGGAATTTCTAGCTCTGTTCCAAGTGCAGCTCCTGTAAACGTAATTGGAATATCACATAATACATGTTCTGCTTTTCTTGAATATATACTATGTCTTTTTATATGAATTACAATATATAAATCACCATTTGGTCCACCATTATGTCCAACTTCACCTTCATTTTTTAATACTATTGTTTGACCTTCATCAATTCCTTCTGGTATTTTTACTTTTAATTTTATTGATTTTTTAACAATTCCTTTTCCCTTGCAATCCGGACATGGTTCTTTTATTACTTTACCTGTTCCTCCACATTGTGAACATATTTTTTGCGTTGCCATTTGCCCAAATGGAGTTGTTGCTATTTGCTTTATTTTACCTGTTCCATTACACATAGAGCATTTTTCTGCTGTTGTTCCTTTTTTAGCACCACTTCCATTACAAGAAGTACATTTCTCATTTCTATTTATACTAATTTCTTTTTCAACACCTAGATATGCCTCTTCAAAAGTAATATCTATATTAATTTTTAAATCTGCTCCTTTTCTAGGTCCATTTGATGATCTACTTCTTGTTGAACTTCCTCCGAAAAAAGATGAGAAAATATCACCTAAATCTCCAAAGTCACCAAAATCTGAAAATCCTCCAAATCCATCAAATCCAGAACCATATGAATAATATCCGCCGCCTTGACTTCCATTAAATCCTTGAGGTCCATTAAATCCAAATTGATCGTACATTTGTCTTTTTTGTTTATCTGAAAGTATTTCATATGCTTCATTGACTTCTTTGAAATTCTTTTCTGCTTCTTCTTTGTTATCAGGGTTAGCATCAGGATGATATTTTTTAGCAAGTTTTCTATATGCTTTTTTTAATTCTTCATCAGTAGCATTTTTTTCTACTCCTAATACTTCATAATAATCACGTTTTTGTGCCATTATTATTATCTCCTCCTAAAATATTCTAAACATATTTCTTTTTATTATCTTCTTCATAGTTTCTATGCATATTTGTATTATATTTTTCTAAGTAAACTTTTGAAAATTCTTCAGCAGATATATTTAATCTATTTAAAACTTCTATGTAATACATTAAAACATCACTTAATTCTTCAATAAATCTATTTCTAATATGTTCATCATTCATTACACTATCGATTTTTTTCTTTTTTATAATAGAAATACATTCACCAATTTCTTCAACCATATATAATATATGATCTTTAGCGAATTTTGGTTCCATATCATGCCATTTTTCTTTATTTAGTTCATATAGTTTTAATTGCATTTCTTTTAATTCTGATATTTTTAAATCGTTTTCCATATTTAATACTCCTATATAATAGCTATATAGAGGTCAGATTAATCTACTGACCTCTCTTATAACCATTATTTTTAATAACTATCATAAAGATCTTTATTAAACTATATTCATTTACTTAGTTATTATCATCATTATTATCTTCTTCAACTTTATAGTCTGCATCATATACAGTACCTTCTTTAGCCTCACCATTATCAGCAGCTTGTGCTTCTGCTTGATTTGCTTGAGCTTGTGTTGAATATAATTTTTCAGATAATTCGTAGAATACTTTTGTTAATTTTTCTGTAGCATCTTTAATAGTATCTATATTTGTACCTTCTAAAGATTTTCTTACATTTTCAATTTCAGTTTCTACTTTAGCTTTTTCTTCACCACTAATTTTATCTCCTAATTCATCTAGTGATTTTTGGCTATTATAAACTAAACTTTCTGCATTATTTCTAACTTCAATTTCTTCTTTTCTCTTTTTATCTTCAGCAGCATGTGCCTCAGCATCTTTGATAGCTTGGTTAATATCATCTTCTGAAAGATTTGTACTAGCTGTTATTGAAACCTTTTGTTCATTTCCTGTTGATTGATCTTTTGCAGATACGTGAACTATACCATTAGCGTCAATATCAAATGTTACTTCGATTTGAGGTACTCCTCTTGGTGCTGGTGGAATTCCTGTTAATTGGAATCTTCCTAATGTTTTATTGTATGCTGCCATCTCTCTTTCACCTTGTAAAACGTGAACTTCAACAGATGTTTGACCATCTCCAGCTGTAGAGAATACTTGTGATTTTTTTGTTGGTATTGTTGTATTTCTTTCGATTAATTTTGTAAATACACCACCATATGTTTCGATACCTAATGATAATGGTGTTACATCTAATAATACTAAATCTTTAACGTCTCCAGATAATACACCACCTTGAATAGCTGCACCTATAGCAACACATTCATCTGGGTTAATTCCTTTATCTGGTTCTTTTCCAACTATTTTCTTAACCATTTCTTGAACACAAGGAACTCTTGTTGAACCACCAACTAATAATACTTTATGAATATCAGCTGCTGTTACTCCAGCATCTTTCATAGCTTGTTCTACTGGAATTCTTGTATCTTCAACTAATTTACCAATTAATTCTTCAAATTTTGCTCTTGTTAATGTAATATCTAAGTGTTTTGGTCCAGCGCTATCAGCTGTAATAAATGGTAAATTGATTTGTGTTTGTTGCATTCCTGAAAGCTCTATTTTAGCTTTTTCTGCTGCTTCTTTTAATCTTTGCATTGCCATTTTATCAGCTGATAAATCAATTCCATCAGATTTTTTGAATTCACTTACTAAATAATTAATAATAGCTTCATCAAAATCATCTCCACCTAAGTGTGTATTACCATTTGTTGATAAAACTTCGAAAACTCCATCTCCTATATCTAATATAGAAACATCGAATGTTCCTCCACCTAAGTCATATATCATAATTTTTTGATCTTGGTCTTCTTTATCCATACCATAAGCTAAAGCCGCTGCTGTTGGTTCATTTATAATTCTTAAAACTTCTAGTCCAGCAATTTTACCAGCATCTTTTGTTGCTTGTCTTTGGCTATCGCTAAAGTAAGCAGGTACTGTAATAACAGCTTGTGTAACTGTTGTTCCTAAATAATTTTCTGCATCTGACTTTAATTTTTGTAATATCATAGCAGATATTTCTTGTGGAGAGAATTCGTCTCCTTCTATTTTAACTTTTTCGTTTGTTCCCATTTTTCTTTTAATTGAAATAACTGTGTTGTCTGGGTTTGTAACTGCTTGACGTTTTGCAATTTGTCCAACTAGTCTTTCTCCATTTTTTGAGAATGCAACTACTGATGGTGTTGTTCTGTTTCCTTCTGCGTTAGGTATAACAACTGCTTCTCCACCTTCCATAACTGAAACGCAAGAGTTTGTAGTACCTAAGTCAATACCAATGATTTTTCCCATTTTGAAAATCCTCCCTTTATTTTCTTAAAAATTATTTGCACATAATTTGTTTATGCGATTTTTCTATACTTAAATAAATTTTCTTTTGTTTATATATAATAATTTTAAATTATTAACTAATTAATATTATTTTTCATGTTAATTTGCGACTATAACCATAGAATGGCGAACTACCTTATTTCCAATTCTATAACCTTTTCTATACTCTTGAACAATCTCTTGTTCTCCTTTAGTTTCGTCATCTATATGGCTAACAGCTTCATGAAATTCTGGATCAAATCTTTGACCTACAGCTTCAATTTCTTCTAAGCCTAAGCTTCTTAAGGCTTCTCTAAATTGTCTTGCTACGAGCTTAACTCCATCTTGATATCCTGTGTCTGCTGTTTTAGCTTCTGCAGCTTTTTCTAAATTATCCATAATTGGAAGCATTGTAGATACAACATCACCAGTAATCATTCCATAAATATTTTCTTTTTCTTTTTGACTTCTTTTTTTATAGTTTTCAAATTCTGCAAGTAATCTTTTATATCTATCATTTAGTTCATCATATTCGCTAGTATCTTTAACTGTTTCTTCTACAGTAGTAGTATTTTCTACTTTTTCTTCATTTTCGTTTTTTACTACTTCTTCTTTATCCAAAACCATTCCTCCTTTTTAGAATTTACCTTTTTTAAAATCATCATTTAGCTTTTTGCTTATATATTTCATTACTGAAATTATTTTTGAATAGTCCATTCTTGTTGGTCCAATTATTCCAATTGTTCCTATATCTTTGTCTTCTAGCAAATGATTAAATGTAACTATACTAAAATTCTTTAATTCTTCTCTTTCTGTTTCTTCTCCAATATATATATTAATATTATCTGCCATACCTGTATTTAATACATCTGCAACTAAATCCTTTGCATCTAATACGTTTAGAAAATCTTTTGCAACATCTACTTTTTTGAATTCTGGCATATCTGTAACATTATTTGCACCATCTAAATATATTTGTTTAGATTTTAATATTATTCTGTTTATTTCTTCAATAATTTTCTTTATAACATTTATTCCTGTATTTACTTCTGCCATAATAAATTCTTCAATTGGTGAATTTATTGTTTCTAATGGCTTACCTACTAATTTGTTTTTAAATAAATATGTTAAATCATCTACTTGAGGTTGATCCAAATCTTCATCAAATTTTATTATTGATTCTCTAATTATTCCTGAATCTGTAAGAATTACAGCCATTAAAACTCTACTACCTAATAATACAAATTTTATATCAATTATTGTATGATTATGCATATCTGGTGAAACAGCAATTGTTGTGTAATGAGTTAGTTCTGATAATGTAGTTGTAGCAATTTTAGTTAAATCTTCTAAAGCATTAACTCTTGTTTCAAGCCTTTCTTTTATTATTTCCATCTCTTTTTTACTTAATTTATCATCTCTAACTAGTTCATCAACATAGTATCTATAACCTTTTTGAGAAGGAATACGACCACTTGAAGTATGTGGCTTTTCAATATAGCCTATTTTTTCAAGTTCTGCCATTTCATTTCTTATCGTAGCACTACTACATTCTAATTCTTTAACTAAATTTCCTGAGCTAACTGGTTCTGCAGTATCTATATATTCTTCTACTATAGCCTGCAAAATTTTCTTTTTTCTTTTATCTAATTCTTCTTTCATTATTAAACCTCTTTTTAATAGATTTAATTTTTAGCAAACTTTATTTTCGACTGCTAATATAATATTACTTTATTATTGTTTTGTCAAGAGATTTTTATACAAATTCTTCAAAAACAATATTAGCAAAGTCAAGTCCCTTCTTAGTTAATTTTATTCTATCTAAATCCACTTCTATCAAACCTTTTTCAACTAGATTATCTATTTCAAATCTAAAGTAAAATAATGGATTTATTCTAAATTTTCTTTCAAATTCTGATATTGAAATTCCATCTATTTTTCGAAATCCTATCATCATATATTCTTTAGCTTGATCTTCCTTTTTTTGAATTTCATTTACTACTATGTTTTTATTTAAATTATTTTTATTTTTTATATACTCATCTATATTGTCAATATTTGAAAATCTTTTTCTATCAATATAAGAATGAGCAGCAAGGCCCATTCCAGCATATTCCTCTTGGTTCCAACAATCTAAATTATGTCTAGATTCATATCCTTTTTTAGCAAAATTAGAAATTTCATATTGTTTAAATCCATTTTTTTCTAATATTTTTTTAGTTTTCCAATACATTTTTCTTTCTATATTTTCTTCTGGTAACTCGAGTTCATTACTATCAATTAATCGTTGCATTTCAGTATTTTCCTCAACTATTAACGAATATATAGATATATGATTTGGATTCAATTTTATTATTTTTTCTATGCTATCTACTAGTTCTGATTCTGTTTGAGTTGGAATTCCAAGCATTAAGTCTATATTTATATTATTATATCCAGCATCTTTGGCTAAATTATATGTATATATAAATTGTTCATAATTATGAATTCTACCAAGTAATTTTAAAATTCTATCACTAGTAGATTGTAAGCCTATACTTATTCTATTTACACCTGCTTTTTTATAATCTAAAAGCTTTTCTTTGGTAACAGTTCCTGGATTTACTTCAATTGTTATTTCACATTCTTTTGCTATTTTAAAAGTATTTTTTATAGAATTTATAATTTCTACAATATATTTTGAATCAGGAACTGAAGGTGTTCCACCGCCAATATAAATAGTTGTTATTTCTTTATTGGTGCAATCTTTTTTACTTTCAATTTCTCTAGTCAAAACTTCAAAATACTCTTCTGTTTTTTGGTTATTACAAGCAAAAGATATAAAATCGCAATATTTACATTTGCTAATGCAAAATGGAATGTGTACATAAATTCCAAATCTATCCATTTTTTAACTCCTCTGCATATTCATGAATTTTTTGTAATCTATGATTAACACCAGATTTACCAATTGGATTTTCTAGCATTTCTCCTAAAGCCTTTAAACTTATATCTGGATTTTCTAGTCGTAAAATAGCAATCTCTTTTAAATAATCAGGCATTTCATCAAACTTATTTAATTTTTGAATTAATTTTATATCATTTATTTGATTAACAGACGCATTAACAATTTTATTCAAATTTGCTGTTTCACAATTCACTAATCTGTTTACATTATTTTTAATTTCTTTTGTTATTCTTACATCTTCAAAAGCAAGCATTCCTTTGTTTGAACCAATTAAAGCTAAAAATTTTGAAATTTCTTCACTATCTTTTATATATAGCAATATCTTTTCCTCTTGCTCTAATACCTTTAAATATACTCCAAAGCTTTTACAAATATTTAGAACATATTCTGCATTATTTTTTTCTTGAAAAGAAATTTCTAAATGATATTGTTTTTCTGGATTTGTTATAGAACCAGATCCCATAAAAGCTCCTTTTACAATTGCTTTTTGTATTTCTTGATTTTGTGACATATTTATTTGCAAATACTTTTGCGTATTTTCGTTTTTTATAATTTTAGCTACAAAAACTTTTCCTCTTACACTTGGTTCATAATCTATCTGTAAATTAAACAAAATCTTATAAAACCTTTCAATATTGAATTCATTTTCTGTTATAAATTGTAATGAATTTTTATCATCTAAAGTATTGCCTGTTAATATGTAGCCAAAAAATTCGCCAGCTAGAATTTCTTTATCTTTCCAATTATTTACTCTACTTAATTCTTCTTTTATATCTGTTGAAAAAGACATTTTTTAACCTTCCTTTGCTATATTCTGAGCAACTACTACTCTATCATTTCCTGATAAATCTTTTCTTGAATAAATATTTTTATATCCATTTTCATCTAATAACTTTTCTACTTGCTGTTTTTGATTATATCCAATTTCAAATGCTAAATATCCATTCTTGTTTAAATGTTTTTTTGCATTTTTTATTATTTCTCTATAAAAATATAAACCATCTTCTCCTCCGTCTAAAGCTATATGTGGTTCATGTTTTACTTCTTCTGAAAGATTCTCAATTGTATTTGTTTCAATATAAGGAGGATTTGATACAATAATATCAAACTTATAATTATCATTTATTTCGCTAAATATATTTGATTTTAAAAATACGATTTTACTACAATTTTGAATTGCATTATCTTGAGCTATTTTTAGTGCTTTTTCACTTATATCGCTTCCATAAATTAAAATTTTATCTGATTTTAAAATTTTAGATAAGGATATTGCAATTGCACCACTTCCAGTACATAAATCCAATATTTTTAAATTTTTATCTTTAATAGAATCTACAATAAAAAGAATTTCTTCAACTAAATTTTCTGTATCTGGTTGAGGTATTAAAACATTTTCATCTACATAAAAATCAAAACCCATAAATTCTTGATTATTTATAATATATTGTATTGGCTCATAATTTCTTAATCTTTCAATTTTTTGCATATATAAATTATTTATTTTATCATTTATTTCTTCTTCATCATGAATTATTAAATATTCCTTGCTTTTATCTAATATATTAGAAAGTAACATTCTTGCTTTTAATGAAGCATCTTCTATTTTGTTTTGATTCAAAGATTCTATTCCATTTTTTAATACATCTTTTATTTTCATAAAATCACACTTTCAAATTTTATCTTTTTATTTAGATATATATTTATCATATTTTACTCTAAAATGCAACAAGACCAGCCCATTTGGGCTGGTCTTGTTGTTGGAACTTTATTTTTTTCTCTGTTTGCGCTTACAGTTCGTAGTAGGTTTTGAGGTATGCCTCAGAGTACATCTCGTCCATCAGCCGTTCAGGCTTGTCAGTAACGATGATTGAGGCTTTCTCCTCTTCGGTCAGTTCAAACTTGCGGTTGCTGATCCTGTGGTTCATGCCTTCAGAAATCTTCATGAACTTGTAGGTATTTGCTGCCAACTCTTCCGGGTACAAATCCATCAGGGAAGAAAGAACATTACGTTCAAACCATCCTTGGTTCAAGATTGTGCCGGTATTGCAGTAAACTTTTCCCACGAGTCTGAGGAATCCCAAGGTTTCGAACAGAGTAATCTGCTGCCGCAACGTGGCTCCATCAATGATAGCGCCGTTGTGCCTGACAACAAACCTGTCCTCGAACCGACTGGTCACATCCACCATTTTGTCCCTGAGAACAGAGTCCATAACGCAGTCTTGGAGCATATGAATTCTCAGAGAATGATAGTGCCTGTGGCCCCAATTCATCACATCAAATTCATTGAGGTTGGTTCTCTCTCCAATGACACACTTGGGCTGATCAGGAACAACATAATGCTGGATCATGCCCGCCGCGTTATTCCTCGTAAGCGACCGGATTGTCTGTTCACACGGATATTTCATCCAAGAACATTCCATACCGCTTGGAGCCATTTCGAAGTGTCCCGCCTGCCGAGGGCCAATGTAAGCCCTGATGGCATCCGGGAAAAGGACATAGGGATCTTCTTCCATAAACTCGCTCAAGTAGTTGGTTTTCCGCTTGGCTGCCAGTGCCATGAGGTAAAGCGCAGAGTGTTGCAGTGTGATCATAATGTAACCTCCAATTTTCAGTCTCATCTTACATTGTTATGTAATGATGAGTGAGCTTTCGCTCAAAATTTAATGCTTACTTTTTAATTATATCATATCTATTTTATATTTACAAATTCATTTAAAAGCATAAAAAACCCCACGTCTAAGCCGTAAGTTGAAAAGAATTTTTATGGACCTGTACTCAAACAGGTGGGTGCCGTCCTAAATACTCATGGGTTTCTTACATAAATGCAAGCATACACGCCATATCCAGAGATGAGGCTCCCTTATCCAAAACTTTGTAGGTTCTAAAAATTCTGTCTATACGCACTACGCAGGGAAAATTATTATTTAATTCATATTGTATTTATATATTACCATATCTGTTTTATAGTTTCAAATTTATTTTTTACCAAAATTTCTATATTAATTCAATTTTTCTTTATTTTTTATATTTCTTTTCTTTTTATCTATCTTTTTTATATACATTGATTATTTGTAAATTCATTTAAAGTATGTTATAATAAGTTAATCGTCTGAGTTTTTTCAAAGACGTTTTTTTATTATAATTAATTTTTTACTCTTAAAAAGACTAATTATTATTTTCAAAATCTGGAACATATTGTTCTTCATTTTCTTCTAAATCTTGCATATATCCATTAAGGTTTAAATCAAAAACATACTGTTCTATTTCATTATATTCATTAATATTTAGTTTTCTATTAATATCATCTGTTTCCATTGCTTTGTGAGAAGGAAAGTATTGAGCCATTATACTTACATATACCTCATTATCTATATTTTCTTTAATCCATTTTAAAACATTTTTACTATTTTCTATATGATTTGGCAAAACAAGATGTCTAATAATTAATCCTTTTTTTATCATTCCATTTTCATCAAATCTTGGTGCTCCAACTTGTCTATACATTTCTTTTAATGCCACTTCTGCTATTTGCCTATAATTATTTATATTAGATAATTTTTTTGATAACTCATTATCAAAATATTTAAAATCTGGTAAATAAACATCTATATATCCTTCAAGCATTTTTAATGCACCTAAACTTTCATATCCACTTGAATTATACACTATAGGTATTTTTAATCCTTTACTTCTTGCTATATGTATAGCTTCTATTATTTGTGGTATATACATAAATCCTGTAACTAAATTAATATTATTTGCATTCTCTTTTTGAAGTCTTAAAAATTCATTTGCTAAATCATTTATTTCAATTTCTTTTCCCAATCCTTCTTGACTTATTTTAAAGTTTTGGCAAAATTTACAAGACATATTACACCCAGAAAAAAAAATAGTTCCTGATCCTTTTTCTCCACTTATGCAAGGCTCTTCAAAATAATGCAAACTTGCTAATGCAAGTTTAACTTTATCTGTTGCTTTGCAACGACCTATTTCTTTATTTAATCTATTTACTTTGCATTCATGCGGACAAAGTGTGCATTTTTCTAATATTTTTGAGTCCATTTAACAATTCCTCTTATCTTTTATTTCATAGCTTTATACATTATATCAACTTTTTAATCACATTTCAATCAATCATTTTACATATATCTTGAAATTTCAACATTTTCCTGTTATAATATTATGGTTAACTGCCTTTATAATCTTGAGTTTGCAGTATCTCAAGTTATACATATTTGTAACTAAAACTTTTCTGATTAGAAAGGAGTTTCTTATGTATAGCAAAATTAAAAATTTCTCGGAATGTTGCTGGGAAAACTATGGCTTACTTCGGATCTTTCTGATTACATTTGCTTTTTGGACTATTACAACATGTGTTATTGCTACAGTTCAAGGAACCTGGGACACTATGTTTGTATATCCTGAAGAAGAGTATACAGAAATTCAAACCGAAGCTGACAGAATCATTTCAAATAAGAGTTTTGAGACAACATATGAGTTGCAAATTACTAATTACAGTAATAGAGATCATTCTTTGTCCTTTGACATAAGAGGAAGTAACAATTCTCTATTAACTGTGAATGTAAGCAACTACGGATTGGAAAACGAAGAAGTATCCTATAAACGTTTCACCAAGACCCCTACAACTCATATCTTGCTTGAACTTTTAGCTGTTATTCTTTTGATTGTATTGTTGGCTTTTGTATCTATGCTTGCTATTTTAATTATGATATCGTTTATTTGGTTTATAGCTTTTATAATCCATAAAATAATCGAATTTTCTAATAATAGCAAAAACAAAAAGTAAATAGTCTACAAAAAAATACTGCACTAAAAAGAGGGGCCCGCAGATTGCGAGCACCTCTTTTAGTTACATTCGATTAACACCTCTTTCTTCTTTTAAAAATTGTGTACCTGATTTGTAATCTCCTGGATTTTGTACAAAATTAACACTATTTCCATCAAGCTCAAGTTCTACAGTTCCCAATTCGTCAGTTCGATATAGAATTATCCCTCTTTTTTCTAATGACTCTACAATCCGTTTTACTGGATGACCGTATTCGTTATGTTTTCCATTATGAGAAGACAGTATAGCATATCTTGGATTTACTGCTTCCAAAAATGCTTCACTTGTTGAAGTTTTACTTCCATGATGCGCTATTTTAAGAATATCTGCTGATAAATCAACATTTGCATTAAGAAGCTCTTCTTCGTTTGGAATCTCCATATCTCCTGTGAAAAGAATACTTTTTTCTTTATATATCATTTTGAAAACCAAAGAATAATTGTTGAGTCTGCAATAGTTACTACTTATCGGTCCTAAAAACTGGATTTGAGAATCTGAAAATTGAAAATCATAATTATCTTCTGTTAATCTAACATCTACAACATTTTCCGCAAACAAGTTAGTATATTTTATCATAGAAATTTCAGGAATATAAAATAGCCTTTCAGTAAAACTCATATCTAAATCTTCCATCTTTTCTGTTAAATACAACTTACTAACCTGATAATCTAAAAGAAGTCCAAAGATTCCGCCTGCATGATCTCGATGTGAATGTGTGATTATTGCATAATCAATTTTTTGTACATTTTTTTCTTCAAGCACCTTTTTTACGTCAAAATATGTTGTAAAGTATCCTGTATCCACCAACATTGCTTTATCCTTCTGGAGTAATAAAAAGCAATCTGCATTTCCTACATCAATCATAACAATCTCAAGATTTCCATCAGTAAACTGTGGGTTAGTAGCTTCTTGATTATTAATGTAATAAATTCTCGCAGTGGCAACAATTACAATAGCAACACAAATGACAAGAAGTGTACGAATTAAATTTGTCAAATTCCGACAAATGTTTGTTGTCTTAAAAACTTTTTTCATGACAAACCATCCTTTCTATAGAATCAACAACATGAGTACTATTTAATTATACCATTTTTATCCTCATTAATCAAACATTATGTTTACTTCGTTTTTAAAACGTAAATTACCTTTCGTTTTTACATCATTCTTGGCTTAATTCTTTTGATAATTTTCCAATTGCTTTAGTTTCAATCCTTGATACATAAGAACGGCTTATATTCATCATACTTGCAATTTCTTTTTGAGTTTTTGGTTTATGTCCATCTAGTCCAAATCTCAACTCTATAATTAATTTTTCTCTTTCTTTTAATGTTTTTTTCATTTTTTCATATAGCTTTTTTATTTTAAATTTTAAATCTACTATATCCTCTATATTTCTATCATCGTTTTCTAAAACTTCTTGTAGAGTTACTTCATTATCATCTTTATCTTTTCCAATAGGTTCATTTAAATATACATCATAAGCTCTTTTTTTGTTGCTTCTTAAATACATTAAAATTTCATTTTCTATACATTTTGCTATATATGTAGCAAGTTTAAAACTTTTATCCATATTAAAACTATTTATTCCTTTTATTAGCCCAATACTACCAATTGAAATTAAATCATCTTGATCTACATTACTAGAAGAATATTTTTTGGAAATATGAGCAACTAGTCTTAAATTTCTTTCAATTAATATATTTCTAGCTTCTTCATCACCATTTTTCATTCTTTCCAAATATATTTTTTCTTCTTCTTGAGTTAAAGGTTCTGGAAACAAATTTCCACTTTGTATGTATCCAACACCAAATATAATCTGTGATAACAGTAATATATTTGATAAAGAAAAAATAACCATCTAATTACCTCCAAATTTTTAATTTGAATATAATTTATTATATGATGATTATTCTATTTAGTGCCTGACCCTAGAAGAAAAAGAGTTATAAATATTATAACTCTTTTCTACCTCATTTATTTCTATGCTATTTTTCTTTTTCTTAATTCTTTAGCATGTTTAATTGAAATATTTGTTACACTTCCACTAGAAATTCTAGCAATTTCTTCTAGTACTTCATTTTCAGTTAATTGCTTTACTTTGGTTTTAGTTTTTCCTTCTATAATTTCTTTACAAACATAATAGTTGTAATCACCTTTCGCCGCTATACTTGCTAAATGAGTAACACATATAACTTGATGATTTTTAGAAATTTTCTTAATCTTTTCTCCTGTTGCATTTGCTGCAATACCGCTTATTCCTGTATCAATTTCATCAAATATGATAACTGGTATTTTATCTACTTCTGCTAGCACACCTTTTATTGCAAGCATAAATCTAGACATTTCTCCACCAGAAGCTACTTTAGCTAAAGATTTTGCTTCTTCTCCTACATTAGTTGTAATTTGAAATTCAACTTTATCTAGCCCATATCTATTAAATTTATTTTCATTTGAAAATTCTATTTTTACAGAAAATTTAGCGTTTTTCATTTCTAATTCTTCAAATTCTTTGTTAATTTTTATAGATAAATCCTGAGCATATTTATTTCTAATTTCATTCATTTGCTCTGATAAAATAAGCATTTCTTTTTCTAATGTTTTCATTTTTTTCTTTAAATTATTTATATAGTCTTCTAGATTTTGGATATCAAAAATCTCTTTATTTACTTTTTCTTTGTAATCTAATATTTCTTTTACATTATTACCATATTTTCTTTTTAATGATTTTATTAAATTAAGTCTTTCTTCAATTTCATTTTGTTCATTTTCATCAAAATACATATCTGAGTTCATATAGCTAATATCTCTAGCAGCTTCCTGAATTTCGTAATAACTATTTTTTAAACTATTTAAAATTTTAGAATATTCTTCATTATATTTTTCTATTTTTTCTAGATCTTTTATTGCTGTATTTATACTATCTACAGCTACTTCATTTAAATTTCTTTCAGCATCTGTTAAATTAATTGTAATTTTTTCAGAAGACATTATTACTGTTCTTCTTTCTTCTAATTCTTCTTCCTCCCCTTCTTTTAAATTTGCATTTTCGATTTCATTTACTTGGTAATTTAATAAATCTAATTTTCTTTGTTTTTCTTTATCATCGCCATAATTTCTAGTAATTTCTGCTTTTATATTCAAATATTCTTCATATAAATTATAATAATTATTTTTTATATCTTTTATTTCGCTTGTTGCATATTCATCTAATAGTTCTATATGTGTGCTTACATCTAAAATGGATTGATTATCATTTTGACCATGTATATCTATAATATTATTCATAAAATATTTAAGCTCGCTAACTGTAACTAATCTTCCATTAATTTTGCAAGTATTTTTTCCTTTAATATTTATTTCTCTAGATACAATTACAGTATCATTTTCATAACCTTGATTTGGCAAAAAAGCATCCATTTCTACATAAGAAACACTTTCTCCATTTCTTATCATTTCTTTAGAAAATCTTCCACCAGCTAAAATTTGCAAGGATCCTATAATTAAAGTTTTACCAGCTCCCGTTTCTCCTGTAAGCACATTAAAACCTTCATTAAGATTAATTGTTATATCATCAATTATTCCTATATTTTTTATATGCAAAGTATTAATCATAAAAACCACCTCTTAAACAACTGTTCGTTTATTGATATAACTATTATATTCTTTTTTGAAAATTTGTCAATACATTTGTTCGCTTTTTTGTAAAAATTTTTATGTTCAAAAAAGAAGTCTTACAAAAGACTTCTTCACCAGTAATATCCTAATTCTTTAAACTTTTTCATAAGTTCGTTCATTGCTAAATCTCTATGATTATGTACAGCAATATATTCTTCTTCTGCCATATCTCCCATAGGTTTGTCAAACCCATCTGGAATAAATATTGGACCATATGTTAATCCACCAAGATTTCCATGTTTCAAAGCAATTGTTCCTTTACACTCGCCTCTTGAAACAATTTTTTCTCCATTTGGTAATAATGCAGTTAAAACACAAACAAATTTACAGGTTCTATCTTCCATATTTTGATATTGCTTCAAGTTTTGTAAAAGCTTATTTATATTTTCTATTTGTGTTGGATGCTCTCCTGCGTATCTTGCTGTATAAATTCCAGGTTCTCCATTTAATTTATCTACACATAAACCTGCATCATCTGTAATTATTATTTTATCTACTATATTATTTTCCCTGCAAAACTTTTGTATTTCTCTTGCCTTTATTTCTGAATTCTCTTCAAAAGTTTTTCCATCTTCAATTATATCTTTATCAAATCCAATATCTTTTAGTGTGTATAGTTCTGCGTTAAATCCATGAGATTTTATTATTTTTCTCATCGCATCTAATTTTGCAACATTTCCTGTACCATATAAAATTTTCATTTTTTTCCTCCAGTTCTAATATTAATTTATTTTCTTAACATCATATTCTAAATTTTTAAGTATTTCATATCCTTTGTCTCTTTCTTCATAATTTCTTACAATTACTTTTAAAGCTCCAAAATTATTTTCTCTATTGTTTATTACTTCTATATTTTTGATTCCTATATTATTATCGCTTAAAATTGTTGTTACTTTTGCAATAGCACCATTTTCATCTTTTACACTGATATTTAATTCTGGCATAGTATTTCCATTAATTTTTTTATTAATAAAGCTATCTCTATATATTTTTGAAGTTTCAAAAAAATCAAAAGTTTCTTCTTTATTTGTTATATTAGATTTAAATTCTTGCAGAATCATAATTAATTTATCTAAGTTCTTTAGAATTTCATCTTTATTTTCACTACAAATATTTTCCCACATGGTTGGATCAGATGAAGCTATTCTAGTAATATCTTTAAAGCCTCCTGCTGCTAATGTTTTCATAGTTTCATTCTCATCATCTGAATTTTTTACTAATCTTACTAACGAAGATGCCACTATATGTGGTACATGGCTTATACAAGATGTTATATAATCATGTTTTCCTTCATCAATAATTATTGGAATTGCCCCAATTTCCATAACTAGTTCTTTTAATATATTTATTGATTTATCACTATTTTTTTCACCTTTAGTTATTATGTAATAAGAATTTTCAAAAAGAAAATCTTTAGATGTTTCATATCCTGATCTTTCAGAACCAATCATTGGATGTCCACCAATAAACTCTACACTACAATTTTTAGTTTCATTAATAATTGTTTTTTTAGTGCTTCCAGTATCTGTTATGATACATCCTTTTTTTACGTATTTTTCCAGTTCTTTAACATAATAAGAAATAAAGCTTACTGGTGTACAAATAAATATTACATCACATTCTTTAAACTTTTCATTTATTTCTAATGTATATTCTTGTATTACACCATCTTCATAAGCTTTTTTTAAGCTTTCTATATTTTTATCACTTGCTATTATTTTTCCAATTTTGTTAGACTTTGATAATGATTTTATCAAAGAGCCTCCCAAAAAACCTATTCCTATAATTCCTATATTATACATTTTCTCTCCTATAAATTTGTCTTTTAGAAATTTTAACATAAAATTAAATATCAATCAATTGCTCTTTTTATAATTTTATCTTTTCTTTACAAGAAAAATTATTAATGATATATTGAAAAAAATAAACTAATTTTACGAGGTAAATAAATGTTAAAAATTTTTATAAAAATCATAATTTTTATAATATTATGGGCAGTAGTACTTATTATGAATGTTGTTAAATGTATCAATTATGAACCTCCTCTATCATTTTTTGCTATTGGTGGACTTCACGATAACTGGGGAGGAACTTCTGAATTTATAGGATACAGTATAAAATATTATCCTTCTTATGTAGATCAAGAAAGAAAAATGTATCATACAGAATTAACTGCTTTTGACACCAAGTTATATGAATCGCCTCCAATAGAAACAAACCGAAAACTTGAGAATGCTAAGATTGAAATTCTAAAAGATTCAATAACTGAAAATAATATAGCAATTGTTATTACAGATACAAATGAATTTTCTTATGGTTGGTATGGAACTTATGAAATTGAAGATTCTGATACATGGAGAAGAATAAAACTTCAAAAAGAATTTAGACCTGATGATATATTACCAAGAAATGAGAATAATCAAATAACTATTGCACTTGACATTAGTGAAATATATGACCAATTACCCTCTGGAACTTATAGAATAGTAAAAGAAGTTTATGATAAATCTCATTCATATATGGACATACGTTCAAATGAATTTGAAATAGTTAAGTAGAAAAAAAAGATGGAAAGCTTGCTTTTCCATCTTTTTTATTTTTTGGTGACCCCTACACTGATTATTAGTATAAAACGCTTGAAAAATCAACTTTTTTTATTTTTTCCGTGCTAAAATTCCGTGTTAAAATCATTTTAGTATTGAATAATGTTCAATACATATAAATAAGTTCATATAACAGTTACAAAATTTTATTATATGCAATATTATAACTTTTATTATTTACTTACATAATTTAGATTATTAAAATAATCTTCTATTTTTGTCTATAAATATCCAAAAAATCATTATTCCTAGCATTGTTGCAATCCCATTTATAATTGAATAAATTTTTAAGTTAACTTTTCCAAATTTTTTCATACAATAATTTATTGGTATTAACAATATTAAATATATTCCTAATATTATTAATCCAAGAAGAAAATTAAATCCAGCCTCCGATTCAGGAACCGAATATCCACTGCCTTTGGGTCTATTCGTAAAATATGCATATAATGATAGAATCACAAAAGTATCTATATATCCAATAAAACCATTATATATAACTGATAATGTTAATATAATATACTTTTTTATAGTATCATTAAAATTTATTATTCCTATTATAAGTACAACACAAATATATATAGTTAATCCAAACAACGTATATGTAGTTATCATATATTATCACTCCTAATTTCACTTAATATTTCCAATTGTTAAATATATTACAAATTATAATACATGTAATTGCACCAAATATAATTGACAAAATTGATAAAATTATATATTTGCTAGTATCTATATTTTTCTTTCTAGTAATATAGATATTTACAGGTATTAGTAAAATAAAAAAAACTATTACTATTAGTAAATAAAATAATAAATTTCCACCATTTAAAGTTCCAAAACTAACAACCAAAATTATAAATAATATTATCCATGATGAAAAACCAACTATAAAATTATATAATTGTGCTAAAAATAATACCATCATACTGTTTAAATCTTTTTGGGATTTTATTAATATAGTTGGTACAATTATTAACCATACTAATAATATAATCCATACAATCATAATTTTCCTCTTTTCTATTATTTATTGATACAATAAATTTTATATTTACTTATTTTCATTACAATTCCAACTTAAACCATTATCTTGACTATAAAATTGATAATATGTTTCTCTAGGATTTTTATTATAATTAATTGTATAAAGTTTTAATTTTAATAAATTATCTTCCATATATGGTACATCTTTAATAATTAAATTTTCTTCTTGAATAAATTCTGGATTAATAATATTAGATTCTACAAAATTTTTCCCACCATCTACTGTAACTAGTAAAGCACTGTATTCATTATTAGTTCCTGCTAATCCTGAGTCATTAATAAAACCAATATTATTATCTATAAATACAAATTTTGAATTATTATGAACTTGCATATATCCATCAGATGTTTCTAGTTGATTTATCCAAGTTTTTCCATTATCGTTAGATTTTTTTATTTCAATTATAGATTTTTGTCCTAATATCGCTCCTTTATATATAATTCTTATTATATTATTCTCATCAAACTTTTTCTCATATAAAATATCATTTTCCTTAACATTACTATCTTCATATATTGTATTAGCTATCTTTTCATTATTAGTGTCAATAATATTGCTTGCAATATTATTATTTTTTTTCGTATTTTTAACATTATCTTTCAAGTTACTAAAAAAATTATACTTTAATATATGTATATCATCTTTTTGTTCACTACCTTTTAAAATCACTTCCACATAATTATCCTTCCAATTAACATCTATATTGTATTTGCTTGCAGTAGCACCATCATCTCTTATATACTCTTTAAATGATTTTATTTTCATATTATATGAATTAACTAATGTTACTTTTACTTTTGTTCTTCCAAAAGGCCACTCTGGCTCACCAACTGCTTGAAATATAATTTTATATTTATTTTCTTCATTTACAAATTCTGTAACATCTGTAATTTTAAATTTGGTAATATATATGAATATTGCAATAAGAACAATTATTACAACAAAAATAATTTCAGATATTTTTAACAAAATACTTCCTAATTCTTTCACTAATATTCTCCATAAAATTCAATTATTTATAATACTAACCTTTTAGTATTACTTTTCAATTTCTACTTTAACATTATCTTTTAATAAAGACTTATCTACAATAGCATAAAAAACATTATTCAAAAGTTCTTGGTCAACATTAAGTTTAGTTTCATCTTTTTGTTTCATAATAATGTAAGTAGTCGTTTCATCACTATATATGTCATAAATCATTAGATTAGTTTCTTTTAAGTCTTTTCTTAATGTTTCATCTGCAATAATAACTAGAAATGTATTGTTAAAATCACTTTCTACCATATCTGGAATAGTTATTCTTTCTTTATATTTATTATAATCACTCATATTAGTAATTATTTTGTGATACAAACTACATTCAGTGTGATATATCATATCATTTTGCATTAAGTCATTCTCATAAGACATATCACCATTATAATTATATAACCCACTAGTTTTTATTTCTCCTCTTTCTTTAATAATAGAATTTAAAGCTGTATTATTTTCAATAATATTTATATTTTGTTCTGAATCATTACTTAAAGAATTGGTATTATTTTTTTCAATATCTGCTATATTTTTTCCTAAATAAAGTCCTATTGTAATTACTATTAATATTAATAGTAATATAACTCCTATTATTTTTTTCATAAAATTTTCTCCTTATAAAACTTATCTCATATGATTACCATTTTATTCTGTCATCATTATCTACCCATGCACCACCAATTATTTCTCCTGTTGTTGCATCTACATAATAATTTCTGCCATTTACTTCATTAAAATTTTTTTGTTTTTCTTTGTCTACAATATAACTTATTTTAATATTCCAAACTTTTCTTAATTTTCTTTCATTAT
Source organism: uncultured Clostridia bacterium (assembly GCA_948676835.1). Lineage (GTDB taxonomy): Bacteria > Bacillota > Clostridia > TANB77 > CAG-508 > Scatovivens. Next base: position 26,578 of record CAPOZU010000003.1, read on the forward strand.
AATATCCATTATAGATTAAAATTCTTCCATGTTCTTGTTCTTCATGCCTAATTTCATCTTCAACGCCTAAAGTTTTCTCTTGAACATATACAAATGAATTCATATCCCTTATAGCTACTTCTGATTCAATATTTTCTATATCTAATACAGATATTTTTCTATCACATTTTTTGGCTATTTCTATTGCTTGCTCTTTGTTAATTATTAATTCATTTTCTTCATAAATATAATCAGAATTTCTAACAAAAATACTATTTATTAATACTTCATTACTTACTACTCTAAAGCTTACATCTATTAAATTATAATAATTTATAAGTTCATCATCACACTTTTGATAAAAATATGCCTTCCATTCTTTACATTCTATATTAGAAGATACAGCAGAAATCATTAAAACCTTATCAAAAACATATTCCCCATTTATTCCAATTTTTATATCATCAAATATGGAACACGCAATTTCTTTTGCTTCTTGTTCCGAAATAAATTCAGTATTTATAGTAAAATCATAAAATAATTTATTATCAAAAAAAGATACAAACTTTCCTTCTTGGCTAAATGTTAGTGAAGTATTATCAAAATTAATTCTATAATAATAATCTGTGGACTCTGCTATTGTTATAACATCACTTTCATTAATATTATATTCATATCCTAAATTATCAAATATATCTTGTCCTAAAGTAACAATAGTATCAATAGGTACTGCTTCTGTACTATTCATTTTTTCTTTTTTTGCACTCTGTTCTTTAGAATCTTGTTCATGATACTCTTGAATATTTTTTAATTCAATTGGTTCTTTCCAGACTTTTTTATATATTGTAACACTTGCATAAGTTATTCCAGTTAATATAGTTGTAACAGAAACTATTATTATTAATACTTTTAATAGTTTGTTCATTTCATCAAGCTTTTTCTTTATAAGAATTTTCTTTAGTTCTTTTTTACCTCTATGTACAAAATTTTTGATATTCTGAACTGATTCTCCTAATATTTCTGACACTTCTTTATATGACAGTTCTTCTATTTGAGTTAGATAAACTGCATTTTTATATTTATCATTTAATTCGTTTATTGACTCTATTAATTGATTTTTAGTTTCTTGATTTGTAATAAATTCAAGTATATCCTTTTCTATTGTTTCTGTCTTATTAAAATATTTCTCTGTTATATATTCTCTATTTTTTTCATTTTTCATATAAGAAATGGCTCTGCTTTTTGCTATAAAATATAAATAATTCTTGAAACTATAAACTTCTTTAGATTTGTTTTGAAATGCATATATAAAAGTATCTTGAGCTATATCTTCTGCTTTCTGATAATCTTTTACAATATTAAAAATAAAAAACTCTATCTTCCTCTTATATTTATTATACAATAAGTCAAAAACATCTTTTTTGCCTTCAAAATATTCTGCATATAATTTACTATCTAAATCTTTTTCCATATTTCACCACACTTTCATCTATATATACTTGTAAAATATAAAAAAGTTTCAAAATATTTATTTTTTATTCACAATCTTAATTATTATACATTGATGGTTATTTACTAAAATGTTATATAAGAATAAAAAAGATGGAAAGCTTGCTTTTCCATCTTTTTTATTTTTTTGGTGACCCCTACGGGAATCGAACCCATGATTCCACCTTGAGAGGGTGGCGTCTTAGCCGCTTGACCAAGGGGCCATGTATTAACTATTTATTTATAACATATTTTAAAGTGTTAGTCAATACACATGTTTAGAATTTCTTCTAGTCTTTCATCTTGTTTTGTTAGATATAAATATCCAATTAAAGCTTCGAATGCTGTTGATTGTGAATAATCTGCCACATTAGAATTTTTGGCAACATGGTGATTTTCTGTATTTCTTCCTCTTCTTACAACATCTTTTTCATCTTCTGTAAGATTATCTGTAATCTTTTTTAATATATCAGCTTGTGCTTTTGCTTTTACATATTTTATTGATTCTATATGTAATTTATGTGGTTTAGCATTCGAATTATTAATTAAATGTGTTCTAATAAATAATTCATAAACACTATCTCCAACATAAGCCCACACAAGTGGTGACAACATTTTTGCATCAGATATATCTTTGTTTCTTTCTATAAATTCCAACTTTCTTCTCCTTTTATGGCTCTTCTAAACTAATTTTTCCTAATTTACAATTTCTAAAATCATCTAAAATAATTCTAGCAATTTTCTCGTCATCAGTATTTCCCCCAGCAACAAGAGCTCCTCTTTTTCTACCTATTACTTGCATTAATTCATAAATATAATTTGAATGTTGTTCTATTTCAGTAATCTCTTCTTCTGTTATTTTATATCTTTCAATTACATTTGACTTATATTTTGTATATAAAACTTTTAATAATTCATATGCTATTTCTACTTTTTCTAAAATATCATCTTTTATTGTACCTGTAAATGCTAAATTTAAAGCAATTTCATTATTTTCAAATTTTGGCCATAGAACACCTGGTGTATCTAGCAATTCTTGATTTTTTCCTATTCTGATCCATTGCTTAGATTTTGTTACACCTGGTTTATTTCCTACTTCCATTTTATTCTTTTTAGCAATTCTATTAATGAATGAAGATTTTCCAACATTTGGAATTCCTAAAATCATAACTCTAATTGTTTTATTTATTCTTCCTCTTGCTGCCTGTTTTGCAATTTCTTCTTTCATTAATTCATCTATTTTTCTTGATACCTTATCTATACCTTTTCCAGAATTTGAATCTGTTAATATTACAGGTGCTTCTTTAGATAGTTTTTCAACCCATTTTTGATTTATTTTTTCATCTGATAAATCACATTTGTTTAATAAAATTATTCTTTTTTTGTTTCTAGTTAAATTTTTTATATCAGGATTCCTACTAGCTACTGGTATTCTACTATCTAATAATTCTATTACAACATCTATTAATTTTAAATCTTCTTCTATTTGTTTACGTGTTTTTGCCATATGTCCTGGATACCAGTTGATGTTGACTTTTGGTAACTTTTCTTCGTTATTATTCATTAATTTCACTTCCTTTTTCTTTATAATTTATTTTAATATTTCCATTATCAAATATTATTATATTATCTATTAATTGAAGCAATATATTTCGATCAAGTTCTTTAATCTTTTTGTTTTTTCTTTTTATATTTTCTTCTACTTTGTTTATAAGCTTATTTCTATTTATTGAGTGCTTTGTACATTTTTTATATCTTGCATACGATTCACAATAATAGTACTCGCCTGATTTTTTAAACTTGCTACCACAATCACCACATTTTAAATATCCATAAAACAAATCTACTTTACCATCTTTATTAATTCTAGCATTACTATTTTCTATAATTTCCTGTACTTGGTTAAATTTCTCTTCAGAAATTATTGGCTCATGATGATTTTTAGTTATTATCCACTCATCTTTGTTTGCATCAATTAATTTATGAATTTTATAACTTTCAACTTTCTTTTTTCCTTGAATTAAATCGCCTGTATACGTTCTATTTTTTAGTATTCTATTTATCATTTTGGCATTCCATTTTTCATTTATATTATCTCTACATTGGTCTAATATCTTTTCTTTTTTATATATTGCTGGTGTCATAATATTCCTTTTATTTAACTCGTTTGCTATCTCACTAGGTGATTTTCCTTTTAAAATACTATTAAATATAAATAAAACATAATATGCTGCTTCCATATCTCTTACAAACTTATGATTATCCTCTGGACTCTTTTTATATCCATATGGAGCAAAAGCACCTACAAATTCACCATTAACCTTTTTGGTTTTTAAAACACTTTTTACTTTTTTAGATATATCTTTTGCATAAGCATCATTCATTAAATTTTTAATAGGTACTATGTAATTATCTAAAGACTCTGGATTTTCATAACTATCTATATTTTCTATAATTGATATAAATCTAACATTTATCATTGGAAATATATTTTCTAAATAATTATCAACTTCAATATGATTTCTTCCTAATCTTGATAAATCTTTAATAATGATAGCATTTATATTTTTATTGATAATATTGCGTAGTAACTTTTTGAATGCAGGTCTATTGAAATTCGTTCCACTATATCCATCATCAATATAATAATCTACTAATTTTAAATCTTGTTTATTACTAATATATTTATCTATTAATACTTTTTGATTTGATATACTATTTGATTCCATATTATCTTTATCTTCTTTAGACAATCTTAAATATGCTGCTACATTCCAGTTTACTATTTTAAATCACTTCCTAAAAAATCTTATTTACTATTATTATTTAATATTTTTCCCTTTTGTATATTAGGATTGTACTTTGTTTTTATTTCATATTCAATTTCCTCTGGCATCTTTTTAAAAAGTATTTTTGATGGTAGTGAAATAACTTCATTAGGTTTTATATTCTTCTGTTCGTATTTCAAAAAATAATACTCATCTGTTTCAATAATCTCATAATCTGCCACACTTTTTACATATTCCTTAAAATATTCTATATATGATTCATAACTAGGATTAGAATAACCCAAAGTTGGTAATTTTATAGGTCTTGGTATTGATGGTATATTACGAATGTATTTACCAGTATATTCATTAATTTCACTATTTTTTTCTATCTTTAAATATTTTTCTATAAATTCTCCATCAATCACATCTTCAATAATATCTTCTGATGGAATAGGAAAATCATCATAATTAAATAGATTATCCTTCTTCAATTTTAGAGTTACTTCTATATCTTCATCAAATTTTCTTCCTTTATTTTGTATTGCTAATTCCGTATAATAAATTCTATCAATATTATCATAAAATTTTTTATATCCTTCAAAAATAGAAATCATTTCAGATAAATCACATATTAATTTATATTTTTTCTTTTCTGTTTCAGTCCCATAATAATTAGTTGAACCTTGTAATATTGAAAAGAAAGTAATATAACCTATGTCAAAAAAATCTTCCTTTAAAATAATACTACTTTTTTGTGCATATTTTCTTATAGTATCTATATCTTCTTGATCAACATACAATTCATTTCCAAATTTTAAACTACTTTTTGAGCTTCTCTCCAGTTGAATTTCGCTTATCTTTCCAATTAACTTATATATTTCATTTTCACATTTTTCAAAATCTATTTTATTTTGGAATCTTTCTATTTCAAAAGTGTCACTACTATTTTTATTGATTATTCCTTTCAAAGAAATATTGCTAATTTCATTATTCGTTTTTTCATTATAAAACAAATCAAAATCTCTTCTATTTACAAATTCATTTTTTTGTCCCTTTCTGATTTTTATAAATCCTTTTGGTAAATTACCATATTGTTTGCTCAAAAAATATGGTGGATCATTATTTTCATCATTAATTCGAAAAATACCAAATTTTTTTCCATTATAATCTAATATTTTAAAATCAATAATTACATTAGGTTCTATATTATCATTTACTAAACTTTGATAATCGGCACCATCTTTTATTTTTGATTCAGTTATACCTTCAAAAGTTCTAGAATTATCCTCCTGTAATTTAACTCCTGTAATAATATATTTATTACCTTTTGAATGATTATTAGCAAAAGCTATTACATCTACTAAGAAATCTTCTTTATTTTTTTGAATACTGAAATCATAAATATCTTTTTTAAAATCATAATAACTATTTTCTATTTCATTTTCTATACACTCAATTAAAAAATCTTCTTCCATTTAAATCACTTTCTTTTTCTGTTTTAATTTATTCCTATCTAAAGTTCATATAAAAATTATTTACTACTTTTATCTCTTAATTCCAGTTTATTTACATTACTCTCTAATTTTTCTAATTCTTTTATATTCTTATTACTTTTTAACAATTCAATCTGGTCTTTAGCTGACTGATTTAATATTATTAATCTTTCTTTTTGTGATATTCCACTTACTATTAAATCTGCATTTTTTGCTTCAAGATTACTTAAAATAATTAAATGTAATAAATCTGTATAATCTCTTATATTTCCTTTTTGGGCTAAATCAGGATATTTTTCTCTCCACTCTTTAGCTGTCATTCCAAACAAAGCTACATTTAAGACATCTGCTTCTTCTGCGTAAACATAGTTTTTTTGTTTATCAGATAATATTGGTATAATATTCTTTTTAATTGAATCTGTATGTATTAAATAATTCACTTTGGATAACATTCTATTTGCGTGCCATTCAATTTGACTTTGATAAGCTTCATTTTTCTTTAATCTTTCAAATTCTTGAATTAAATAAAGTTTAAATTCTGGACTTAACCAACTTGCAAACTCAAATGCTATATCTGAATGAGCATAAGTTCCACCATTATTGCCTGATTTAGAAATAATTCCTATTGCATTTGTTGAATTTATCCACTTTTGTGGTGATAAATAAAAACTATTTTTTCCAGCTTCACTTTCAAAGGTCTCGAATTCGATACCTTTGAAAGTTGGATTATGCATTTGCTCCCAAAGTCCCAAAAATGAAATAACATTTTTATTTCTCATCCAAGTTTGTATAGGGATTTTTGGTTCTTCTGGATTAGCATATCTAGCTAAATCCGTTAAAGATATGTAATTACTTCCATTAATTCTAATTACATTTACTATATTATCTTTCACTATCATTTCTGTTTTTATTAAATCTTTTTTCAAATAATTCCTCCTATTTTTTATAAATATGCAAAAACTCTTTTGAGAAAATGCTTATTTTAAAGGCTTTTAGCAAGTGTTTTCTTAAATCCCCACTTCCCAGTTGATATTCAAATTATTTTCCATTTTTCTCACCTTCTTTATTTTATATCATAATGATATTTAACTTGAACAATTCTTTTATTTTCGTTATCATCATCTTCTGCAACTAATTGTCCACCCATTTTTTCATAAAATTTTCGTGCATTTGTATTATATTTATTACATGAAATAAAAAACTTATTATAGCCATTATTTTTTATTTTGTTATATCCTAAAACAAATAATTCTTTGCCAATTCCTATCTTTTGAAAATCTTTTCTTAAATATAATAACCCAATTTCTTGTTCATAATTATCAAACTTTCTAATTGGAATTCCAACATCCATATATCCAACTAGTTCTTCATTACTTTCGACAACATAAAAAGATATATCTTTATTATTTATTAGACTTTGAAAACTCTCTTCTGATTTTTCGTAATCAAAATTATCAATTATATCATCACTATATATTCCTCTATAAGTTTCATCCCATACTTTTTGTTTTAATATAGCTAAATTTTTCACATCATTTTTGGTTGCTTTTCTAATACTGTACTCCATTATTTATCATCTCTTTTCATGTTTATACAAATATTGTATATTATATCACATTTTGTAGTGTTTATAAAGTATTATGTAAAATAAATTTTAGTTAAATTCTTATCTATTTATATGAAAAAAATCCCCCTTAGCGTTACCAAATAGAGGATTTGTCGAATTTTAAATTTGAAACACTTTTATCTTAACAATCTTATGCCTCAATCTCAATTCCATTTTGATTAAATTTTATGATTCTATCTCCTAAAAATGATAATACACATTGTGCTCTAAGTTCCTGTACCCAGTTTTGTACTTCTATACTTTTCCATCTTCCTGAATTATATCCACTGCCAGGATTATTGTTATATAACCACATTGGACAATTAAAACAACATACTTTAGGTGCTATTGCTATATAAACATCTTTGCTCACACCATTTTGTCCATGATGAGCCATTTGAACAACATCTGCTTTTAGTTTTTGAGGATCATTTAGTAATTCTATACTTGCATAATAGTATGCATCTCCCAAAAATATAATACTTTTATTTACATCTGTTGCTGTCATTTTAAAACACATGCTACTATCATTTCCATTATCTGTGTTTATCATTTCTGGATCTGCAATTTTCAATATGTCACATCTTACATTATCCATATAAATTTCTTGATTTTTCGTACAAGATATTTTATTTTTTATTTTTTTACTATCCAAAAGATTTAGCATTTTTTGTTCTGTTTCAAAACCTCTTTCATCGTACTCCTTATACCATTCTAATGAATTAAATGAATAATATAAATTTTCAATTGTTATATCACATTCATCGTCTTGCAATATTTGAATTAAAGCTCCTACGTGATCTTGATGTGGATGTGTAATATACCAATGTGAAACAGTTCCATTACCTAATCTTTTTATGTATTCTACTAAAAACTGTTTGTCTGCATCTATTCCACCATCAACTACTATTAACTCATTATTTTTTGTTGTAATTACATAACCACATGAAATTACTCCACCATATTCTTGCAACGTAGAACCTGCAATAACGTATATTTTCATACTATCCTTTTGAAGTTCTGAAATTTCATTTTTATGAGTATATAATAAATAGCTTACTAATAAACTGATTATTAGTAAGACTATTATAACTATATATAATTCTTTTTTCTTCATTTTAGTTCCTCTATTAAAATGATTATTATAATCTATATTGGTTTCTATCAGCTCTTTCATCAAATTGCCTGTCATAATCTTCATTTTTATAAAACCAATCTGCTTTCTTATTTCCATTTCCTAAATTTCTATTTTTGTTAATTAAAATATCTAAAAATGTTAATAATGGAATTATTACTCCTACTACAGTAAAAATCAAATTTGCTCCTGTTGCAATATCAAATCCACTTGCAACTGACGCTGTTAAATATTCATATAATGCTGTTCCAAAATATATTCCATATAATGCCAAATATGCTGCAGCACCAACAATATTTCTTTTTACAACTAAAATTAGGCATGGTAATGTTAAAAATAGCAATGCTATCTCATAAGTTGTATTTAGAGGTGTTGTAAAAAATTCTCTGTCTAATTGATAAAGTATTGTTACTATTGCTCTAAATCCCCAAAAGATTATTGCTAAAAATGTTAATAAATAACTAAATAAACTTGTCATATGTATTCCTCCTTATTTTGATTACATTTTAACATAAAATAACACATATATCAATATTTCTGCAAGTATAAAAAATGGAAAAACACCTCAAATATCTTAGTATTTGGGGTGCAATTTCACTATACTTTTAAATTATTCACCATCTGTGAAATTAAATTCTTCTTTAAATTTTTCTTTAAATATTTCAAATACAGCTGTTAAAGTTTCTTCATCATCAACACTAACATATGATTCTTCTTCACTGTTTTCTTCTGAATCATCAACTTTTAATATAACAACTTCTCCGTCATCTTCTTCTCCATCTTCAAGAACTGGTAATAAGACAACATAGTCTTCTGATTCATATTCTATTAAATCTAAAAATTCGAATTTTACTTCATTTCCATTTTCATCATTTAATATTATGATATTACTGATTTCTTCATCAAATCCGTTATTTTCTTCGTCCATTTTAATACTCCTTCCTTTGTATACAATTCATACAAATCTAAAAATATAATATACTAAAGCATTTCTTTTTGCAATAGTTTTATACAATTTTTTTCTATTTTAATTTATTCATATACATTTCTAAAATGTATACTGCAGAAATAGTATCTACTATGCCTCTTTTTTTAGTTTTATTAATATCTAAAAAGTTCATAGTTTTATGTGCTGCAACAGTAGTTAATCTTTCATCTATTGTTTCTATTTTTATTTTATTATATTTGCATTTTAATTTATGAATAAATTTTTCTGTTACATCTGCTCTAACAGTTTTAGTTCCATCCATATTATAAGGCATACCTACAACTATTGTATCTACTGGATATTTTTCCAAAATTTCATCAAGCCTTTTTAATAATATTTTATCATTACCATTATGAGAAATGGTTTCCAGTCCTTGTGCAGTAATTCCTAAGCTATCAGAAACAGCAATTCCAACTCTGCTATCACCATAGTCAATTCCTAAAATACGCATAGAATTAATCTTCCAATCCTATATAATCTTTAACCATTTTTTCTAGGAGTTCATCTCTTTCTATTAACCTAATTAAATTTCTAGCATCATTATGACTAGTAATATAAGTAGGGTCACCAGATAAAATATATCCAACTATTTGATTTATTGGGTTATATCCTTTTTCTACTAAAGCTTGATATACTTCCTTTAGAATTTCTTTTGCTCTTATGCTTTTATCTTTGTCGACTTTAAAGCTCATTGTTTTATCAACAGCCATTTTAATCCCTCCTAAATATAATTAATTTGACTTTCATTTTTGTCAGCAGAATCTAAATATTCTTCTAATTTTTTATTTAACTGTTCTAATCCTGTACCTTTGTAATAAGTAGAAACAACAAAGTTAAGTTGTGGTGATGCAGATTTTTCTTCTTGAAGTTCTTTTACTTTTACTTTTTTTCCATTTAAAACTTTTACAACAGTTTTTTCAGAAGCTTCTTCTATAATTTCAATTTCTTCAATTTCATTTTTTAAGTCTTTTAAGAATTCGTCAACACTGTTTTCTTCAACTCCAGAAAATACTATTGCAAATTTTGGTCCCATATATCTTACAAATACATATTGAGCCGCCATTTTTGTTTTTACTATATTACTAATTTCAGTTATTATATCATTACCAAAGTTTCTTCCTGCTTTTTCATTAATATCTTCAATATTTATAATTTTAAACATACATATTGCTGATGTTGGATATTTATCAAATGTTTTTTTACCTTTACTATATAAGTATTCAGCAGAATATAATCCTGTAAATTTGTCAACTCTTATTATGTTTTCCATTGCATCTTGATATGACATTGTTGATAAAACAGATATTATATTATCTTTAACAACTTCAATAATTGTTGTATTTGTCTTATCAAAAGCATGCATTCTTCCACTTTCCATTATCCAATATCCTATATAAATATTATCTATATATAGTGGGAAAAACATTGCTGATTTAGCTCTACCCATTTCAACTTTTTGATAAGGTAATTTTTCATTTTCATTCTCTATTGTTATATATTTAGGAGTTGCATTTCTAATACTGTCTTGGAATATTTCTTCGCTTCCCAAGTTAGTTAGTGTTTCATGATGTATTTTATCAACATTTGTTGCTTTTATAACATATTCTGCTCCATCAAATACCACTATTGTTGAGTATTTTATATCATATTTTTCTATTACAATATCGTTTATAGCATTCAATTTGGTTTCTACAGAATCTTCCTCACCAGCAATTTTCATAAAGTCTTGTAAAACTGTTAGTTGGTCAATTAATTGATTTATATTATTATATGAATCAATTTTTTTCTGAATATGAATGTTGTATGAAACTAATACTCCTATTACAACTATTAAAACTATAATTACACCTACGGCCAAGTTATTTCACCTCTACTATATTTTAGTATTTTTTTCTCATCTGATTTAATGTGTTATTTATATCATTTGAAAAACCTTTTTTAGCAAATCTACTAGTTTGTTGAGTAGCTTTTTGACTCCCACCACCATAAGTAGTCTTACTTACTAAAGGATATACCATATTTCCTAATGTTCTTAATTTATTATTAAATGCATTTGGATATCCATTTATTGATATTGAGCAAGTAGCTATTGAGTCTAAATATTTTGCATAAACTGCATTATCAAAAGGTATTGTACATGCTTTTACCATGTCTTTATTGAATAATTCATTCATATATGACATAGAAGGATCATTATAGAATGACATACCTCCAATAATTGCTTTTTCACTCAAACTTTTTACTTTTATTTCTTTATTTATTACAACTCTAACTTTTTCTGGTTCTAAAACTCCAATATTCTTTAAATCTCTTAAAAATGCTGTTAGAGGTTGAATTGTTAGAATATCCATAGATTGAACCAAGTATATTTCTTGACAACTAGCAAAATATGCTGGTGGTGTATCAAAATCACAATCTATTAATATTAGTGAGTAATTTTGAACTAATGTTGATAGAATTGTTTCTGCATCAGAATAATCTTTTCCATCATTTGGTAATGCAGTAAATACAGTTAAATTCTTATTAACTTTTATTCCTTCATTAAAACCATTTGATAATTTACTAATTGAATTATAAGCAATATTTCTTAATTCTTCTTCATTATTTGTAAATATATAATAAGAATTTCTATTTTTTGTCATATCTAAAATCGCTGTATTTATTCCTATTGATGAGAATAAAGCAGCTAAGTTATTTACTAAGAATGATGTTCCATTTTTTGTTGTTCCTAAAAATGTAACTATCTTCTTGTCCTTAGTTAATAAACTATTTAAATTTGACATAGAGTAATCAACTTTTGGTTTTATACTTTCTATTTCTTGAGGTTCTGAAGAAATTGTTTGTGTATTAGTAATAGGTTCCTCTTCATCTTCTTCAAAATCTGTTAATAATACATCATCTTCAAATTCATCATCAACACCAGGAATTCCTTGTGGCATGTCATCTAAATCGTCTAAATCATCTAAATCTGGTAATGCAACTTCATCAGTATAATCACCATCTTCAAATTCATCATCTAATCCAGGTAAACCTCCGTCTTCATATTCTTCTTCATCAGATAATCCTGGCAATTCTTCTTCCTCAAATTCTTCGTCGTCTTCCATTCCTGGTAAAACTTCTTCTTCGAATTCTTCGTCATCTTCTATTCCTGGTAAGACTTCTTCTTCGAATTCTTCGTCATCTTCTAGCCCTGGTAAGCTTTCATCTTCAAATTCTTCGTCATCTTCCATTCCTGGTAAGACTTCTTCTTCGAATTCTTCATCATTGTCTAGCCCTGGTAAGCTTTCATCTTCAAATTCTTCGTCATCTTCTAATCCAGGTAAGCCTTCGGTTTCGAAATCGTCTTCATCATTAAAAGCTTCTAAACCAGGTAACATATCATCATCAAATTCATCATCTAAATTTGAATTACTTTTTTCTAATTCTTCGAATTCATCAATCATTGGTAGAACAAATTCATCATCATCATCTTCTTCAAGTTTTTGTTTTTGAATTTTTTCTTTATTTTCAATAACTGGTGGAATTGAAGGTCTAACTTTTTTTGGTGCTTCAACTTTTGGTGGCTCTACAATTTTCTTTTCTTCTTTAACAACTGGTTGCTCTTTTTCAACCTTTTGTGGTTGTACTTTTACTCTAACTTTTTTTATTACAACACTTCCATCTGGCATTACAACTTTTTTCTTAACTATTTTTGTTTCTTCTGCACCATTTTGAGGTATTTGTTTAGTTATAGTTTTTTCTGCTTTCTGAGTTGTAACTTTTTTAACTTCCGCTTTTTCTTCTTGCATATTTTCTACAGGAGTTCTTTTCTTAATAACATTTTTGGTTGTTCTTTGAACATTAGAAGCAACATCTGGAATTTCTAATTTTTGCCCCATTGGTCTAACAGCTTGTGTTGATTTATTTTTTGATGTTCTAACAGATGATGGTATAACTATAGGTCCTGACATCTTATTTTCATTCATTTTGCTTTCAATTATATCTATTTTTATTCCTGTATTTTTTTGGACATCTTTTGCTTTTAAAGTATCTCTATTTATTTTTTGAATTGTTCCACCAGCAGCCATTAATTCTTGATATTTTGGACTATCTTCTTCCAAAACAGCTTTAACATTTATTGGTAAACAATTTACAATTATCCTTAATTGATCGTCTGTATATTGAGATGCAATATTAGCGAAACTTTCAGCAAACTTATCTGTATTTTTCCCTAATTTTTTAAAATGTGTATTGATATTTTGAATTTCAAGTTCGCTAACTTCTTTATCACTTTCCTTTGAATAATTAACATCATCAGAATCTATTTTATAGTACATTTTTGCTTCTTTTTTTACTCTAGGTTTGTTAATTAATCTACAAACTTGATCCATACTTCTTTCAGTACCTAATAAAGCATTGTAAATTCCTATACCAAATATTTTTACTAAAAATGAAGTACCTTTTGTACGTCTATCTGAACATATTAAAATAATAGCAGTATCATTACCGTCAATGTCTTGTGCTTCATCGCTAATATTATCAAGCTTATCAAAGATAAATTTATCTATTGCATCATAATTATTATTTGAAAATGGTTCTAAATCTTCACTTATAACTATTCTATCATAGCTTTTATCCTTTTGTATCTCTTTTAATATTGCGTCAAAGTAATAAACATTTTTAAAAGAAAGAATTTCTTTATATTCTTTTTGATATCTTTTAATTATATTTTCTGATACCTTTTCATTACTAACCGCAAATAAAACTTTCATTTGTTTAACCCCTCCAACCGTTTACTACAACAGCAAAAATTAATGGCAATACTTGGCATATCAATAATATAGTAACAAAAGTTATTATAAGCATAAACCCTCTATCCCTAACATCTAACTTTCTTATTCCTAAAACATATTGATATACAGATCCTATTGCTATACCAACAAAACAAAGTGGTATACTGTATATTCTTACTCCATTTAAAATATAAGCAGCAACACCATAAGTAGTAGAGCCATATTTTTCAATATATTCTGCAAGACTACTTTTTGCACTTTCTTTTATTTCAACTAATTCTGTTGCCTGAGTGGAATTTAAAACTTCCTCTCCTGTAACAGCATAGCATATTGAACATATATTCATTAATACAACTAATGTTATAAATATAATTGCAACTATTGATACTTTCTTTAACATTTTTATAAAAAACCTCCTTTAGGTTATTATTTTTTTAATATTTCACATATATTATAATACAATATATTTAAGAAAATATCAACCTAAAATCACTAATTTTATCAATTTTTTCAGGCAAATTTACGTCTTTTTGTTACATAAATTTTACAAGTTTTATTGTATAAAAAACATTACTTCCATTATACAATATTTTATCACAATAATTGTATTCTTAATATCTTCTTTTGTCAAACTTAATTTGTTAAATAATTGATATTTTATTTACTTATTTTTTGTGTAAAAAAAGCTGAAGTTTATAAAACTTCAGCTACCGCTAATATTAGTATTCCGAGTACAACAAGGCTTATTGCACCATACTGTTTTAAAGTTAGTTTTTCTTTCAAGAAAATTCTTGATAATATTATTGATACAACACATACTGATGAAATCATTGGTGCCGCAACAATTGCACTTCCACTCATTGCGAAAACATATGTAAATTGTCCAGTTGTTTCACAAATCGCTGCCAAGATTTTATCCTTTTGATTTTTAATGTCTATTTTTTCTTTCTTTAAAATAATAAACATTATTAAAATTATTGCTGAAATTAAAAATGTTAATTCATATGAAGTATTTGCAACAAGTTCTATTGTATCTTCTGTAACATTTAACAAAGGTGAACAACTTATCTCTAAATAATATGCATCTAAAAAACTTCCAATAGCATCAAAAATCGCATATAAGAATGGCATCAAAAATGCAATTATAGCTAATTTCTTTCCTAATCTTTTGCTTTTGGGATTACTACTTTTCATTTCTAAAATTCCTATTAATAGTATTCCTATCACAATTGCTATAATTCCCAAAATTGATAATCCACTTATTGTTTGACCCAAAATTAAAAAACATAATATAGATGTAATTGCTCCAGAAGTATTTTCAATTGGATCTGATATAGATTCTTCTATGTATTTCATTCCAAAAAATGATAATGACATTGAAAAAATATAACAAAATGAAACTGGTAAATATACTAGTATATTTTTAAAATTATATCCAATGTCTTGAGTAAGCAAAATGAAAATTGCATGAATTCCCATTACAATTCCAACAAATATTGTTGTTTTTAAATGACTATATTTTTCTTTTTCATTTGCTCCTTTTTTATAAAATAATTCTGCTAATCCCCATATTAAAGTTGTAGCTAATGCAAATATAAACCACATTTTTTATTCCCCTTTTCCTTCTTTTAACATATTATCTATTGCCATCATTATTCCTATTTTTCCATACTCATAAGTTAAACCACCTTGCATATATGCAGTATATGGTTCACATAATGGTCCATCACAGCTTAATTCTATTGTTGCTCCTGGAGTAAAACTGCCTCCTGCCATAATTTCTTTATGAGGATATCCTGGCATATCATCTGGTACTGGAGTAACATATGATTCAATTGGAGAACCCTTTTGAACTCCTTGACAGAATTTAATCAGTTTTTCTTCTGTTTTTAATTCAATTGTTTGAATTATATCTGTTCTTTTTTCATTATACTTTGGACTTATCCCTTCAAATCCAAATTTTTCTAGCATTCTACTTGCAAATGTCATTGTTTTTAATACTGATTTTACAACAGAAGGAGCCATAAATATTCCTTTATAATATGATAATAATTGGTTAAAATTTGCTCCTAAGTCTTTTCCAACACATGGTGCTGTTAATCTTTCTGCAACTTGATGAATTAAATCTTTTCTTCCTACTACATATCCTCCACTTGTTGCTATACCTGCTCCTAAATTTTTCATTAAAGAACTTATAAATATATCAGCTCCAACTTCTGTTGGTTCTTTATCCTCAACAAATTCTCCATAGCAATTATCTACCATAACAATTATGTTTTTATTGATTGCCTTTACTTTAGATATTACTTTTTCAATTTTATCCATAGTTAAACTTTTTCTTTGAGAATAACCTCTTGAACGTTGTATTTCAATTAATTTGATATTTCCTTCTTTCACTCTTTCTTCTATCTTTTCATAATCAAAATCATTATTTACAAGTTCTATTTGCTCATATTTAATTCCATGTTTTATTAATGAATTTTCACTATCTCCTGAAAGACCTATTACACTTTTTAGTGTATCATATGGTTCACCTGAAATACTTATCATTGTATCTCCATATTTTAATAAACCGAATAATGAAATTGTTAAAGCATGTGTTCCAGACATTATTTGTGGTCTAACTATAGCATCTTCTGCTCCAAAAATTTGTGCATAAATTTTTTCTAGCTTTTCTCTACCTCCATCATAATATCCATATCCAGTAATCTCATTAAAATCTGTTGTTGAAACTTTGTTATCTTGAAATGCTTTTAAAACTTTAATACTAGATCTCATACAATTTTCTTCATATTCTTGGAAAATTGCTTCTAGTTCTTTTTCAACATCATTTGCAACTTCTAGTACTTCATTACTTATTCCAAATTCTTTATACATTTTATCCCCCATACATATATAATTTTTCCTAAAATATTATAAATTATTTAGTATATTATGTCAAACAAAAAAAGCCACAATTAAAACTTTATTGTGGCTCTTTTACCTTATTCACTATAAGTTGAAACTTCAATACTTTCTATAATAACATCTTCTACTGGTACACTTTCTTCTCCTGTACTTGACATTGTTTTTTTAACTTTTGTTATTGCATCTACAACTTCAATTCCTTCATATACTTGTCCAAAAACTGTATAGTTCATATATAAACTCATATACCCGCCATAGTTTTTATACTGTTCAAGTAATCCTTCTGGATATCCTCCCATTTTCATATAATCTTCCATAATCTGATCATAATTTGCCTGAACTATAAAGAATTGGCTACCTATACTATTAGGTAAACTTGACATTGCCATACATAAAGCGCCTCTATAAGGAACTAAGCTTTCATCTAATTCAGTTCCAAATCCAGTTCCCCAAATGCTTTCTCCTCCAGAACCATTTCCTTCGGGATCTCCACCTTGAATCATAAATTCTTCCATAACTCTATGGAATGTTAAACCATTATAATATCCATTCTTTGCATGAGTTACAAAGTTTTCTACAGCTTTTGGAGCTATATCTGAAAAGAATCTAACTTTTATATCTCCAAATTTTTTAACATGTAATATAGCAACTGTATCTCCTTGATTTGGCTTTTGCATTTGTTTTTCTGCATTTGCTTTATAATCTATATTTTTTTCTTCATTTTTTGAAGTATTTGTACTTGTATTTGTAGTTTTGCTTGATTTAGGTATGTTTACTTTATTATTTTTTTCATCACTGCATCCTGAAAAGCAAAATAAAACCAATGTTAGCATTAATGCTAACACTAAAAAATTAACTATTTTTTTCATAAAAACTCTCCTGTAATTAATTTTGTTCTTTATCTGTATTGAATAATCTACTTAATCTTTCTTTTATCCAATCTAAAATATTATCAACTTTTTCTGTTGTATCTCCATCTACAGATGCTGTAACACTGTTATCTGTAGTTTCAATTTCAAGTTTACAACCAGAAAAAATAAATAAAGATGAAAATAAAACTATTATTATAAAAATTGTTAAAACTAAATTTTTCATATATTTCTCCTCCTAATTATTTAATTAATAGGAAGTCTTTTTGACTTTTCTACCGTATATAATAATTATACTATATTTTTAAATTAGTTGTCAAAATAATTACTAATTTCTTGCAAGTTAGAAAACTCACATTGTCTTTCAACATCATATGCAACAATAGCAACCGAGTTCGAAAGATTTAGCGAACGTAATCCTTCTCTCATTGGGATTCTAATAGTTTTATCCAAATATTTTTGTAAAATATCTTCTGGCAATCCTTTTGTTTCTTTTCCAAATAATAAAAACACTTCATCAAAACTGCTATACTTTGGTTCTGAATATACATGTTTTCCTTTTGTTGTTACAAAAAACATATTTGTTTCTTCTGGTTTATATTTTTCTAAAAATTTTGAGAAACTAATATGTTCTTCTATATCTAATTTATCCCAATAATCTAATCCTGCTCTCTTTACTTGTTTTTCTGAAATAGAAAATCCAAGTGGGTATACCAAATGAAGTTTTGCACCAAGAGCAGCACATGTTCTAGCAATATTTCCAGTGTTTTGTGGTATTTCAGGTTCAACTAATACAATATTTAATTTCATATATATACCTTCTTTTAATAAAATTTGATTTATTATAACACATAATTTATTTATAATCTACAAAAAATATATTGAAAAAATTTTTTATTATTGATAATATATTTTATGATAGATATTTTTCTATATTATACTAAGGATGGTGAATTTAATGAAAGTTGTTTTTCCTTGTGAAGGAGCTATTGTTCTTATGAAACAAGATTTAGACATTTTAAAAGCATTCTATAATACTTCTCTTTTACAATCAAAAATGTTAGAAGTATATAGGCAATCAGATACATTAATTCAAGTCGGAAATTTTAACTATATTCCACAAAAGAATTACGTCGTTCTTCACAAAGCACATCTTTTAAGTATTGAAAAAATGAGAAAAATATTAGGAATTTATAATGAGAAAAATGAGCCTCTTAAACAAAAATCAGAAGAAGTTTCAAAAGTTGAACCTGAAGTTAATCATAATCATGATAAAATTTCAGATACAGATTTGTTATCAAATCCTTTTTTTCAAACTTTAAAACCTATAAATTAGTAATGGAGAAAATGTTATGAAACAACCAAAAATTGTAAATTCAAAAGGCGAAAAAATTGATATGGACTTAATATTTTCATTTACTTGTAAAGAAAATGGAAAAAATTATGTTGCTATAAATAATAATGATGAAATTTTTGAACAGAACAGTAGATATGCAAATCTTGATATTCTAGAAATTGTAAAAGTAACAACAAAAGCAATATATGTTACAGATATTCCTACTGAAGATTGGGAGGCTGTAAAAAAAGCTCTTCAGTATAATGTTTTTTCAAAAATGGGAGGATGCTGATGCTGTTAAAGTTTACTTGTTACAGCATCAGTAAGTAAATATTCGTTAGAATATTTACTTTCCGATTCAAATTTTATAAAAGCAAAAGTAGATTCATGTGAACGAATCTACTTTTATTTTTTATAAAATTTCATTTTCTTTTAATATACTATACACTCTGTCTATTGGTAATCCAACAACACTCATGTAATTTCCTCTAATTCTACTAATATATTTTGCAAAACAACTTTGTATAGCATACGCTCCTGCTTTATCATAAGGTTCCTCTGTTTCTACATATTCTATAATTTCTCTATCAGATATTGGATCAACTGTTATTTCTGTTTTTACTACCTCTTTATATTCTTGATATTTACCTTGGTTTTCTATTAATATTGCTAAACTTGTGTATACATAATGAACATCATTTTGTAATTCTTTTAGCATTTTTATTGCTTCTTTTCTATCTTTTGGTTTCCCAAATATTTTATTATTTTTAACAACTATTGTGTCTGAACCAATAATAGCTCTATCTCCTTGTGTATTATTAAACACATCTAATGCTTTTCCATAAGCTAATTCTTTTGATTGTTCTTCCAAATTTAATCCATCTTCTAATTTTTCTTCATAATTACTAGGTATTATTTCAAAATCAATTTGTGCAAGTTCAAGAATTGCAGCTCTTCTTTGTGACTGTGATGCTAATATTATTTTCATATTTTTCATTTCCTTTTTTTAATTATATTTTATATGATAATTATATAATTTAAATTTTTTACTGTCAATTGTATTATAAGTAAAAAATCTTTTCTTATTCTATCAAGCATTACAGATTTTTTAAGAATTATTTTCATTTTTTTCTATTGAATTTTTTTATGTGTTATGTTAGAATTCACTATTGGAAATATGAAATTATAAATAGAATAAAAATAATACTTATAGGTTAAAATTAAAGTATAAAAGGAGGATATTATGAGATTTGAACAATGGAATAATTTCAAAAGTGGTTCTTGGGAAAATGAAGTAAATGTTAGAGACTTTATTCAAAAAAACTACACACCTTATGAGGGTAATTCATCTTTCTTAGCTGGAGCAACAGAAAAAACAAAAAAACTTTGGGATGAAGTATTAGAACTATACAAAAAAGAAAGAGAAGCTGGTGGTGTTTTAGATATTTCAGATGACGTTGCTTCAACAATTTCAAGCCATGATGCAGGATATATTAATAAAGATTTAGAAGAAATAGTTGGTCTTCAAACAGAAGCGCCTTTAAAAAGAGCAATTATGCCAAATGGTGGTATAAGAATTGTTGAAAAATCATGTGCAGCATATAACAGAAAAGTATCTGATAAATTAGAAGATATTTATCATAATTATAGAAGAACACATAATGATGGTGTATTTACAGCATACACTCCTGAAATTAGAGCAGCTAGAAGCTCTCACTTAATTACAGGATTACCAGACGGATATGGTCGTGGAAGAATAATTGGTGATTATAGAAGAGTTGCTTTATATGGTGTTGATTTCTTAATTGAAGAAAAGAAAAAGGATTTTGCAAGACTTATTAATGCTAGTATTTCAGAAGAAATTATTAGAGAAAGAGAAGAACACAATGACCAAATTTTAGCATTAGAAGAATTAAAAGTAATGGCTCAGAAATATGGTTTTGATATATCAAGACCTGCAAGTAATGCAAAAGAAGCTGTTCAATGGACATATTTCGGATATCTAGGAGCTATAAAAGAACAAAATGGTGCTGCAATGAGTTTAGGTAGAACTGCAACATTTTTAGATATATATTTTGAAAGAGATATAAAAAATGGTGTATTAACAGAAGCAGATGCTCAAGAAATTATGGACCACTTCGTTATGAAATTAAGAATGGTTAGATTTTTAAGAACTCCTGAATATGATGAACTTTTCAGTGGAGATCCTGTTTGGGTTACTGAAAGTATTGGTGGTATGGGAATTGATGGTAGAACATTAGTTACAAAAAATTCTTTTAGAGTACTACACACATTAGAAACATTAGGTCCAGCTCCAGAGCCAAACTTAACTGTTTTATGGTCTACAAGATTACCAAAAGGATTTAAAGATTATTGTTCAGGTCTTTCTATAAAAACAAGTTCAATCCAATATGAAAATGATGATTTAATGAGAGAATATTGGGGCGATGATTATGGAATAGCTTGTTGTGTATCTGCAATGAGAATTGGTAAACAAATGCAATTCTTTGGAGCTAGAGCAAATTTAGCAAAAACATTATTATATGCTATTAATGGTGGTAGAGACGAAAAGTCTGGAAAACAAGTTACAGATAAAATGCAACCAGTTACTTCTGAATATTTAGATTTTGACGAAGTTTGGGAAAAATTTGATAAAATGTGTGATTGGGTTGCTAGGGTTTATATAAATGCTTTAAACATAATCCACTATATGCATGATAAATATGCATATGAAAAATTAGAAATGGCATTACATGATAGAGAAATTTTAAGAACTATGGCTTGTGGTATTGCAGGTTTATCTATTGTTGCGGATTCTTTCTCTGCAATGAAATATGCAAAAGTAAAAGTTATTAGAGATGAGACTGGTTTAGCAGTTGATTATCAAGTAGAAGGAGACTTCCCTAAATATGGTAATGATGATGATAGAGTTGATAATATAGCAGTTGATATCGTAAAAATGTTTATGAATAAATTGAAACAACAACCAACATACAGAAATTCAAAACAAACAATGTCTATACTAACAATCACATCAAATGTCGTTTATGGTAAAGCAACAGGAAAAACTCCTGATGGTAGAGAATCAGGTGCTCCATTTGGACCTGGTGCAAACCCAATTCATGGTAGAGATACTCATGGTGCTTTAGCTGTATTAAATACAATGACTAAATTACCTTACAAATATGCAGAAGATGGTATATCTTATACTTTTGCTGTAGTTCCTAGTGCTTTAGGACATGATGAAAAAACTAGAGTTGCCAATTTAACATCTTTACTTGATGGATATTTTGCAAAATTTAGTCATCATATAAATGTAAATGTATTTGATAGAGCTTTACTTGAAGATGCTATGGAACATCCAGAAAAATATCCTCAACTTACAATAAGAGTTTCAGGATATGCAGTTAACTTTGTAAAATTAACTAGAGAACAACAATTAGATGTTATAAATAGAACAATTCATGAAAGAATTTAATTTAATTTGGGAAGCTCTTATGGCTTCCCTTTTTTATGATTTTAATGTATAATATAAACTGAAATAAAAATATGGAGAAAAACTATGATAGGTAATATACACTCAATTGAATCTTTTGGAACTGTCGATGGTCCAGGTATAAGATTCGTAATATTTATGCAAGGGTGCACTTTAAAATGTAAATATTGTCACAATAGAGATACTTGGAAATTAAATTCTGGAAACAGAATGTCCATAGATGAATTAATTAAAGAAATACTAAATTATAAAACTTATATAGATAATTCAGGTGGAGGAGTTACTGTTTCTGGTGGAGAACCGCTTTTGCAAGCAGAATTTGTTACAGAACTTTTTAAAAAATTAAAAGAACTAGGTATTCATACAGCTCTTGATACTGCTGGTAGTATTCCTCTATCTCCCACAATAAAAGAATTATTAAAATATACTGATTTAGTTTTATTAGATATCAAACATATTGATGACGAAAAATCAAAAAATTTAACTGGTTTTTCAAACAAAAATAATTTAGAATTTGCAAAATATTTAAATAATGTAAATATTCCTGTATGGATTAGACAAGTTTTAGTTCCTGGATACACAGACGATAAATTTGATTTACAAAAATTAAAATCATTTATTGATACATTATCAAATGTAGAAAAAGTAGAAATATTGCCATACCATAATCTTGGTAAATTTAAGTGGCAAGAACTTGGAGATAAATATGAACTTGAAAATGTTGTCCCTCCTACTTTTGAAGAAATAAAAAAGGCAGAACAAATTTTAGGAATATAATTTTAAGAAGTAGATTTCTCTACTTCTTTTTTAGTATTATAAAATTATAACTATTATCTCTTTTTTAAAATCCTGTTACAGGAAGTTTTTTTATATTATTTTTAATTGTTGTATTATTTTGGGTAGTATCTTTATTTGTTAATGTAGTTTTGTTTTCTGTATTATCTTTATTTATTTTTGTATTACTATTTTCCACATTATATACATTTTCTGTGGATTTTGAACTTACTTCTACATTCTCAAATTTTTTATTTATTTCAGTTTTATCTTTTAGAGAATTGTTTACAATAACTTCAAACTCCTCATTGAAATCTAAATTAATTTCAATTAAATCTGTATATAGATTATATCCATCTAATGTTTCAATCTCAGAAATATAATATTTTCCTGGTAGCATATTTTCTAATAAAATTTTACCATTTTCATCTGTTATTAAATTTTCAATTAAAACATTCTTATTCTCATCTAGTAAATTGAATTTTACATTTTCCAGTCTTTTTTCTGTTCCATATTCTTTCTTTATTATTGTTAATTTAGTAAGATTTTTTAAATAATTCTCTGAGTAACTACAAGTTGCATCTTCATACATAAATCCTGTTATAGCATAGTTTTGTGTTCCTGCAATTGTTGTCTTACCATATAATACTGGTTTTGTTTTTATATTAGCTTTTACATCTAACTTAAATTTTCCATTTTGATTTAATTCTTTTATTGGAATTGTTATTTTGAATTTTTCACCAATTGTAAAACTATTTTTTTCATTATTTTTTAAATCTGTTAATTTAAAACCATTTGGTAAATCTCCAGTTACATTAATAGAATATTCACCTTCAGTTACTTTAGAATTTAAAGAATATATTTTACTTACATATTCCTTAGAATCTATATTCCATACCTCACTATCTGCTACAACAGAAATTTGATTATTATCTGGTGTTTCAGTAGATTTCCTTGCAGCCTCTACAATTTTAAGTAAAGCTTGATATGTTCTTCTTCCAGCTTCTGTATTTACTGGAGCATAATAACTAGGATCCATATTATAATATATTGTATAAATAGCAAATTTAGTTGCCGAAAACGCTTCATGTTTATTTGCAACTCCTAATTCTGATATACTCTTATATGGATATCCATTTATAATTGCTCTCCATAATTTCACATCCTTAAATTTAGTAGATACATCTACTGCATAATTACCTATTCCACCTGTTCCAATCCCACTTAATTCTGGATCTATACAATAAGCAGGATATTCATTTCCATCTTTTTTATAAACAACATAATCTGTATGTTTAGGAGTTCCTTCATGCTCTAAATAAATTTCACATGATCCTAATGATACTAAATCTTTTCTTCCAACTTCAAATGCAAAACAATTTGAAAACATACTAATTAAAGTAACTAATATAATGCTTGATATTATTATTTTTTTCATTTATTTTATCCAAAGTAAATTACCTATGTAATTACTTTTTTCCTTTCCTAATTTTTTTTAATTCCCTGAATACATCTTCTTTTTTCAGGTTGATTTTCAACACATGTTATTAATGTTATAATATCATCTTCTGTATTTTCCAAAACTTCAACATCTGTATCTTTAATAATATTTTTAGAATCTACTATATATATCCTTTGAATTCCATTATATTTATAGTAAATTTCATCACCAATTTCTAATTCTTTTAAATCTTTAAAGTAGTTTACTAAGTATCCTCTATTATGTGCTGCTAAAGCAATATTTCCATACTGTTTTGAAGTTTTTTCAAAATGCCCAATATATTGGTTTAATATTTCACTTGAAGTTCCTTCTGCAATTTCAGCAATTAAATTAATTTTAGGAATTTCTAATATCCACTCTTGATTTGTAACAATATTTTCATTTAAATTATTAGAAACATGTATTATTTCATTTGTGTAAATACCATTTTCATTACAAATATTTTTAGAACTATTAATTCCAATCATAATAGAAAAAATAATCGTCATGAAAATAGCAACAAATTTTAAGTTAAAAATTTTAAAACAAGTCCTCACCTCTTTTCATATTAAGTTTTTTTAAATTGATTTTTTAGTCAGAAACGACTATAAGAAATAATTTATTTTAGAAATAAATTTGAATTATAATACTACGGTTTTTTAATTTTGTAAATACCTTTTGCGAAAAATTGTTATTTGTGTGGATAAATTTTGCTAATTATAATAATGGCTTAGCAAAGTTCCAATATGATATTTTAGAAAATTTATGTTTAATATAATTCATAAAAATATTTTATATTATTTTCAAATACACCGCGTAAGCGACCAAACGAACGAAGTGAGTGCGATTTGGAGCAACTATCGAGGCTATGTAAATTATAAAAGAATTTTATAATTTACAACTAGCAAGTTGCGACACCAAGGTGTATAAGAAAATAATATAAAATACTTTCATGAATTTAGATAAAGACATAAAATTACTTATTTTAGTAGAGTAGCGCGAAGAGAGTTTTGGTTTAATATTAAATTTTTTATATTCACGCAAATAACACTTTATTTAGCTTTAGGAATTTCAAAATAAAACTCCACTCCATCTTTTTTATTAGTCACTCCATAATTGCACTTATATTTAGTCATAATTGCTTTTACTAGAGCAAGACCAATTCCAGTTCCGCCCTTAGAGCGATCTCTTGATTCATCGATTTTGTAAAATCTAGTCCAAATTCTATTTAAGTTTTCTTGGTCTATATTTTTTCCAGTATTGAATACTGAAACTTTTAATTTGTTTAAATCTTTAGCATTTTTTATTGAAATTTTTATCTTTTTACTTCCATTTACTTCTAATACATTTTTTATAGCATTAGTGAAATAATTACTTATAACTTGTTCAATATAAAAATCATCTGCATAAATAAAATTTGGATTTTGTTCTTTAAAATCTACGTCTATCTTCTTTTCCTCTAAAACTACTTTAGAATTTCTAATAACTTCATTTATTAATTCCACTATATCAAATTTTGCATCATTAAATTTTCTATCTTCATACTCCAATTTCATAAGTTCTAATAATCTTTTAACCAATTTATCCATTTTGTTTGCTTCATCTAAAATTACTTCTGCATAGAATTTTTTATTTTCTTCATCTGAAATTACATTATCTACTAACCCTTCTGCATATCCTTGAATTAAAGCAATTGGAGTTTTTAATTCATGAGAAACATCTGAAATAAATTGTTTTCTCATTTCATCAATTTTTGACTTTTCTTCAATATCTCTTTCAAGTTCTGAATTACTTACTTTTAACTGATTAATTGTCTCTTCAAGTTTATCTGAAAGAGTATTTATGCTTTTTCCTAATTCGTCTATTTCATCTTCATTATCATTTATACGATATTTTCTTTTAAAATTTAAATTACTCATTTCATTTGCAATGTCATTAAGCTCTTCAATTGGTTTTGTAAATCTTTGCGTAACAAAAGTTATTGCTATCCCTCCTAATGCAATTGCTGCAACTCCAATAATATAAATAAACTTATTAGAAACTCCAACGCTCTGTTCTACTGGAGTTATTGGCATTCTTATATAAATATCATTTCCGTTATTTAGTTTTCCTTTTAATAATACATAAGGAAGTCCTGTTCTTTTACTTTTTATTTTTCTAATGCTTACACCATCTTTTGAATACAACAAATCTGATTTATTAAATATGCTATATTTTACTTCATATTTAACTTCATTAATATTTCCAAAATCAGAAACATAATTTTTATTTGTAGAATAAATTATATCTTCACCATTTAGAATTAAAAACTCGAAATTATTATTTACTTCCATTTTTTCAAGTTCAATATTATAAACACTTTGAGCTTCTTCATTCATTACTTTTGGAAGATTATTATTTATAAAATCATATACACTTAATGATGCATTCTTTTTTGAATAATAATATACTGTTTCTAAAACTGTATTATTAATTATAATAAAAAACGCGATTATCATACCTATTACAACACATAATGTAAGAAATAACTTAACACGAACTGATTTCCAAAATTTCTTCTTCATAATTTTCTCCAAATACCTTATTTAATAATAAAAAAGCCACTATTTAAATCTAAATTGTATTATAGTGGCTCATATTTTTATTTTATTTCAAACTTATATCCAATTCCTCTAATAGTTTGAATATGTTTTCCCTTCTTTCCAAGCTTATGTCTAATTTTCTTAATATGACTATCTATAGTTCTTGAATCTCCATAATAGTCATAATTCCAAACAGTATTCAAAATCTTATCTCTTGACAATGCTATATTCTCATTTTCTAATAAATACTTTAATAATTCATATTCTCTAAAACTGAATTCTATTTGCTTTCCATCAACACTTACAGTTCTACCATCATTATCTATAACAATTCCATCATAACTTTTTAATTCTTTTGTTTCTGGAATGCTTCTTTTTAAAATTGCTTCTACTCTTGCTACTAAAATTTTGGGACTAAATGGTTTTGTAATATATTCGTCAACACCAAGTTCAAATCCAAATAATTCGTCTTGTTCCTCAGCTCTTGCTGTAAGCATAACAATTGGAAGTGTCTTATTTTCTTGACGAATTTGACGAAGCACAGACCAACCATCAAGTTTTGGCATCATAACATCTAATAAAATTAGATTTATCTTTTCTTTATTTTCTTCATATACTTTTAATGCCATTTCTCCATCTTCTGCTTCTAAAATATTATAATTTTTTTGCATTAGAAAATCCTTTATTAATTTTCTCATTCTTGATTCATCATCTACAATTAATATGCTTAAATCTCCCATAAGCTACCTCCAATAAATTTATAGCCAATTTATATTTAAAACTATAACACAATATTTATATACCATTATTATGTCTTTTGTGTGAACATTTAGTTTCCAATTAGTTATGCAATTTTATTTTGAAGCTTCAATAATATTTTTTAGTTCATTTAAATTATTTTTGAAATATTCAAAAGCTATTTCATAAGTTTCTTCTTTTTCTAAATCTACATCAACCATTCTAAGTAATGAAAGAGAATCTTTTGCTCCACCTTGGCTAAGCATATTAATATATTTTTCAATATATCCTTCTTCTCCTGATAAAATTTTGCTTGCAATAACTATTGCTGATGTAATTCCTGTTGAGTATTTATATACATAGAAGCATCTATAAAAATGAGGTATTCTAGCCCATTCATATTTTATTTCTTCATCTATTATACAAGACTCTCCAAAATATTTTTTTACTAAATCATAATAAATATCATTTAAAATATCTGATGTTAAACTTTCGCCAGCTTCAACTTTTGAATAAACTTCTTTCTCAAATTCTGCAAACATTGCCTGTCTTATTAAAGTTGCTCTAATCATATCTAATTGTTCATTTATTAAAGCTGCTTTTTTCATAGGCTCTGTTTCTTTATTAATTAAATAATTTGCAAGTAAAATTTCATTTACTGTTGATGCAACTTCTGCAACCATAATTGTATAATTTGCATTAATAATATTTTGATTTTTGCTTGCATAATAACTATGCATTGAATGTCCAAGCTCATGTGCAATAGTTGATACATCTCTTGAAGAATTTATATAGTTTAATAAAACAAATGGATGAACACTATGCACTCCCATACTATATGCTCCACTCATTTTATTATCATTTGTATATACATCTAACCATCTATTTTCAAAAGCATGTTTTAACATAGATACATACTCTTCTCCCATGATGGATAATGCATCAAGTACTGTTTGTTTCGCATCATTATATTCAATATTTTTATTTTGGGCATCTAAAGTATTAACATATACATCATACATGTGAACTTTTTCTTTACCTAAAAGTTTTGCTTTTAAATCTATATATTCATGGTTTAAATATAAATTTTTATTTACCTCTTTTAGTAATGTTTCATATACTTCTGGATTTGAATCATCATTATTTGTTGCAGCTTCTAATGATGATCTATAATTTCTAATTTTGCTTGAAATAATTCTTGTTTTTACCCTTGTTAAATACAATTCTGTAATTGTATTTATATGTTTTTTATATAATGAATACATTGATTCAAATGCTTGTTTTCTTATACTTTCATCTTTACTCATTAAATAATTTGAAAATATAGCAGAATTCATTTTCAATTCATTTCCATCTTTATCTTTTATGGGCTTGAATTCAAATTCTGTATTTGTAAAAATATCATAAGCATTTTCTGAGCTTGAAAATACTTCTGAGTATTTTGCTAAAACACCTTCTACTTCCTCTGATAGAATGTGTTTTTTCTCTTTCATAATATCTCTAATTGTTTTTTCATATTCTTTCATTCTAGAATCTTTTAAATATTCTTCTAATCTTTCATCAGATATTTTACTTACCTCTGGTGATATAAAGCTCTCAGCCTCTGAGAAATTAGTAGTAAGAGCTTCAATTTTTTTATATAATTTTATACTTTCTTGATTTGACATATCTTGATGATATTTAAGCATGCTATAGGCATAAATTTTTTCATGAAGTTCTAATGCCTTTTCTAAATTCTTATAACAACTAAAAATTTCATCTACTCCATCATTTAATTTTCCTTTATATTGTTTTATTTTATCTAAATATGAATATAGTTCATTTATTGCGTTTTCTAGAGCATTTTCATTTTCAAAAATTTCTGTTAAATTCCATTTTAATTCACTTTGCATTTTAACACTCTCCTTATTAAACTTTAGTAATATTTAATATTTTATCATATAAAGTTTATCTTGAGCAATAAATTTATTTACTTTTTGCATTTCTGTGATATAATATCTTTATGATGAAATAAGGAGGTAGCTGATATGAAGCTTAATTCAGATGACCAAACTTTGGCTGAAAGTAAAATTCTTTTGCTTTACATTTTAAGTAAAGTTGGAAAACCTATCTCTCATAACGAACTATTAGATTTAGTTACATCAATTGTAGATATGAATTACTTTTACTTTCAACAATTTTTACTAGACCTTTTAGAAGATAATTATATATACACTTATAAAAAAGAAGACAAAGATATTTATGAAATTACAGAAGATGGGAAAAATGCAATTGAACTTACAATTGATATTGTTCCTGGAATTTTAAAATTAGAAGTTGATAGCAAATTTAAAGAAAATTTAGATACAATAAAAGATAAATTCTCAATATCAGCAGAATATAGTCCTCTTACTGAAAAATCATTTTCTGTAAGATGTAAAATTGTTGAAAATAATATTACTATTTTTGACTTGCAAGCACATGCAGGTTCTGGTGAACAAGCAAAAAAAATAGTTGAAAATTGGAATAATAATGCAACTGAAATATATCCTAAAATTTTAGAATTACTAATAGAAAATAACGAAAACCAATAGTATAGAGCAATTATCTCTATATTATTGGTTTTTTATTTTATTTTATATTTCCATTTTTTCTAAATGCCTCATACAAAATTACACTAGTTGCTACCGCTGCATTTAAGCTCTCTGTTTTTCCTATCATAGGTATCTTTATTCTTTCAGTTGCTTCATATAGAACTTTGCTTGATACTCCATTGGCTTCATTTCCAATTACTATTGCAGATTTTGAATAGTCAACATCATAAATACTTTTATCTGTCTGTAAATCAGTAGCATAAACTTTAATTTTGTGTTTTTTCATTTCTTTTATTACAGTTACCAAGTTCTCTACTTCTATTACTTTTACTCTAAAAATAGCTCCCATTGTAGATCTTACTACTTTCAAATTATATACATCAGCTGAACCTTTTGAAACTATTATTTGTTTCATATTTAAACTATCTGCTGTTCTTAGTATTGTTCCCATATTTCCAGGGTCTTGAATATTATCTAGCAATAATGAAACATTTGCAGAAAAATCTATAGTATTATCTCTTGCATTTGGCTTTTCTATAACAGCCATTATACCTTGTGGGTTTATTACATCTGTTATTGTGTTAAATATTTTTTCAGCAACATAAATACAATTTAATTTTGCAATTTCATACATTAGATCGTTTGGAATTGCTCCTTGAGTTTTACAATCTTCACAAATAATGATTGATTTTATTTTTGCACCTTCATTGATTGCCTCTTCTATCATTTTTATCCCTTCAACTATAAATTCATGATATTCTTCTCTATATTTCTTTTCTTTTAGCTTTTTTATATGTTTTATTGTTTCATTATCCTTACTAGTTATTGTCATACTCTCTCCTTATTCTTACTTTACAATTTGATATTTGTTTCACAAAATTTCATAAAGTAATATATACACTATAAATTATTATACAATATTTTAATATTTTTTATTCAATTTATCAATATAAATTATGTAAATTTACCAAATATCTTTATTTTTATACATTTGTGTGATATAATATTAGCTGAAACACGATGTTTTTTTCTCAAACGAGGAGGTTTTTTATGAGTACGATTGAAACAAATTTACTTGCTTCCAAATTCTGTGAAAAAATGGAGAGTTTTGGAGTTAAGGTACTGGGGGTTGAAAGTGATAAAGAAGGTCTCTGCTTTCACTACTCTGTTCGAGGACGTTACCACTTTAGCTATGATGAACTCGAACAACTTCAAGCACTAATCGATCCATCTGTTAAAAACCACGATTCAATTCGCATTGTTGGTTTTGACGGCACCTATACTGCAAGAGTAAAAATCAATCAGTAATCCCAAAAATTAGAGCATCAAAAATGCATCACCCCAGCACAATGTATTCTGCGTGCTGGGGTTTTTCCATTTTATATTCTTTCTAAGAATTCTTTACATTCTTCTAAAACCTTTTTCAAATCTGCTAATTTATAAGTAATATATGGTTCTTTTGATGGTGAAAATTTAATTCTATTTCTGTAAATTTTCATAAATTTATCTACAATATCAAAATTAAATTTTTCATTATCAAAATAAAATATAATGTTTTCTCTTTTTTGAGCTATTTTTAATATATTTTTCTCTCTTGCTAATATTTTTATTCTAGCAATATCTAGAAGATTTTCTACTTCATAAGTCATCTGACCATATCTATCTATAATTTCATCAGTAATATTTTGAATATCTTCTTCATTCTTACATAAAGCAATATTTTGATATACTTCTATTTTTTGACTAGAATTTTTAATATATTCTTCTGGTATATAGCTTGTAACATCTAAATCAATTTGGATATCAATTTCTTCTATAATTTCTTCACCCTGAATTTCTTTAACAACTTGATTTAATAGTTCACAATACATATCATATCCAATTTGATCCATATGACCATGTTGAATTTCCCCAAGCAGGCTACCAGCTCCACGAATCTCTAAATCTCTCATTGCAATTTTAAAACCCGAACCAAATTCAGTAAATTCTTTTATTGCTTTTAATCTCTTATCTGCTACTTCTGTTAAATTTTTATCTCTTCTATAAGTAACATACGCATATGCTTGTTTGTCTGAACGTCCTACTCTTCCTCTTATTTGATATAATTGTGCGAGACCAAGTCTATCTGCATTTTCAACAATTATAGTATTTGCATTTGGTATATCAATTCCAGATTCTAAAATAGTAGTACATACAAGTACATTTGATTTTCCATCAACAAAGTCTTGCATAATATTTTCAAGCTGTGCTCCTGTCATTTTTCCATGTGCATATTCAACTTTAGCATCTTCAACTAGTTCATTTATTTCATTTGCTTTTTTCTCTATTCCCTCTACATTGTTAAATAAATAAAATACTTGCCCACCTCTTTCAAGTTCTCTTGTAATTGCTTCTTTAACAACTTCAGGATCATATTCTAATACATAAGTTTGAACTGGTCTTCTATTTTGTGGTGGCTCATAAATTACAGACATATCTCTCATACCAACTATTGACATATGAAGTGTTCTTGGAATTGGAGTTGCTGTCATTGTTAAAACATCTACACTATTTTTAAATTCTTTTATTTTTTCTTTTGCTTTAACTCCAAATCTGTGTTCTTCATCAATTATTAAAAGTCCTAAATCTTTAAATTTAACATCTTTACTTAAAACTCTATGTGTTCCAACTAATATATCTGTTTCTCCAAGTTCCACTCTTTTTAATGTTTCTTCTTGTTCTTTATTAGTTCTAAATCTATTTAAAAGTTCGATTCTAATTGGATAATCAGCCATTCTTGATTTAAATTCTTCATATTGCTGTGTAGCAAGAACAGTAGTTGGAACTAAATATACAACTTGTTTTTGATCCATAACAGACTTAAATGCAGCTCTTATTGCAACTTCTGTTTTTCCATATCCAACATCCCCGCAAAGAAGCCTATCCATTGGTCTTGGTTTTTCCATATCTTTTTTTACTTCTTCTATACAACGTAATTGATCATCTGTTTCTACATATTTAAAATTATCCTCAAATTCTTGTTGCCATGGAGTATCTTTTGAAAATGCATATCCAACCATTTTTTGTCTTTTGGCATATAACTGAATTAAGTTTTCTGCAACTTCTCTTAAATTATTTTTTACTCTTTCTTTTGTTTTCTGCCATTCTTTTGAACCTAATCTATTTAATCTTGGACCAACTTTTTCTGGTCCTACATATTTTCTAATATTATCTAAAGAGTTTGTTGGAACATATAAAACATCATCATCTTTATATTTTAATTTTATATAATCCTTTGTTACTCCATCAGCTTTTATTGTATTTACACCTATAAATTGACCTATACCATGACTTCTGTGTACAATATAATCTCCTTCTTTTAAATCTGCAAATACAACTTTTTCACCTTCTTTAAATACTGATGGTGTTTTATTTCTTTTTTTAGTTGTATTTTCAAATAATTCATCTGTTGATATTACTAAAAGATTTGCATCATAGAATTCAAAGCCCGTAGAAAAAGCTCCTGGTGTGATGTTAACACAACCAAGAGTTATATCGTCTTCTAAAAAATCTGTATAAATATTCGGGATATTTTTTTCTAATAGTAAGGTAGATAACTTTCTACAATTTTCCGTGCTTCCGCCTAGAATTACTGTTTGTTTTCCTCGGTTAATTGCTTCTTGTAGTTCCTGAAACAGTAAATCCATTGAACTACGAAAAAAGTTGACCTCCCTATAGCTAAAGCTATATCCGTTTCTTTTTGCATGCATACTTTGTTTGTCCACAAATCCAACATCTTGTTTTTCTAAATAAATTACTTGTTTGTTTTGAAGACCTTCTGAAAATTTAATATAGTCTTCCATTTTTGTAAGGATTCCTGGAACAATTTTATTTTTCTCTACTAAATCTTTTATAAGATTGTTATTATCTTTTGAAATATTTTCGGCTCTTGCTTTTATCTTAGATATTTCGTCTAAAAATATAACACAATCATCCTGCAGATAATCTAACAATGTATTTGTTTTCTCATAAAAGCAATCAAAATATTTATCTATTTTAGTTAAAAATTCACCATTTTTTATTTGATAAACATCATCTTGAACCTTCTCTTTTACAGATTTCGGATAAACTTTATCTAAAATCTTTTCACAAACTGTATCTACATCTGTTTCTAATAAAAATTCATATGATGGAAAAATTTCAATTTCTTCTAGCATTTCAACAGTTCTTTGACTAGCTATACTGAATTTTCTAATAGAATCTATTTCATCTCCCCAGAATTCAATTCTAACACCACTGTTTACAGAAGTAGCAATATCAACAATACCACCTCTTACACTAAATTGACCTTTTCCTTCTATTAAATCATATCTTTCATAGCCTAATAAAACTAATTTTTCTTTTAATTCTTCTAAATTAAAAGTATCTCCTACTTTTAATTTCATAACATTTTTATATAGGCTTTCTTTTGTTATCATTTTTTGCATTGCAGCTTCAATTGTTGTTACTATAATTTTTTTATCTTTTTTTACTAACTTATTTAATACAGATATTCTTTTAAATAAAGTATCTTTACTTTCAGCAACATAATCGAAACTGATTACATCTCTTTTGGGAAATAATTTAACTTTTTCTCCAAAAAAAGCTAAATCTTTAATAATTCTTTTTGCTTGCATTTCATTATAAGTGATTATACAAATAGGTTTTTCTGAGTAAAACTTAGTTGCATATGCCAAATGAACTTTGGCGCTATCGGTTAACCCTGATAACATTATAGGTGATGTACCTTTGTTTACTTCAAATAAGTAATCATTGAATTTTTTAACATTTGGTACAGTTTTTATAATAGAATTCATGTTTACCTTCAATTTCCTTTCTTAAAATGACGCAGCTGTTAAATTTTAGCTGTTAAAATTTATTAAATTATATATATGATAATAGGGACAAACTGTCCCTAAATTTTATAAAACGCTTTTATATTATATAACAATTACACTAATTTTTCAAGGTTTTCTTGATATTCTTCCCAAGAATTCATATTATTTTCTATTTCACTTTTTAAAAAGTTTATTTTTTCTTGTATTTCACCAACCTTAATATAATCTGAATACACATCTTCTCTTGTAAGTTCGATTTGAAGATTTGATATCTCTTCTTCCCTTTTAGAAATCTCTTCCTCTATTTTTTTTATCTTCCTTTCTAATTTTTCTTTTTCTTTTAATGGATTTATATAAGTTTGTTTTTTAACCTTTTCAATTTTTTCTTCTTGTAATTGCACTAAATTTTCAGCATTTCTTTTTTCTAAATAATATTCATATCCATATGGATAGTATGTTACTTTACCATTTTCAAAACTTAAAATTGAATCTGCAATTTTATTTACAAAAAATCTATCATGTGAAACAAATATTAATGTACCTGCATAGCTTTTTAGCATATCTTCTAAACTTTCTTTTCCTACTATATCCATATGGTTAGTTGGCTCATCAAGTATTAAAAGATTTGGTCCTCTTTTTAATATTTTACAAAGCGAAAGTCTTACTTTTTCTCCACCAGATAACATTTTTATTTGTTTAAACACATCATCTCCCGAAAACATAAAAGCACCAAGAGAATTTCTTGCTTCTGTGACTGTAAGTTCTGGAAATTCATCATAAAAATCATCAAATACTGTTTTTTCTTGGTCTAATCCAAGCATTTGTTGGTCAAAATAGCCTATTTTAACATTATGTCCAAATATATAATTGCCACCTTTTTTTGCTACATTTCCTACTAAAGTTTTTAATAGAGTTGATTTTCCAGTTCCGTTACTTCCAATTATTCCAAGCTTTTGACCTTTATACAAGCTAACAGAGCATCTTGACAAAGTATTTAAATATCCAATTTCTAACTCTTCTACTGTAAGAACATTGTTTCCGCTTTCACATTTTATTTCAAAATTTGTTTTAAATGTTTTTAAATCATATTTATTAGGGCATTCTACCTTAGCCATTCTTTCAACTTGTTTTAATTTTGATAATGCCATTTTAGCTTTTGTTGGTTTATATCTAAATCTATCTGCTATTGCTTCAAGTCTTTTAATTTCTTTTTGTTGAAATTCAAAATCTTTTAATTGTCTTTCATAATTAATTCTTTTTTGTTTTTCAAAAAATTCATAATCTCCTGCATATTCAGTAATTGCACCATATTCTATTTCATAAATCTTATCTACAATTTTATTCAAAAACATTCTATCATGAGATACAATTACAACTGCTTTTGGATAATTTTTTAAATAACTTTCTAGCCATTCAATTGTTGTTATATCTAAATGATTTGTTGGTTCATCTAAAAGCAATAAATCTGGCTTACTCAAAAGTAATTTTATAAATGCAATTTTGGTTCTTTGTCCCCCTGAAAATTCACTTATTTTTTTGTATTTATCTTCATTTGAAAATCCAAATTTATTTATTGCTGTTTCATATTCTTTTTTATATGTATATCCATCTAATAATTCATATCTATCATGAAGCTTAGAATACTCTTTTGCAAGTTCTTCTGAAGTATCACTTTGCATTTTTATTACTGTGTTTTCTATTTTTTTCTCTAAATCTATTATTTCTTGATAAACTTTTAAAATCTCATCAAGCATTGTAATATTATCATCTTCAAAGTCTATTTGCTTAAGATATCCAATTTCTTTTACACCTTCCTTATATACACTAAACTTCTCTTCTCCAATTCCTTCTGAAAGAAGCTCATTATTTATAAGTGCTTTTAATAAGGTAGATTTTCCGCTTCCATTTCTACCTACTATTGCAACTTTTTCTTTTCCTTTAACATTAAAATTTATTTCCTCTAAAATTGTTTCAGCACCATATGATACTGAACCATTTGTAATTCTGTAATTCATTTTATTTATCCTAACATTTAAATTTCCATAAAATTATACTATATTTTTAACAAGAAATAAAGAAAATCTAGCATAAATACTAGATTTTCCTTTATATTAACTGTTTAATTTAACCATTTTTTGTATTTGTTCTAATTTTTTACTATTTATATTTAGTTCTTCATCTAAAATTGAATTTAATTTAACTTTTTCTGCACCTGTAAAATCAGAAGCATTAATTTTTCCTTCTTTAAATTCTTTATATTTCTTAAAAAATTCTTTTTTATCATCTTCTAAATCAGCTTCAATTTCTTCTTCAACTTTTTCTGATATAGCATTAATATCTTCTGCTTTATTTGATTCTTCAGAAGGAGCTATTACTTTTTTATTAAATATGTTTCTAAAAAAGTTTTTAATTTTATCAAAAATAGATTTAGTAACTACTATTAAACTATTATTTTTCTCTTCCATATTCCCTCCTAAAGTTCAATAAAATCAGAGTCATCTTGCTCTCTATATTTAATAGCACCAATTGGTTCATTATTTATTTTTTTATTATATTCTTCTAGTTCAGGTATTTCTCCCTGATTGTAATGTTCTTTATTTTTTGATACTCTTGCTATAATTTCGTTTATTCTTTTCTCTGTATATTGAATCATTTTACTTCTATCTATGTTAGCCGCATCAAGCTGTCTTCCTGCTGTTGCGGAAAGTTCAAAAATTCTATCTAAAGCTTTTGAATTTTTTCTTAAATCACCTATCAATTTTTCATGTTCAACTCTAACCATTGGTAAAGTTCTATACATTGATAAAGCACTATCTATTACTCTATCAATTTCTCTTTCAAATTCATTTTTTTCAGATATACCTGCTGCTCTACATATCATTGTTATACTAGCTTTTGGATTTTTTATTAGTGTTTCAATTATTGATTTAGTTTTTTGCAAATCAGGATGTAATTCTTTGGCAACATTACGTCCTGCTAAATCATATCTAGTTGAAGTATCTCTATGAATACCTTGGTTATTAAATCCTCTTCTATCAAATCCATCTATATCTCTTTCATCATTTCCATATCTAGCTGCTTGTATTTGTTTTGTAGTAGCCACTCTATGTTCTTTTGGTGTAAGAGTTGTTCCATTGCTATATAAACCATTTAAAGTTCTTACTACTCCTGGAGTTATTTCGCCATAAGTATCATTTCCTTTAAATAGAAACTCGTGGACATCTCTGCCTTCTGGATTTAACTTTGATCTAATAATTGAATATTCACCATTTGGTTTCTGTTCATGCCAATATCCTTGCCTATCAAATCCTGTTCTAGGATTAATACCTTCATGATTAAATCCTAGAGGATCTGTTTGGCTTTCTTTTCCTGTATCTGGATCAACATATACCCATGATATTGTTTCCTCTCCATCTTTTCCAACGCTTGTTCTAGGTGAAAAATGTCTTTCATCATAAGATTTTCCTGTAACTCTATGAATTCCTTGTTCATTAAATCCATATTTATCAAAACCAGAAAAATCTCTTCCATCTGGCAAGCATCCATAATAATCTTTTCTATACTCGTCTGTTTCTGGTCCATCAAATCTTGTGCCTGTATATATGTTAAATGCAAATGTATTTTCTAATACACCTCTAACAATAAATCCAAGGCTATTAGTTCTTTTTTGTAAAGATTCTCTACCTTCTTTGCTCTTTGTGTCTATAATTCCAAGCTTAATTAACATTGAAGTAGTATTTTCATCAATTTCTTCAGAAGTAACCTTTTTCTTTCCTTGAGTTTTGCATAAGTCTTGAGATATTGTTTCTCTTATTGTTCCTTTTAATTTCTTTAGTGCAGTTTTATCATCTGCAATTCCTAAAAGTACATCTCTAGTAAATCTATAACTTTTTCCTAATTCAAATTTTCCATCAGAATCAAGTCCAATATCTTGTAAAAACAATTCATCTAAAACTTTATCTTTTAATACTTCATCTTGTACATTATCAATAAAGCTTTGCAAGCTAGAATCTTCTTTGATTGTATCTGCACTTATTTCTATATTATTTTTTCTTAAAATATCTAATATTTTTATTAACTTTTCTGTATCAGGTCTTTCTGCTGTTTTAGCACGTGTGCTTATTTTTCCTGAATAGCTTAAGAATTTCTTTTCTTCCTCTGATAAATCTAAGAATGAAAAACACTCTTTTCCAGCTTCTGCTTTGAACTTTTCATGATTTCTCATAAAGTTTCCTGCAATATCAAATATTACTGGTCTTTCTTTTTTTCCATTAGCAGAAAGACATCTTCCTATTTGTTGCAAAAGAATTATTCTTGGTTCATTTTCTTTTTTATCGTTTTGAGCAATAGGTTTATTCATAAGCAAAGCTTTTATACCATCTGGGTGAAATCCTTCATTAAACTTGCTTACTGCTGCAATAATTTTCATTGGTCCTGTTTTTGTAGAAGCTTCCATAAATCTTTGTAATATATTTTGATTTTCTTTATCTGTAAATGCTGTACTATGCACTGCAGAAACATCTGGTGTGTGACTTTTAAATAAACCTTTTATTTCTTCAATTTTACCTTGTATATATCCTTTAGCTCTTTCCTTCTTTTGTTCAGGAGTTTCACCTTTTGGACCTTTATCCATAGGTTCGATAAAAGTAATTGCTTTACTATGAGAAATTCCTCTTTTTTCTACTTCTAAACTCATTATTGAAGAAATTCTTTCAGCTTTTAGTTTTTGCCATTCTTCACTATTTAACATTTCTGAAGCAATTTGTATCAATTTAGCATCTGTATATCCTTCTTTTATTCCTTGATTAACAGCTTTTCTTACACTTGATAAAATTTCTCTCAAGCTTTTTTCTACATTTGCTTCATCTTCTTGCTTTAAACTATCTTTTTCTTGTTGAGTAAGAGTTTCATTATAATCTATAAGTGGATCTTTTCTAATTACTTTAAGCATATTTAAGAAATTGTTTTCTGCACTTGATAAATTATTTTGTGCATTTATATATGCATTTGAACCACTTCTTGCTTTATAAACTTTTGTTATTGCTTTAATATACTCATTAAGAGCTTTTTCATATTCTGGTGTTTCATCTAAAGTACAATTAAAATGTACAACCTCTGGTGGCATTATATGTCCTTGTTCAATTGCTTTTAAAAGTGGCATATTTCCAGCCAAATATTTTTTCTCTCTAATTTCTTTTACACTAAAACCAGTTCCATCTAATAGGCTTAAATCTCTCATCATGTCTTTTTCATCTACATCTCTTTCAGGTGTAGCTGTAATTGCAAGCACATCCGCTTTAGAAGATTGTACAAGTTTTTTTACTTTATCCCACCATTTTTCTGCTCCAGTTCTATGTGCCTCATCAAAAATTATAAAACTTGCTTTAATTTCTTTAATTTCTTTATCTGTTCTTCTTTCTAAATCTGAATATGTTGTAAAAGTTACTCCTGGAAATGCTTTTTCTGCAATTCTTTCCATTTGAGTAGATTCTATTTTTTCTAAAGTTTTATTCATTGCGCCTTTTACAACATCTTCAATCTGATAGCTTTCTCCAGAATCTATTAAATCTTGAGTAACACTTGAAATTACTTCATCTATGCTAAGAGCTTCTATATTTATTCTTGAGTTCATCTTTCCAATTATTCTTGATATTACATCTTTTGCGTTTGACTCAGTTATTTCTCCATTTTCTCTAATATCTTGAATTAAATATTCAGGAGCAATTACATTTTGAGCCATATGTAACTGGAATTGATATAATATTATATTTGTAGGGCTAAAATAATACATAGGTAAATTGCTTAGAACACCATCTTCTATATCAGGTTGTCCTAATCCATTTTCTTCATTATAGCTATTTGCCTTTTTTATAATTTGATCCATGGCTAAAAAAGATTTACCGCCACCTGTTGCTAAAATAACACCAGCAAATCTTTTATCATTGCTATACAATGAATCAATATTTTGAGCCATTGTAATTTGATGATCTCTTAAATTAATTTGTACTTCCATAGTTTTTTCCTTTTAAAATTATACTTATATATTTTATTATATGATTAATTGCATTTTTTTTCTATTACAAATAAGTTAAACTTTTTTTACATTTAGCTTTATTTCTGCTATAATAGCTTTATGGAAAAAGAAAGATATAATCATTTAAATACATATTTAAAAAACAAGTTTGGTGAAAGAACACTAAAAATTTGCATTGATGGTGGTTTTACTTGCCCTAATAGAGATGGAAAGATTTCAAAAAATGGATGCATTTTTTGTAGTGAAAAGGGTTCTGGTGAACATATAAAATCTCAAAACATTACTAATCAAATTACCAATCACTTTAACAGTTATAAAGCAAAAAGGGCAAATAAATTTATTGCATACTTTCAGAATTTTACTAATACATATGATTCTATAGAAAACTTAAAAGAAAAGTATGATAGTAGCTTAATAGATAATAGGATTGTTGCTTTAGCTATTGCCACTCGCCCAGATTGTATTAATGAAGAAGTTTGTAAGTTACTTTCATCTTACAAAAATAAAGTTGATGTGTGGGTTGAACTTGGACTCCAAACTTCAAATGATGAAATTGGAAAAATAATTAATAGAGGTTACAATAGCAGCACTTTTACACAAGCTGTAAAACTTTTGAATAAATATAATATTGAAATCATAACTCATTTAATGGTAGGTCTTCCAAATGAGTCTTTTGATGATTTAAAAAACACAGTAGAATTTATAAATAAACACGATATTCAAGGAATAAAAATTCATTCAACATATGTAATTGAAAATACCGTGCTTTGCAAAATGTACAAAAACGTTTCCTATACTCCAATCACTTTGGATTATTATATAGAAACCGCTTCATATATTTTAACTCATATTAATCCTAAAATCATAATTCATAAAATTTCTGGTGACGCTCCAAAAGATTTACTTGTAGCACCTAGCTGGAACTTGCACAAAAAATGGATTATTAATGGAATTGATAAATATTTAAGAGAACATGATTTATGGCAAGGAAAATATTATATTTCGTATTGAACAGTATCTATAAATACATCTTTTCCGCCCATTCCGTCATCTATTTCACTTCTTATAGGTACAATTACATATTTCTTATCACTTTTTATATCATAATAGTATTTTACATCTTCATCAGCAGTAACATTTTCTAATTTACTACTAGCTAAAGCTCTTTCTTTTACACTTTTAGTATTAACTGAATTTCTGTTAATAGAAAATTTTTCTTTATTTGCTATAGCATTTTTTTGTTTTTCTACATCAATATTATTATCATATATAGCAACTATTTTATTATCTTTTATTTTAGCTAGATAACCTGCATCTGTATAAAAATCTCCTACTTTAAGTGCAACATATATATAATCTATTTGTTTAATATCTTCTTTGTTACTTGCACATATAGAATACATTGAGTTTTTTCCTATAGCATAATTATTTATATCAAACTCACTATCATATTGTTTTAAATAATCTATAACAATATCTTCTTCATTTTTATTAATTTCTATTTTATTTTTTAAAATATTATCATCACTTCTTAAATCTTTACTATATGTATCTGCTATAGAATTTAATTCGCTATTAATGTATCTATTTATTATCATATTATCATTTACAGATTCATCATGACGAACTAAATAACATTTTCTTATAGAATCATTACCAACTAAGACAAAATATAAATCTGAGTTTGCATAATCCATAGAATCCCATACACCTGCTCCTTCTTTAAGTTTTGAATGGAATCTCTCTGACCATCTTTCTCCTAATCCATATGATATTTCATCTGCAAAACCTATTGCTAGCTTAACTCCTCCTTCTCCTGCTGTATTATAAGTTAAAGAGTCATATGAAAAATTCCCATCTTCTCCGGCAGTTTCACAGGCAATATAAGTTACTAAAACCGTATTATTACTCCACATATTTTTAGCAATATCAGGTATTCCGATCATTTCATATGCTCCTTCGTTATGTGTTTTAAAAGTTGATAATCCTGTATAACTTGTATATGATATAGAATCTACACTTCCATGAGTACAAAATAATTGTACTTTAGAATTTAAATTTCCGACAAAGAGTAAGATAGCTTGGATCTACAAGTTTTCTTGTTCCATAATATCCCATTTCTTCATAATAATTTGCGGCAGTATATGTAAGATTTGTTGTTGTTACTGAGGGTAAAATCCCAAATTGTCCTGTATTATTTTCTGTTCCCACAGTAACTCCATTATTAACTGCAAAAGAACAATTAATCAAAATAAGTAACACCAGTTGAATAAGTATTAAAATACTTACTATTTTCTTTTTCATAAGAAAACCTCCTTTTATAAATTTATTAATATATTGGATTATATTAAT
This sequence comes from uncultured Clostridia bacterium, assembly GCA_948676835.1. Taxonomy (GTDB): domain Bacteria; phylum Bacillota; class Clostridia; order TANB77; family CAG-508; genus Scatovivens. The sequence continues at coordinate 70,807 of CAPOZU010000003.1, forward strand.
CTAGTTAAGAGTTTCTAAAAAATTAATGTTTATCTTTACCGCAAAATATGGTTTTTCTTTATCTTTTTCTTTTATAAACATATAGCATGGCTTGCAAAAATTTAATACACGTGCGTTTGAAGGATAACCTCCTATACTATCAGTTAGTAATAATGATTCGCTAAGTAGTTCTCCTCCCTTTGGATTCATAGAAAATTGTATATTTTGTATGGCAGAAGCTAGCCATGTTCCGTGTATTATTTATTTCTTTTCCACAAAGTTCTTCATAATTTATTATAAAATTTATATTCATATAAGGAAGGTATATAATATCTATATCTTGAAATTCTTTTGTTTCTTCATATGTATTTTCTAATTCTAAAACTTTTTTATAAGTTTCATCAAAATCGCCAGTGCTTGAAATATTAGCCAAAATTATTTCTTCATTTTCTTTAGTTTTTAACCTTGCTGCATATTCCCATTCTTCGTTTTCTTTATTCCAGCCATAATACATCACTTCAACATTTTTATATAATGATTTATCGCTTTCTTCATCTATTCCAAAGCATTTAATTTTTTTATCAGTATTTCCAAAATTCATATCTTTTAAATCATCAAATATTTCTAAAAATTCAAATTTCTTATTTAATGCAGTATATATTGTAATTCCATTTTTTCTATTAAAATCTATATTATCTAAAACAGCAGAATTTTTTCCGAATTTCTTTTTCATATCTTGTTTTATTTCTTCTTTTAAACTAGGAGCTGTTTCTGCAACTTTTATATAATAACTATCTTCTGATAACATATCTTTTGTAAAGTTTTGTTCATTTAATTTATCTATAAGTTCTGAATTATAGTCTTTTAATTCAATCTCTTTTCCATATTGATTTATTAATTCGTTCCAGGCAAGTTGAAAACTCCCACACCAAATAGTATCCATATCACTTTCACCTTTAGCACCACTATAAAAAACTGGTTTTGGATTTTTAGGTATCCTAATTGTAATTTTATTAAATCTAAAAAATACTCCAAGTATTAGAAATGCTATGATTAATATTATAATTAATATAGTTTTTAAATTTTTTTTCTTCATATATTTTACTTCCTTTCATATTTGTTATTGTATTGCAATTTCAATATATCATATAAAATTTTTTATTGCTATAAAAATGTAAAAAAAAGAAAAACAAGAGTTAGTGAAGTGAACCCCATTTTGTTCACACAAAAAAGTAAGTAAGCGAAGATTATTAAAGTCTTCGCTTATTTTTTAATCTAGTAGTATTGTAAAATTCTAACCAATCTTCAACTAATACTATATATTCTTGTAAAGATGTGATATTATTATTATACAAAGTTTCTTTCTTAAGTATTCCGTGGAATGATTCCACTGTGAATGGTATGTACCTTCTGATTCATCAAATATTTCTTTTATCAATAAATAATCATAATAATCTTTATCTTCACAATTACTATATTTATAATATGTTCTTTGACTTATTTCTAATGTGGCACACATATTTTTTAACTTATATTTATTAATATATAAATTAATAAATGTTACTTTTTCTTTTGTTGTGCCTTTATGAATTCCTGGTATTTTTTTAATATTTCATATCTCTCTTTATAATCAATATTTTCTTTTTTTGGACGACCACGTTTATGATTAATATCATTTATTTGATTACCTTGGATTCTGTCTTTTTTAACCCATTTATAAACTGTATCATCACTAATATTATACATTTTTGCAATATGCGTATATCCACCATGTTTTCCACTTTTGTATTTATCAATAATCATTTGTTTAAATTCATTTGAATAATGTTTTCCCATAAAAATAACACCTACCTTTCGATAAGTGTTATTTTATCATATTTTCTTCTTTTTTTATTTGTGAACAAAATGGGGTTCACTTCATAGATTCCTCCTGCTTTTTTATTTTTCACTGATATGAAGTATACAATTCTGCTTGTTTTTCTTTTGATTTCCTTGCTTTCTTAACAACTAATTGTTTTGTAGTATTATATCTATAGTAACTATATTGATATTTTCCACCTATTCCAGGCATATAATTAAGTAAAACACCTAATCTTTTTCTTTTAATAGGTATCATATTCTTTATTTTCTTTACTTCGCTAAAGCGTGCTTTATTGTATCTTACAACTAATATTGTATAATCTACTGCCTTTGAAAATGCAATATCATCTGCTACTAGCGATTTCGGCGTACCATCTATAATTATAAAATCATATTTTTGTTTTAGTTGTTCAATTAATTGCACAATTTTATTTGTATAAAGTAATTTTGAATAGTCTATACAAGCAGTTCCTTTTGTGATAATATCTAAGTTTTCTACTGATTCAATATGTGTTATATATTTATCAAAATCAGTACTATTATCTTGTATTATATTCGAAATTCCTTCGTTATATGAGTTTATTTGAAAAATGTTATGTTGTCTGCCTCTTCTTATATCTGCATCAATAAGTACGGTCTTTTTTCCACTTCTTGCATATGTAATTGCTATATTTGATGCAACAAAACTTTTTCCCTCTGATGGATTACAACTCGTTGTTAATATAACTTTAGGATTTAAATATTTTATATTTGATAATAAAATTCTAAAAACCTCACTACAAAATGAATCTCTTGCAGTTATTAAATTAGTTTCTTGTTCTGAAACTTTGCCCATTTTTGCAAGTAGTGGTAATCTTAATTTTTCCTCTATTTCATATTCTGTTTTAATTTTTTCATCAAATGCCATTTCAATAAAAATAATTAACATAGAAATAAATCCACCTACTATACATCCAATAGCAGCATATTTTACTGGATTTATATTGATTGGTTCTGTTGGTTTCTTAGCTTTATCTAGTACTTCAGCATTATTTATATTGTATACTCCTGAAATTTTTTCAAAAAATACGTTTGGAACTTCATTAGCAATTGCTAATGCAACTTCAGGATTTTCATTTTCTACTAATATTTCAATAACCATTGTATTTAAATCATTTTTTAATGATATTGAATTACTTATTTCTTCTTCTGATAAATTAGATTTCAAATTTTCTTTTATTCTACTTGCAATAGCATTACTTTTAATTATTTTTTGATAAGTATCCATAAGATTTTCTGATAATTTAATATCGTCATTAGTAACACTTTCATACTCTTCAGAATGTAATTTTTCTTCTTTTTCTTCTTTTTCTTCTTTTACTGATAATATTACTGTGGTAGATGTTTGATATATTGGGGTTATAAAATTATTATTATAAATATAGCCACATATCGTTCCAAATACTAATAATATTGCAACTATAATTTTTCTTCTCCAAATTAAACAAAAAACTTCTTTTAATTCTATTTCTTCCATATTTTCCTCTTTTTATATTACTATTAATTCTTTTTTTATTTTTTTCCTTTAACATTATAACTGTACTAAAACTTCATTTCAATATATTATATAAAACTTTTAATCTACTCCTATATTTTTTTCAATTTAGCTATAAAAAATCCTTCATATAGTTCATTTGGGCACACACATACAGTACCTTTTATTTTCGTTGGAAGTATTGGCAGATGCTCTATTCCTTCAAAATTTATTGGCACAATTTCAAGTTTATTTTCTCTCATTACTTTTTCAACTATTTCTTCATTTTCTTGAGAAAGAATTGAACAAGTAGAATACACCATTTCTTGTCCTTTTTTTAATATCTTTATCGCTTTTCTTAAAAGAGCAAGTTGTGCCTTTGTAGATTTTTCTACTAATTTTAAAGTAAAAAATTTTTCTAAATTTTTATCTTCAAAATTTAGAGTTCCACTTCCACTACAGGGTGCATCCAAAAGGATTTGATCAAATGAAAAGAAATCATCTATTTGCCTTGAATCTTTTTGCATTATATAAACACAGCTTGCGCCTTGTTTTTCTACATTGTATTTCAATTTTTCAATTCTTATATTATTCATTTCGCAAGCAGTTATATGTGCTTTATTATTTGTAAGTGCTGCAAGTTCTGTTGTTTTTCCTCCAGGTGCAGCTGCCATATCAAGTATATCTGCTCCTTCTTGTGGTTTTAAAATAATTGGTGGTAATATTGAAGATAAACTTTGCAAATAAATTTTTCCTTGTTTATAAATTTCTAATTCTTGAATATCGCTTTCCTTTGCATCTTTTAATATAAAAGCGTCTTCGCTCCAAGGAGCTTTTTCATATTCAAAGTTCAATTTATTTAATACTTGCTCTATTTCTTCACTATTACTTTTTAAAGTGTTTACTCTAAATGTTACTTTTCGTTTTAAATTATACCCTTTTAATATTTTATTTTTTATTTCTTCTTCATATTGTTTTTCTAACATTTGAATTAAAAATTCTGGCATATTTTATTTCCTTTTCTATTATTATTTTACTAATTCTTTTATTTTATCTTTATCTATTAATCCAACGCTTCTTTCTACTTCTTTTCCATCTTTTATCACTACTAAAGTTGGAATAGACATTACTTGATATTCTATTGCAATATCTTCACAATTATCAATATTCATTTTTACAAATTTAACTTCAGTTTCTTCTGCAGCAACTTCTTCAACAATTGGTGATAGTCTCTTGCAAGGGCCACACCACTCTGCATAAAAGTCTATTAAAACAGTTTTTTCGCTTTCTAAAACTTCCTTTTCAAAATTTTCACTTGTTACTTCTAAAACATTTTCACTCATATTTTCTACCTCCGAAATATTAATTTTGTTTTCATCTAATTTATTTGTATCTTCACTAATAGTGTTGTCTGTATTTTTTGATTTATTAATTATTTGATTTTCTTGTTTATTTAAAAAATTATTACATAAAAATAATAAAATTATAAATATTATTACTAGCGCTATTATTCTTATTTTGTCTTTCATAAAACACCTCTTTAGAAAAATATTATATATATTCCCATAACTATTAAAATAATTCCAGAAATAATTTTTATTTTATTATAATGCTTTTTTATAAAAGCAAATGCATTTTTTAGCTTTTCAATTAAAATTACAGATACAACAAATGGTATTCCAAGTCCAATTGAATATAATAACATTAAAATTAGTCCTTTTACAAAATCTTGTTGTTTAGCAATTAATAATAGTGCAGAGCTTAAGAATGTTCCTATACAAGGTGTCCAGCTTATTGAAAAAAGAATTCCAAATAAAATAGATTTTATAAAATTTAAGTCTTTTGTATTATTATTTACAACTCTCGATTTATTTACTAATTTTAAATTTAATATTTCCATATAATTTAAGCCAAGTAAAATTATAAGAATTCCAAAAACTATTTTTACATATTTTATATAGTGACTTAACACGCCTCCTATACTACTTGCAAATATTGATAATATTAAAAATACAACTGTAAATCCTAAAACAAATCCAATAGAATTTAGAATAGCTTTTTTAGTTTTTTTATCATCTTCACCTATAAAATACGAAATGTATATAGGAAGCATTGGCAATAAACATGGTGAAATAAAACTTGCAATTCCTTCTATAAATGTAAATACATATTCCATTTTAACACCTACTTTTCCACAATTTTTTAACTATTTGTTTATAAATTCTTGTCCTAACTTTTCAAATGCTTCTTTTGAACGATCTATCATATCATAAGAAACACAATATGCAATTCTTACATATCCTGGATATGCAAAAGAACTGGCTGGAACAAATAATAAATTATATTTTTTTGCAATCTTACAAAACTCTTTATCATCAGCTATTGGTGATTTTACAAACAAATAAAATGCACCTTGTGGTTTTACACACTCAAATCCACTTTCTGTTACTATTTTATACAATAAATTACGATTTTTTTCATAGCCTTCTAAATCTACTTTTTCATCTAAACATTCTGCAACAACTCTTTGCATTAATGAAGGGGCATTAACACACCCAATTATTCTATTTGCAATTGTGACTGCCTCTATCATTTGACTACTATTTTCCATTTCATTTGGAATTACAACATATCCTATTCTTTCTCCTGGTAAAGATAATGATTTACTATATGAATATACAACAAAAGTATTTTTATAATATTTTGTAACATATGGAACTTCTATATTATCATAAGCAAGCTCTCTATATGGTTCATCTGAAATTAAGTAAATTTCATGATTATACTCTTTTTCTTTTTTATTCATAATATCTGCAATTTTTTCTATAATTTCTTGAGAATAAACAACTCCTGTTGGGTTATTAGGTGTATTTATTAAAATTGCTTTAGTTTTTTCATTTATGCTATTTTCTACTTCCTCTAAATTAGGTAAAAAATCATTTTCATTTGATTTTACTGGCTTTACAATGCCATCATAATTTTCAATATAATTATTATATTCACTAAAATAAGGAGCTATTGTAATAACTTCATCTTTAGGATTTAGAATTGATTTTAATACTATATTTAGCCCACTTGCTGCACCAACTGTCATTATTATATTTGAACAATTAAAATTTGTACAAAACTTTTTATTTATTGAATTTGCAATTTTTTCTCTTACATCTTCATATCCAGAATTGCTCATATATCCATGTAAGAAACAAGAATCTTCTGTTTGAACTGTTTTTATAATTGATTCATTAATTTTTTTAGGTGCTGGAAGACTTGGATTTCCTAAACTGAAATCATATACATTTTCATCACCATATATTTTTCTTAACCTTTTCCCTTCTTCAAACATCTCTCTTATTGCAGAATTATCTTCTACTAATTTTTGCATTTTTTCTGAAATCATATTGTACCTCTTAAATTTTATTTTTCATATTATATCAAAAAAGATATATATTATAAAGTAATTTATAACATATATCTTTTATTTTTATAAATAATGGAAAAGACCGGGGATTTCTCCCCGGCCTGCATAGCTTAGCTTCCAGACACCCTCAGTTTGTCCTGCAGCTGCTTGTACAGGGGCGGGTTGACGGCATCGATTTCCTTGAGGAATTCGTTCATCTGCTCGACGGTCATCCCCTCCTTGGTGGCAAGCTCGGCCAGGGGCTGTCCTGTCAGGATTGCTACAGCGTAGCGAGACAGTACATCATACTTAGGGTCAGGTTTCCGGTTCATACACATATGCATTTCCTCCTAAATGAACTTTCATTTTATTTTGTTAACGGTTATTCTATATTATTATATCACATTTTATATAAAAAATAAAGTTTTATACTAATATTTACCAAGTAACCTTATATATATTCCTTTTTCTATGATTTCTTTTATTGCATTTTCTTCATTTCTATTTTCAATTGATACATCTATTAAAAAATAATACTCACCTAAAACCGTTTTCGCAGGTCTTGATTCTATTTTGGTAAGATTTAAGTCATATTTGTTAAAAATCTCTAAAACATTATATAATGCTCCTGGTTTATCTTTTACAGAAAAAATCATTGACATTTTACTAAAATTACCTTCTGTATTTTCATTTTTACTTAATACCCAGAATTTTGTTTTATTAAATTCATTATCTTGTATAGATTCTTTTAAAAGCTTTAAGTTATACTCTTCTAAACAAGATAAATTACATATACAAGCGCATTTTTCGTTTTCTTCGCTTACTTTTTTGGCAGCATATGCAGTACTTTCTACCGCAATTTGCTTTGCTTTTGGAAGAAATTTTTCTAAAAAGTTTTTACACTGTGCTAAAGCTTGTGGATGCGAATAAACTATATGTATATCTTCCATATTACATGTTTTATTTGACATTAAATTTTGTTTTATTTCTACTAAAACTTCTTTTTTTACTTTTATATTATCATTTTGAATTAATGTATCTATTGAATCTGTTACACATCCTTGGAGCGAATTTTCTATAGGTACAATACATTCATCTATTTCATTATTAGTTAATGCAATTATTGTTTCTGAAATCGTTTTATACTGTATTTTGTCTTGGTTTTCTGTACAATATTCATTACATGCTTCATAAGAAAATGTTCCTTTTGGTCCTAAATATCCTACTTTCATTAATTAAATTCCTTTCTAATTATTGGTTATTATTTTAACATATTTACTATATTTTATAAAGTATAAAATAATTTTATTAATTTGATTTCAAATTGATATCATTTATGTGACATTCATTAAAATCATTGTATTCAGTATTTGTATATATTATTATATATACAAATGTATATATAATAATATATGTTGTGCACATTAGATAAAATTAAATGAGGTGATAAAGTGAACAAACAAAAAAAGGTTCTATTATCTGTTATATTACTTATAATAATACTAATGGGAATAGGATATGCAAGTATAACTCATAACACATTAATTATTAGTGGTACGGCCACCGCTTCTGCTGATAATTCAAATTTTAAAGTTTATTTTACAGGTGAAGTTCCTAAAACTTATTCTTCTGAAAGCCATATAATCGTAGAAGCAAAGCCTAATACACATTCACAAACAGCAACTGTTAATATTTTGAATCTATCAAATAGAAATGACTCTGCATATGCAATACTAGAAATTGAAAATGGAAGTGCAGATATTGATGCTAAATCTATTACAGTTACAACAAATGCTGAATCCAGTGAACTTTTTGAAATAAATGTAATTATGTGTGATGTAGAAGGAAATGAAATAACAGATTATGGTGTTTCTGCAGGAGAAAAAACATATACAAAATTATTTGTTAAACTGCTAAAAACCGTATTAGATAATGAAACTGCAGCTATCTCTGCTACAATAACAGCTGTACCAAAAGATCCATCTGAAACGCCAATTATACCAGATATACCAGATGATCCTATAAGTACAGATCTATTTGGAGCTTATTATGCAAAAGCTGAAGAAAAAATGCAAACAATGACACAAGATGAAAAGATTGCTCAGATGTATGTAATTGGAACTTCTTCTGCAACAAACTACACAAATCTAAACAAATATAATTTTGGAGGACATCTATATTTATTAGATTCATTCAAAGATACTAGTGGTAATGCATTAAAAGTAGCTACTGTAAAAAATCAAATAGCAACATCTCAATCCGTTTCAAAAATTCCATTATTAATGTCAATAGACGAAGAAGGAGAAAAAGTATCAAGATTAAATTCTACGCTATATAACGAGTTAAACACTCTTAAAATAATGCCAGAAAAATTTAGAAATTCATCAGTATTATTTAATGAAGGTGGTTTAAATAAAATTAAAGAAGATACTATATACAAAAGCAGTGTATTAACATACCTTGGATTTAATTTAAATTTTGCCCCTGATGTTGATATGGCAGATTCAACTGCATATATATATGCAAGAACATTACAACAAGATGCTGCTACAACAGCAGAATTTGCAAAAACAGTAATTCAAACAGGAAAAAATACAGGTGTATCTTATAGTTTAAAACATTTTCCAGGATATGGAAATAGTATCGATACACATAGTGGTTTTGCAACAGATAACAGAAGCTTATCAGAATTTGAAAGCAAAGATTTAATACCATTCAAAGGAGGAATAGAAGCTGGGGCTGAAGTAGTTATGGTTGCGCACAATATTGTAACTTGTTTTGATTCTGAAAATCCTGCTTCAATTTCTAAATCTGTCCATGACTATTTACGAAATAATATGAATTATACTGGTATTATTATTACAGATGCTATAAATATGGGAGCTGTTGCAGATAAGTACTCTACTAAAGAATCAGTTATAAAAGCAATTCAATCTGGAAATGATATGATTTGTCTTTCAATGAATGAAGGTCAAAAAGATATGACAGGAGGAGCAACACTAACATATTCAGGAGTAATAAAATATATTAGTGATGCAGTAGCTGATGGTCAAATTAGTCAAGAAACAATTGATACTGCAGTAAGACGTATACTTGCTTGGAAATATTATAAAGGTTTAATAACAGATTAAAATACATAAAAAAAATACCAACTCTTTAGAGTTGGTATTTTTTTATTTAAATATTTTCTTCTTCAATTACTGTATCAGTTTCTTTATTTTGAACTTCAATATTTTCATCTTGAATATCTATAGTCTCATCATTCTCTATTGGTGTTTCTTCTGTAGTTGCCTCATTCATTTGTTCACTGTTCGATACACTTTTACTTGTACTTCCAACAATTATATTACCTGTATTAGTACATCCTTCTTTTGTTAATTTTCCTTTTGTAGACATATTTCCTACAAAAGCATCCACATATCCATTAGCTCTTACTTCTCCACTATTATGTGAATTTTTAAGTATTATTGTAGCACCTCCTGAGTTATCTTTTCCTACTAAACCTCCTGTTCCAGCCCACTTAGATGATGGCCCAGTTGAAATTATTGTACCTGTATTTCTACTGTTAGTTACTGTTAAAACTGCATCATTTACAATTCCAACCAATCCGCCAGTTGTAGCAATATTTGTTATATTAGCATTATTAGTACAATTATCCATCACTATATTACTTTTTGGCATTACCTGTCCAATAATTCCTCCTACTGAAATACTACTTGAGCTATCAGTTATATTTACATTGCTATGGCAATTTATGATACTGCAATTTCCTAAAGCACCACCTACAAAACCACCACAGTCTTTTACAACATTATAATTTCCTGAAAGTGTTAAATTTTTTATTGTAGCATTACTTATATATCTAAATAATCCCATTCTCTTATTATCATCAGATTCAGATATATCAGTTATTGATATACTATCAATTCTTTTATTATCACCATCATATATTCCTTGAAATGGAGTTGCTTGCAAACCTATCATGATAAACTCAGAATTTGTAAAATCTAAATCTTTTATTTGCTTAATATACATGTTTGCAAAAGTATTCCCTGTATTTACATTTTGAGCAAGTCTTGTAATATCTTCTATTTGACTTACTAAATATGGATTTGCTTCTGTTCCTTCTGTTCTCAATCCAAAGTCGTAATTCGTTATTGTTGGGAATACTTGAAGCTTAACTCCTGAAACTTTACTTTTAGACTCTGATTCAACCTGTTTTATTATAACTTCATATTCTTTATTAGTTTGAAGTTTTCCTAAAATTTCTTTTATACTTTTTTCTATTGTTTTACTCTGCTGAGGCTCCATCATTATTGTGTCTACAATGTTATTTTCAATCATTAAATTTAAATTCATTGGAGCATAATTATTATTGGTAATATCAATTTGAAGTTTATCCTTTTCTGCATTATAAATCATTATTTTATTTGCATTAGTTACTATATTATTTATATCTGGAGTTCCATCTGGATTAGTTCCTTTAACAAATTTAAAATTTAAATATGAATTTAGAATATAGTTACTTGAGATGAGATTATCCTTATAATGGAATTTTATTGAAAAAGTAATTTGTTGTTTGCTTAATACTATATCTCCCTTTTTTAATCCTTCTAGTTCGTAAACTATATTAAGATTATCATAAAATTCTTCGTTATATTGGGCAGAATTAAATGTGTATGGTACATCACTATTATTATACATAGTGATATTATATGTAATAGAACTGTCTGCTGAATTTTTAAGGAATACTGTACTATATAATGTTGTTTGATAATACTGATGTATTATTGAATTTTCTGTATCCGCATTTATATTTGTACTATATTCAACATTTGATATATATATATCACTTTGAGGTACTGCAGTTACCTTACCATCAATATCTAATGTAATAGCTTCAAATGTTGCATACCCAATGGACAGAAAAAATGTTGATAAAATTATGAATCCTAAAATTATAAAGTGTAACCTCTGTTTCCCATCTTTATACTTTTTGTTCATCCATTTTCCTCATTTCTTTATCTTCATCAACTTTTCCAGCTGATAACACTTGTTGTTTTATGCTTATTGAATAAAAATATAATATTTTATTTGGTGTTGGAATAGCAAAACATGTTACAGATTTTTCTTTATTTTCAATCATTATAATTGGTAATTGCATAGTATCTCTTATTTCAAGTAAATCTGTAAACTTTTGAACTTTTAATATTTGATATCCTTTCATATTAAAATCATCATCTAATTTTGAAATACAACTATCATAATTGCTCATAATTTTTCTTAACTCATTATTATATCTTTCTTCATCTGTTTCAGTTTTCTTTACATATCCTACTAGAGCTACTGCCAATAAAGCATCCACTATTACCATACAAGATCCTGCTATTGTCATTATTTTTCCTATGCTTGAATATTTTTTTACTTCTATTAAATTACTTTCTGATAAATCATAATTTGTATCAATAGCAATTGTATTTGTTGTTAAAGGAATTTCCAAACTCATAACTTTAAAATCTTGTTTTGAAAATTTCTCATTAATTCCTTTTACTCCCATTTTTAAGTCTACATTTAATTTACAACTAACATTTTTTAAATCATATGTTGATACAAATTGCTTTATTAAATTATTATATTTATTAAAATCTATATTAATATTTTCTGCAATTTCTAGATTCCCCTCATTTGATCCTTTTTTTTCACCTACTAAATCTTCGGAAAAAGTATATACACTTTTATTATTTTTTTCTTCTGAAACATCTACTGTAGCTACAACTTTATAATTATATTCATATTCATGGTCTAAACTAAAATTATAGTTAAAATCAGCATTTATATTTTCTATTAGGTTAGCAATATATTGATTTCCTTTTTCAAGATATGGATTTTTATAATATTCGTTTTGCTTTAGCATTACTTTAAATTCAAGATTTTTATTATCATTATATTGAACATATTTTTTTCTATTTTTGTTTAATCCAATTCTTATAAATAATATTGAAATAATCAGAATAATAACTAAAATTACTATTCCAATATTAATACTATTTTTCCTATTATCTTCAATCCACTCTTTTATTTTTCTCATATGTTTCCTCTTCTTTAAAAGATTTTATTTGTTAAATAATTCGTTAACCCAAATTGTTGGCCACCCTATATCTATAATTTTAAATTTAACTATTCCTAAAATATCTTTATTAGTTCTATAGCCTTCATCTTTTTGTTCATTATTTGTTCCTTTTGTATGATATATTATTTCATTATTTTTTAATTGCACATCTTCTATAGCATGTATTGTTTTTATATCATCTTTTAAAAATATAATTACTTGTCCTTTTTCTAATTGTTCATCTTCAAATCTTTTATATACAACTGCATCACCTTTATCTATAGTTCCAGCCATAGATGAACTTCCTACAACTAATATTCCATATTTAAATTTGCATGAAACCAACATTACTATAGATGTAACTAAAACAATACTTATAATTAGTGAAATTATATTTGTTTTTTCTCTTTTTGCCATTTTTTTAAATTTATTATTTTCAAATAAATCATCTATAATTATATAAGTGATATATGGAAATATTATTTTATATATTGATTGAAAAAAGATATAGATATCTGGTAATACTCCAAAAATATAAATATATATTCCTGTTATCACTCTATATAATATATTAGGAAATAATCCATATTTTTTTACTATATAATTGCATAATAAATTAACACTGATACTTGGAATAGTAATATATCCTACTAAAACTAATATTTCACTTAAATCCCATACTTTATATAAATTAGTAAATATTGATATTTCAGCAAGTACTAATGCAATTGTTATAATTATAGTATTCTTTTTACTTTCTTTAGTAACAAAAATTTGTCTTATTATCTCTGAAAAAATTATAATTATAATATATGGTAAAGCTGTACTTAAAATTACTTTTCTATTTGCATTTATATTCTTATAAAATCCAGTAAAAATACCTATTATATAAAGAATTAATATTTGCAATATAGATAATCCTATTATTAAAATTAAAAGCTTTCGTTTATTTTTATTATCAACTTTTCTAAATTTTAATATTTTTGTAAGTACAAATGTATATACTATAAAGAAAAATGTTAATACTAATTTTTGAATTTCTGCATTTAGCAAAAAAAGGTTAAAGAAAGTTACAATAACAATTATTAATAATAATGTGTTTTCTATTACTTTATCTTTTTTCATAGATCATGCCTTTCTTTAACTATTTTTTACCAAACGTATTAGTTAGCTTTTGGAGTTGCTGTTACCTTTGCTGTTATTGTTGCTGTTTCATTTTCTCCTACTACTGTTTTTAATAGCTCTGTAGAAACTTTAACATATGTTTTTGCTCCTACTGCAAGTTCAGTATTTGTAACTTCACTTCCATCTTGATTGCACATCATAGCAGTTGCTTTAAACACTTCTGGTTTTGTTGAATTAACTTCAACAGTTACAGAACCTGCAACTATATCTGTACTTCCATTTTCTATTTCAAGAATTGCATATTTTGAATCACCTTTTGTTGTTAAATCATTAAAATTAACTGTTGCTTCTGTGGATCTTGCTTCTACAGTTACATCTGCAGTTGTATCAGGAGTTTTTACTCCTGTAAAATATACTTTAAAATTTTCTTGATTTGCAGCTGCACTAGCAGTACCAGTTATTCTTAATTCTACATTTGATATAACAGCATAACCAATTCCCATAAATATTACTATAAGAACTATAATTCCTAATATTACTCTTTTTTGTTTATTCATTTGTTTTCACCTCCTTTTATATTTTCATTTGTATAACATTTTTGCATATGTTTTTAGATATACATTTGTATATATCATAATATATGTTGTAGAATAATACAACATTTTTACTTATAATGTCATTTAATTGTCACACACATGTAATTTTTGTAATTTAAATAAACATAACAGAAAAGCCAGTGCTATTGCACCGGCCTTTCTGTTTTTATTCATTCCTAAATCATAACTACCATTTAACAATTTTCATGATACATTCATGCACAACTGTACTTTTTAGGATGAACTATCACCTCAAAGTTGTATCAATTTCACCGCATAAACGTCTTACTTCAGACATAAATTCGTCAAATCTCCGTTGTTCTCTTAAGTGCTGTGATATCATCATACCGATGAATAATAAAGCAAAACACAAAAAAACTAACATTACAATTACAAAGCAAATGTTTTCAGTTGTCATTTTTCCATCTCCCTATGTGGTATTGTTTACGAGTTACTATCTAAACTAATTTTGAGGTATTCCTCAGTATTAGTAAATACAGGGATTATATGCTATATTTAAATATTACATATACAATATTATAGCATAAATCGCTATTTTTTTCAATTTAACCACAGTTTTACTAAGCAGAATGGCCGGTGCCATCGCACCAGCCATTCCAATGTCACATTATTTACTTGTTTTAGATAATGACTGCAATCAGCAAGATTGTTGCAACTACAGCCAAAAAGTTTGCTCCTCCTTCGTGCATCCCTCCTCTTACAAGTGAATTCCGAGTTCCAGAATAGAACACAGGAATGAATAATAGAAGATGCCTGAGAGCCCAGCCAATTGCAGAAATAAGGGTTCTTCCGACGTATCCAAGTGCACTAATAATTGCATTGCACACAGTGCCCAGAATGCTGAAATTCGCCCTAATACCAACTGCTGCCACCAGGATTGTGAGTCCAACACACATAATGATAATAGGCATTGCAGCATTGATCAGCACAGTCAGGAAGTTTCCCATTTGGGGGAAGACCACGTGGGTAAGAAACATCCAACAAGCAATTAACATTTTTCACCTTTACCTTTCAAAACCATATGTTTATAGTTATCTATATATACACACAATTGTGTGATTATAAAGGGTTAAGGATATTTAAATTTATAAAAAATAGACGAATCTATGTAACTTCATTTTAGCACCGTTTACATAAAAAGTCAATTGAATAAAGCGTAACTATAATATAAATTATAATTACGCTTTACTTCTATTTTATAAATAATTGATTATCCCTGCTATCAATTACAATTTTACTCATAGGTAATATTTCTTGTGTTAATATTTTTTCTGCAATTAAAGTTTCTAATTTTTTTCTAACAAATCTTTTTAACGGTCTTGCACCATAAATTTCATCATATCCATTATCTATTAAATATTCTTTTGCCGAATCAGTTAATTCTAATGTTATATGTTTATCTTCTAATCTATTTTCTAAATCTTTAATTAATAATTCAA
The DNA here is from genome assembly GCA_948676835.1 of uncultured Clostridia bacterium. GTDB lineage: Bacteria > Bacillota > Clostridia > TANB77 > CAG-508 > Scatovivens. The sequence continues at coordinate 86,846 of CAPOZU010000003.1, forward strand.
GTATTCTAGCAATTTCATCTTTCTTTAATGGTTTATAAAATACTATTTCATCTAAACGATTTAAAAATTCTGGTCTAAATGATCTTTTTAGTAAATTCTCAACTTTTTCTTTTGCCTCTTCAGAGATTTCTCCTTCACTATTTATGCCTTCTAATATGAAATCAGAACCTAAATTTGAAGTTAATATAATAATTGTATTTTTAAAATCTACTGTTCTACCTTGTGAATCTGTTATACGTCCATCATCTAGCACTTGTAATAAAATATTGAATACATCTGGATGTGCTTTTTCTATTTCATCAAATAATACTACTGAATATGGTTTTCTTCTAACTGCTTCTGTTAATTGTCCTCCTTCTTCATATCCTACATATCCTGGAGGTGCACCGATCAATCTTGATACTGAATATTTTTCCATATATTCAGACATATCAATTCTTATCATATTATGCTCATCATCAAATAAGCTTTCTGCTAAACTTTTTGCAAGTTCTGTTTTACCAACACCTGTTGGACCTAAAAACATAAATGAACCTATTGGTTTTTTTGGATCACTTATCCCTGCTCTTGAACGCATAATTGCCTCAGATACATCTTGAACTGCTTCATCTTGACCAATTACTCTTTTATGAAGTATTTCTTTTAGATGAAGTATTTTTTCCCTTTCACCTTCCATAAGTTTGCTTACTGGTATTCCTGTCCATCTTGAAATAATTTCAGCAATTTCATCATCTGTTACTTTATTTCTTAATAATCCATTTTCTATGTTTTCTTCGTATATATCTTCTTGTTTTTCTAATTCTTTTTGAAGTTCTGGTAATTTTCCATATTTAAGTTCTGCTGCTTTATTTAGTTCATAATTTCTTTCTGCTTTTTCAATTTCTCCATTTACTTTTTCTATTTCCTCACGTAGCTTTTGAACTTTTTCAAGAACAACTTTTTCATTTTCCCATTTAGCTTTCATAGCTTCAAATTTAGTTCTTAATTCAGATTTTTCCTTTTGAAGATTTAATAAACGTTTTTTGGAAATTTCATCTGTTTCTTTACTTAGTGCAGCTTCTTCTATTTCAAGTTGCATTATTTTTCTTGAAACTTCATCAAGATCAAGTGGCATTGAATTCATTTCCATTTTTATTGTTGAACATGCTTCATCAACTAAATCAATAGCTTTATCTGGTAAGAATCTATCTGAAATATATCTATGTGATAAAGTAGCTGCAGCAATTAAACTACTATCTGCAATTTTAACTCCATGATATACTTCATATCTTTCTTTTAGTCCTCTTAAAATTGATATTGTATCTTCTACTGTTGGTTCATCTACTAAAACTGTTTGGAAACGTCTTTCTAGAGCCTTATCTTTTTCTATATATTCTCTATACTCATTTAATGTTGTTGCACCTATGCAATGAAGTTCTCCACGTGCAAGCATTGGTTTTAAAAGATTTCCTGCATCCATTGCACCATCAGTTTTACCTGCACCTACTATTGTATGAAGTTCATCTATAAATAAAATGATTTTTCCTTCACTTTTTTTAACTTCTTGAAGTACTGCTTTTAATCTTTCTTCAAATTCTCCTCTATATTTAGCACCAGCAACTAGTGAACCCATATCAAGTGAAAAAATTGTACAGTCTTTTAATCCTTCTGGAACATCTCCTCTAACTATTCTTAAAGCTAACCCTTCTGCAATAGCCGTTTTACCAACACCAGGTTCACCTATTAAACATGGATTATTTTTAGTTTTTCTAGAAAGAATTCTAATAACATTTCTTATTTCTGAATCTCTTCCTATTACTGGATCTAGTTTTTGTTCACGTGCTAGAGCTACTAAATCTTGACCATATTTCTTTAATACGTTATAAGTACTTTCTGGATTATCTGATGTTACTCTAGTATTCCCTCTAACTTTTGATAAGGCTTTTAAAAAATCATTTTTGTTTAATTTATATCTATTAAATAATTCTTTAATTTCTTTATTAGGATTATCGAATAAAGCAAGCATTATATGTTCTACTGAAACATATTCATCTTGCATTTTATTTGCAATTTGTTCAGAATTTGCAAGTACTAAATCTACATCTTGTGCAACATAAATAGAATCTGCTGACCTTGCTCCTCCTGTCATTCTTGGTTTATTTTGTACTTCTTTCTTTAAATCATTTTCAAATCCATCTGCAATTCCTATTTTCTTTAATAGTTCCTTTATTAAGCTATCTTCTTGTTCTAATAATGCAAGTAAAAGATGTTCTTCTTCAATTTGAGAACATTGATTTTGAACAGCTAAATTTTGGGCATTTTGTATTGCTTCTAAAGATTTTTGAGTAAATTTTTGAGCATTCATAATTTTCCTCCTTTACTCGTTTTTCTCGTATCATATATCTTAATATATTGAATTTTCTATGGCGAGAAAGACAGTTATTTATTATTTCTAATTAATATTAATTTTATTTATTGTTATAATATTATTAGATATTATTCATCAAAAAATATTATAGCATTCGTTTTTAGCAAAGTCAATATGAGAGTGCTAATTTTATTAACTTGCTCAAAATTTTCATATGTGGTATAATATAACAAAAGTGGAAGGATTTATATATGGAAAAAAGTATAAAATTTACATTAGTTGTTGATAAACTAGATAGAAGAATATCAAAACTAAATATTAAAATTTCAAAAGATTCTAATAATGTAGAATTGCAAAAAGAACTTGAAGAACTTTTAAATGATAAAAATATTCTTTACAAAGGAAATAGTAATGATGTTGAAAAAATAATAGAAAAATATGGAGATACATTTAATGAATAATTTGGAAGAATTAACTTTAAAAGTTAAAAATATAATTGAATCGGAAAAATCTGTTAATCCAGATATTCAGTACTTATTGCCAAGTCATTCTGCTCTTATTGCTCAAATAATAAGTAACTATAAATTAAAACCTAGTTCAAATACTAATCCAACAGCAGATATGATTTTTCTAGGTGCGCCTACTGGAGCTGGTAAAGATACTTTAGTTAGAAAAATTATGCTTGATAATCCAGAAAAAGACTTCGTTGTATTAAATATGGATATGTTTAGACACTATCATGATGAACTTTCTACTACTCATGAGCAAATTTCAGATAAAGAATTTGCAAGAAAAACAAATCAAACATCTTATGAATTATATTATATTATTCAAGAAACAATTTTAAGAGAATTTCCTGGAACAAATGTAATTGTTACTGGTACTATGAAAGATTTAAATTGGGTAAAAGAAATTGTAGAACGTTATAAAAATGATCCTAATACAAAATATAGTATTTCCTTATCAACCTTAGCAGTTCCAACTAATGAAAGTGCTTTTTCTATATATGAAAGATATTTAAATATGGTTGATACTAGAGATTCTGAAGATACTCCTCTTAGATATACAGATTTAGAATATCACAACGAGACTATAAGAGATTTTATATCAAATGTACGTTATTTTGAAGATAATATGCATCAAAATGCTACTGAAAAATACTTTGATTTTATTAGAGTATATCGTAGACATAAAGATATGTATGATTTATCAGAAGATACTCTTATTTATGATAGTAAAAGTCCAGACCCTAATAAATGTGCCACTACACACATTCATGATATTATGAATTCAAAATCTAACATAAATCCAACTAGAGTTTCACGTTTATTAGATATTTTAAAAAGAAATGGTGAATATTTAAAATCACAAGGATTATATAAAGAAGTTATAACAGACCTTGGCAAAGTATTACCAGAATTATCAAAAACTGCTGATATTGAAAAATAAATATAATCAAGACAAAAGCGCATAGTTTCCTATGCGCTTTTGTCTGCCATTTCATCAATCAAAAATTGCTTCAATATCGATTCCATTATCTGCAAGCAAAGCCACAATAGGCATATCCAAAACATATGCCATTACAATAATGACTTTGAGTATCGGACTAATGTTCAAAATCGTAAGCGGAACAAGAATCATCATGAGCAATAAAAAAATATAAGTATTTGCATACACATTGGGATTTAAATCTCTTATTTTTTCAAAGAAACCTTTTTTTCCATCAAAATGGATAAAAGTACAAATAAGGACATCCCCGGCTCTATAAAAGAGTATGCTAATTGCTGTAAATATTCCAACAATTATTGCTGCCTGAATAATTCCGCAAGTTACGCCACCTACTACAGTAAGACCTATGCAGCACACCACATATATCTTGGTGTAAAGCGACTCTAACTTATCGCGATTATTTTCATTTTCTCCAACATCCCAGAATCTGCAATAACCAACAATTGCAAGCATAATCAAATATACTGCAAATATTACCGTCCATGTTACTGCATGAAATCTTTCAGGATTAGTCCATAAAGCTGTTATAATTCCCAACATACATGTTATGTGGGCGATTTGTTTCCAGGACTCACTAATCATTTCAAATCCTTCTTCATACCCCTCCCGAAGCTCTCCCAAAAGATTAGATAATTTTCTCATGACGCTACCTCCTTTAAAATAATCATTTTAAAAGTTACTTTGTGATAAATAAACTGCTATAAGCAAGCTATTTTATATTGCACATTTTAACACGGTTTCCCAATAATATCAAGTATTAATAATGCAAAAAGAGCAAACTTATTGTTTGCCCTTCTTAATATTTAAAATCCTATTCTTTTTCTTGACTCTTCTGCTTTTACTTCTGGAATGTCCTCTTCAGTAAATGTAAGTAATCTATCCATATCTGTTATATTTCTTGTTCTTATAGCATGTTCAATAATAATTCTTTGAACTGTATTTTCTACAAATCTACCATTTCCAAAATTTTCAACATTTTTAGCATCTTGAAGAATTTTTTCTACTTTCGCTTTAGCGCTATCATCTGATGTAAATCCTTTGTCTGTTACTTTCTTATCAAATATTTGCATTAATTCTTCAATTGAGTAATCCTCAAAATCTATTTCATACCCTATTCTTGATTTTAAACCAGGATTTAAATCCCTAAATTTTTTCATTTCATTTGTATATCCTGCAAATATAATTATTAATCTTCCCTGATAATCTTCCATTGCTTTTAATAATGTAGCAACACACTCTGCTGAATAACTTGCATTTGAACCATTATGTTCCATTATTGCATATGCTTCATCTATAAATAATACTCCATCTAAAGCAGATTCAATAACTGCTTGTGTTTTTGGACCTGTTTGTCCTAAAAATTCACCAATTAAATCTTGTGATTGGACTTCAACTAATTTATTTCTTTTTATATATCCTAAGTTGTAATACACCTCAGCTATAAGTCTTGCAACTGTTGTTTTTCCTGTTCCTGCATTTCCTTTAAATATCATATGCATATTAAAATCTGGTGCTCTATCTAATTTTTTATTTAATTCTATTACTGAAACAAATCCATTGATAGTTTCTTTTACTTTCGCTAAACCTATTAATGAATTTAAATCTTCTAGTATATTATCAACTGTACGTTCTTTATCTTTTTTAGTTGCTTCAAATATTTCTACATCTTTATTAGTAATAACTTTTAAATTAGCTTCATCAGTATAGTTTGCAGAATGAGTAATTACTAATCTATCAAATAAATTTGTAACAAATCTAGCATTGCCAAAATTTCTACCAATTTTATTTTTTATTATTAATTTTTCTATTTTATTTTCTACACCATCTTCTAGAGTAAATTCATTTCCATTTACTTCATCTTTAAATATTTGCATTAATTCATCTTTAGAAAAATCTGGGAATTCAAGTTCATATCCAATTCTAGACATTAATCCTTGATTTTCATTAATAAAATCATTCATTTCTTTTGTATATCCGGCAAATATAACTATTAATCTATCTTTATATAATTCCATAGCTCTACAAATTGTTGCCATACATTCAGCTGGATAATTTGATGTGCTTCCACCTTTACTAGCCATTATTGTATATGCTTCATCTATAAACAATACTCCGTCTATTGCTGTATCTATTACAGCTTGTGTTTTTGGAGCAGTTTCTCCTAAATGGCTTCCTATTAAATCTTTGCTAGTAACTTCTATAATCTTATTTTGTCTTATAAAACCTAGTTTATAAAATAATTCCGCAAGAAGTCTTGCAACTGTTGTTTTTCCTGTTCCTGAATTTCCTTTAAATATCATATTTAGATTAGCAAATCCCTCTGTATCAATCTTTTTACTATAATCTAAATATTTTATTAATTCATTTATATTTTCTTTTACTTCAGCTAATCCAACTAACCCATTAATGTCTGCCAATATTTCATCTATTTCTCTTATTTCTTCAGATTTTGGACTATCTGATTTGTTAAATGTTTTTTGTACACTTAATGATTTAAATTTATTAAAAATCACATCACTACTTACTTTTTCTATATAAGTATATTCATCTTCTAAATCTGCAACATATGTATTTTTTATATATTCATCTAACTCTTTTGAAAACTCCTCATCTATTGGACATATATTTTCTAATTTATGCAATATTTTATTTTTTACAATTAAAGAGTCTAATCCATTTATATGTATTTTTTTATTTATAATTGTACTTTCTATTAATGGATGTTTTTGAGTTAAAGATTTTAAAACATCTTCATTTTCAATAAAAATTGTAATAGATTTTCTATTTTTTAAATGGAACTTTTCTATTGCTGTAAAAAAAGCATCTACTCTATACTCATTTAATGCTTTTATTTTTTCTAGATTTTCAAAAATTATGATATCATTATCTATATACATTTTATCAACTTGAGCAATCATATCTGTAGAATCTTTTGTTCTTTTAACAAGCATTTCTGTATCAACCCATAAAGTACCTTTATTTCCAATATAATTAAATGTTCTAACATATCTATTTATTATATTTACTACCTTATCTGAAATAATATTATTTTTTGTATATAGAGCTATATTAAAATGTATGTATGGTAAATCTTCATTATAGTAATAATTTCTAACATATGTTAATATTGAAATAATTTCATCTTTTTCCTCTTGTGAACATTCTAATTCACCAACTAAATGAACATATTGATTATAATAAGCAATTCTAAATTCACTCTCTTTAAAATTTCTTTTTTCTAAAGCCCTTTTAATAACAACTTCTTCATCAATATTATTTTTTTCACATAAATATCTTATATAAACTGCAAGTTCTATTGGAGATTTATCAAATATATAAGAAAAATTATCAGAAATATTTATTGTTGATAAATCTAAAACTCCTTCAATACCTTTGTTTTCTTTATAAAATTCTGTTAAGTTTTGGAATAAAGAATTATTTTTAACATTAAAATCTATGTATCTATAAAAGATTTTTCCATCTTCTTCTTTATCTATTGCAATAGCCTCTGATGCAAGTACCATCTCACTACCTACAATATCGATTGATCTTTTTACTAAATCGTTAATACTATCTACAACATATGAAATAAAATGTTCATCTTTTGAAAATTCTGTTTCTTTTTCAGAAACTAACATTTTAAATACTTTTCTTGTATCAAATTTATTATCAGATATACATTTTAAAACATATGAAAGTAATTTAAAAGGACATGAATGTAAATCATTAACTTTACAATAAGAACATTTTGCATTTAAATCTTGTTCTAAGTTATTTAAATTCAATCTCCAAGTACTTTTATAATCCCTTAGAGAATATCCTATATAAAATAGAAATATTTTTTCAAACATATCTTGTGCATCATCAAAATTTTTAGCACATAACTTTAAAAATGATAATTCTAAAATATTAGTTGGTTTTTCAACTAGTTTATCACCTTCTTTTACCTTTTCTGTTTGCATTGAATATGCAAGTAAATCAGTTTCATAGATAAACTTTATAATTTTTAATTCATTTTCAGTAAATTTTCCTTTAATAAAATTTACAAAATTTAATGTTTCATCCATATTTTATCCCCTTTATCTTTTGAAATAAGTATATTCCTAATAGTTATTGTTAATTACCTCTGCTATTGCTTTTGTAATTTCATCTTCTTCATTTTTAATAATTTCTAAATCATTTTTTATATATCCAAGTTCTAGTTGATAGCACTCTATTCCTTGATTAGAATTATAATATTTATTAGCAGCATATGAAGTATTTCGACCATCAACATATGCTTCTGTAGCTATTCCTCCTACTTCTCTTATTGTATATAAATAAGGTGTATCTAAAGTAATATTATATGGCTCATATCCTTTTCTATTTGCTGTATTTTCATATTCTTTTATAACTTGTTTTGTAAAATTTCTAACATATACACCGTTCAGATTGTTTAAATGAGTTATTATTAGAAAATGATAAGCCTGAATATTCATTTATCTTATTAGCCATTTGTATTGCAAATTCTAAATTTGACTTACATGGACTGTATATTTCTAAGCCTGATAACCTATTATTTGCATCATTATTTACATGAAATGAAATCATAAGTTTAGCTTTTGCTTTGCAAGCAATACTAATTCTACCATTTGCATCATACATATTAGTAGCTGAAAATTCAGAAGAATTCGAGTCATCTCTAGTAAGTTTTACTTTATATCCCATATTTTCCAGCTTTTCTTTTAAATCTTTAGAATAGCTAAGCGCAAGAGCCGCTTCAGTAGTTTCTCCGCTTTTTTCACCAGTATCAGTTCCACCATGTCCTGCATCTATTACTATATCATAAATGTCTTCTGGTAAATTTGTATTTTCTATATTTATTGTTAATAAATTATATTTTTTATTATTATAATCTTTTTCAAAAAAAGAAATTGATGCCTTTTTATTTGTATCATTTTTAGTAACAGTATAATACTCTATATTATCATTTCCAGAAGATTGGTGAAAAGAATAGTATTTAGGTTCTATACTATTATTTACTTTTAATCTTAGTAGAACATAATATTCAGAGTTTTCTAGTTCATCTATAATAAGTCCAGAATTAATTGAACTAGAAGAAAATACTAAATTATTTCCCTCAAAAGAATAGTTTAAATTATAAGTTTGTTCATAATTTAAACCATCTGTTATATATAATCTAGCACTTTCAAAATTATCTTTACTTATATTTGAAATTTTTCCACTTAAATTTAAAGCTCTTCCATATGTATAAATGCTTGTAGTTTCCGCTGTTTTGGTTTGTATCATATTAAGTACTTTCGTTTCAGTCGATTTTTGGTCATATTTGGGAATTTCTCTTTTTATAGTAATTGAAACTCCATACCAAATACCTACTATCATAAAAATTAATATAACTAATTTTAATAATTTATTTGCCATAGCAAGCTCCTAATATTATTTTACTAATTCCCCTAACATATCATAATTTCTTACTGCAGTAATTTTGCATTTTATAAAATCTCCTGGATTTACATTTCCATCATTTTTTATAAATATTGTACCATCTTCGTTTGGAATATCCATGTAACTTCTAGCACAAATAAATTTATTATCATCTGAAAATCCATCTACTATAGCTTCATAAATATTTCCTATCTTTTCTTCTAATTTTATTTTAGAAATTTGTTGTTCTAAAGTCATAATTTTATTAAGTCTTGCTTGTTTAGTTTTATAATGTACTTGCTCTTTTATTCTAGATGCAGGCGTTCCGTCCTCTTTTGAATATTTAAATACTCCTAATTTTTCAAATTTTGCTCTATTTACAAATTCATATAATTCAAAAAAGTCTTCTTCTGTCTCACCTGGAAATCCAACTATAAATGTTGTTCTCAAAATTACATCTGGAATTTCTTTTCTAATTTTTTCTAGTGTTTTTTCTATTGAGTTACCATCACTTTTTCTATTCATTCTTTTTAACACTGAGTCAGAAAAATGTTGAAGTGGTATATCAAAATAATTACATATCTTTTGATTTCTTTTTACAACATCTATTAATTCATCTGTTATACTTTCTGGATATGAATATAAAAATCTAATCCATTTAAAACCTTCAATTTTGCAAAGCTTATCTAGTAACTCTGCCAAACGTGACTCTCCATAAATATCTATTCCATATTTGGTTGTATCTTGTGCAATAACTATTAATTCTTTAATTCCGTGAGGATGCAAGCTTTTTTGCTTCTTCTAGAATATCTTCCATTTTTCTACTTACAAATGGACCTCTTATATATGGGATTGCACAATATGTACATCTATTACTACAGCCTTCTGCTATTTTTAAATATGCTGTTGTATTTCCAGTTGAAACAATTCTATCCATATAATCTAATGTATTTTTAGATTTTATTTCTAATTTTAATAAATTAGAAACTTTTTCCCATAAATTATCATATTCATCAATACTTAAAAATAAATCAACTTCTGGAAGTGCTTTTATTAAATCATCTTTATATCTTTGAACTAGACACCCCATAGCAATTAAATATTTGCAATTTGCTGTTTTCTTAAATTCTGCCATTTCCAAAATACAATTAATAGCTTCTTCTTTTGCTGATTCTATAAAACCACATGTATTTATAACTATAATTTCAGCATCTTTCGGATTATTTACTATTTCAAAATTTTCTTTTTTAAAAACTCCTATACACATTTCTGTATCAACTAAGTTTTTACTACATCCGAAGAGATATAAATCCTACCTTCATTATTTACTCCTTAAATTTTATAAAATTATTGTAATTAACACTGCACATACTAAACCTGGAACTCCAAATAGTCCAGTTAGAACAACAGTCCACCACTCGATATTTACAAAAATACCAAAAAAAGCTAATATGTATAAAATAATTCCACCTAAAATAGAATTAAATACAAATTTCATTATTATTTTTAATGGTAATGTTAATATTTTTAAAACTATAATTAACAAAATAATTCCAATAATAAATGATCCTATACTTGCCATAATAATTCCCCCTATTTCTTACTTTTTACTATTTATATGTTTTCGTGTAATTTCCATCAAATTAAGTTTTGTAAATTCTTCAACTTGAACTTTTGATCTATCTTTCTTACTATTTTTAATAATTTCATTGATAACAGATTGTTTATTTTCATCTTGTTGCATATCAATAAAATCTATTATAATAATTCCACTAATATCACGAAGTCTCAATTGTTTAGAAATCTCCTTTGCGGCCTCTAAATTTACTTTTGTAATTGTTTCTTCAACATCTTTTTTTCCAATAAATTTTCCAGAATTTACATCTATAGCAACTAATGCCTCTGTTTTATCTATAGTTATAAATCCACCACTTTTAAGCCATACTTTATTACTTTCAGTAGCTTGTATTTGTTTTAATAAGTTATATTTATTTAATATTTCATTATCAATTTCGATTTTTACATCAGCTTCGATTTCATCTAAAATATTTTTTATCAAACTTAAATCTTTTTTATCATTTAAAACGATTTTATCTAACTTATTATCAACTAAATCTACTATTGTCTTTTTTAGCACTCCACCTTTATCATATATTTTTTGTGGAATTTCATCAATAGAAATATTTTGGATTGCTTTCCATTTTTCTATAGTTTTAGAAATATCATTTTTTAATTCTTCTTCTGGTTTATTTTCAGCAACTGTTCTAATAATAGCTCCTGAACCTTCTGGTAAATATTTTTGAACTATTTCCTTTAATCTTTCTCTTTCTGCATTATTTTCAATTTTTTGAGAAACTGTTATAAAGTTTGAATTTGGCATAAAAACGACAAATCTATTTGTTAAGGTAATATGAGTTGATAATCGTGGTCCTTTTTTATCAACAGCTTCTTTTTTTACTTCTACAATTATTGGATCTCCTGGCTTTATCAATTCATTTATATTCTTTTCTTCTAGTTTTTCATTTTTTACAATATCAACTTTAGGTAAAATATCTTTTACATGTATAAATGCGTTTCGTTTCTCTCCTATATTTACAAAAGCAGATTGAAGCCCTGTTATTACATTTTGTACTTTCCCAATGTAAATATTTCCTTCTATTGATTTATTGTTTTCATCTTCTTCATATTTTTCAACAAGTTCTTCGTCTTCTACTAAGCAAATTGTTTTTTTATCATCTGTGCCAAAAATTACTAATTCTTTCATTTACATATCTTTCTTTTTATTAAATTTATTCATGGCTATATCTACACCATTTTTTATTATTTCTACTACAGCCTCTTTTGCTGTTTCTGTTCCCTCTTCTAAAACTTTTACTTCTTCTTCTGGAATATGACCAATTACATAAGATATCATATCTGTTTTATCTTTTGGTTTTCCAATACCAACTCTAACTCTAGCAAATTTATCTGTATTTATAGAATTTATAACAGATTTCATTCCATTATGACTTCCAGCAGAACCTGTTTTTCTAATTCTTATTAATCCACTATCTGTATCAAAATCGTCATAAATAACAATTAACTCATCTTCAGTAATTTTATAAAAATTCATAGCTTGAACTACAGATTCGCCACTTAAATTCATAAATGTTTGTGGCTTTAATAGAATAACTTTTTCTCCTTCTATAATTCCATTTCCCACTAAAGCTTTAAATTTTGATTTATTAACATCAATTGCATATTTACTTGAAATTTTATTTATAACGTTAAATCCCATGTTATGTCTGGTTTTTGCATAATCTGATTCAGGATTTCCAAGTCCTACAATTAAATACATAAAAATACTCCTTTTCTACATAATATATTATAATAAAAAACAAGAACAATTACAAGAAAAAAGTGAAATTTAAGGACTATCCCTAAATTTCACTTTTATTTATTTCTCATTTTTTATTTTAATTTTTAATTCATCCCATATCTCTGTTGTTCTTACATATTCTTTATAATGCTTTTTTACATTCTTATCATAATCTTTAAGTTCTGCAATTAAACTTCTAAAATCACATGTCTCAAATTGTTCTGAAAGCTTGTCTACGCTTTTTTCTAGATTTTCAATAGAATCTTCTATAATCTTTTTATAATTTTCTTTTTCATTTATATAAAAATATAATGGTTTATATTTTATCCATCCAAGTGTTGCTTTATAAAATCTTTGTTCAATTCCATTGTCCTCTAAAACTATTTTTAATGGACGTTTTGGAAATTTTTCCTTCATAAGTCCTGTGAATTTTAAAAATCCATCATGAAAATGATACGCTGGAACAGAAACAACTTCTGTATTTTTGCTTACTGTTGCACAAGCAAAAAATGAATCTTCTCCTCTGGCTCCTGGTGGATTATAAAATGCTGGTATCTTTTCTATATGGTTTAAATTTAAACATAAATTTGAACCATATAGAATTGGTGTTTCTCCAGATTTACTTATTTTCCTAGGTTTAATTTTAGCTAAAGCAATATCTTCATCTGCATATTTTAAGAATCCATCTTTAACTCGAGTTTTATTAACATTTTCCCATGAAATAACTTCATTTGAAATTCCATCTATGAAATTTTTATAATCATCTTCTTGTAATGTTTCATTATACTCTATATATGGTATTGGACTCATAACTCCGCATCTATCACCTACAGTAATATCAGTTTTAGAAATACTTTCTAAATGTTTTCTTATTGTATCTTGTTTTACCCATGTAATTTCATTATTATTTCTCATATCTGCTAATGGATATTCATCATCATCCCAAAATAATAAGTAATCCATTTTCATTTTTAAAGCATGATAAAGAATTGCATTTCTAGCTTTTGCATATCCTTTTCCGATAAATAAATCTGCATCTGCTCCAGATAAACCATATTTTGATATTAATACTTTTTTCTCTTCATCTATTTCTTCTGGTGTTATATATTTTATATTGGCATATTTATATATTTCTGGAAGAATTCCATAAAAATCTGTTCTAGTTGTAAATTGATAGCCTAAATCAAATAGTATGTATATTGTAAAATTCACTTTAGTTTCTAAATCTTGTACTTGTTCAACTAAGTATTTGGCATATGAATTTATAATTTTACATACATTTGGTCTTCCAGTTATAAAGCCTATTCCAAAGTTTACCTCTTTTTTCATAAACCCTCTTTTCTCATATATAGCACTATTGTTTTTCAAAAAAATCGTGCTCACAAGTTCTTATTAATCTATTCATTATTGCATATCCTAAACCTTCCATTTTTACTCCTTCTATAATAATTTTGGAAGATTTTATTTTATCTGCTTTTCTTAATGCTGAAAAAATGTTTCTAGCATAATCTTCAAGATTATCTTTTTTTCCAACAGAAATAAACCTTTGATCATCTAAAAACAATTTTTCCTTATGTTCTTCAACACCTATAACAACTACATCTCCATCATATTGCTTAATAAATTTTTTCAAATAAAAAATTTGATCTAACTCATCTTTGCAATATACTAGTTTGCAACTTGTTTCTGGTGCATAATGTTTGTATTTCATTCCTGGGCTTTCTGCAACTTCATCTTTATTTAAAGTTCCCAAAATATTTTTATCTATTCTAACTCTTCCAATTACTGCATCAATTTGCTCTGGAGTAATTTTCCCTGGTCTTAAAACAACTGGAACTTCATCTATAACTTTTACAACTGTTGATTCAATTCCAATCTTAGTTTCTCCACCATCAACAATTGCAGAAACTTTTCCTTCTAATTCTTTTCTTATATCTTCAATTTTAGTACCACTTGGCTTTCCAGATATATTGGCACTTGGAGCTGCAATTGGCACTCCCGAATAAGTTATAATTCCTTTAGCAATTATATTTTCAGGTATTCTAATTGCAACTGTATCTAATCCAGCTGTAACAATGTCTGGTATAATAGGTTTCCTTTTTAATATAAGAGTAAAAGGACCTGGCATAAAATTGTCTATTAATTCCTGCTCAACCTCAGTAATATCTTGTGCTACTTCTTGTATCTTATTTCTATCTGCCAAATGCACAATTAATGGATTGTCTGAAGGTCTTCCTTTGGCTGCAAAAATTTTTCCAACAGCATTCGCATCTAAAGCATTGGCTCCAATACCATATACAGTTTCTGTTGGAAATATTATAATCTCACCATTTCTTATTAAATTACATACTACTCTTAATTCTTCTGTATTAGTCATTTTTTCCCAATTATAATACATTTTCATTCAACCTCAGCGTACATTATACTATATATTTATGTAAATTGTCAAACTTATATATTTTATCTTAAGATTTAAAATTTATACTATATTGCAAATAGTAGGTTTTATGGTATAATATTGAAAGTATTAATTTATATAAAGGAGATTATTTAATGGAAATAATAGAGTTTGATAATAAATATAGGAAAGAAACTATAGATTTATTAATAGATGTTGCTGTTATTGAATATGGATTTCCTGAATGGAAGGATGAATTACTTCAATTTAAAAATGAATTTTTTAAGAATAATGGTGGAAATTGTTGGATTGCAATAGAAGATGATACAGTTATAGGAACAATTAGTTTAAGAAAAATGTCTGATGATTGTGGTGAAGTTAAAAACTTGTATATTCTTAAAGAAAAACGAGGAGCTTCAACTGTTGGACAAGATTTATTAAATACTTTATTTGATTATGCAAAACAAGTTGGTTATTCAAAATTAAGATTAGATACTTATAAGCAATTTGAAAGAGCTATTAGATTTTATGAAAAAAATGGATTCAAACTTATAGATAGTACAGATATTCACTTCTTTTATGAAAAAGATT
This sequence comes from uncultured Clostridia bacterium, assembly GCA_948676835.1. Classification (GTDB taxonomy): domain Bacteria; phylum Bacillota; class Clostridia; order TANB77; family CAG-508; genus Scatovivens. The sequence goes on from CAPOZU010000003.1 coordinate 102,473, forward strand.
TAAATAATAATTAATAAACAAAAAGCCTCACGATCGGAGGCTTTTTTGTTTATTTTAATTCACTTAATATTTTGCAAAAATTATTATAGTAATTAGGAGTATCATAATCTTGAACAAGTTCCTCTGAATGTTTTCCCATTTTTTCACGCAATTCTTTATCACATACTAATTTATCTAAAGCTTTACTTAAATTAGGAATAAAATTATCTCCTCTCTCAACAATTATTGCATTTTTATCATCAACTATATCAGGTATTGCTCCCGCATCAGAAGTAACTAAAGGTAACCCACTTGCCATTGCTTCTATTACTGTTAGTCCAAATGGTTCTTCAAATATTGATGGAATAACAGCTATATCAGATATATTATGAATTTTATATAATTCTTTGTTTGCAATATAACCAGTAAAAATTATTCTATCTTTTAACTCCTCTGAAAGCTTAAATAATTCTTCTTCAAACGGTGTTCTTACTTGTTTTGCATAATTACAATTTCCCATAATCATTAACTTACATTTAGATACATTTTTCATTTGCTTAAAGCTCTGAATTAATTCTTTTATACCTTTTTCAGCAATTGTTCTACCACAGAAATTAATAACAATTTCATCATCTGCAATATTATATTTTTCTTTTAGTCTTCTTTTTTCATCTTCACTTATTTTCTTTGAAAAATCTTCTAAATGGATAGCATTTTCTATTGGAATTACTTTTTCTTTAGGCGTATCTGTTTGCTCATAGTAACAACCTGCAATAAAATGACTAACTACTAATATTGCTTTATAATATTCGTGTAATCCATGTTCTATTTTGGGACCATGTAAATAGGTTATACTTTTTTCAAATGGTACTGATGGAATTAAATGTTCTTTCCTACCACCTTGTATAATTACATAATCAAAACTTTTATCTTTAATTGCATTTTCTACTTTATTAGTATATTCAATCAATGCATTATCTACTGATGCATATTCATATTTTTCCTTTTCCAATTCCATTGGAATATATATAAATTTTGAATGTTTATAAACTTTGCTTGCTTCTTCTGCAAGTTCATCATAAACAGAAACAAAAGTTATATTCATCTTATGAAACTTTTCATTTTCATCTGCTAAAAAAGTAGCTAATTGTTCTACTGCTCCCCCTTTTACTGCTGGTACAGGAAAAAATCTTGGCATTACTATACATATATTTAACATAAATTCATTATATGACATATAACAATATGCCACACACTCCTTTCTATATTACAAATATTCTACATGATGTTTTAATAATTTACTTGTAATTTTTACTTTAACATACTTCATAAAGATTATCAATACTTTTAATTCTATTTCTATTTTCCTCTTTTTTCACAAAATACTTAGAAATAGTAGATTTTTATGTTAATTTGTGGTAGAATGTTGCCACATTTATTATACCTTACTGAAAACTATGTTTTTTAATAAGAATCATACTACTATTTCAGTATAGTTATAAAATTTTATAAAAGGAGGTTTTGTTTATAAATTTTAAAGTCTTAACTAAATAAAAATTCAAACCTTACAAGGAGGAACATCATGAAAGAAAAATGTGTATTGTTTGCTACTCTACCAGCACTTAACAATATGGATAAGGTGGAGCAAGTTTTCCGCAATCCATATATTGCAGAAGTTAGATTCAACACTGGTGCACAAACGCCTTATTCTCCTGAAGAAACTTTACGTATTTTAAAGCAGTTATCTGTTAAATACAGAAAAAGGCTTTGGGTAGATTTAAAAGGTCGGCAATTGCGTGTTATAAAGTGGGCTGATCCACTGTTTTCCTGTATCGAATTAAATCACAATATCGAGCTTGAATATCCTGCAAAAGTTTTTTTCAGAAATGGTGATGAAGTAAATATTACTCATGTCAAATCTGGAAATAAAATATTTGTAGATCCTCTTCCTAAATATGCTTTAGGAGCTGGTCAATCTGTAAATATTATTGCAAAAGATATTGAGATTGAAGGATATCTGATTGATAGAGATAAAGAATATTTGTCTGCGTGCAAAAGCCTTGGGATTAGATTTATTATGGCCTCTTTTGTTGAGTCTTTTACCGACTTGGCAGAGATTACTTCTCTTTTGCCTCGGGCAAAAATTATTTGCAAAATCGAATCAGAAAAGGGTCTACAGCTCATTTCTCAGTACAACATGTCTGGCAGACTTATGGCTGCACGTGATGATTTATATTTGCAAACTGGTCAGAATCCCAAAATGATTAAGCATTTGAGAAGTATTATTAAAAGTGATCCTAAAGCAATCTGTGCTTCAAGGATTTTCTTGTCTCTTCAAAAAAACGACAGCGTAGATCTTGCTGATTTTGCAGATTTGGAACTAATGTACCGTATTGGATATAGACGTTTTATGCTTTGTGATAATGTGTGCAATTACTGTTTTGAAAAGGCCATATACGCATGGAAGGAGTTTATCAATGGATAACTATATCTTATGCGGAATGCAGGCTGGTGATGAAGGAAAAGGTAGCTTTATTGATTATCTCTCACACAAGAAAGATATTGATTGTGTTATTCGGTATAATGGAGGTTCACAGGCCTCGCACACTGTAGTTACTCCTGACGGAGTTCTTCATAAATTTAGTCAACTTGGATCTGGAATGTTTTTAGAAAAATGCCATACTTATATAACAGAAAACATGGTAATCAACCTTGACAATCTTATGATTGAATTAGAGGTGTTTTCAGAAAAAACCCATATTCCTATTTCCGATTTAATTAAAAGAATTCATATTCATGAAGAATGTTTTGTAGTAACTCCATATCATAAACTTATCAATAAACTTCGTGAGCTTTCTAAAGGAAATCAAAGACGTGGCACTATTGGTACTGGAGTAAGCGAAGTAATGTATTTGGCAAAATACAATCCTTTTCTTGCTCTTAAAGTAAAAGATATTTTTTCTTATGATAGTTCTGATTCACTTATTAGATGTCTTTACGAACTGCAGAAATATGTTCAAAATTTTTATACTTCTAATAAAGATGAAATAAAGAAAAATGCACCTACTTGTTTAAGGAATAGTCTGGATTTAGAACTAGAATTTTTGCTTGAACAAACATCATTTTTAAAAATTGCTCGTATATTTATCAAAAATTTTAAGAATGCACCTGAATCAAGAAATTTCAGAAGCTGCATTTATTCAAGCCAAGAGCAAACATATAGAAAATTTTGTTCAAGTGCCATTTTTGAAGGTGCTCAAGGTCTTCTGATTGATGATATATATGGAATTAAACCTAATACAACTTATCTTGATACAACTATCAATTTCGCACTTAAGCTTTCAGTAGACCAGGACAATATTACAAAAATAGGTATTGCAAAAGCATTTTCTTCAAGACATGGTTTAGGATTATTCCTTACTGAAGATGTTCAGATGAATCAAAAAATTTCGGACAACAATCAAGAAGAATCTTTTTGGAATGGTAAAATTCGTTTTGGATGGTTTGATACTGTATTAGTAAAATATGCTCAAATGATTAACAAGGTAGATACTTTGTTTTTATCATCTCTTGATAAATTAGATTCTTTTGAAAAAATCAAGATATGCATTGCTTACATTTATACAGGAGCTATTGATGATAAATTCAAAAAAATCTTCGAATATTCTATCAAACCTAATGGATTAATTGTTATAACAAGCATAAAAGAACCTGATACAAATTTGGGAAACTATCTAAAAGAATGTCTTCCCTTCTATCTTTGTATTGATGGGTGGATGGCTGATATTTCAAAAATTACAGATGCATGTACTCTTCCTGAGAAGTGCTTAAACTATATTCACTTGTTGGAAATCTATTCAGGTATCCCGATTTCTGTGATATCTGTTGGTCCCACAAGAGAAAATAAAGTTGTCATCAAGCCTGTTTAAGTGAGGTGATATAATGAATATCTATCAGAAAGTCAGTAATTTTTTAGAAACTCATGATACTGTAAACATTGTAATTGCAGGTCAAACTTGCTCTGGGAAAACAACCTTAGCAAAACAAATTCACAAGCATTTTTCAGAAAACCATTCTGTTTGTATTATCTCGGAAGATGATTATTTCAAGAATCTTTGTGATATTCCAGTAGGAGCCGGATGGTACCTTATGGAAGTGCCTGAAGCATTTGAAGTTGAGGAATTTAGAAGTGATGTTCGTTCTCTTTTGCAATATGGGTATGCAAAAATGCCCATCTATGATATTAGCGCTAATATGAGAGTTAGTAAAAACAAAATGATTCACTCCTGCAAAATCAATATTTTTGAAGGATTGCATACTATTCAAATCTTAAGTGATTTGGAAAATAGTATTAGTATTTTTGTTGATACACCTCCTGTTACTTGCTTAGAACGACGTATTGCAAGAGATAGTGAAAATCTGGGAGTACCTGAAAACCGTATCCGTGAATATTGGAATGATTGCATACAGCCTATGTCTGAAAGATTTATTTTGCCTCAGAAATATTATGCAGATATCATTTTTTAGGAGGTGAAAACCAATGAATATCAAAGAACTTTATGAGAAGTTATTACAAGCCAAGCGACCTATCGATTTTTTTGGCAATGTATCTTCCAAAAATGATTTACATGTAGAATTCATGAAATATGTTCCTATGTTCGATCCTGAGTTTGCTCAACATGAAGATGAATATATCACAGGTCAAACCTTGTCAATTCTGAACGAATTGTATGAATTGGGATTAGACGAAATTAAACATGGTATTTATTCTAAAGTAAATCCTGTTTCTTTTTTCAAAAGTACTACTCCTATATTTGAAATCACAGTAGAGGACCAATTGTATCAAATTTACTGGTGTATTTGTGTAGGAGAAGTTGCTTATATTTTCAAGGGAGCATCTGAAAATGATGTTGTCTACTTGAAAATGGCAATTAATCCTGAAGATAATGATTTAATTGACTGTGAATATGATGTGCTTTCTACACTACGGCATCAATCTCTTCCATATGTTGAGAAAGAAATCAAGATAAATAGTTCAAACACCATTCTCATGAGAGAAGTTAAAGGCATATCAATGCCTGATCTCATGAAAGAATACCAAGGTGGTGTTCCTGCAGAACATGTTATGTGGATGCTTGAAAGAATGCTTAGTGTTGTAGGCTATCTTCATTCTAATTTCGTAGTGCATGGAAATATTAAACCTGAGAACATTATTATTAACAAAAATAATCATAATGTTTCTCTTTTGGGACTTTCCTTCTGTATCAAATGTGCTAATATGCCTGATACTCACTACAAAATTGTAAATGCTTTCTATACTGCACCTGAAGTAAATAAAACAGCAAAGGTATTACCTTCTTCTGATATTTATTCTATTGGTAAGGTTGCTATCGAACTTCTTGGTGGTAACATTGAAACCAATGAAATTCCGAGTTTTGTTGATTCTCGTGTTAGAGAATTTATCAAAAAAATGGTTAGTCTTGATCCTGAGGATAGACCAAACGATGCATGGGAGCTTTGGACTGAACTTAGGAAAATCAGAACTGCTGTTTTCGGTAACCAAAGATTCAAAACTTTAAATTAAGGAGGACTTTATTATGGGTGGCTCTAGTTATGATCGTGATGTATATTCGTCAAGTTCGAGTTCAGGTTGGGGCAGAAGTTCTAGTAGCTTTGGAGCAAGTTCTTACTCCGAATCACGGCTGTCTAGTTCTAGATTGCACCAATCTATGATGCCTAATGGGAAGCTTTTGGAAAGTAAAGCAAAAACTCCTATTATCATTATGCTCGATGTAACGGGTTCAAATATCAATTTTGCTCGGGTAGTTTATGATAAGCTTCCTATGTTTTACGGGCAAATCGAACAAAAAAAATACCTGAAGGATTTCGATATTGCAATCTGTGCTGTTGGTGATGCTTATACCGATAAGTACCCTCTGCAGATTGGTAGTTTTGCCAAAGGTATTGAGATCGACTCGTGGATTGAAAAACTTGTTCTTGAAGGAGAAGGTGGTGGCCAGCGCAAAGAATCTTATGAACTTGCCGCATATTATCTGCTTAAGAACGCAAGATTCGCTCCTGGTAGTAGGCCTATTGTCTTCTTTATCGGAGATGAAATGCCTTATCCTACTGTAAATAAGAGTCAAGCAAACAAATTCGATATTGAGTGTTTTGAAGGCGGCATTGAACCCTTTACGTTGCTCCGTGAAAAAGTTCATGATAATGTATTCATGCTTTTGAATAAGTACTGCAGTCGCAACTTTGAAGGCGACATTACCAGTTTCTGGAAAAAGCTTCTTGCTCCTGAACATGTGATTAAAATTCACGAAGAAAAGTCTATCGTAGATTTGATGCTCGGAATTATTTCCATGGTTTCTGAATCAAGAACTCTTGAAAGCTACAAAGTGGATATGCGTGGCAGAGGTCAGACTCAGGCAAGAATTGATGGAGTGTCCGAATCTCTTGAAGGTCTTTCCAACATTATTGGAATTAAGCCTACTCAGAAAGGAACCAGACTTTAAAAACATATAGAAAGCTCTCTCGCTTTCTATAAAACAAAATCAAATTTTTAGATTTATAATTAAGAAGGGCACGCTAAAATTAGCGTGCCCTTTCTGCAATAAAAAAACACCTTTTCAGGTGTTTTTTTATTATTATTCTATATGATCTTTTTCCTCTTCACTAGGATCTACTAATAATCTTTGTTTAAAGAACTCTTTATATCCCATAGCAATTATTATACAAATAATTATTGCAAATGATAAAGCTTTCCAAATACCACTTTCCATTAATATAATCGCAAACATTCCAAATATTGCTGTAATTCCATATAAAATAAGTACTGCCTGTTTTTGCGTAAATCCTTTTTTTAATAACTTATGATGTAAATGACCTGCATCTGGTTCAATAATTGCTTTTAATGACTTACCATGAATTACTCTTCTTATAATAGATGATAATGTATCAAAAATTGGTAATGCTAAAACCATAAGTGGTGCAACTATTACTATAGCTGTATAAGTTTTTGCTATACCCAAAATAGATATTATTGATAAACAATATCCTAAAAAATTTGAACCTGTATCACCAATAAAAGTTTTTGCTGGATTAAAGTTATATGGTAAAAATCCACATAGAGCACCACCTAATGCTGTAATTAAAACAATTGAAATTATAGGTGAACTATTAAGTGAAAATATTATTAGAAGTGATAAACAAGATATTATTGAAATACCTGTTGAAAGCCCATCTAGTCCATCAATTAAATTCATTGCATTTGTAATTCCAACAATCCAAAAAACTGTAAGAAGTATATAAAACCAATTTCCTATTCCTTCCAAATTTAAAAATGGTATATCTAAATTTTCTATTTTTATTCCAAACCTTATTACAATAATTGCAGATATAATTTGTGCTGTAAGTTTTACCAAAGCTGGAACTCCTTTTACATCATCTACAAAACATACTATACCTATAATTAATGCTCCAATAGAAAATCCAACTAGTTTTGTTAAGTAATTATCTTGAAGTAAATCTATATTATTTTCTATACTCATTACTATTAAAAGATAAACTATTGAAACAAAAAATCCAGAAATAACAGCTAGTCCACCAAGCCTAGGCATTGTTATTTTATTTATACGTCTTGCATCTTGAGGTGTATCTACTGCTCCAATTTTTTTAGCTAATCTGATTGTATGTGGCGTCGCCATAAAAGCTGTCATAAATGCAATCATAAAAGCTATCAATATATCTCCCCACATGGTAAAAAACCTCTCTATTTCATATTCTCTTTTTCTATTTCTTTAATCATTTGTAGTCTTTCTAAATATCTTCCGCCTTTAAATGAAGTTCCAATCCAAGCTCTTACGCTAGCAATTGAAGCAGATGTTGTTATATATTGTGAAGGTAATACTAAAATATTTATATCGTCATCAGCTTTTGAAGCTCTAGACACTTCTTCATTAATTCCAAGAGCCGCTCTAATTCCTTTAAACTTATTTGCAACTATTGTCATACCTGCACCTGATTTACAAATTAGAATACCTCTATCACATTCTTTTGATTGAATAGCTTTGGCAACATTTTCTGCAAAAATTGGATAATCTGTTCTTTCTTCATTGTATGTACCATAATCTTTATATTCAATCCCTATTTCATCTAAATATTTTTTTATCTCTTCTTTTAATTTATAACCACCATGGTCACTTCCTAAAGCTATCATATATTCCTCCTTAGTATTATTTTGCCTCAATATATCACAGAATTCTTGATATTACAATATTATTCTATATTAGAAATGTGAATTTTTTGTGAAAACTTTTTGCAATTAAGTTTTTTTAACAAAAGACTTGCTTTTTAGAATTATTCATGTTAAAATATTTGAAGTAAAATTTACTTTATGAACTAAGAGGAGGTGCAAAATAAATGCCAAACATAAAATCAGCTATTAAAAGAGTTAGTGTAATTGAAAAGAAAACATTACAAAATAATATGATAAAATCTGCTTATAAAACAGCTGTTAAAGCATTCGAAGTTGCTGTAGCAGAAGGAAATAAATCAGAAGCAGAAAAAGCTTTCAATGAAGCAGTTAAAAAAGTAGACCAAGCTTGCACAAAAGGTGTACTTAAAGCAAATACAGCTTCTAGAAAAAAATCAGCTTTAGCAAAAAAATTAAATTCTTTAAAATAAATTTTTAAGCCTTATGCCTACAGCATGAGGTTTTTTTATTGGAAATTATTTCATTTGTTTTCTCTAATTTAAGATGCTATTATTAATTTATAATATATATTGGCTAAAAAATTTTTAAGTATAATTAAGGAGATTACATATGAGAGAACTTATTAAATCCATTAAAGATAAAAAAATTAAAAAATTAGTTAAAAATTTATTACTAGTTTCTTTTTTTATTGGAATTTTAGGAATATTAACAATATACATATACTATAAATTTTTCATTTCATTTAATATTTTAAAACTAGGTGTATTTATAATTCAAGCAGGAATTGTATCTGGTCTTTTTTCTGTTATGTGTGGTGTCTTTTTTGATGATTATTTAAATTATAATGAAAACTTATAAAATTACATCCTCCTGATTTTAAAAAAAATTCCTATTAATTTATTTAATAGGAATTTTTTATTTGAATTAGTGAATTTAACTAAATTTATATTAATAATTTTCAGCTTTAATTTCGAAAAATGCTTTTGGATGTTCGCAAACTGGGCATACTTCTGGAGCTTTTTTACCAACACAGATGTGTCCGCAATTTCTACATTTCCAGATTCTATCTCCATCTTTACTGAATACTAATTCACCTTCAACATTTTCTAATAATTTTTTATATCTTTCTTCATGTTCTTTTTCAATTTTTCCAACAGCTTCAAATAAATAAGCAATTCTATCAAAGCCTTCTTCTTTAGCTTCTTTTGCCATTCTATCATACATATCTGTCCATTCAAAGTTTTCTCCTTCAGCTGCTGCTTTTAAGTTTTCTGCAGTTGTAGGAACTTCTCCACCATTTAATAATTTAAACCACATTTTAGCGTGTTCTTTTTCATTATCAGCTGTTTCTTGGAAAATAGCTGCAATTTGTTCATATCCTTCTTTTTTAGCTTTGCTTGCAAAATAAGTATATTTATTTCTTGCTTGAGATTCTCCTGCAAAAGCTTCCATTAAGTTTTTCTCTGTTTTTGTACCTTTTAATTCTGGCATTTTTCATTCCTCCTAATTATTTATTTCTACAAGAATTACATATTCCTTCTAATGCAATTCCTTTATTTGAGATTTCTATTCCAGTTTGATGTGCAACTATTTGTTTAATTTTTTCATAATCAAAATCATAATCAAAATCAAATACTTTTCCACATTTTACACATATTGCGTGATTATGTGATTTAATAATATAATCATACCTATCTGGACCAACTAACATAGAAATCTTATTTATTATATTGTTCTCAACTAACAATCCTAAATTTCTGTATACAGTACTTCTACTAACAGCTGGATCTTTAGCTTTTACAATCATATAAATTTCTTCTGCTGTTTTATGATCACATGATTCTTTAACAACTTTAATTATTTCTTCTCTTTGCCTTGAATAGTTTTTCATAAAAATCTCCTATAAATTAGGAATTGTTCCTAATTTGATACGTTTATTATATCATAATAATTTTTTTTAGCAAGATATAAACAAAAAAATTTTGATTTAATTTAAAATTCTATATAGTCTTGTGGATTTACACATTCATCATTTATTCTAATTTCAAAATGTAAATGTGGTCCTGTTGAATTCCCTGTTGAACCAACATTGGCTATTACATCTCCTTGATTTACTTTGTCTCCTACATTTACATTTAATTTGCTACATTGAGCATAATAAGTTTTTACTGAATCTGCATGCTGTATAATCACCAAATTCCCATATGCTCCTTCATAACTTGAAAATATAACTTCACCTGATTTAACCGCAACAATATCATTTCCTGATGTAGCTGCAAGATCTGTCCCCTTATGGAAATAGTGATTTCTTTGTCCAAATCTACTTGTTAAAATATACTTATCTTTTAATGGATTTATAAATTTTTCAGTTTTATCTGTAGTTTCTATATCATTATTTTCTTTCTCTTGTATTTGCTCTTCTTGATTACTTATTTTATTTAATATTTCATCATCTTGTGTAGCAAAATTAATATTTGGAATAATGGCAATAATTAATACTGCTATTATTATTAAAATTCCTGACATCGTTGCAACACTAACAATGCTTTTTTTCTTAGTTTCATCAACTATATTTGAAAATCTATTCATTATATTTTTCCTCCTATTTGCAAAATTCATTGAAAATCTATATTGTTTATTTCTAGTTCTTTCAATTTGATTTAATAGAATTTCAGCATATTTAATCCTCTGGGAATGTTCTTTTCCTTGCAAAACATTCTCATCACAGTTTAATTCTAAAATCTCTTCTACTTGATTTATAAACATATATATAACAGGATTAAACCAATATATGCAGTTTAAAATTAATAGTAAAAATTTATATTCTATATCTTTATTTTTTATATGGAACAATTCATGTTTTAATATAAATCCATATTCTTCTTCCTTTAATATATCTTTTGATAAAATAATTTTTTTGATAAATAATCCTACTGTCATAGGTGTTATTACATTATCTGATATTTTACAAGAAATATTTTTAATTTTCATTTCATTACATAACTGATTTAATATTTCATCAATTTTATAATTTGAACCTGAAATATAATGCTTTTTTTGATTAATAATAAAAATAAAATAACTAAATAAGTTATATATTAACATTAAACTTGCACCAGTAATCCAAATATATGGTACAACTTGTGAAATATTAAAAATTGCATTATTTTTTATATGTATTTCATCATTAACCTCTATTATTGTTTTATCATTTTCTATTTTTATTTCTGGTATCTTTACAATGTTCATATCATCTTCAACAATTTTTTCGGATTCTTGAATTATAACATTTTTTATATGTGAAAAATCTATAATATTAATAGGTAAAATCAATAATATAAGCATAAATATAAAAATTTTATATATGCTTTTAAAATTATATTTATACTTATTTTTATGTAAGAATGCTAATAAAGGAAAAATGCAAATACTTATAACTGTTCCCAAAATAATTATATTATAAAATATTTTTCCTAACATTTATTTACTCCTATTCAAAATATTTTTAATTTCATCAATATCTTCATCTGTTAATTCATCTGATTCAATAAGTGATGCAATTAGCTTTTTACTAGAATTATCATACATTTTTCTTATAAAATTTTTAGTTTCATTTCTACTATATCTTGAAAAATCTACAATTGAAGAATAATAATTTATTCTCCCTATTTTTTCATTTTTTAGAAAACCTTTTTCTGTTAACCTTGACAGAATAACCTGTAAAGTTGATAATTTCCAATCTGTTTCATTTTTAAGTTCTGCATCAATTTCTCCTGTTGACATTTTTCTATTGTTATTCCAAATTATTTTCATTACCTTTAATTCTGAATCAGGTAAACTTTTAATTATTTCTTCCATTGGTCACCTCCTATATAGACAATTGTCTGTCTACATTATTACACATACATTTGTCTGTGTCAATATATTTTATCAAATAAATTAGAAAAAGCGCAGCAACGTTTGTTGCCACGCCCTTTCTTACAGGTAGAATACTTCGATTAAACCGTAATCGGCAGGTCGATATACACTACCCACCTGGACCGCTTCCCAGAGGAAACGACAGTGAAAATTGTCTCGTTGTGAATGGTAGGACCCTCAGAAGCCAGCTGGCGGCTCTCGGAGTAGATATTTCCTTTTCTCCACGTTCCCAGCCTCAGCTCATACTCCTCTGCATAATGCAGCGCACCGCACAGGCTGATGAGCTGCTGCTCGATCATTTTCTTATCGCCGTCTTTTATGGTCTTATCCATCCGAACTCTTTTCATAAGCTGGACAATATCCAGATAGTTCCTCGACAGCATTGCATCGATCTGAGCTTGGTTTAAGGATTCCATCAATTTTTTCTTAGCCATATAAAACCTCCTGTTATCAAATATTGTTAAGGCTTAAAAAAATACCAATTGGTATCACGAGAATTGCTATTAGAGTAAGACTCTACAATAATATTATAACATATTTTACATAACTAATCAAATTATTGGTTTATTGGTAATATTGTTGTGTTACTTGCCCCTTTTCCAACCACCTGACTCATTAAACTATTCCATGTATTTCTTCCAATTATTCCATCAGCAGTTAATCCATTTTTATTTTGGAAGGATATTACTGAACTATTAGTTCTTACACCAAACACACCATCCAATCCTCCTGTATCATATCCAAGTGTAGTAAGTGCATCTTGTGCGATACAAACATATACGCCTCTACTTCCCTGTCTTACTAATGGGTAGCCAGATGCAACTTGACGCTCGTCAAAGTGAACCCATCTAGGTGTTAAATTTGCTGGTTCTTGTGTTACACATGTTTTCAAAAACTTTTGAGTCCATTCCTTTAAATTTACTTATATCGAGTTTTTTCGCTGTTTCTAGGAATTCCTTAAAACTAATTCTTAAATGAACATCTATTTTATTATCATATACAACAATCTCTTTTATGATTGATGATAGTATCATTTTCTTCTTTTCTACACTACAATTTTTTAATATTTCTTTCCAATCTGGAATCATACTTTTAAGTTTCAGCATTTGTTCAAAGTTAATCTCTTTTTCTTCTTTTATTTTTTCTAGTTCCATCTTTTGTTTTTGATATTCCTTTATCTTTTGTTCATTTTCTTTCATTAAGCTAGATATTAATTCTCTTGAAAAAGTACTTTTACCAGTTATTACATTTATTATTTCTTCTTTTAATACTTCATTTTTATTAGAATATTCTTTAATATTTTTTTCTAATTCTTTAATTTGTTTTCCCTCATTATCATTTGTATTTTTATGAATTTTCCTTACATATTCTGATAAATCTCTTTTTTCTAATAAATCAAAATATTTGTATATTTCATTTAGTACTGGTCCTTCTATTGTATTATTTTTATGACTTTTCTTTTTGCAATCACATTTTCTGCCACTCGAATTATTGTTACAAGCATAATAACTATATTTAGTGTATCCTTTGCTTCCATCTTCTAACTTTATTTCTCTTTTTGAACTTCTTGTTGTTAATTTAGCTCCACACCCACCACAAGTTATGTATCCTGTAAAAAGCATTTCTCCTTTGGTTTGATATTTAAAATACTCTTTATTTGCTTGCTCACATTGATTATTTTTATTTTTTCTTGACTGCTTTATCCTTTGTGCTTTTTCAAATTGTTCTTCTGATATTATTTGAAATTCTTGTATTTTTTCTTTTGAATAAATCCAATCTTCTGTATTGGATACTCTTTTTCGTTTTCCACCACCGATTGGTACACTTGTTTTATGGAAGCATAAATATCCTGTATAAATAGGATTTCTAAGCATATTGTTTACTGTACTATAACTCCATTCAAAACCTTTATGAGTTTTATATCCTTTTTCATTCAAGTATTTTGCAATTCTAATCCCACCATATCCTTCTTCAGTAAATAAATTAAATATCTTTTTTACAATTTCTGCTTCTGTTGGTATTATCTCATACGTTTTTCTTTCTACTCCTCTTTTTGTATAAATACCTGTTTTAACCATTCTATAACCATAAGGTGGTACTGATATGATATTGATTCCTTGTTCAATCATTTGTTTTTGCTTTGTTCTTACTCTTATAGATGTTTTCTCACTTTCTCCTCCAGATTGCCAATATCTTATATAGTTAATTAACTTATCTGCTCGTGATTCAAACTTTTGCTGTCCTTCCTGTGTTGACCATATTTCAATACCATGTTCATCAAACCATTCCACAATGAAAGGAGTTTCGTCGTCTCTTCTTCCGAAGTCTATCAAACATAAATACAAGTAAAACATCAAATTCTTTGTTTATTGCATCTGTTCTTATTTCTTGCAGAACATCTCTATCTTTAAGTTTTTTATTGTATCCCGATACGCCTTTTTCAATGTATTCTTTGTCAAATTCCCAGTCAGGCATCATATCTATGTATTTCATACATTCTATTCTTTGCATTGGTATATCATTTTTGTCTAGTTGTTTTACTGTTGATACTCTGTATAGACATCTAACTCTTTTCATTGTCCTCCTCCTTCCTTCATTTTTTAGGTTATCATTTATTTTTTACTTTTAGAAATATGAAAAAGTTTATAATTATCTTAATTTACACATTTGCAATTTTACTTATATCGTGCTTTGATATCATTTTGCTTGTTACTATTTAATTTTCTAGTTCTAATATATCTTCAATGTAAAATTTAGTTAGTTGTTTTAAAACATCTGCCATTACATTTGTTTCTTCTTCATCTTCAAAAATTATATTTATTTCTTGATTTTTTTCCTTATCTACTGTTTTTATAATCTTTTGTTGTTTTTCATTTGTTTCCAATATATATTCTTCTTTGATCCCATTTTCATTTTCTTCCTTCAAATACAACACCTCTAGTTCAATTTATATTTGAAAAACAAATAATAATTACTGTAATAATTTCTATTTTCAAGATTTAATATCTTATTTTTCTAATCATTAAACGGCTTTATAAGCTCCTCAGGAATTTCACCTATCTGTATCATCAGACTTATTCTCATTGCGTGTGACGGTTTCTTCTCGCTCGTGCTATGACTAAATAAGAGTTTCTTTAATTGTATTTAATGATTTAATATTTAATTTTCAATGTACTTTGAGAGAAATTTTTCATTCCTAACAGCTATTAAATTTTTTTAAATATGCCACTTCATAAAAAATATTTTTGCCTCTATTTACAACGGCGATTGAGTTTTAAAAAGATGACGCTTTTTTGAAATTTTTTCTCCTCTCACTTGTACAGTAATTTTTCACCCCATTTTTAAGGTCATTTTGAAAAAAATTTTTCTCTCCTACTTGTAAAGCAATTTAAGTAGGTATTTTTTACCTCTTTTGCAAAAATATTTTTATTTTCTTTAATACCTCTCCTATATGTAAAGTAATTTAAGTGGGTATTTCTTGTTAGTAAATGAAAAAATTTTTAATTTTTCTTTTTGCTAAAAAATGTTTCTCTACCTGTAAAATAATTTTGATAGGTGTTTTTTGATGGTAATTTGAAATTTCTTAATATCTTTTTAAAAATTTGCAAAAAAATAAAACATAAAAGATTTCTCTTCTATGTTTTACGTTCATATTTCATTATAATTATTCTCTATCTATTTACTTTGTTATATATAATAATATTTTTCTTTTTCCCAATTTTATATGATGATATGTAACTTTTCTCTTTTAATACATTGCACAAACCTATATTAGAGTTACTATATAATATACTACAAGCATTTTTAGATGTATTTATATCTATATATCCACTTCCAAATAAATGAATATACTCTGTACCTTCATCTTTATCATCAATATTAGATAATATAATTTTTAGTAAATTCAATCTATCATCTAATAAAATACTTGAATCATTTAATACTCTAATATTTATTTCTTTATAATCAATAAAAAGCATATCGTTAGAAATAAGCTTTACAATAGTTGTATTTTGTAAATTATCTATTTCTATATGATTAATAATTTCTTTTTTTGATTCATTGTTTATTTCATCGGAATTTAATAATTTATCTTCATATCCAATAATATCATATTCATCAATATTTTCTATAAAATCCGTTATATTTATCTCTATAAATTTAACTAACTTTTCTTCTATATTTTCTTTTATATATTCAAAATTGGCAACATTAAACTCTATTACTTTTTTATCAATAAGATATTCAATCTTCTCTTTTTCACATTCTTCTATTTCTACTATTTTTATATCAAATGTACTTACTAATATTTTAAAATCTTTAATATCCACCTTTTTATTAAAAATGTATAATTTTTTAAAATTTTCAATAGTTTCCAAACTATATTTTTCAATATGATTATCTGGTTTATCCAATTTGTATTCATCTATATGAGAGCTAATATTAGCTATTACATTATCTTTTAGTTCTTTATCTTTTATTAATAATGCCAAAATATTGTCATAGCTAACTTTAAGTTTATCATTATCTATTATTGTGTCAATTAATTCTCTATCTATATTTTCAATGTTATAATTGTTAAATTTTTCATTTTTAATTATTTGTTTTCTTATATCAATATCTATATTTTCATTCTGAATTATTTCAAGAATAACAGCTTCTTCATCTTCATTACTATCGTTCAATGTATAGCAAGAGTTATAATATTCATCAAATTCATTTAATAAATACCCTTTTAAATTATTTAATTTAATATCAGTTAATATAATAGTCAAACTCTTCTCTTTAAATTTGCTTTGTTCTACCTCTTTCATTAATAACATTAATTTAATCATCGTAGTATTTAATTCGTACAGTTCATTCAAATATATTTGCTCAATAAATTTTTTATTTTCTATATTTTTTATATTTGTTAATTTTATTTTTAATGTTTTTAAAGAATTAATAACAGTACTAATTTGTTCATCAGTTATATATTTATCTATATCTTCATGTTCTTTTATATATGTATTAAAGTTTTCGTCTACATTCTTTAAAGAGTTTTCATTGGTTAAAAAATATATCACCCATTTATCAATATACTCTTTATTTCCTAATTTACTATAAATTTTCTTCCATATTTTATTAGAATTCTCTATTAAAATTTTTATAAATCCTGCTCCACAATCATATTTTTCAATAAATTGATCTATAAACTGCAGTATTTTTTCATTTTCTTTATCTAAAAGTTTAATTACTTTTAAAGTTTCTTTAGAATAATTATTTTTTATCAAATAATTTAGTAAATCAAAATTTAATATTGCATTTGTTTCATAGTCATTTTCATTGAGCTTTTTTAAAATATTTTCTATGTTTTCTAATTTAAAATCATATGATAATTTTTCTCCTGTCTTAACTGCAAAAACAAATTCATTATCTTCTTTCGTTAAATTTCCTGCCACAAATAATGTAATATAATCTCTATATTCTTCTGTTATATATCCTTTGGATATAAATACTTTTTCAATCAATTTTGTGTTATCAAATAGTGATGATATATCATATTTATTAGCTAATTGTTTCAAAGATAACTTACTAATATTTTCAATTTTCTGTTCTATTTCTTCTATTTCATTTTGTAATTCAGTTAATATTTTATCTTTTCCTTTTTCAATATTTTCCATTCTTCTTATAAAAATTACTTTATTTCCAAAATATTTAAAAACATCATTTTCATCTAAATCAATACCATATGATCTAATCTTAAAATGTATATTCTCATTACTAATTCTATCTACACTAATATTAGAATTCAAAAATTCATTTATACTAACTTTCTCTCCATTAAATTCAAAATGTCTCTCATAACCTGGATAATTATTGTAATTATATATATTTGATATTAGTACATACTTCAATTCCTTTATACTATTTAAATATTCATTTTTTATTATTCCTTTTTCTTTACTAATTTCATCTATTTGTACTTGTAAATCTTTAATTAAACTTTTTACAATATCTTTTTTATTAGCAAAAATATTAACAATATTTCCTCTATCTCTTTGTAATTCAGAATACTCCTTTGGCAAAATATTTTTGTACATAATTATAGCAAATAATTGCTTATCATCCATAAGTTCATTATGCATCTTATTTTTGTATATAATAAATTCGTTTATTATATTATCTATAAGTCTTTTATCCTCTATCAATATAGAAATATCATCAATAAAGGTTTTATCAAATTTATAATTTATTATTCCAGACATTTTTAATTTTTCCAAACGTTTCCACATTATCTCATTTGAATTTCCACTAGATGATATTGGAATAACTGGTATAATATAATCAAAAAATTTAGTTCTTTCTTCGTAATCTTCAAAAAAATCATCTTTAATTGCATATATAAAATCTACTTCATATTTAACTTGATTTGATGAATTTATTAAAGTATTCAATTCTCGTAATTTTTGAAATATAAATGATGCATTACCTTCATATCTATCTAAATCTTCTATTATTACTACATTATGCTTAGTTACTTGAAAAAAATATATTATCTCATCCAAATACTTATTAAATATTGACTCTGGTTTATTATCTATTTCTACCTCTGCATCTTTTATTTTAAATTTACTTATATTAAATTTAGTTATCAAGAAAAATAAAATTTTATATGTAATAATATATATTGAAGCCATTAATATAGCAATTAATATATTTGTTCCAAAATCTGATAAGTTTGTTTTAACACTATTATAATTATTTTTTATATTATCTATAACTTCTGGATATATAATGCAAACTAATATACTAATAGCAAATATCATTCCAATTGTCATTATATTTAATAGTAATTTAGAATGTTTACTGATTCGTTTAAATCTTGATAATGGTACTTCTCTTTCACTAGCTTGATATAATAATTGCTGTAAAATACTTTTTTCCAATGTATGATAAAATTCATTTTTAGATTGAATTTCTATTACCTTTTTATCTCCAGTAGTCTCACTACTTTTTTCTATGTAATCATTTTTATTAAAAGCTGCTAGTGAAACATAAATTGGATTATATTTTTTATTCTCTAATTTGTAAAAAAAAGATTGTATTATACTACTTTTACCAGAACCATAATTACCAGTAATAGCTATATTCTTAATATTACTATTATCAATAGCATATTTTAGTGCATTACAATAAGTGCCATCTTTGTCGGCATTTTTAGTTGGTGCTAAACTAACATAAGTTTCATCACTACTTTTAATTGTAAAGATATCAACTAACGCTTTACAAAAAGATTTTGAAACTATATATACTTCTTTTAACTTTCTAAATATAGCTCCATCTGTAAACTTTTTTAAATTACCTTTTATCTTTAATTCTACAATCATCAACTTTTCTTTTATTTTTTTATTTTTTCTCAGTTTCTTTTCTTTTTTTGTTTGCATTACTCCTCCTAATAAAAAAAGTAAAATAGACTAATAATTCATATTTATTATTGTCTTATTTTACTTTTCTTTGGTAAATTACTTATTTTGTAAATCTAATTTGCAAATTCAAATTAAAGTATTCTTTTCCATCATTCGAATAAATATCAAACATTTTATATCTTTTTGAACTTGGCGATTCTAATTTAGTATTTTTTATAAGATATTTAACTAAATACTCTTTATAATAAATTGCATCTAATACTAATATTTTCCCATCACTTTCTACTAGAATTATTCCTCCTGTAACATTATATTCTCCATTCCAGAATTCTCCAGGCATCATACCTAATGTAACAGCTAATAGAAAATCTCCAATTTTCTTCTTATAATATAGTTCTATATTTCCATTATAATCTAGAATATTGTTTTCAGATACATAATGAAGTAATTTACTAATACATTTCTCTCCTGTTTCATATGATATTAATAACAAATCTGCTAATATCTCTGGCAATTTAGAATCAATCATTTGTAAATTCTGATTCATTGTATTACTTATAACATTATTAAATTTTATTTCTGCATTTTTATTTTTCATATACTTTAGTCTATCAACTAATTTAGTTTTGGTGTTTATCTTATTTATCTTTTCTATATCCATTATTGTTAAACCATTAACTAAATATCTAAAATTTGTATTATTTGAAGCATTTAACAATGTTGCAGGACTTCCTAAACTAGATTTTATACTATATCCAACTTTATTAATAACTGTATTTAATTTATTATCTTGAAGTTTAGCATTTATATCTTCCTTTGCATTTGATGATGATTTTATTTTATTACCTTCTGTTAACTTTTCAAGAATATATTTCATTTCTTGAATTGGAAAGCTACCCTTTCCAGGTAATTCTTTTACTATTTTATTCAACAAGACTTCTTTATACTTTTGAATATCTGCTTTTTCTACATTAGAAATAATCCTATTATTTTTTAGTACATCTATATCTATATCTTTGATATCAAAATAATATTCATTATTGTTATTTTGAAGATATAATCCTAAAACCTTAAATGTACTATCATCTATTATTTCTAAATTATCATTTACTATATTTAAATCTTGATTATCTAATAACTCTAATAATGCATATAATTCAGACCATTCACCTCTATTAAATTGCATTTAATTCCTCCAATCTTTTATACATATATTTAGCCATTTCCTCTATTACTGGAATAGAAACCGAATTTCCAAATAATTTATACTGCTGTGTTACACTAACATCTTTTGGAAATGAGAACTTATCGTTTTCCCCATCTTTAAAACCATATCCTATAAAGCCTTGTAATTTTCCCCACTCACTTGGAGTCATATGTCTAATTCCTTCATAATTTAATTCTGATTTCTTATTCTTAACTTTTTTTCCACCAAGAGTATAATTAGGTTGTTTTATTAAATTTCTTTCTTTACCAGATCCTCCTGTTGCTAAAATAGTGTTGGAAACGGGGTTCTCTCCTTCATTTACTATAATATATCCAAATCCATTACCTTTTTCTTGATGCTTGTTTTTATGTTTCTTTAAGGTTTCCAAATATGATTCAGATAAATAATACCTTTCTTCTACATCGTTATCTAATAAATCATACAAATTTTTATAAATTTGACTTTCTTTATTTCTTGGTAATGATGGGAATATATATCCTTCAGGTATCAAATCTTTCCTAAATCCCATCATATATGCTCTTGATCTTTTCTGTGGTAATCCAAAATTTTTAGTATTTCTTATTATTTCATCTTTATCAATTTCAAGATACCCACCAATTCCTTCTTCAACTCCGATCATATGATATTCTAAATCATTTACAAGTGTATCTACTATAGTATTAAATGTCCTTCCTTTATCATGGGATATTATTCCTTCAACATTTTCTAATAAAAACGCCTTTGGTCTAGTTCTGTCAATGATATCTGCAACATCAAAAAATAGAGTTCCTCTTGTTTTATCTTTAAATCCCTCTTTTTTTCCAGCTATAGAAAATGATTGACATGGAAAACCACCAAGTAAAATATCATAATTTGTATTTTGAACTTTGATTTTAAATTCTTCACTTGTTACATCATTATACGGATTTTCACCATATAAATGAGTATAAGTTTCACATGCATATTTATCAATTTCTGCTGAAAGAACATTTTTAAAATTTCCAGTTCTTTCAAATCCTCTACGAATACCACCTATTCCAGCAAATAAATCTATCGTTTTTAAACTCATATTCATTCCTCTTTTTTGTCAATTTTACAAAATACATTTTATCACAAAATTATTTTTTTCTCAACAAATTCATTTTTTATTTATAATTACTTCTACTTTTTATATCTTATCAAACATTTGTTTATTTTGCAATAGTTTTTTCTTATTTTCTGTATATTTTTATTTCATTTTAGTTTGTCATATTATTTAATTTTTACTTCTTAAATTTTTTTCTAAAAAGGGATTGGGATTTTTCCCATAAAAGCATTTGTGTATATACAAATGCCGTGCTTGTTAGGACAAAACTTTCTGAAACATTCTTCTATAAAAATACAAAAAATGCTCAAATTTCATTTCTAAAATCCAAGCATTTCCTATAAATTTCTAATCATTTTTTATCAAAAATTTCTTTCTAAATTTTAAGCATATCCATACTTTCAAAATAAATATACGCTTCTTTAAAACCTAATTTAAAAGATTCTTTTAGCTCAATAAAATCCATTTCTAATTGCAATTCTAAAATTTTTGAAACAACTTTTAGTTCTTCTTCTGTTAATTTAAAACAAGTTTTATCTTCTAAAAATGTAACAACATTATGATATTTTTCTTTTAATTCACATACTTTTTTATTTAACTTTTTATATTCTGGTTTCTCTATTATTTTTAGAAACTTATGCTTATCAAAATAATCTGCAAAATTATCAGAATACTCTTCAAAAAATCCTTTTTCTAACATTTTTTCCATACCATTTCCCCTATACATAGATTAATTCTTTTAATATTATTTCTTCAGCTAAGTTCTTAAAATTATTCATAAGTCCTACCCATTTTAATTGATTTTTCTGTTTTAATTCTTCAGTTATATTTTCTTTTTCCACAAGTTGTTTTATTATAATGTCATATCTTTTTTGTGCTTCTTTATCTATCTGTTCTAAATGTTCTTGCAGTTTATTGTCCATAAATAATATTGTGTATTCTGCTTTCTTATATTGTTTCAAATATTTAAGTCTTAATCTTCCATACTTTCCAATAGAAGTATTTTTAATTGTGTTTTCTAATATTAAATTAGGTATATAATAATCTCCAACTTTTGAATATGTTATTTCCATGTTACTCCCCTTTCTATAAAATATTTATACTTATTTTACTTAGCATTTTTTAATCTTTCAAAGATGCAAATATGTAACTTTTTACAAATTTACATCTTTGACTTCTAACTATCTTAATAAATTCTTTCTTTGTTTTACTCTTTGATTGTGTTCTTTTACACACATTAAAATAAAGTTTTCAATTTGACTTTGTGTCACAATATTTTTTGGAAGTACATTTTCTAATTTGCTCATATTCATCTTGAATTTTTCTATTTGATTTGCTTTTTCTTCTTCCATTATCTCATCTATTCTTTCGTTTGTTAATGTCATTTCTAAACTTAATTTTTTCATACTAATTGCTTGTGCTAGTGTAGGAGTTGCAGCATATTTTTCCATTACATCAAATAATTTCTGTTGTTCATTTTCTTTCAAATACGATATTTCTACTGCTGGTCTAAATGCAATTTTCTTTTCATCTACCATATTTAGTATATCTGGTATCAGTTTAGTTAATCTTATGTATCTTCTTACCTGTTCTCTGCTTTCGTTATTTTCTTCTGCAATAATTTCTCTACTTGTTTTATTTTGTATATACTTCTGCTCCACTGGTGCTAAAGTTAAATCTATTCGTTTTCCTTGTTTATTCATTGCTTCTAATTTCATTTTATAAGCAAATGCCTTTTCACTTGGCAGTATCTCTTCTCTTTGCAAATTACTATCCACCATCAAAATTATCGCCTCCTCATCACTTAAATCTCGAACTATACAAGGTATTCCATCTAATCCAGCCAATTCTGTTGCTCTTTTTCTTCTATGTCCTGAAACTATTTCATATTTTCCTTCTTTTGTTTGCCTTACTATTATTGGATTTAATACTCCATTTTCTTTTATACTTTCTACAAGTTTATACATTTCTGCATCATTCTTTACTTTAAATGGATGTTCTTCGAAATTTATTATTTTATCTGTATCTATTTTTTGTACTCTTCCTATATAATCCCCATGTGTCTTTTCAAAAAAATCATCTATGGTAGGAAGGTTAAACTTTTCTTTATTGTTCATACTAATTCCACCTTTCTAATTTTCATAAAAACTATTCCAAAATTCTTCTGGCATATTTTCATAATTTCTTTGTTCAAAATTTGCTATTCTAACTTTATTTTCTTTATTTTTACGTTTTTCTCGTTCTTCAACTCTATCTATTACCCATCTTTTAATTGTGTCATAATCACTAGCATAGTCCACGCCTTTTGATTTTTTATATAATGATAATTCTTCCATACATTTATCTGTTTTAACTTGTCCATATTTTTCAATTAAGTCCTCATATTCATAAGCATATAAAAACACCTTGTCTTGATACTCAATTTTCGATAAGGTGTGTGTCTTTATATTATTATTTATTATATTATTCTCTTCCGATTTTTGAAGAATACCCTCTTCTTTATTTATAATATAAGGGTATTCTTTATAAAAATTATAGGGTATATCATTTATATAAATTCTTCTTTGGATAATTTCTTGCTTATCATTTCTAATAAGTTCTACTTGAATAAAATTCTTCCTTCGTAAATCTGTTATCCAACCAGAAACTGTATTTGCCCCAACATTTAATTTTTCTGCTAAATATTTATTAGATGCAAAACAATATCCCTCTTTATTACTAAGTGATGTTATAATTGCATATAAAATCTTTTCATTGGCTTTTAAATTTTTATTATATAGAACTGTTGATGGTATGATAGAATAATATCCAACATTTTGTTTTTCTTTCATTTAAACTCCTTCCTATGTAGTATAGAAAAGAAAAACAAGTTAATCTTTTTCAATTAACTTGTTTTAGGCTTGTCCTTTAATAAATTAGCTTCGTTTTTCTTTTATTTAAGACTTTAAGATATTCACTCTTACTAATTTTATTCTCTTTTAGCAATTTATTATAAGGTTTCATATCATCAATAAATTTTTGTATATCATCTAAATATTTTTTTTCATTATTATTTGCTTTTGCTCTATTCCATTTTGTTCGATATGCTGTTTTATATTCTTTAAATTTTTCTAAATATTCGTTTCTTTTACTTGTCTTTTGAATATAGGCAGTTGTAAGCTTTTCCTCAATTATTAAATTGTTTTGAAAACCTATGTTGCTTCTTCTACATAATTCCAAATTCCAGAATTAATAGCTAAGTTTCTCATAGCATTTCTGCTAGCCTCATCTAAATTCTGTCCAACATCAAAAGCGAGTCCTGCATAATGCTGTGATAAAGTTCCATGTCCCCCTTCCCATGGTCTTCTAAATGCATACCCTACATATATTGGTCTTCCATAAATGTATCTAAAGCTATTCCAAGCTTGCATTGCTCTTCTATCAGTCCATAAAAGACCCGAATTACTTTTTCCTCTGAATTCTTTAACGGTTAGAGATCTATTTGAATTATATGGCATACTCTGTGATTCACCACGATAATATGTTTCCATACGATTTGTATTATTATTATATACAAGTATTTTTGCCATAAAAAAACTCCTTTCATATTTACTCTTTATATCTTATGAAAGTTTTATATTATTCGTGTTAAAAACAAAAAAATCCTAGACAAGGTTTTATTGTCTAGAATTATATTCTTACACATTTACAGATTTGTAAATGGTTTTAAAAATTTTAAAGTTCTCTAAATTATTCTCTTTCAAACAATCTATATATCGTTCTAATTCTTTTTTTGTTTTACAAGCAGCTATAATAGCAGGATTCAATTTTTTCATTCCAAAAAGTATTATCGCATAAAAAAAAGAAATTATCATATTTTTTTCTTCACGATTTCTCATAAGATTATATGTTTCTATAAATCTTGATTTATAGGGATGATTAGAAAAAGTAGTAACTGGTAATATAAACTCTTTTTTTACAACATCTTCAACTGTTTTATAAGATTCTGGATAATATCTTAAATACGTTTCCAATTCATCTGTTGTATAAGGTAAATAAATTTTATTTTCTTTTTCTGATATAATTAACGTTCTATTATGATTTGAACCTTTACAAATAAGTTCTATTGTTTCATCTATATTGGTGCTTGCCATTTAACTATTCCCCCTTATTTTATTATACAAACATTGTAAATTATACTACATTTTACATAATTTGTAAAGTTATGTAAATCTTTTTCTTGATTTTTTTATAATAAAAAAATCTCAGAAAAAGATTTAATCCTTCTGAGATTTTTCTATATTATTTACTTCTTTTCTTCTGTTTCTTCACTATATATTATAATTTCTTCTTTTGCCTCTTCTTTACTACTAATATTTATACTATCTAAAATACTTATAAACTTAATTTCATCTCTTGAGATTTCACTTCCAAATTTATTATATTTATTAGATAATGTTTCTAACTTCTCAATTCTTTTTGCTGTATTTCTAACATCATTATTTACCATATTATATATTTTCATAATACCATCATTATTAAATTGTTTTATCCCATCTACAAGTTCTCCTGAACCATCTGATAACTGGTTACTTCCAGATACTAATGTGTTTGTTCCATCTTTTAAAGTATTAGATCCATTTGCAAGTTTTACTACACCATCGTTTAATGTAACTGTTCCATTTTCTAAATCTACAGCTCCTTTTGAAATTGTTGTTGCTGCATCTAATAATTGATTATTGGCTGATAACAATTGGTTACTTGAATTATCTAACGTGTTTAATCCATCTTTTATTGCAGATGAACCTGCACTTAAATTTTGAGCTCCATTTTTTAGTTGTGCCGTTCCTTGATATAAACTACTTGCCCCTTGAGCTAACTCGCCAGATTTTTCTGCTAAAGTTTCTGTGCCAACTTTTAATTCTGATACCCCTGAATATAATGAATTTGTTCCTGTTTGTAAATTATTTACTCCTGCTTTTAATGCTTCTAATCCATTTTTTAATGATGCTATATTTGCTCCTCCTGCTTGATTTAATGTTACTACTATTGAATTTAAAGCACTATTATTAGCTTGTAACATTCCTATACTTGAATTATTTACATTAATTTGATTTATTAAAACTGATTTAACCCCTTCATCTTCTGTCAAATCTAATATTGCTTGAATACTTCCATTTGTTCCTGTTAATTCATCTATTTTAGCTTGGTTTGCATTTATTAATCCTTGGATTTCTACAATTTTTCCTGAATTATCTGTTCCTGTAATTCCATTCATTCCTGCAATTATATTATCTATTCCTGAGTTTAATTGATTTTCGCCAACCTGCAAACTTGAAAGTCCATTTTGAACATCTCCAAGTTTTGTACTTATTGTACCTAAGTTTTCTGAAATAGCTGTCGCACCTGCACTTACACTTTGTGCCCCATTTGATAACTGATTACTACTTTCGTTCAATGCCGTAATTCCATTATTTATTTGATCATAATTTGCGTTTATTGTATTTACTCCATTTGATACTTGTTTCATTGCTGAATTAAATTCTTTTGATTTATTTACATACTCTGTTGTACCAGCTTTTAATTTGCTTGCTCCACCTTTTAAATCATTTGCTCCATTTTTCAAAGTATTTACACCATTATTTAATTCGTTTGCTCCACTATTTAAACTATTCGCACCATCTTGTAATGTAATGATACCATCTTGTAATTTAATTGCTCCATCTTCTATTTTAAAACTTGCATCTTTTAATTCTTCAACTTGGCTATATATATCATCTAATTTATCTGAAATCTTATCAAAACTTCCTTCTTCAAGAATTTTAGGTGTGCAAAAGCTCATAATATTTCCAATTTCGAAATTAGTACTTTCCATTGTAATTTCTATTTTGTTTGGTAAATCTAAATCATCTTTTGGAATATCTAAATTTTCCTGCATTCCTGGAAATGCTATACCAAGTACTATTGTTTTACTTCCATCATTTATAACTTTTCCTGTTGATATTTCTACATTTCTATTATTATCATTATTAATAATTGCTCCAGATACTACTAAAAATGGTGTATACATTTTTTCTTTTTTACCATTTATAATTACTTCATTTTCTTCTTTATTTTCATATTCTAAAATAATTTTTACTTTCCCACTTTTACCAGCAAGTTCTTCTGCTGTTATTTTATTTCCATCTAATTCATAACTTACCTTTGTTTCAATTGGTAATTCTTTATCAGATTCTGTTTGAATATTATCTGTGCCTTCTTCATTTTCTACTGTTTGGCTAATAATTGTTTTATATCTATTTCCATATGAATCTAATTTTGAATAAATACTTTCTTCATTTGTAAAAGCAAAAACTGGCATTGTATATGCTAATAATAAAAATATCATTATACTTGAAATACATTTTTTTATAATATTATCCATATTTATTTTACCTCCTTAATTTCTTTCATTCCACTTGTTGTTTTACAAATTACTTTATCAAACAATAGTAAAAATGCTGGTAATACTAAAATTACTGAAATCATACTTATTATTGCTCCTCTTGACATTAAAGTACATAATGAACCTATCATCTCTATTTTTGAATAAGCTCCAACTCCAAAAGTTGCTCCAAAGAAACATAATCCACTACTTGCAATAGAAGATATTGATGTTCTTAAACTAAAATCTATTGCATCTGTTTTATTCATTCCATTTTTTCTATTTGTTATATATTTTGTTGTTATTAAAATTGCATAATCTATTGTTGCTCCAAGTTGAATAGTTCCAATTACAATTGATGCTATAAATGGTATTACAGTCCCTGTATAACAAGGAATTCCCATATTTATAAATATTGCAAATTCTATTATACATATTAATATAACTGGTAATGAAATAGATTTTAATACAAAAATCATTATTATAAATATAATTGCTATTGAAACTGTATTAACACTTTTAAAATCATGGTCACTTATTTCAACTAAATCTTTCATAAGTGGTCCTTCACCTGCAAGAAGTGCTGTTTCATCATATTGTTTTACAATTTTGTTTACTTTATCTACTTGATCATTTAATTCATCTGTTGCCATTTCATAACTTGAATTTATTATAACTAATTGATATTTATCATTTTGAACTTTATCTAATATTTCACTTGGAATCATTTCTCTTGGAATCCCTAAATCTGTAACTTTAGATAAGCTTAAAGTCCATTCTATTCCATCTAAATCTTCAATCTTATCTAACATTTCATTAACATTTTTATCTGAAATATTTTTATCTAATAATAATAGTTCTGTTGAAACCATATTAAATTTATCTTTCAATTCCTGATTAGCTGTGATACTTTGTAATGTATCTGGTAAGCTTTTATCTAAGTTATAATATACATCTGTATTTTTATATCCATAATAAGCAAAAGGTAAAATTATTATGAATGCTAAAATTGTTAGTTTGTAATGCTTTATTGAAAAGTTTTTAATTCCTTCAAATTTAGGCATTATTTCTTTATGTTTCGTTTTTTCAATTAAAGAACTAAATTCCAATATCATTGCTGGAAGTATTGTTATTACACAAATAACTCCAAACATAACTCCTTTTGCCATAACAATTCCAATATCTTTTCCAAGTGTTAAATTCATACTACATAATGCTAGAAAACCTGCAATTGTTGTAAGCGAGCTTCCAACAACAGAAACTAAAGTTTTTGAAATTGCTTTTGCCATTGCATCTTCATTATTAATACTATTTTCCTTTTCTTGCATATAGCTATGATATA
This sequence comes from uncultured Clostridia bacterium, assembly GCA_948676835.1. GTDB lineage: Bacteria > Bacillota > Clostridia > TANB77 > CAG-508 > Scatovivens. Next base: position 132,036 of record CAPOZU010000003.1, read on the forward strand.
AAAATATTGCAAAATCCATTGTTACTCCAAGCTGAAGTACAGCACTTATTGCTTTTGTTATATATGAAATCTCTCCTAAAAACACATTAGTTCCCATATTATAAAGAATTGCAATTCCTATATTTAAAAGAAGTAAAATTGGTGCAATATATGAATCTAATGCTATTTGCAATATTACTAAACACAAGCAAACAGCTATAAGAACATATATTACTATTTCCGAATTAGATAAATCTCTTGTATCTAGTACAACTGCACTCATTCCACTTATTTTACATCTTGAATCTGTTATTCGTCTTAGTTCTTCTATTGTTTCTATAGTTGTATCATCAGAAATTCCTTCTTTAAATGTTGTAAGCATTATAGTTGATCCATCTTTATAAAATTTCTCTTGAATTTCATCTGGTAACATTTCCACTGGCACATTTGCCCCTAAAACATCAGCTGTGCTTATTACCATTGCAACATTATCTATTTTACTAATTTCATCTTCTAATTTTAAAATTTCTTTTGTAGGCATATTATCTAAAATTATTGTTGAAAAAGCTCCCATATTAAATTCATCTGATAATATGTTTTCTCCTTTAATAGTTTCTATATTATCTGGCAAATAAACTAGAATATCATAATTTATTCTTGTAGCTTTTATTCCAATAATTGCTGGTATAAGTAATATTAAAGATAATATTAGAATAACTTTTCTGTATTTGCATATAAATTCGCCAAATTTCTTCATACATATCCTCCCTTTTCATTTATTGACTATTGGTCACTTTTATAATTATAGTACGATACTGACCAATAGTCAATAGTTTTTTAAAAAATATTGACTAACAGTCATTTTTGTGCAATAATAAATTTGTAAAAATATTAATAATAAATATTGGGGAGAAAAATAAGTGAGAATAAAAAGAGATAATCTAAACGAAGAAAATAAAGAAACAAGATTATTAAATACAGCTTTTAAACTTTTTACAGAAAAAGGAATTAAAGATACTTCTATTCAAGAAATAGTTGATAATGCTGATGTTGGTAAAGGAACATTTTATTTGTATTTTAAAGATAAATATGAAATACGAGATGTTTTAATTGCAAAAAAATCTCATAAATTATTTAACGAAGCTTTGGTAGATTTAAGAAAAACTACTATAGATACTTTATCTGAACAGGTTATTTTTATTGTAAATCATGTTATTGATGAATTGAAAAAAAATCAGTTATTATTAAAATTTATATCTAAAAATCTTTCTTGGGGAATTTATAGTAAAACCGTAAATAAAATTTACGAAAATTCTGAAAGCGAAGAAGATGGAATTTATCAATTATTTCTAAAAGGAGTTAAAGATAATAATATCAACTTAAAAAATCCAGATGTTACATTATTTATGATTATAGAACTTGTTAGCTCAACTTGTTTCAATTCTATATTATATAACGAACCACTCCCTATAGATGAATACAAGCCTTACTTATTCGAAATTATAGAAAAACTAATTAATAATAATTAAAAAACGGAGCGCAGCAGTTGCTACGCTCCGTTTTTCTTTTAGAGAGTAATTTTCTCACTCCCCGGCAAATCAACATCAATCGGCAGATCGACAAACGCCACCCAGTTCTTAGTCCGACTATAAGAAACAATTGAGAAAATTGTTTCATAGCGGATGGTCTTCTGCTCCTGGGATACACGCTCACGTTCAGCAGAGCACGGATTTCCACCGCGCCAGCGGTCCAGAACAAGTGTATAGTTCTTCGCCTCATTGAGAGTACAAGCCATGCTGATGAGCTGCTGCTCAATCATCCTCTTGTCCAGCTTGTCAATCATGGGGGAATTCTTCACCTGCTCGATGATCTCCTTTATCTGTGGATGAACCAAAGAAAGACTCTCCAGTGTGGCATACAAATCCACATGTTCCCGTTTGGTTGGTCTACACGTCATTATTATCATATTGTTCCCTCCTATTGTTATGACATTGTTTACACGACAAATGGGTATCGCTATTACGGAATATCTCCAATCAACGAGATTATATCATAATTAACATAATAAATCAACAAAACAATAAAAAAAGCGAAATTTAAAGGCAATCTTTAAATTTCACTTTTTATAAATATCTTATTTACTTTTTTCTAGTTTATAAATTCCAAATGCAATAATTGAACCTATTGTAGCTGTTATTAATTGTGTTGTTGTCATAGCAGTTTGTAAAGTTGTTACTAATTTTGCTGGGAATATATTAAACGCTTTTAGTAGCATAAATCCCCCTGCAATTACAAAAACTTTTACTACTATTCCAGCAATTCCTGCTAAGAAATAATGTTTTTCTTTTGATAACATTATTAATTTATAAGCATATACTAAAGCAAAATTTCCAACCCATATAGCTGGTATCATATATACCATATAAACTGATGCACTTTTAAATACATAACCACTAAGCATTGTAGAAATACTTGGCATTGTTACAACACCTAATATTTTTTTCCAACCTTTAAGATTAATAGCAGACATTATCAAAGCTGTATTTACAACTGTTCCTACTATAATTTGAGAATTTTGAGTTATAATACTTTGCGCTCCAAAAATATTTTTAATTAATTGTCCTAAAAAAGTCGGTACCAATAAAGCTAATAAAAATATTGAAATAGTTTGAATTAAATCTGCATTTTTTGAAAAATCTTTAACTCTTTTGTTAATTACACTTTCCACACTTATTACCCTCTATGATATTTCTATCATATCCTTTCATAATATCTCTTCAAAATAATTATAGCACAACTATAAAAAAATTAAATAAAAATTACAAAGTAATTTTTAGAAATTTGTGAAAAAATAGTTAATATATAATTTTTTAAAAGTTCAAGGCCTAAACGGCGGGCACCAACTTGCTGAGAATCAGCAATGTTGGGCAAAACTTTTAAAAAATTAATATATTAACTATTTCTATACTTTAAAACTTTTTAATTATTTATTTAATTCTTCTAAGAACATTTTATTAAGCATTTGTGGATTTGCTTTTCCTCTTGTTTCTTTCATAGCTTGACCTACTAAAAATCCTAATGCTTTGTCTTTTCCAGCCTTATAATCAGCAATTGACTGTGGATTGTTTTCTAATACCTTCATTACAACTTCTTTTATTGCTCCTTCATCAGAAATCTGTACCCAACCTTTTTCTTCAATTATTTTACTTGGCATTTTTACATCATTAAATAATTCTTCTAAAACTTTTTTAGCTATTGCAGAACTAATTGTTCCTTTATCTATTAAAGTTACAAGTTCTCCAAGCTCATTTCCACCAAATTTTAAATCTTCTGGTTCTTCTTCTCTTTCATTTAAAATTCTAGCAATATCAGACATTATTAAATTTCCAACTGTTTTTGGATTTTTGCAAACTTCTATTGCTTCTTCAAATAAATTAGAATAATATTTTGATGATGTTACGAAATTAGCAGCCTTTTCTGTTAATTCATATTCTTCAATATATCTTTTTCTTCTGCTTTCTGGTAGTTCTGGTAATTCTTTTCTAATATTTTCTATATATTCATCTGATAATTTAATTGAAACTAAATCTGGTTCTGGAAAATATCTATAATCTTGAGCATCTTCTTTATCTCTCATTGGGAATGTTCTTCCAGATACATCATCCCATCTTAATGTTTCTTGTGTAATTACATTTCCAGCTTCAATTTCTTCTATTTGTCTTTCTGCTTCATATTCAATAGCTCTTACAATACTTCTAAAAGAGTTCATATTTTTCATTTCTGTTCTAGTACCAAATTCTTTAGCGCCTTTTTTTCTAACAGATACGTTAACATCAGCTCTTAAAGAACCTTCTTGCATTTTACAATCTGAAACTTCAATATATTCAAAAATTGATTTTAATTTTCTCATATAAGCTTCTACTTCCTGTGCGCTTCTCATATCTGGTCTAGATACAACTTCTATTAAAGGAACTCCAGCTCTGTTTAAATCTACAAAGCTTCCTCTTCCATATTCATCATGATTTAATTTTCCAGCATCTTCTTCTATATGGATTCTTTCAATTCTTATTTGTTTTTCGCCCTCTTCTGTTTCGATATTTACATATCCTTCATAACATAGAGGTTTATCAAATTGAGAAATCTGATATGCTTTTGGTAAATCTGGATAGAAGTAATTTTTTCTATCGTTTTTACTATTTTTCTCAATACTACAATTTGTAGCTAATCCTGCTTTTACAGCATATTCTACTACTTTTTCATTAAGAACTGGAAGTGTTCCAGGCATTGCCATACAAATTGGGCAACAATGTGTATTTGGTTCCCCACCAAATTCTGTTGAGCATGAACAGAATATTTTTGTTTTTGTAGAAAGTTCGCAGTGAACTTCAAGTCCTATTACTATTTCATAATCTTCTCTTGCCATTAGTTATTACCTCCTTTAAAGCTTGGTTTATTTTCTCTAAAGTTTGTATTTTGCTCAAAAGTATAAGCTGCTCTAAAGATTGCATCTTCATTAAAAGGTTTTGCAATTAATTGAAAACCAATTGGCATACCTTTACTATCTAATGAACATGGAATATTCATTCCTGGTAATCCACCAATATTTACTGGAACTGTACAAATATCAGCTAAATACATTTCTAATGGATTATTTGATTTCTCTCCAATTTTAAATGCTGTTGTTGGTGAAGTTGGTGTTAATAATAAATCATATTTTCCAAATAATTCATTATATGCTTCTCTAATAACTGTTCTAACTTTTTGAGCCTTTTTATAGTAAGCATCATAGTATCCAGATGATAAAACATAAGTACCTAAAATAATTCTTCTTTTTACTTCTGGTCCAAATCCTTCACTTCTTGAATTCTTGTAAATGTCTTTCAAGTTTTCAAATTTTTCAGATCTATATCCATATCTAATTCCATCAAATCTGCCCAAATTTGAACTAGCTTCCGCACAAGCAATTACATAATAAACTGCTGTTGCATATTTTCCAACATCTAAAGAACAATCTTCAACAATTGCTCCCATTTCCTCATATTTTTTGGCTACATCTAATATTGCTTGTTTTACTTCTTCATTTATACCTTCACCTAAATATTCTTTTGGAAGACCAATTCTCATTCCTTTAACATCATTTACTAAGCTTAAAGTATAGTCTTTTTTATCTATATTCATTGATGTTGAATCTTTTTCATCATATCCAGCAATTAAGTTTAAAAGCATAGCAGAATCTGTAACATCTTTTGTTAAAGGTCCTATTTGATCAAGTGAGGATGCAAATGCAACTAGTCCAAATCTTGAAACTAGACCATATGTTGGTTTCAATCCTACAACACCACAAAGTGAGGCTGGTTGACGAATACTTCCTCCTGTGTCACTTCCAAGTGTCCATGGTGCAATTTCAGCTGCTACTGCTGCTGCACTACCACCTGAAGATCCTCCTGGTACTCTATCTAAATCCCATGGATTATATGTGTTAAAAAATGCTGAATGCTCTGTTGAACCTCCCATAGCAAACTCGTCCATATTTAATTTTCCAAGATAAACTAAATCTTGTTCATTTAATTTTTCTATAACAGTTGCATTATATGGTGCAACAAAATTCTCTAGCATTTTTGAACTACAAGTTGTTTTAGTTCCTGTTATACACATATTATCTTTTATTCCAATAGGAATACCTGCAAATTTAGAAACAACCTTTCCTGATTTTCTATCTTCATCAACTTTTTTGGCTTTTTCAATTGCTGATTCTTCTAAAGTAGATACATATGCTTTTACTTTAGGATCTATTTCTTTTATTCTATCAAAGTAACTTCTAGTTATTTCTTCAGATGTTACTTCACCTTTTTCAAGCTTTTCTACAAGTTCATGTACTGTATATTCATAAAGCTCCATTAAATTTCCTCCTTTAATTTCATATATAAATGTGGCCAAGAGTACACTCTCTTTATTTTCTCATCTTCTAATCCTCGATTTACTCTTGTATCCATTAAATATGTTTTTATACCACTATCTGCAACCATCTGACAGTTCTTAAAACTATCATCTATAAAAACATCTATCTTTTCTTGTTTTGCTGCAACAAGCTTATTCTCTGCATTAATTATTAATTTGTCACAAGGAATATTATTTTTTATAACCCACTCCTCTGTTGATTTTCTAACATCAAAATTATCAGCTTCCCATCTAGCTGTTATTAAAATAATCTTATTACCTTCATCTTGAAGCTTTTTTAAATATTCAAGAGCTAATGTTTTGGGTTTTACATTTTTTATAATTTTTTCATAATATTCATTTAAGAATTCTAAATCTTCACCATCTTGCCAATTGTGTAAATATTTTGTATAAAAGTGATCTGGACAGTTTCCATTTTCATTTATAATTGGCTCTCTTTTTAAAATATCTATTGTATATTTTTGAGCATAATTCATCATTACTTCATAAGTATCTGTTATTGTATCATCAATATCTATTCCTATTATCATTTACATTCCTTTCAGACTTGACAAATCTAATTTATTACTTTTGGTATTCTAAACATTCCTTCATCTTGACTTGGAGCATTTTGTAATAAAAGCTCTCTATTTTCAAAATTTACTACTTCATCTTTTCTAAAAACATTGCTTTTCTCATTTGCTGCAACTGTTTCATTCATTCCTTCTGTATTGACATTATTAATCATATTTGCAAATTCTAATATTTCTTGCATATCTCCAGTATATTTTTCAATCTCTTCTTCTGACAAATTTAAAGATGCAAGTTTTGCAATATGGATTATTTCTTCTTTACTAATTGCCATATAGCTTCATCTCCCTTCACATAATGCATTATTATATAATGAAATTAAGAAAAACACAACAAAAAAATCGCCAATAAGGCGATTTTTTTATATTTTTTAATAAATTCCTATTCTTCCCAAAATTACAAGAACAAATGCTGCTAATAATTTAATTATTGCATATTTCTTTATAAAAGATTTATCTTCTTTTTCTCCAAATAAATCTTTCATTCCAAAATATGTAAGAATTAACGCTATTGCAGTAAACATTGTAGATATTGGACTTGATACAATAGTAATTCCACTTACTAATCCTTCAACAACATCAATTATTCTGTTAATAATTGTAGGTACTGCTGCAATTGTTAATGTTGAAATAATAGTTACTAATGATTTTTTATTTTGCTTATTCATTATTAAAATTATAATAGCTGGTACTACAATATATAGTACCGGATTTAATATATAAGAAACAAAATCAATTAAATTATTTGTAATACTTGAATATTTTCCATATTTCATTAAGCTTATAATACCTGTTATAACTGATGCTGCAATCCAAACAATCATTAATACTATAACTTTTGATAAAACATTTTCTTCGTCTTCCGCAACTCTTCTAACTGCTTCAAAAGGATTTGACAACATTTCTTTTAAAAACCCTTTTGTTTCTTCAGCATCTTTTTTTAAATCAACATTCTTAATCGAATCTTTAACTTGATTAACAGTTTGTTTTGTTTCATTTTTTATTTGTTCTGTATCAACAGAAAAATTTTTTTCATTATTTTCTGACATAATTACCTCCTTCTTAACTATAGAATTTATATATTATATTATTTAATCCACCTTTAATTGTGAATATTTTTTAGTATATATCGTCTCTAGTTAATTGTTTTCCATAACAATCAATAAATTGTCCAAATGCGATAACTACAAAGTCATTTGCAACAAATGCAAGCATTGTTACTAAACACATTAATCCAACTGGAAGACATACACCTAATAATAAAAGTGATACAACTGTACCATATAGCATTAAAAATCCTGAACCAATTTTTCCTGCATATAAACGATGTACACCAAAAAAACCTAAAAACCAACATAACATTAAAGCAGTAAATCTGTTTTTTGTACTAGTTTCTCTTACATCTTCTAGTTTTTCTTTTTTTTCCTTTGCCATTTGTTTGTAACTCCTTTCTATATTACTTATTTTAACATTCCCATAATTCCATTAAGTGCAGCATTTGCAACAGCACCTCCTCCATTATCTGGAGCTTTTGAGCCATGTGTTTGATCCATAGCTTGTCCATTTACTGGTGCTAATAAAACTTTTCCTGTTCCTCTATATACATTAACAAGCCCTTCTCCTGATAATCCTGAACCAATCAAAGTTTTTGAAGATTTTTCAACTGTAAAATTTAATGTTCCAGACCATGCAACTGCAAAATTGCCATCTACTTTTAATACATCATTTTCTAATGAAATTTCTACTAATTCATCTCTTGGTACAAAACTTTCTAGAGCTGCTATTCCTGTTCCTTCAAGTTTTAAATTAAATAAACCTTCTCCACCAAAAACAGCTGATGAAATATTTGAACGAGCAACAACAGATTGATCTACTGATGATTCGCAAGCTAAAAACATTCCATCATCTAAAACCATTCCACCTTCCCAATTAGATAGGTCTTCTAATAAAATATGTCTATATGTAGGTTCTAAAACTAATATACCTTTTCCCTTATATATAGGTTTTACTGCTGATTCTTTTGTTACAGCACCTTTTAAGGCTTTTCCTAAAAGGTCTCCTGCCCCTTTTACTCCTGTCTCCATTTCTACATTCCCAACAGTCCACTGCATAGCACCAGCACTAATTGTATATTCATTGTTATTAAGTTCTATTAATACTTGTCTTTTTCTTACATTCATTTTACTAGCAAAGTATGAAGTTGTAGCAGACATAGGTGTAACGCTTAAATCATTTTGATATTCTAAAACTCTCATACCTTCTTTTTTATCAATTATTTTTATATTTTCATTATTTAAAAAATTCTTGAATTTGAACATATAGACCTCCTCTTTTGTTATATATAAAATTATATTGATAAAAAAAAATATTGTCAATAATTCATAACCGAATTATTGACAATATTTTTAATATAAATAATTTTGTGGATTTACTGGTTCTCCACCAATTCTAATTTCTAAATGTAAATGAGGTCCTGTTGAATTTCCTGTTGAGCCTACAGCTCCTATTGTTGTATTAGTATCAACAGATTGACCAACTGAAACATATAAAGCACTACAGTGAGCATAATATGATTGAACACCATTTCCATGATCAATAATAATTAAATTACCATATGATCCTTTATATGCAGAATAAGTTACTGTTCCAGCAGATATTGGTCTTATACCAGTTCCACTTGATGTTGATATATCAAGACCTGTATGAATTGTAGATCTTGATGCGCCTCTAGAACCAAATCTAGAAGATATAGATCCAGTTACTGGTATTGATAATTGCATACCGTTCAAGTTTCCAGAAGGAGCAGCAGTTGTTGTTGTTGTAAAACTTTTTGATCTAGATGCAATATAAGCTTTTCTAGCATTTTCTTTTGCAATTCTTTCTTCTTCTGCTTTTTTGTTTTCATATTCTGTAACTTTAGCTATTTTAAATTCTTTTAAAGTGTTTGTTGCAATTTCTTTTGACTCAATATTAAGTTCAGTAGTATAAACTTCTGCTATACCTAATTTTAAGTCTACTTCTTCTTTTAAATCTGCTTTTATTTCATTTATTATGCTGTCTGCTTCTTCTTGAGTACTAACAACAGCTTTTTGCTCTCCATCTGATGTAACTGCATAAACTTTGTAAGTTGTTGTTGTCATTTTTTGTACTGCAAGCATAACATTCTTCTCTTCTATTTCTTTATCCCTATTTATAAGTTTAAACTCATACTCTGGTAATTGTTCTATTTCTCTAAATGCAATATTTCCAGAAGTATCTTTTATATATTTTTCTATTTTAGCTTCTATTAAATCTCTATTTGTTATAAATCCAATTGTATCTCCTGCTAATGTGACTTTATAAGCAGGTTTATATTTTACACACGCTATTGTAATAATCATAGCTGAACCAATTGTGACAATCTTTAGGGTCTTGACAGCTTCTTTTGTATAATATTTAACCCAATTTTTTAAAATAAAATTCACTCTCCTTTTTATGCTTTTTAAAATTCGCCACTAAGCAATATTTTACCATAAATAGAGCACCAATTCAAGGAAAACTTTTTTGATTAGCTAAATTTATTGCTCTTTAGTCAAGATTTTCACTTTTGACAATGTGTTATTTTATAATTTACTTTCATATGCTCTTTTTTTCTCTGTTTTACTCTTTTTTACTATACACTTGATTATTGTCTTTTTAACACTAGTGGTTTATTCGACACATTTTTTCGTCAATTTTATATATTTTTTTGATAATCTGTCCCAAAAAAATTACTATTAACCTCCTTTTATATTTTATTAAAAAACTCAAAAAAGATTACTTTCAAAAAAAAATAAAGGACTTATTCGTCCCTTATTTTAATTTCATTGAAAGTAATTTACTTATACCCTTTTCTTCCATAGTAATTCCATAAACAGTATCAGCAGCTTCCATTGTTCCTTTTCTATGTGTAATAACTAAAAACTGTGAATTTTTAGAAAACTTTCTTAAATACTCTGCAAATCTATATACATTAACATCGTCTAGTGCAGCCTCAATTTCATCCAAAACACAAAATGGTGCTGGATTCATTTTTAATATTGCAAATAATAGTGCAATAGCTGTAAAAGCTCTCTCTCCACCTGATAATAGCAACATATTTTGTAATTTTTTACCTGGTGGCTGAACAGTAATATCAATACCACATTCTAGTATATTTTCTGTATCTGTAAGAATTAATTCAGCTTTACCACCACCGAATAACTCCTTAAATACTTCACTAAAATTTTCATTTATTATTTTAAATTGTTCTGCAAATTGAGCCTTCATAGTATCTGTCATTTCAGCAATAACTTTCTTTAATTTATTGCTTGAATCTTCTAAATCCAGCCTTTGTTCACACATAAAGTCATATCTTTCTTTAGTTTCTTTGTATTCATTTATTGAATCTACATTTATACTTCCTAAATCTCTAATATCTTTCCTTATTTCATTAACTTGTTTTTGAATTGAATTAGGATTTTCTACTTTTTGAACATCTCCTACTGTATTTGGTGTTAATTCATATTCTTCCCACATTTTATCTATAACTTGATTTAACTCAAGTTCAATTTTTGATTTTTTCAAATCCAGTTTTGAAATTTGATTTTTTATATTTTCTAATTTAGAACTTTGTTCATCAATATCTTTTTCTATTTTATTTAATTTTTCTGACTTTTGTGTTCTTTCTTGCTTTAATTTTTCTGTCTTTTCTGTACTTCCCAAAATTTCTTTTTCTAACTCAATAATTTTTTGTTTAGTTTCTTCAATTTTGGCTTCAATTTCTGTATTATCCGCAAGTATTTTCTCTCTTAAATTTCTTTTATTGGTAATACTTGTATTATTATTTTCAATATCAAAATTAATTCTTTCCATCATTTCAGTAATTGATGTTTCACTTTCATCAAAAGATGATACTGAAATTTTTAAATTTGTAATATCAAAGTTTAAATCATCAATATATTTCTGATTATCTTTATTAAAGTTTGTAAATTCCTCAATTACTTCATTTAATTGATTGTTTTTACTATCAATTTCTATAATATCATTATTATATTCATCTTGTTTTATTAGATTTTCTTGTTTTTCTACTTTGATATTTTCTAAATCTTCTCTTGATTTTACAAGTTTGGATTCTAACTTAACAATTTCTAATTCTAATATATCTATTTTTTGTTTTTCAGTAGCATAAATAATCTCTAATTCTTGATATTCTTTTTGTTTTTTTTCAAATTTTTCTAAAATTTCAGATATACTAGCCTCATATTCTTCTTTCTCTTTTTCGATTTCATTTATTGTATTTTTTATTTTTGAAAGTTCTTTTTCAAGTTCTTTAATTTCTTTTCCTCTGCCTAAAATACTTACTGTTTTTGGAGCAACAGAACCTCCACTAATAGCGCCTGAAGGATTTATAACATCACCTTTTAAGGTAACTATTTTGAATTTATATGAATTTTGTTTTGCAAGTTTTACTGCATTTTCAATATCATCAACAATTACAGTTCTTCCAAGTAAATTTAAGATAATTCCTTCATATTTTTTATCTGTATTTATTAGATCTGAAGCAATTCCAATTACCCCATCTATTCCTCTACTATTTACTCCAGTTAATTTTTGACCTTTAACTGAAGTAATTGGTAAAAATGATGCTCTACCTAGTTTATTTTCTCTTAAATATGTTACTAATTTTTTTGCTTCATCTTCGGAATTTGTAACTATATTTTGAATTGTACCGCCTAATGTCATTTCAATAGCTGTTTCATATTTTTTATCAACAGAAATTAGATTAGCCAAAATACCATGAACTCCATTTGATAAAGAGCTATTTTTTTCTATTGCTTCCATTAAGGATTTTACACTCTTTGTATAACCTTCTTTTTCTTTTTCTGTTTCTACTAAAAATTTATATCTAGATTCTTTAATTCTATATTCTGATTGATATGTATTTATTTGTGTTTCGAAATCTTTTTGCTTTTCAGAACTTTTATCTTTTTCACTTTTCATTGATTCTAATGATTTTTCTAAATCATTTTTCTTTTTTTCAATTTCATAAAAGTTTTTAGACATTTCTTCTCTATTCGTTCTAGATGAATCTAGTTCAGAAATATTTTCTTGAAGTTCAGTTTTTAAAGAATTCTCTCTTTTACTTAAATTATCAAAATTTGCTTTTTCTGTATTAATTTGTGTAATTACTTCATATTTTTTATCTATATTTTCTTGTACAATCTTCTTTTTTTCTTCTATTTCTAAATCTTTATCTGATAAAGTTTTAGAATATTTTTCAAGTTCTTCTTCTTTTTCTTTTAACTCTGTTACAAATTTTTCTTTATTATTAAAAAGATTATCTCTTTTTTGTTGTTTCTGATTTTTTTCTTCCTCTAGTTCTTTATTACGATTTTCAAGTTCTTCGATTTCTACTCTATATCTTTCATAATTCTCTTTATTATTAGAAATTTTTTCTGAAAATATTGCAATTTCACTATTATATTGTTCTTTACGTTTATTTCCTTCAAATCCTAAATTTTGAGTTTTTTCAATTTCTTCTATTAAAGAATCTACTAATTTTCTTAAATCTTCCTTTTCTGATTGAATATTATTTAATGATTCTTCTTCTCTAACTTTTTGCGTTTCAAAAATATCAATATTTTCAAGTATTTCTTCTGTTTGTTTTTTATAATTTTCTATATTATATAAAAACAATCCTACTTCTATATTTTTTAGATTTTCTCTCAAATCTAAGAATTTTTTAGCTTTTTCTGATTGAATTTTTAGAGGACCAATATTATTTTCAATTTCTGAAATAATATCATTTATTCTTAATAAATTAAGCTTAACTTGTTCTAATTTTCTTTCTGATTCAACTTTTCTAGTTCTATATTTTACAATTCCTGCTGCTTCTTCGAAAATTCTTCTCCTGTCTTCTGATTTGTTACTTAATATTTCATCTATTTTTCCTTGTCCAATTATAGAATATCCATCTTTTCCAATTCCTGTATCCATAAATAATTCTAAAACATCTTTTAGCCTACAAGGAGTTTTATTTATGAAATATCCTGTTTCTCCACTTCTATAAATTCTTCTGGTAACAATTACCTCATTATACTCAATAGGTAATTTAGAATCTGAATTATCTATTACTATAGAAGCTTCAGCATATCCCAATGATTTTCTATTTTGAGTTCCTGCAAATATAATATCTTCTGATTTTGCACCTCTTAAAGATTTCATACTTTGCTCTCCAAGTACCCATCTAATACAATCAGATATATTACTTTTTCCTGATCCATTTGGTCCTATAACTGTTGTAATTCCAGGCATAAACTCTAAAACAGTTTTATCAGCAAATGATTTAAATCCGTGCATTTCTAGTCTTTTTAAAAACATAATTTACTTCCTCTTATAATTTTTCATTCTACATGCTATAATATTATAGTTTTTCTTTTTTTTCAAGTATTTTTTTCTTTCACTTGACCAAAAATTCATTAAGATATAAAATTATATTATCATACTAAAGAGGAGTTTAGATTATATATGAAAGAACATTTTGATTTTTATAATAGTACTTCAATAAAATCATATAATTTAGAAGAAACTATACGCTACCAATTAAAAATGTTGGATGGCTTAGATAATTTTACAAGAAAGCATTCTGATAATGTTGCAAATATTTCTTGCAGACTTTGCGAAAAATTGCATTTATCAGAAGGATTCACTATATATACAACTACGTGTGCCTATCTTCATGATATTGGAAAATTATTTATTCCACCTTCAATTCTTCAAAAACCTTCAAAGTTAACAGATGAAGAATATGCTATTATGAAAACACATACTACAGTTGGATATAAAATTTGTATGGATGATTTAAAATTACGTCCATATGCTGCTGGAACTTTATATCATCATGAAGCATTAGATGGGTCCGGTTACCCAAATCGGAATAACTGGTGACAAAATTCCTTATGAAGCACAAATTATAAGAGTAGCAGACGAATTCGAAGCTATTACAGCAAAACGTCAATATAAATCACACGTTGGCGTTATAGATGCATTAAATATTATAATTGAGCATGCTCATCCTGCTGCACCAAAATCTCTAAAAGATACTGGTAGAATAATTAAAACTGGTGGAATTGGAAAAGTCGATAAAAAAATTGTAAAAGCACTAATTAAAGTTGTAATTGATGATACTGAATACGAAATATATGCCAGAGAAGATTATTTAAAATTCTTAAAAAAGGAAATTGTAAGGGTAGGAGAATCTAAAAGATTTTATGATAAAGTTCAACGAGCATTAACTCCAGAAAAGAGAGCTTATCATATTGAAGAAGCTAAATATTATTTAAAGCCTAATGAAGATCCAGAAAAAATTCCAGAAATGCTTAACGAATTAGAAATTGCTTATAATGAAAGAAAAAAACATATAAAAAAATTACATGATGAAGTTCATCAATTAAGAAGATTATCTGTTTAATACAAAAAGAGTGTTGATAAAATCAACACTCTTTTTTATTATTTTATTTACTCTGCAGGATAAACACTAACTTGTTTTTTGTCTTTACCTTTTCTCTCAAATTTAACTGTTCCATCTATTAAAGCAAATAAAGTGTCATCGCTACCGATTCCAACATTAGTTCCTGGATGTACATTTGTTCCTCTTTGTCTTATTATAATATTTCCAGCTTTAACTATTTGTCCATCAGATTTTTTGACACCAAGTCTTTTTGACTCACTATCTCTTCCGTTTTTAACACTACCTTGACCTTTTTTGTGTGCCATGAAAGATTCACTCCTTTCGCTTTATAATTTTATTTATATCTATTCTATTTACTCTCGATATAATTTTGCTGCTTATTATTCAGCTACTTTTTCTTTTTTCTCAGCTTTAACTTTTATTGAAGAAATTTCTACTTTAGTGTAGTCTTGTCTGTGTCCTCTAGTTTTTCTTTCATTCTTTTTAGCTTTGTATTTGAAAACTAAAATTTTCTTTCCTCTACCATGAGAAACAACTTTTCCTTCAACTTTAGCACCAGCTACATAAGGATTTCCAACTTGTACTTTTCCTTCATTAGATACTAAAACAACTTTATCAAAAGAAACTTTTTTTCCTTCTTCTGTATCTAATTTTTCAAAATATACAGTTTCACCTTCTTGTACTTTGTATTGTCTTCCACATGCTTCAATTATTGCGTACATTAAAAATGCACCTCCCTTTTTTGTATACTCGCTAACTTCCAACTTGGGTAACTACCATAATGCAGTATTTTCAAACCCTAGTTAAGCAGTTTACAGTAATAAATTTTAACATGATTTCCACTATTTGTCAAGAAAAATAAATTAAAAATTTATTTAGATTTTCTTGATAAATAAGGCAATTTTAATAATTTACACAATAAAGGGATGATATTTTTTTATCATCCCTTTTTATTTAATCAATTTTATTTAGTTCTTGACTCTCTACTCCTCCCGCCAGCTTCTCTTTCGCTATTGGGTAACTCCTTTGCTGATGTACTTTTAATTCCTGTATTCCTCACCATTTGCATAGCACTGTCATCTCTAAAAGAAGTGCTTTTTTCTGTTTCAGGAGTTGTTTTATCTTGAGCTTTATATCCTTCATCGCTAGAATCTAAACTTATAGCAGATTCTTCACGACTAGAATACTTTTTTTCTCTTTTTCCCATGTCTCTATAACTTTTTATAGCTTCAGCTGCATCAGCTTTGCTGATTCCTGATTTAACTAATTCAGTTACTAAAACACCTTCATCAGACGCTTCAACACGGTAACGTGGATCGTCTCCTAAAACTTTTGATAAAGTTGTTCCTATTCCTTTAAAAAACTCCATAAATTTCATAATTATTTTACTAAGAAAAAAACTTAGTTACACCTCTTTTCTAAAATCTCTGTTATTATTATAGCAGAAAAAGTCCTTAAAATCAAGGACTTTTTGCAAATTTACATAATTTTTTTATTTTTTCTTGCTTATAAGACTAACTCATATAATCTTTTAAGCGTTTACTTCTACTTGGATGTCTTAATTTTCTTAAGGCTTTTGCTTCAATTTGTCTAATTCTTTCACGAGTTACTTGGAATTCCTTTCCAACTTCTTCAAGTGTTCTAGCTTTTCCATCTTCTAAACCAAATCTTAGTTTTAATACTTTAGCTTCTCTTGGTGTTAATGTACTCATTACTTCCTCTAATTGCTCTTTTAATAATGTATATGCAGCTGAATCATGTGGTGCAGGACTTTCGTCATCTGGAATAAAATCTCCTAAATGGCTATCATCTTCTTCTCCAATAGGTGTTTCTAATGATACTGGATCTTGTGCTATTTTTTGTATTTCCATAACTTTTTCAACTGTAATTTCCATTTCTTGAGCTATTTCTTCGGGAGTTGGCTCTCTTCCTAATATTTGTAATAAATGTCTAGAAGTACGAATTAGTTTATTTATTGTTTCTACCATATGAACTGGTATTCTGATTGTTCTGGCTTGATCTGCTATTGCTCTTGTAATAGCTTGTCTTATCCACCATGTAGCATAAGTACTAAATTTGTATCCTTTTTTATAATCAAACTTTTCTACAGCTTTTATTAATCCCATATTTCCTTCTTGGATTAAATCTAAGAAAAGCATTCCTCTTCCAACATATTTTTTTGCAATACTAACAACCAATCTTAAGTTTGATTCAGCAAGTTTTTGTTTGGCTTCTTCATCATCTTCTAATACTCTTTTAGCTAAGGCTAATTCTTCATCAAATGTAAGTAGTGGTATTCTACCAATTTCTCTTAAATACATTCTAACTGGATCATCTACACTAACACCTTCCATGTTAGTTATATCCATTTCTTCAAGTTTTATCTCTTCAACTTCGTTTAAGTCTTCTATATCTGGCTCTAAAAAGTCATCTTCATCTTTTAAAATATTAACTCCCATTTTCTCAAAGGCGTCAAATACTTTATCTATTTCTTCTGAATTTGCTTCTCCAAGTTCAGCTGCAAGTTCTCCATATGTGATTTTTCCTTTTTCTTTTGCAGAATTTACTATTTTCATTAATTTTTCTTGTTCATCAGGTACTTCTTTTTTAGTTTCAACTTTTTTTTCTGTTTCAGGTTTTTTAGCAGTATTTTCTTTTTCGTTAATTTCTTCAATTTCATCTTTATCTGCTTTTTTCATTTAAATTTAATCCCTCCTACTTCTTCTTAGCTAATTCAATTATAATTTCACTTAATTCTTGTTCAAGGTTAGCTATTTCTTCTTTAGAAAGTGAAGCACTATTTTCTAAAGATTTAATTATTTCTAATTTTCTATCAGATAGTCTTTCTTTAGTATAAATATTTACGACATCTTCTATACATTTTTCTACTGAACTTATTTCATAATCTGTAACCAAAATTTCACTAACATGTGATTGTATATTTTGATTTTCAATATTTGAAATCATTTGTAAAATTTTTTCACTATCTTCTGCAGGTGACTCTAATATTTTTTGAAATATAGTTTTATTTTCTTCTAATCTAAAATCTTCCAAAGTAATATTAGTAACTATTGGTTCATATGCTTCTTTAAAATGATTAATTAATAGATAGATAATCATATTTTCACGTTTTATGACTGATGGACTTATCTCAACTACCTTAGCTTCTCTTTTTACTGGTTTTGTTAACACATTTTCACTAACATTATTATAAGAGACTTTATTTACCTCAGCATAAATTGCTTCTTTTGAAATATTATATTGTTCAGAAATTTTATCAATATAAATTTCTCTCTCTATCTTATTATCAACATTTGAAAAAATTTTAGTAATTTCTTTTAAAAATTTTATTTTATCATTTGCATTTTCTAAATTGTATTTATTTTTTAGCATTTTTATTTTGAATTCAACTAATGAAATCGCATTTTCGACTAATAAATTAAATCTGCCACTTCCATATTTTATAACATATTCATCAGGGTCTTTTGCACCTTCCATTTGTATTACTCTAGCATCGCAACCTTGATTTTCTAAAATCGCAAGCCCTCTCATTATTGCTTCTTGTCCAGCTCCATCAGAATCATAACTTAAAATAACTTGCTCACTATATTTTCTAAGTAATCTACCTTGCTCTTCTGTTAGAGCCGTTCCTAGTGATGCAACAACATTATTAAATCCTCTCTGATACAGTGAAATAGCATCCATATATCCTTCGACTAAAATAATTTTTTTCGAATCAGATTGTTTTGCTAAATTTAATGCAAATAAGTGCCTCTTTTTTGAATATATTAAATTTTCATTAGAATTTATGTACTTTGCCATTTTTTCGTTATTTTCTAATTTTCTACCACCAAAAGCTACAACTCTTGAACTAACATCCATAATAGGGAACATTAATCTTTTTCTAAATCTGTCTATAAATTCTCCTCTATCATTTTTATTTACAAGACCTGTTGCTAGAATTTCTTCATCTTTAAATCCTGAAGCATGTAAATGTTTATATAATTCATTATATTCTCCAGAATAGCCAATTTTAAAAGCTTTTAAAGTAGCATTGTCTAACTTTCTAGTTTTAACATAATCTTGTGCTATTTTTGCAAGTGGTTTATATAACCTCTCGTGGTAAAAGATTGCTGTTTCTGCATTGATTTTATACATTCTATCTTTTAAGTATTGATTTTTATTAAATTCTGTATTTTCTGCAGCTGGCAATTCTATTCTAGCTCTTTCTGCTAAAAATTCTAAAGATTCTTTAAAAGATATTTTTTCAATTTCACTAACAAATGTAAAAACATCTCCTCCTTTATGACATCCAAAACAATGAAAATATTGTCTGTCAGGAGAAACTGAAAAAGAAGGTGATTTTTCTCTATGAAATGGACATAGCCCGAAAAAATTTCTACCACTTCTTTTTAATGTTACATATTGAGAAATTACATCTACTATATCATTTGCAGATCTAATTTCCTCTTTTAATTCATCAGTATATTGAACCATCTTTTAACCTTTCTTTTATAATATTCGACATATAGTTTTTAAATCCTTTTAATTATGTTAATTTATTTCATAAATTAAAGGGTTATATACTTTTTAAATATATAACCCCGTTATCTAATCTACTTAAAATTTAGTTTGCTGAAATGAATTTCTTCACAATATTATCACTTGCTTCTGCTTCCATACCTGCTGCTTTTTGTAATTCTTCTATTGCTGAACCATGCATTTCATAAGATGTTTTAATTTTATTTTCAACTAATTCTTCAACTTCTTCTTTTTCTTTACTTTCAACAAGAACTAATTCGCTGACAAGAATTTGTTTTGCATTCAATAACATTTTCTTTTCTGTTGTAGATAATCCTTTGTCTTTTTGTTTAAAACTTAAATTCCTTACTATATCTGCTACTTCGAAAATATCTCCAGATTTCATCTTTTCAACATTATCTCTGTATCTTTTGTTCCATTTTAAAGACATTTCAGTACTATCTTGTTCTAAAACGTTTATTACTTTTCCGGCTGTCTCTTTATCTATTATATTACGTACACCTATATCTTCTGCTTTTGCTGTAGGTACCATAACTTTCACTTCACCTGGCATTTTAATAATATAGTATGATTGTTTTTCATCTAAGATAGCTCTTTCCTCAATTTTTTCAATTACACCAGCTCCGTGCATTGGATATACAATTTTATCTCCTACTTTAAACATTATTTGTCACTCCTTCCAAGTAATCTCAATTACTACATTACAATTATACTACAAAAATTTCAAAAAGTCAAAAGAATTATAACGAATTTGATAAACTTTTTTCATTTATATTACAAATTCAAAAAACTCTTGCAAAATAATCCTGCAAGAGTTTTAATATATATTTTATTTACTTGTAGATCCAAATCCACCTATTCTTTCTCCAGCTGCTGAATCTTCATCTGTTATGAAATACTTTTGGAAAATTGCTTGTCCTATGGCATCACCTTTTTTTATTTCAACATCTTCATCTTTTATATTATAGAATGCAAACATTATATGTCCATCATTATCTTGATTTCCATAATAGTCTTTGTCAACTACTCCTACACTATTAGCTAAAATTAATCCTTTTTTTCCCGGATTAGAACTTCTATTATATAATAGTAGCATTTCATCATCTTCCATATATGCTTTTAATCCTGTTTTTACAAGTGTTGGCTTTTGTCCTCTTTTAAAAGCTGGTATAATAGTATCTTCTGCTGCTTCTACATCATATCCTGCAGAATATTTTGTTTTTCTAACTGGTAAATTTATTCCAGCATTTTCAAATCCTTTTGCTATTTCAAATCCTCTTTTTTTGTTCATTTTTATTCTCCTTCGCAATCTTTTTTGTTATTTAATTATATATTCTTAATAAATAAATTTCAATACATTTTAATATGTATAATTAATTTTTATTATTTTTTCAATAAATATTTAATTTCCTCTTTACAATTTACATAATCTGTTATATAATAACGCTGTCAATTTTTAAAACTTTAAAACCGCTTCATTTGAAGCACTGTACATTGAAAAAGGAGGTATATTATGTCGTCTGACAACAGATCTCTACTTCGGGATTTAGTTCCTAAGGGCTATCACTTTGATGCCTATAACGAACTGAATTCCCCCAATAGTCGTGATCGTCCGTTTTTTGAAGAAGGCGTAGTTCCAATCGGTAAGTACTATCTCAGCAAGAAAATCAATAAAGATGGTGCGCTTATCCTTCAGTTTTCCAGTGTTTGCCCTCATAGTCACATCTCTTTTGAGCCATATGTTCTTTCTTTTGAAGAATATATTAAAATGCTCAGAGATGCATTAAAAAATAAAAGTGATTTCATCACTTTTGACATTCCAATCATTGAGCGCAATAACACAGACAGCTATTATTGCAAAAACTGTAGCGATAAGAGCAAGGATTGTTCTACACTCCGGAAAATTCTTTCCGTTAACCGCGGAAAAGGCAAAACTTTCGGAGTAGCTGCTGTATCTTTCAAACCGAAAGATATCAAAAATGCACTTTCTGTGTATTTTGGTATAGACCCTACAACTCATTCATCTAAAGGAGGAAAAAACATGAAAACCAATAACTTCAAGAAAATGCTCGGTATGAACTTCGAACTCGGTGTTTCCAGGGACGCGAACATCGCCGCCACCTTTATGGGTGTGGCAATCCGCAATCCCAAGTCTGGCAATTTCTATGTGTACGATCCGGCGACCAAGACTCTCAAGAATTATGCAAGCATGAAGTTCGGCGATTTCAAGGTCTTCCTGCTACCTGATTCCAACCTGACTGTTGATCAGCTCTACAAACTGGACGGCAAGTACTACTACGTACAGTCCGTCAACGGCAATATGGCGACTCTCGTTGATGCCATGGAAGGCACTATCATTCAGAAGATTCTGAGTGAGTGCGTTATCCCCGGCATGAATTTCTACACCAGGGTGGTTGCCCTTGATCCTCGCACCATGTTCGATACCAATTCCAAGTCCGATATGTCCAAGAACATCCTGGCCGCTATCTGTATGATGCAGTGGTCCAAGGGCGAATCTGAGTTTTCTCTGGACGGCATCGGCGATGATTCTTTCAACGGTCTGGGTATGCTCCTGCTTATGGGCGGGAACTCGGAACTCACCAGTAATCTTCCTATGCTGCTCGCAATGGGCGCTGCTGGGAATGAGTCTGATGAGAGCGGTGGTATGATGCAGTATTGGCTTCTGAGTCAGATTATGGGCAATGGAAATGGTGCCGGCATGAATCTGTTTGGTTCTATCCCCGGTCTTACCTCTCCTGCTCAGCCTGCGGCTCTGGAAGCTGGTAATGTTGTGGTATGTCCTGAGTGTGGTAAGGAATATCCTGCTGGTACCAATTTCTGTTCCAGTTGTGGTGTCCATACCGAAGTCAAGGGTAAGCACTGCACGGGTTGCGGTGCTATTCTGATGGATGGTGCGGCATTCTGCCACAACTGTGGTCAGAAAGTGGTTCGTGATACCTGTCCCAGTTGCAATGCAAAAATCCCTGAGGGAGCCAAGTTCTGCTCCGCCTGTGGATGCAATCTGAGCACTGGTAAGGTTCCCTCCACTCCTGCACCGAAAAGAAACAGTAGCGGCAAGAAATCCAGCAAATCGGCTTCTTCCAGGACGGCTCCCAAAGCAACTGTAAAGGATGCTCCTACTGAGGAACCGCCTGCTGAGAAAGAGTAAGCCTATGGGCATGAATATACGTAGGAGGTTAGTCATAGGTGAGAAGACATTCAAGCTATGCGAGAATTGTAAGCTTGCTTATGATGACACCTCCAACTTCTGCCCAAACTGCGGTGCAAAACTCATCCGAAAATCATCAAAGATATATGCCAATATGGGAAAGTGTGGTATAACTTCTATCAGTTATAAAACACCTGATGGGATTACCATTAATTCCAAAGGAAATACCACTATCCCTCTTGGTTCCGGAGTATCCTACACCGTTACCTCCAAGAAGAAATAGATGTACCAAAAGAAACTCGCGGTCTGCAAAATGCAGCCGCGAGTTTTCTTTTTTTTATATTTTTATTAGCGAACTTCTTTTATCTCCTTGGGTAATATACATATCACTCAAGTCGCTAATATTCTGCATGAATATGTTTTCCATGCTTTTCAAGAATTGTTCTTTTGAAACGCTTGTATCTTTTCCTTGGAATCTGTATCTCACTTTATCATCTACTTGATCAAAGCAAGTAAGAACTATATTTACAGTTGCTCTTCTGTTTAGGTTCTTTAAGTCATTTTTAATTGCTTCGATAAGCAAATCGATATCCAGAATTCCAAATCGCATTGCCTCCTGAAATTCATTTGGCATATTTGTTAAATCTACAATTTTTTCATATGGTTTTCCTGAAGTTTCAGTAGGAAATATCCCTCTACCGTGTCTGGTTGCATAGCATCTGGAAAGATAGAAAATTTCTAAATCGTCTTTATATCCAAGATTATCTAAAATTTCTATCATGTTTTTTATGCCAGTATTTGATGTAGTGACATTGGGCCAAAACTTTTGTGCACCCTGATCTAATAAAAGTCCTTGTGCACCTTCAAATACAGCTGTATCGAATCTACCTAAAAGACCATCGTCTCTAACAATTACACTTTCAGTAAATCTTTTAGCCATGGTCATTGTCATTCCGATTGTTTTTTCACTTACAAAAAGAACTGCATAATCTGGTGATAGTTCATCCAATTCCAGATTATACTTATTTTTCAGTCGCCGTGGAACATATTCATTTTGAATTCGTTCCAGTTTTGCATGAAGTTTAGCTTCTGAAAACAAGTCCATAACTGTAATTCTATATTCATCATACTTGCTCCTGTGAACGGTTTCATTAATTCCCATTCCACAGCTTCCATGACGATTATTTCCACGCATTCTTTCAATCATTTGGTTAATGTTCATATCCCAGAGAGTTGTTACTCTTGCTTCAGGATTAACATACACCACAGGCGTAATACCTAATTTTTCCTCAATATCACACCGTTCCATGTCATATGTAAAAACATTTACCAAAAATTCTTTACTCAAATACGTAGGAACTCCCAAAAATGTACCAGCCCCGAAATGACGAAATGCATGTCTTTTACCAGTTGGGGTCACTACAGTATGTGAAGCTTGAGAACCTCCATTAATTCTAACATTAATTGTTTTTGGTATCTCTTTGCTACACAATATATCTGTCACATTGCCTTTTCCTTCATCTCCCCAGCCTGAACCTATTACTGCATATGCTTTTTTCATAACATCATCCTTTTATAATGGGAGGAGCATAAGTTATGCTCCTCCCACAAGTCGTTGTTGTTTGAAGTTAGAAAATCTCGATTTTGCTTTCCGCATCAGCGGTGCCAACCTTCACATCGTCAACATGTTCATCATGATCAGAAAGTGCCTTTCTGACAACATATCTGATATGCGGATCATCAATTTTGTCGATAGCATCACTCTTGGACTTTCCCTCGTACATGTCGATAATTGCACACACAAGATCAGGCAGACAGTCATAGTCTTCCAAATCACATGCTTGCCCACCCAGCAAATTTTTCCACTTGTGAACTACAATATTATCGTAATTGCCTCCATGCAAGATGATATGATACGGATAGAACTTCTCAGATACCATCTCCAAGCAATCAGTTGCAGAAACAGTTCTCTTATCAAGCTCCGGCCGATCACCAAAAACAGTCCTCAGCTCACCGGAAGTAAGACGCGGAGTGGGTTCCTCATCACCGAAAGTGAAAATGAATCCCTTTTCGCCACGCTTATCATAGCAATCCATTTTACAGTATTTGGCTGCAAAATACCATGCCAGAATATAACTTTCGTACGGGTTGCTCCCGCCATGCTTTTCCAGCCAGAGCTTTTCCAGCTGTTCCAACATCCTCAGGTCTGATTCAAACTGAGTAACCTGCAGAGGAGCAATATCTCCTTCGGACACATCTCCAATTCCCATAAACATGATATGAGGATTGAAAGAGAATCTGTTCAATACCTCTTTGATGAGTTTCGGAAACTGTTTCTGAATCAGGCTGAGAAGATAACGGCCCATAGAACCAGTTACATCCTCCGCAAAGATCAGCCCTCTGGAATGAGGACTCATCGCCGAATCCAGAGCTTCCCTCGGAAGCTTAATTACGGAAGGATCAAAGTTTTGGAACATACCACTCTGCGTGAAAATCTGTTCTGCTCTGGTGATGGTTTTCTTAGGGGCTACCCTTTCAGTTCTGCCACTGTCGTAGTAGCTGCTCGCACCGTAGTAATCCCGTTCACGATAATGACGATCAATGTCGCTGCTGCTCGGTGAATATCCGCCCATTTTTGTTACCTCCTATGTTGTTTTTTATATAGAAACGTCCATATTGACGAATCTACGCTTACCAAATGCATCACGTCTTACCTGTTCCCAATTCTGGAACTCGATATATGGATCTTTTGCAACACTCTTACTGTCCAGCCATTCTGCAAGTGCTCTAGGAATATCATCTCTTCCACTCAGCAAGTCTTTTGCAACTCGCTTTATAGAAAGTTCATCAACTTCAAATGAAGAGTATCCCCTTTCTTTGCATTCAACAGGCATAACTTCATAAACTTCTCTTGGAACTCCACTAATTTTATCATTAAGATAAGTGGTAAAGAACCATCCGCCATAAACTCCCACTATACGCATATCGTGTACAGTGTATTTTTCACCCTCTTCAAGTTTCCTTCCAGGAGCAAAAAACAGATTATCAACGGTTATGCCATTATGAATGGTCTCAACCAAACTCATATAGCATGCGAAGTAATAAAGTCGTGTGAGAATTGAAGCAACATATTCCGGCTTTAAACTTCCGCCAAAATAGTCCATAATCTCTCTTAAAGAATAAATGTCACACGGCTTCTTCACAAAAATGCAGAACCTTCCATCTGTGGTTTCAAAATGCTCTTGCACATCAGGAACCATGTACTGAACCAGCTCCCAAACATGCTTATCGGGTTTCAAATAATGTCTTGTTTTCTCTACGTAATTTTCGTAGTACTTTTTGTATCTACCTTCTACGACATAAATCACGTAAGAACTCGTTACATACATTTCCCCTAACTTGAAACTGGAATGATTGGTGTAATGAATAGCAAATTCTTTGCCCTCTTTAGAGCAAATGGAAAATTCTTGTTCGTCCCATCCATCATTGATTTTGATGATTGCTTCCTCGTAAAGAAGCATCACCTTTCTGGTTATCCTGAAATTTTGAATTGCACGATATTCGACTGGCTTGAACCGGTTAACATATTCCTCTTTTTCCAATTCAATAACATTTGGATCCAAGGTAAAGATGTCTTCCGGTTTCTGAGCAGCCATTATTTCGTGCTCAGATTTCCGTTTCATATAACAACTCCTTTCCATTATTTCTTGTGAAATTAGCATTTCACTTGTTAATTTTTTACGTCAACCATTCTATCATAGAAATCCTTGAAAATCAACCTTTTTTACTAAAAACTGCTATTTTTACAAAAAAAGCATTCTTTATGAAGTTCATAAAGAATGCTTTTCTATATACAAATTTAAATTAGTCTTGTGCATAAGGTATAATAGCAATATGTCTTGCTCTTTTTACAGCTGTTGTTATTTCTCTTTGATGTTTAGCACAAGCACCTGTTGCTCTTCTTGGTAATATCTTACCTTTTTCATTGATAAATTTTCTTAATTGATCAACATTTTTATAATCTAATTCAAAGTTTTTATCATTACATAAAGCACAAACTTTTTTTCTGATTTTTCTAAACTTTGGATTAAAATCATCATCTTGATTATTTCTATTGTTTCTTCTATTTTGTTTTTTATCAGCCATTTTAAATCCTCCAATCTTCTAACTTTATATATTAATTAAATTAGAATGGTAAATCGTCATCAGAAGATGTAATTTGAAATTCAGCGCTTTGAGCCACTGATTCTCCAAATGTATTTTCAAATCCACCTGATGCTTCTCCATCTCTTTTACTATCTGCAAAATATGCTTCTTCAGCAATTACTTCTGTAACATAATGTTTTTGACCTTGTTCATCATCCCAAGTTCTTGTTTGGATTCTTCCAACTATAGAAACTTGTTGACCTTTTTTAAAGTATTTGCTACAAAATTCTCCTGTTTTGTTCCAAGCAACAATATTAATAAAATCTGCTTGTCTTTCTTCACCTTGTCTTGCAAATCTTCTATTAACTGCTAAACTAAATGAAGCAACTAGAGTATTGTTTGTTTGAGTATATCTTACTTCTGGGTCTCTTGTTAATCTTCCCATTAAAATTACTTTGTTCATATGAGCTTCCGCCTTTCTTACTATTCTTCATCTTTTCTTACAACGATGAATTTAATAACTTCGTCTGTAATTCTGTATACTCTTTCAAGTTCTTTTATTAAACTTGGTGCAGCTTCAAAGTTAATTAATACATAATTTCCTTCTGAATTTTTTTTGATTTCATAAGCTAATTTCTTTTTTCCTAACTCTTCAACTGACTCAACTTTTCCATCACTATTAATAATGTCTGAAAATTTTTGAATTAATTCTTTAACTCCTGCATCTTCAACATTTGGATTAATAATGAATACTGTCTCGTATTTATTCATTATCTTTCACCTCCTTTTGGATATTAAAAACCCATATTTTAATATGAGTAAGGAGAAAATAGATTGAATCTATTTTCATACTGAAATATTTTAACACACTTTCTCTTATTTGACAAGTATTTTTGGTATTTATTTATACTGATTTAAATCTACTTTTTCATATTTTAAGTTTCTTGCATAAAATTTCTCTTTATTATAATTAGTTCCTTTCATATAGTAAACTGTATGACTTTGCTCATTTATAATATATATATCATCATTTCCATATTCTTTCTTACCATAATTAATAGAAAGATTTTCTAATTTTTCTAAATCTATCTCATAAAAATTGTTATTATCATTTGGATTAATAGAATAATTAAAATCAATTCTATTATTTTTAATTGGAATGTTTCCATTATTTAAATAATATATTGAAACTCTTTCTTCTAAAATATCAATATCTTTGTATACATTATTTAATTTATTCAATTCTATCCCATTTTGCACTAATTTATATATTATTACAAAAATTAAAATAATACTTATTAATAAAACTAAAATTAAAACTTTTTTTCTCTTATTCATTTAATTCTCTTTCACTATTTTCTTAATGTAAATTTACTTATAATATATAAATAAAAACAAATTATTTCAACATATTATTATATTTTTTTATCTCTTCTCTAGTTTTTTTTAATATTGAATATTTATTTTCTTCAATTAAAAATAAATACCATAAATATATTAATAATGCTAATATGTATATATTTTTTACTTTTATAATCAATATACTGTATATTAGAGATATTATTCCTAGGAAAACTTTACTAAAAACAATTATAATTTCATTAGATTTTTCTGATTTAAACAAAATGTTAAAAATTTCTTTTAATATTTTTCCCCCATCTAATGGCAATATTGGTAATAAATTAAAAAAACAAATTGCAATATTAGTATATATAATTTCTTCTTTTAGATTTATATCTGTTTTTAAATAAAAAAATATTATTGCTAAAATCAAATTAATTAATGGCCCACTTAAATAAAATAATATTTTATTTAACGAACTACTCTTACCATATGAATAAATTTCTAATGATACGCCAAATGGTGTTATATACATTTTCTCTGCTTTTCCACCTATCATCAATCCCACAATCAAATGTGCCATTTCATGTATTAGTACAAAAAATAAAAAAATTAAATATATATTTAAATTCTTAAAAATAAAAAATAAAATTATTGCAAACACTATTTTTAAATTTATTTCTATCTTCATATTTTAACCAAACCTTATTTTAAAACTCTATAATCTTAGAAGGATCTACAAATCTACTATCTATTCTAATTTCAAAATGCAAATGTGGTCCTGTACTATTTCCTGTACTCCCTACTTGAGCTATAGGCTGTCCTTGTGCAACAATTTGTCCCTCTTTTACTAAAATTTTAGAACAATGAGCATATAATGTAGTTACATTATTACTTCTAATTTTTATATGTTTTCCATAGTCTCCTTCTTTTGAAACAAGATCAACAATTCCTTCCATAGATGCATTTATTGTTTTTCCAGATTCAGCAGCCAAATCGATTCCTGTATGATAACCACTAACATTTTGATATTCAGATTCTCTTGCACCAAAGCCAGAACTTACTTGATAATTAGATAATGGTTTTATAAAACTATACGCGGACTTTAAATTATTTATATCGATTTCCATTTCTGAAATTGAACTAATTTTTTCTTCTAAATTTTCAACTACATTTTCTTCAATATTATTTTCTGTATTAATAATTTCTTCATTGTTACTTGAATCATAATTTGGCTCTTCGTTTTCTACTGTTCCCATATCGTTATCTTCTGATATTTCTCCATTTTTTAAGAGTTCTTTTATTTTTATTCCAATATTTAAATTATAAGTATTTAATTTTTCTAAAAATTCTACTTTAAAAATATCATCCTTATTCTGAAAGGCAAAAACAATTACTGCCAAATTAAACATTATAAGCAAATTAAGTAGCATTTTATTTTTTAAACCACATACACTTTTGGTGTTTGTAATTTTTTTTGCTGGAATTTTATTATTTCTTCTAAAATATATTTCTTCAGCTCTTCTTATTTTTTCATCATCATTCAAAATTCTATCCAAAAAAAACACCTCTCTTACATGTTCTAAATATATTCATGTAAAAAAGGTTTATGATTATTTATTTTTAAAAAACATAAAAATACTAATTAGAATAAGTATTACATTAATAATTTTAAGTAAATTGTACTTTTTAGTCATTTTTTTTAATTTATATTCTTCAAATTTTAATTCGTTGACTTTCAATTCTGTATTTATTAAAACTTCAACTTCGTTTAAAACTGTTTCTTTTGCTCTATCTTTGCTTATTTTGTCTTGAAACTTAGTAAGATTAACATTATCTTTTAAAACTACAAAAGCTTCCTCTATTAGATTAGACTCTAAATCTTTTAAAAACACAATATTATTTAATTTATTAAGTTGCATAGGCTATCTCCTAAAATTATTTTACTTTATTATTTCCTTATTTGGAAATAATATGCAAAATATTTTATTATCTTATAAATGCAAAGACCAGCGGATGTTTCCGCCGGTCTTGCTGAGGCAATTCACTTACTCTCTTCCGCCTTGCTCGCCTTTTTGCGCCATTTGTTGCGCCCAGACGCACCGCTCTTGAATCGCCCTGCAATCAGCTCGTAGACCACATTGGCGATAGTCACCAGAACGATGATGGTGATGAGAACAGGCACATTGGCCTTCACATATGTTCCCAACTGTGTCAGCAATGTTGTTAGGTTCGTGGTGGCCCAGGACAGTGCTTTGCAGATCCAGTAACTCCCGTAGGAGAGGCCCGCCACGACAGCACTGATTACGACTGACCGAACCACAACATTTTTGATAAACTTGAACATATTTTTTCCTCCTTGATAAAAATAGTTTCACACAACTACATATATATTATATCATATTGGGCATAAAAAATCAAACTACGCATAGACTTTACTAAGCTTGGAGGTTTTTATGGAAATGAAAAAAGGGTTAGATTTTAAACATAAAGAAGTTATAAATATAAAAAATGCGAGACGTCTTGGATATGTTCAAGATGTAACTGCTGATTTTGAATCTGGTAAAATTAAAGAAATTATAGTTCCTGGAAGTAACAAATTCTTTAATATTTTCTCTACTGGTAATGAAATAGTAATTCCTTGGAATTCTATAAAAGTAATTGGAGAAGATATCATTTTAGTAGATATAGAATAAACAAGAGAATAATTAAGTTTTATACGCTTAATTATTCTCTTGTTATTTTATTTATATAATCTTTTTATATGATCAATTGCTGTCTTTTCTAATCTAGAAACCTGAGCTTGCGAAATTCCTATTTCCTCCGCAACTTCCATTTGAGTTCTTCCAAGAAAAAATCTTTTATCAATTATCATTCTTTCTTTATCATTTAATTTCTTTAAAGCCTCATTCATTGTAATATTCTCTGCCCAATTTTCGTCAGTATTTTTTTTATCTTTTACTTGATCCATAATATACAAGCTTTCCGCTCCATCATTATATACAGGTTCTTGAAGTGAAACAGGATCTTGTATGGCATCTAAGCTTAGAACAACCTCTTCTTTTTCAACTTCAAGTTCTTTTGCAATTTCTTCTATGGTTGGCTCTTTTCCTTTTTCTCTACTTATTCTCTCCTTAACCTGTAAAACTTTATATGCCAAGTCTCTTACAGATCTACTAACTCTAACCATATTATTATCTCTTAAATATCTTCTTATTTCTCCAATTATCATTGGTACAGCATACGTAGATAATTGAATATCTAAGCTTGTATCAAAATTATCTATAGCTTTAATTAATCCAACACACCCAACTTGAAATAAATCATCTGCATTTTCTCCTCTCCCACAAAATCTCTGAATTACACTTAAAACTAATCTTAAATTTCCATTTATTAATTTTTCTCGTGCCTCTTTGTCTCCTTCTTTTACTTTATTAAATAATTCTTTTGTTTCACTCGACGTTAATAATTGTAATTTAGAGGTATTTACATTTGCTATCTCTACTCTGTTAATCAAAATAAAAAACCTCCTTTAGAAATAATCTTTATATTAATTATTTCCAAAAAAGGTTTTTTTATTCTTTTTATTGTTTAATCTTCATCTAATTCTGATTGTTTTAATCTTAAATGTCCTAATTCTTCCCATCTATTATATGCAAGATTTAATCTAAATAGAACAGTTGGTTTAGCACCAGCTCTATTTTTATCTACAACACATCCATAAAATCTAACATCTGTATCTATCGGTACATCTATGTCATGGCATTTATCAAAATGGTCTGTATCAGCATATTCATATTTGTGAAGTGATGCTCTACTTATTTGTTTTATTAAACATAATGTATCAAGAACTTCCTTAACAGTTTTACTTGCTGACATTTCGTTAACAGTTAAATTTACAGGTAATGTATTACTTTCAATTAACTGCATTGATGATGCAATAAAAATTCTAAATTTTTGTGCTAAATTTGAAAGTATAGTAGCTGTTTTCTTAACTTCATCACTATTACCAATATTAGCAGTATCTGCTTTTAATGTATCATAGAACATATAATGAATTCCTTCTTTATAATAATAATTCATTATAATTTTCTTTAAATCATCATTTGTATGTTCTGTAATATGAATAAAGAAAATTGAATTATTCATTTGTGTATTTACCCAATCTGTTACCTTTAGAGTTTGCTTAAATACGCTAGAATTCTTCTTTAATTTTTCAATGTACTCTTCTTGTGTTTCTCCTTCTTTTCTTAAAATATATCCATTCTCATCACATTTAACACGTTTTCCTTCATCAGGTCTAAATTTTAATTCAAGTAATTCTCCTTCTGTTACAGATATTTTCTGACCATGTAATTCTTGGATTTCTGGATTATTAAGAATTGTTGTAATCATACATAATTTCATTTTATCTTCTGCCATCTCGTTTGAAATAATTAAAACTTTTTCTTTATGAATAAATGAAATATATGATGCTAAGTTTATTGTAAATCTACTTTTTCCAGAATTTGAAGGCATTGCATAGCACATTGTTTCTCCACGTCTTAAACCTTTAAACACAGTTGATAATATATTAAAAGGAATTGTAAGACCATTACTTAATTCATTGTCACCAGCAATTAAGAAATCTGTAGTATTTTCATTTAATCTTCCTTGTGTTAATCCTGTTGTAACTGTAATTTGTTCTAATGCATTTTCAACTTCCTCTACTGTCATATCTGCATATAATTCATAATGTTGAATTTCAAGTATTTTCTCTTGAATAGCATTAGTTGCTGCTGTTAAATAGTTTTTCTTTAATATAAACAATTTCTTTAGTTTTACATATATAGTCTCTAAATCATAATCCCCAGCTGCTGCAATTCTTCTTACTTTCAATTTTAAATCATAAGTATTTGGTGTTTCTCTTGGTAGCTGATATTTATTTTTAGCAATTGCAGGAGCATATGCTTCACCATCTCTAAACAATACTATCTTATAAAGGTTTGTTAATTCATTATCAGAAAATCTACAATCATCATATAAGAAATAGAATCTTGACATTGCTTTTGGATTATTAAATAGCATTCCTAAATATATACATTCAAGTTCAATATCTATTAATTCATCAGGATAAATGCTTTCTTCTTCCTCTTCGTCGTCTTCCTCCTCGTCTTCTTCTTCCTCTTCATCAGTATCATAATCATCTGCAAATTTCATTTCAACTTCATCAACAATTTCATCATCTTCTGCTTCTTCTTCAGCAAGTTCTTCTATTACTTCTTCTGTTTTTTCTTCTATATCCTCATTTGACTCAGAAATTTTATCTTCATCTGATTCATCTTCGTCATCTAATCCTGGAAGCATTTCATCGCTGTCTTCTTCGACTTCTTCATACTCTTCTATTTCTTCAAACTCATCGTCATCATCTTCAAGTTCTTCAAAATCATCAGCAGCATTAAAATCACTAAAATCTTCAAAGTCATCTAAATCATCAATTCTTGGCAATAAATCATCTTCAACTCCTGGTAATACTGTGTCTTCTATTTCTTCAAAATCATCATTTTCTACTACCTTTTTTTCAACTTTTTTAATAACTTTATTTTTTGGTATTATTCTTTTTGGTTTTCCCATATTTTCATCATTTGAATTCACAATAATTACCTCCACCTTTTAAATTGTAATAATAGTTTTCAAAAATTTCCAACTACATAAAATATACCATCATATAATATCTAGTATTTTAATTTTATAACTAATTATTTATATTTACAATGTATTTAACATAAATGTAATAAAAGGCCGATATTAAATCGACCTTTATTTTTATAGTAAAAGTTAAATTTCCCTATAATTTTATTAGCCTGTTTTGCTAATAATTTCTTTTTTCATTTTTTTCATAATTTTCTTTTCTAAACGAGATATATAACTTTGAGATATTCCTAACATATCTGCAACCTCTTTTTGAGTCTTTTCTTTTCCAGTTCCTCCTATACCAAATCTAAGTTGCATAATATATTTTTCTCTTTTATCTAACTTACTTATTGCTACTTTTAATAAAGACATATCCACTTCATCTTCTAAAGATTTTGATGTAATATCGATGTCTGTTCCTAAAATATCTGATAATAATAATTCATTTCCATCTCCGTCTTTATTTAATGGTTCATCGATTGATATTTCATTTTTAATTTTCGTATTTTTTCTAAGTTGCATTAAAATTTCATTCTCAATACATCTTGAAGCATATGTTGCAAGTTTTATATTTTTATCTACATTAAATGAATTTATTGCTTTCATTAATCCAATTGTTCCTATTGAAATTAAATCTTCAAAATCAATTCCTGTGTTTTCAAACTTTTTGGCAATGTATACAACTAATCTTAAATTTCTTTCTATTAAAATTTGTTTAGCCCCTTTATCTTCTAACATGAGTTTTTGTAACAGTTTTTCTTCTTCTATAATATCTAATGGTGGTGGTAAAGTTTGATTTCCTCTTATATAAAAAACTGGGAATTTTTCAATATTGTCTCTATAAAAATATTTGCCCAAAATTTTTACAATTTTACCTTTTAATCTTTTAAACAGATTCATTTGTTTTTTCCTTTCCGATTAGATAGTATGTCTAATCCTATTAAACTTGTATACAAATTATTTTTAGATAATTTTCCATCATATATTCCTATTAAAACATCATTTCTGACACATTCCTCTTCTGAGTATATTTTTATATAATCAGGTTTAAATCCTATTAACAGTCCATTATCATTTCCTAATGAAGAAAAAGGTATTAGATTCAATTTATATGAATGCAGATTTTCTGATTCTAGCCATTGACCATGTAATATAGATTGAATATTATCTAAAATATCCTTAGATATAATACTTTTCAAACTATCTTTTTCTACAATTACAACATCTTTCTTACTTATTGGTTCTTTTAATAGATTTCCTGTATCAATCATTGTTTTAATTTTTTCTATATTTCCATTATAAAAAATTTCAATCTCACAAATAATAGATTTTTTACTTAAATTATTTTTTAATATTTTTGATATTATCAAAAATATTAAAAATCCTACTATTCCTGATATTACTGCAATTTCTAATGGATATACTCCAACTAAATGATTACTTTTTATAATGATGTTTTGAGGATTTATAAAAAATAATAGCATAAATGCAATACCACCAAAAGTAAAGGAAACTAAATAAAAAAACATTAGCTGTTTCATTAATTTTTTTAAATTACATTTATTAAATGCTATTTTCATCATTATAATTGATACTACTATTTTTAGTATAATTCCCGAAAACCAATTTATATTAACAATATAATTACAAATGGCAAATAATCCACCAATTAAACTGGCAAAAAGTATTCTCATCCATTTTATCTGTACCTTACCAATTATTGCTGTAGATAAAATAATTATAGAATTTAAAAAAATATTTTCAAAAAGCACTATATCTAAATATATAGTCATTCTACTACCTTTCTTTTTTATAATACTAGTATTAATTTGTATATTTATTCTAACTTTTATCATTTAAAAATACTGTCATTTTGTAGAAGCAAAAAAAAGAAATAATCTACAAAATAAGATTATTTCTTTTATTTTTTTATATTAAAAAACGCAATTGTCTATTTATTTCCTAGACCTTTATTCTTTCTTAAGAATGTTGGAATATCTAGGTCTCCATTTGAATCACTTGTAGAATTTGACATTGAAGAAATACTACTTCCTGTATTTCTCTTTCTCCAAGCATCTGCAACAATATTTTCATATTGAGAATTTTGTCTTCTATCTTCTTCTTTTTCAAAACCTGTAGCTATAACAGTAATTTGAATTTCATCTCCCATAGAGTCATCTATAACAGTACCAAAGATTATGTTTGCTTCTGGATCTGCACTTCTTTGTACAAGTTCTGCTGCTGTATTTGCTTCATGTAATCCCATATCACTTCCACCAGTAATGTTAATGATAATTCCTCTAGCACCTTCAATTGATGTTTCAAGTAATGGACTTTGAATTGCTTGTTTTGCTGCATCTTCTGCTCTATTTTCACCACTAGCACATCCAATTCCCATATGAGCCATACCTTGATTTAACATAATTGTTCTAACATCTGCAAAATCTAGGTTGATAACACCAGGAACAGAAATTAAATCTGATATACCTTGAACACCTTGTCTTAATACATCATCAGCCATTCTAAAAGCTTCTATCATTGATGTTTTTCTATCTATAACTTGTAATAACTTATCATTTGGAATAACAACTAAAGTATCTACTTTACCTTTTAAACTTGCAACACCACGTTCTGCTTGTGCTAATCTTTTCTTTCCTTCAAAAGTAAATGGTTTTGTAACAACACCTATTGTTAATATTCCCATTTCTTTTGCTGTTGCTGCAACAATTGGAGCTGCTCCTGTACCTGTTCCTCCACCCATTCCGGCTGTAACAAATACCATATCTGCTCCTTTTAATACTTCTGCAATTTCAGCTTTTGATTCTTCTGCAGCTTGAGAACCAATATCAGGATTTGCACCTGCACCTAATCCTCTAGTTAATTTTTCACCAATTTGAATTTTTGAATTAGCTTTTGACTCATTTAATGTTTGTCTATCTGTGTTTACTGCTATAAATTCAACATTTCTAATTCCTGCTTCAATCATTCTGTTTACAGCGTTGTTTCCAGCTCCTCCAACACCTATAACTTTAATTGTAGCTGTTCCATCCATCATGTAGCTTAAGTCATTATCATCCATAATCATAAGGTTTTTTTCCTCCTTTTAAACTATATATATTAAAAAATTAAAAACTTTATTTAAACCCCTTTTCTAAGAATAGAAAAAGTCTCTTATTTTTTCCATAACTGTTTTTAGTAAATTTCTTTCTGTTTTTACTGAAATACTACTAGAAACTGTTTTTGCATATGGTCTTGCTGCTATATATCTAACTAAAGCATAACTTACTCTATAAGTTGATTTTACCGTGCTTACTAATCTACCTGTAGAAATTTTAACTGGAATATTTAAAATTATTTTTCCTGCCATATCACTTTTGTTTATATTTGTAATACCTTCACCAGTTAAAATAACATTATTTATATTATTTTTTATACCATGTGCTGTAATATCTTTATTTATTAATGTAAATATTTCTTCAATTCTTGCTTCGATAATTTCAATTAAATCTGAACTTTTTATTGTCATATTTTTTGAATCCATATCTCTGCAAGTATTTAATACTATATTATTATCATTATCTATAAAAGATCTAAGAGCTAAGCCATACTGTCTTTTTAATTTATCAGCTTCTTCATTTGAGATATTTAGTACATATGCAATATCACTAGTAATATTATCTCCTCCTAAAGCAATAGTATTAGTATAAACAAAAGTTGAACCATTAAATACTCCTATTTCTGTATTTCCAGCCCCCATATCTATAATCATAATATTATCTGTTAATTCGTTTGTATCTAATACTAAATTTCTTTCTGCTAAAGATGTTGGTACAACACCATCTATTTCGATACCAGCTTTTTTAAATACTGAAGTTAACTGTCTTATATATTCTCTTTCTGCTAATATGATTTGAGCTGTTAATGTAAAATGACTACTAAATTTTCCTACTGGATCATCTACTGCTTTACCATCTTCTAGGATAAATTTATCAGGTACTATATCTATTAAAACTTTATCTTCTGGTACTTCAATATCTCTAACTTGAATTATTGCTGAAGCAACATCTTTTATTGATATTCCAGCAAGTTTATCTTTTGCATCTTTTACGATACTGTTTTGAACTATTGTTATGTATTTTCCTGGTATAGTAGTATAAGCAGAATTTACTTGAATATTTGCTATATCTTCAACTTCTGCTATTGTTCTAGCAATTGAACTACTTAGCTCGTCTTCATCAAGTATTTTACCTTTTTGAATTGCTTTGCATTTATTGCTTGTACTACAAATAATTTCTATTTGATTAAAATTATTTACTTCACCAACAAATGTACTAACTTTAGAGGTTCCAATATCAATACCAACAATTATATCCCCTATTGCCAAAGTTAACTCCCCCATTTTATTTTTTCTGTATAAGAACCAAAAAATTCTATGCGATAAGAATATTACATTTTGAACAAAAAGTCAAGTAAAAACGACATATTTTTGTAATTAAAATGTAATATTTTTGTTATCCTTCAAATTTTTCAATATAAATAAAAATATATACCAAATTTCTATGAAATTCAAGACATAAATTGACAATTTTAAGCTATATTTATATAACTAAATTGTTATTTGTATGAGTAAATTTAACTTTCTATAGTATTGCTTAGAAGTAAATATGAATTTTTTAAAAGTTTTC